>NZ_JBHXCS010000001.1:0-646210 GCF_042725215.1 Corynebacterium sp. NPDC060344 | reverse complement strand
TGTCGCACGCATTTTTCCAAGAACCTCTCCGGCATGGTGTCCAAGACGCAGTGGCCGACGTTGTCGGCGATGTTTCAGACGGTGTTCCAGCAAGCTGATGCCGCCACCGTGTGGGCCCAGGCCCGTGAGGTAGTCGACTTCTGCCGCCAGAAATTCCCCCATGTGGCCGACTACCTGGAAGACCACCTTGATGAACTGTTGGCGTTTACCGCAGCGCCCAAGGCGGTGTGGGCGAAGGTGTGGTCGAACAATCCCACCGAGCGGCTCAACCGGGAGATTCGCCGGCGTACTGACGTGGTGGGGATCTTCCCCAACCGCCAATCGGTGATCCGGTTGGTCGGGGCCGTGTTGGCCGAGCAGCACGACGACTGGATCCAGCAGAAGCGCTACATGTCGTTGACTGCGTTGGGCCAGACTGCCGAGGCCATGGCCGCCGGCGTCATAGACGCCGACGGCACCGCGGCCATGGGTGTGGGGGCTCTGGCGTGATCGGGGATTATTGCCCTGCTCGGGCAGGACCCGGATGCCGGTAGATAGTCCGGCTTATTCGAAAGGTACGTACACCACTTCCCTGGACTTGACCGCGAAGAAGTCGCGGGCGCGGTTCTAAAACCCCACCACAGTGTCCCTATTCTCGTTGTCGAGGATCGCCAAGTACGCCAACCGCGCGCAATCGTCGACTGCGCGGTGCAGGCAGCCATTGCTGAAGCCGGAGTGGCCCTTGGACTTTTCGCTGCAGCGACCCGGTTTGCGCCGCCCACTGCTATCGGGGAGACTGTTGAGAATCTTGACGTCTATAGGGACCATGGCACCGGGGGCGTCGTAGACGTAGGAGTTGGGCGGTGCCCGGCGCACTGGTAGCCCGGTGGCGTGGTCGAAGCAGGCTGGTGCCGGCACACGGTAGCGGCGCAGTACGCGATGGACCGTGGAGGGGGCCATACCCACGTGATAGGCGAAGCGGGCCGGGACCTAAGCGTCGGATGTGGCGCAGTTCGATGATGCGGAGTTCGGAGCGCCGTGGCGTTTGGTCCGGGCTGCTGGCCGGCTTGCTGGTCCGGTCAGTTTTGGGCAGTCCGTCATGGTAGCGGCGGGACCTAGAAACGTCCGGCGGCGCGGGCGCAGCTCCATCCGTCGTTGATGATGGGCTTGGCCAGGCGGAGTCCCCCGGTGGGGGTCAGTGATGCGTTAGCCTGTGTCATGAAAGGTCGTTTCTGGTGTCTTTGAGTGCGGTATCCCAAGGCCATCACAGGGACGGCCTTTCCCTTGTTTGGATGACCGTCACTATCACCGGATGTGGTGATGCGACTGTCGGCAGTAGTCGAAATCTGCTGAAGATATACCGCTTAAGGCGGAAAATAGGCTTGATCGGCCGTCAACCGGCAGCGACTCTTCTAATCGAGCTGGACGTTCTTGTACATCTAGCGTGTGAGTTCCGGTGCTCGAAAAATGTGCGTACAGCTTCAGGAAGCAGAGATTCAAAATGGAGACAGACATCGCGAAAAACGGTCCGTAAAACAATCAAGAACTAGATTCAAACGGCGAGCTTGGCATATCGAACGGTTTTGTTATTGATCTTTCTGGTTCGGTGAACGCATCTTTCATTTGAGGGGCTGGCAATCTATTGCTGACCGACCTGTGCTACCTATACTGCGATAATATCGATTGGCAGGCCGGTTCGGTGAAGTGGTCAACGTTCACGTTCGAGTTTCGGGCCAGTTACGTCAGATAGTCATTTTGAATATGTCCCGTGCGTGATGCAAGCCAAGTTGTGTGTTCGCGACTAATCGCTTCCTCTGCATCGGCTACATAGCGTGGCCAGTCGGACTCCTGAACGGTACTGAGTTTATCTGCCTGTATTATCAGTTCCCTGGCGGCGACGGAATAGGCAGTCCCAAGTGGTCTGTATTGCTTAATGGCTACCCAGGCGGTCCCTGCTACTATCAGGGCGCCAAGGAATCCGGCAAAATCGAAGGACCAGTTTCCCGAAAGCCTGCCGACCGCGAGCGTCACCGCAATTATTTCTGCCAGGATCAACATGGCGACAAAGAGATTGGAGCGTTTTCGGTTGAATTTCGCTTTCTTGGTGTACCATTCCTGCTGGTCTCTTGTCCGCCCTTGAATGTAAGCAGCCTTTCTTACGTCAAAAGATTGATTGCGTAGCTGTGTCATAGCCGGCGTTGTTATCGGATTATTTCCGTGGAACTCAATCTGTTTCGGCACTTCTTTGGTGATTGATGAAATTCTTTCGCGAAGATCATCGGTTGCCTTCTTGTCACCAGTCTCCGGGCCAAATGGATCGGCCTTGATCGCGTATCGCCACGCGAGGGTTTTGACTGACTCGGCCACTGCCCGACCTTCATACCACTTTTCCTCGGGGTGAGTGGTCCAGATTACTATCTCCCCCACGAGTGCTGCGAAGAAGCCTATAAAGATGAGCCAAGCTCCGAGCGGAAATGAGAATCCTTCGAGAGTAATCGCGCCGCCGAAGGCGGCTAGAACCCCGCCAGCTGCTTTAAGCAAAGTTAGTTGTAGTGTTAGGCGCTGCCCCTTACCTGATGCGTCGTCGGCAATTCTCCAAATGTCGGGCATGTCGGAGTCTTTGAGTTCGAAGGTAGGCTTCATGATGCATTCCGCTTCTGTAGTGGCCGACGGTTATTGCGTAGTATAGACTTGGCGGTGCGTGCGTAGTAGGCCTCTTCAATCATATTGACTAGACTCACGTCGTCTCTAGGGTGTTCCCACCAAATCGCGTACCCGTTTCTGCCGGAAACGTTGTCACCTAGGCGCGGGGGAATGATTATGCGAGGAAGTGCTGAAGCGGAGGGGAGGGTGATGCCGACCAGTCCGTTGGGTGTTGCGGTTGCCGTCTGGCGGAGTGAGGCCGCGATTTCCCAGTCGACAAATCGCCGTTTCCAAGTGTTTTTCCCGATCAGTACTATTGTCACCGTAGTATCGCGGAGGTAGTTTTCCCGAATGCGTCGTTTGATATAATCCGGGTCGTTGCTGTTGATAATATCGCCGGGCATTCCGGCCCCGATACCGCGTGCGATAAGTGCATCGCGTGAGTGGTCAAATCGTTGAATAAAGTCCTGCACTTCATTCGTGTCTTCGTGGTGGTATGATATGAAGCATTTGCGGCGAATTTTGGCTGTCAATGTTTTCAATTCTTCCTTTGGTAATGATTTTGACGCTTTAGATTATCAACTTGATTGACTTCCGTATTCTGTTTTTGGCGGCCCTGCCCCTTCCTGGTGTGATGATCCCGTCGATGAAAGCGTTAAAATCTGGACTTCAATTCCTGCCTTAGTGCGCGGTGCAAATTATTCGTTGATTTCTCTCGGGGGAAGCGCTTAGGGGTAGGTTGAAGGCGTTTTGGTTGTGTCTCGAGCAGCTTTGTAGGCCAGGTGGGCTAATGCTCCTCTCAGCTGTCCCATCGAACCGTGGTTCAATAGGAAGAATTCCTCAATTGATCGGTCCTCCTCCATCACCGTGACGATGGCCTCCTCGACGGCCTCGGTGAATCCCGGGGCCGCGGCAATCTGCTCGGGCGTGTTCTCGGCTGCAAGCGCACCGACAGATGCGTTGGGCGCAATGGAGCCCCACACCCGATAAACGAATCCGCGGGTCGCCGCATCCGAGACGTGAATGCCGGCGCGGGTGAGAATGTCGTTGGCCTCGTCGACGGCCTGGTTGAACGCCGCGGTCGTGGCCGTCCCCTCGCCCGCGGACGCGCCGGTAAACGTCGGCACGTCGAGCTCGCCCTGCCCCTCGGTCAGCCCGAGGTTGGTCTGAACCTCGGCGGGGCTGGCCGCCACGCCGATGACGTCGACGCCGCCGATGTCGACGATGGCCTTGCCCTCGACATGCAGGTTGCGCATGAGGTACGTCGCCAGAATCGCGCGCTTGTGCAGCTTGGTGTCACCGAAGTCGACGATCTGCGACAGGAACTCCCAGGTCTTGACGTAGGTGCGCAGCTCGGCGCGGAAGTCGAGCAACGCGCCGACCGCGTCCGCGTCACCGTCGATGCGCGCCTGGCGCATCTGGGACGACCATTCGGCGACGATGGGGGCGATCAACGCGCGGAACGCCTCGTGGTCGATGGCGTCATCGTCGGCGGTGTACGCCGCGGCGACCGCCTCGAGGTCGTCCTCGTCATAGAACCCCGCCCCGTCGAGGGAATCGGCCAGGTCAAACAGCGCGTTGGGGTCGACTTCCCCGGCCAGTTCGGCGGACTGGTAGTAGGTCTTGAACGACTCGAGGATGCCGGTGGGGTTGTTGACGAAGTCGACGACCATCGGCGCGGGCTTGCCGGGGTAGATGCGATTGAGTCGGGACAGGGTCTGCACGGCGGCGACACCGGAGAGCACCTTGTCGACGTACATCGCGCACAGCCGCGGCTCGTCGAATCCGGTCTGGAACTTTGAGGCGACGATGAGCACCCGATAGTCGGTGTCGCTGTCCTTGAACGCCGTCTCCACGTCGGACAGTCCATTCATGGAGACTTCGGTGACCTCGCCGACGCCGGGTACAGACAGGGAGCCGGAGAAGGCGACGAGCGCCTGCAGTTCGTCGGCCCAGCCCTTGTGCTCGATGTACTTCGCCATTTCCACCGCCCAGCGGTACGCCTCGATGCGTGACGACGTCACGACCATTGCGCGTGCCTGCCCGCCGAGCAGGTGTGCGACGTTGGCGCGGAAGTGCTCGACGACTACAGCGACCTTTTGGGCAATCGAGGTCTCGTGCGCGCGGGCGTAGCGGACGATCTCGCCGACTACGTCGCCCTTGTCGACCATGTCCTCGCGGCCCATGGCGTCCTTGACCTTGATGAACATGTCGTAGGTGGAGTAGTTAGTCAGTACGTCGAGGATGAAGCCCTCCTCGATGGCCTGGGCCATCGTGTACTCGTCGAAGGGCACCCAGCGGTTCTCGCCGTCGACCTTGGTGCCGAACAGTCGCACCGTCTTGGCCTTTGGCGTGGCGGTGAACGCGACGAAGGTGATATTCGCGGCCGTGGACACCGCGGCGTCGGTGGCGGCGAGCAGGTCATCGGCGTCGATGCCCTCGTCGTCCTCGCCGGAGGGCACCGACATGGCCAGCAGGCGTCGCAGGGCGGCGGCCGAGCTGCCGGTCTGGGAGGAGTGTGCCTCATCGGCGATGACACACCACCTGCGGGCTGCGAGCTTGTCGTCGCCGCCGATGCGGCGGATGACCTCGGGAAAGGTCTGCAGGGTGCAGGTGATGATGTGCCCGCCATCGGCCAGCGCCTTGGCCAGCACCGGCGACTTGGCGCCGCCGGTGGTGCCCACGGGGACGAACAGGCCCTTGGAGGCCGGCAGCATGTCGATGTCTTCGCGCAGGTTGCGGTCGAGGACGGTGCGGTCGGAGATCACGATGACCGAGTCGAAGGTCTTGTCCGTCCCCGTGTAGTGGCGCACCAGCCGGTGGGCCAACCAGGAAATCGTCATGGTCTTGCCGGAACCGGCCGAGTGCTGGATCAGGTAGCGGCTCCCGGAGCCATTGTCGGCGATGTCGGCGGTGACGGCTTCGACGGCGCGCATCTGGTGGTAGCGCGGAAAGATCAGCGTGCCGGGATTGGCCTTTTTCCCGCGGCCCGAGCCGGGCTTCCAGACGGCGAAGGATTGCAGGATACGTAGGAACTGGTCTCGTTCCAGCACCTCGCGCCACAGGTAGGAGGTCTCCGATCCGTCGGCGCACGGCGGGTTGCCGGCGTGGCCGTCGTCGCCCTGGTTAAAGGGCAGGAACCGGGTGTTCTTGCCGTCCAGCTTCGTGGTCATGCGGACCTCAGCGTTGGATACGGCGAAGTGGACCAGGCAGCGGCCGGGAGCCAGCAGCGTGCGGCTGCGCGACGGGGCGCGGTCGACCTTGTACTGGGTCTCGGCGTCGTCGATGGTCTGGGTGTTGTCCGTTTTCAGCTCCATCGTCACCACGGGCACGCCGTTGACCAGGAGCACGATGTCGATGGTCTGGTTGGTCGTGGTGTCGAACCGGACCTGCCGCAGCACGCGCAGGCGGTTGTTTTCCGCGTGCTTGGCGACGGTGTCGACCACCGGGTTGGCCGGTGGGAAGGTGACCATGCCGCCGAAGGTGGCCGAGGTGCCCACGGCCATCGACTTGTGGGAGAACCCGTTGCGCAGGGTGCCCATGAGCCCGCCGCGGGAGCCGCCCTTGGTCCGGTCGGCGGTGGGCTTGCGATTCAGCGACCGCACCAGTCCGTCGATGAGGGAATCTTTGGCCAGGGTGCGTTCTGCGCCGGAGAGGTGCTCGGGGACGGCCTTGGCGTACTCGTCGGGGTATCGGGTGCGCAGCCACCAGAGGGCGTCGGCGGTGTGCAGTGCCAGGTGCGGGTCGAAGCCGGTGGAGCCGGCCTCGCGGTCGTAGAGCCAGCCCCGCTCGGCGAGCTGGCGGCAGATGGCGTCCTCGAAGCCTTCTTCTAGGGTCTTGGCGGCGGCGGTGGTCATGGTGTGGCTGTCCTAGCTGTTGGCGATCTTCTCAAGAACCGTACGAATCTTTTCGAGCTCGTTGTATTCGATGGCGTCGGCGAACCACGCGAGAGCGTCGAGTACATACTCGTCCTCGTATTTGTTTCCGTCGCCGTCAGAGTATCGAATAATGAGCGTCTGATCTGCGGGAATCCCCTCGGCAGACGCGCCTGCTTCCTCCGAGTTTATGTAGGGAGTCCAGAGGGCGTAGGGCACCGAATGTCCAGGTGCCCATGTCGCAAATGTACGACCCAGCATAAACCGATTGACGCGGTCGATAGTCGTCGTGCCGTGGTAGGTGATGGTGTCTTTACACAACGCATTGACTTCGGCCGGAGTAGGTGAGGGCAGTTCGGGCGAAAACTGGAAAGATACGTCATGCGCCGGGGTTCTTCCGGTATTGACTATTTCAACGGACAATGGCGCGTATTCTTTGTTCGGCTGCTTATAATGGGCGATCATGTATGCCCTGTTTGTTGAAACTCGAGTTTCCTTCGCGTCGGCCAACTGATCCTTTGCCGTCCTCAGCGCGCACCACGCTGCCACTGCGGTGGCAACCGTAGCGAATGCGCTTAGGGCGGTAAATCCCACGGTCGCGTACGTGGCAAAGTCTCCGGCAGGCATGGGTTACGGCTCCTTCGGTACGGGGTGCTGACCGGTGACGACGGCGGTGATGAGCGCGCTGCGACGCTCGTCGAGCAGGGAGCGAAGTTCGCCGGCCTTGGCGATCATCGCGTCAATCTTTACCGTCTCGGCGTCGAGGTGATCGACGATGCGGCGCTGTTCGTCGAGCGGAGGGAGGGGAAGGGGAAACGACTTGACCTTAAAGGAACTAGTTGTCGCGAGGTTAGTTGATTGTGAAGCAGTCAAGTCGAAGTACATTCGAGCGGGTTGAGATTCTAGGACGAACGAGAGGTACTCAGGAGTGATTCTGTTGCCGCACCTAAATGCAAAAATATGGTTTTGGTGTAGGCAGTCCGAGATTTCGTTTCGCCATATAGTGCCGCGGCCAAGCTTATCTCGGTCGCCACCTTCGGTCATTAGGACCGAGTTCTCGGGCACTTTGTATTTGATGGCGACACTTTCAGGGATGCGAAGGGTCTTCACATTGCTCAAGTCGAGGGAGCCGTCCTGAACGTTCGCGACGCGAAGGTAGGGATACTCCTTCCCTTCGCTATACTTCTTCGAGCCGAGTGCAATTCCGCTCTGGACGCTTCCGAGGTTACCTAGGCGGACAACATGCCACTCTTTCTGGATAGGGGGCCAATAGTCGCTCCTCGTCGCCACACCCCCTAAGAGTTCACCGCTCCGGGTAATGGAGTCCACTAGGGTCGCGTGTCGCCGCTCCTCAAGTCGCGCCACGAGCCCATCGAGCGCCCCGGCCATCGCGTCAATCTGCGCGGTCTCGCGGTCCAAGTAGTCGGCGAGGCGGCGCTGCGTGCGGAGGTCGGGAAGTGGAACCTCGAGCTGAGACAATTTGAACGAGGTCATGCTAGGCAGCGCTGTTTGTGTCGAAATCTTGTCAAAAGGAATCGTCGTAGCCCAGTAATAGAGATAGCGCCCTGATACCTCCGGCCCGATTTCCGTGAAGTACATGGTGTCGACCGTCCAGAACTTGCCGTTGACATGGAGTGGACGGTCGATGGTGCCCTTCCTTCCGAAGAGTAATGACTCACCATCGTGCAGGAACGAATTGGCGCGGGAAAACTCACCGCCTGAACCAATTATCGGGTATTCGCCATCCGGGGATTCGACCGACTTTGCGTCTTGTCCATTTCGGAAACGGACCAGGTATCCAAGTTTGGCAGTCTTCATTCCCGCACCTCCTTGAACATCGCGGCGAGCTCGTCCATGGCCTTTGCCACGTCGGCGTCGATCTCCTCCAACGACCGCACCGGCTCGGGCACGTAAAAGATGCGGGTGAACGGAATCTCGTAGCCGATGCGCTCCTTGTCGCGGTCCCAGATCGCCTCCGGCGCGAACGGCAGCACCTCGCGGGCCATGTGCTCGTCGACATCCTCGGTCAGCGGGATGCGCTCGACCATGTCGGAGCCGGGGACGACCACCGGGTTGCCCTTGCGGTCAATCGACGGCGCGGCGTCGGGGTCATCGACGCCCACGGCCTCCATGATGGTGTCGACCAGGCCCGCCGGCATCTTGACCTTGGCCTTTGTCGCCTCGAACTTGAGCGTGCTCGGCAGGTCGTTGTACTCGGTGCCGTCCACCGCTCGGATCACGGCCTCGTGGTCCGGGGTGGCCGAGCGGTGCGCCATCGCGGCCGCAATAGCCTCGTGGGTGACGCGGGCGACCAGGCGGCGTTGGCGGTAGACCGGCACGTCGCGGAAGCCCAGGTAGTCGGGGGTGAGGATGCGGGAGATGTCCGAATCCTCGAAAGCCGCGTAGGCGCGGGTGATGTCGAGGCGCTTTTCCGGGGTCATTTCCCGGCGCTTCATCCCCATGCCTTTTTTCATCATGCCGAACTTGGCGGTGGCGTCGATGAGCTGAATCTTGCCGCGGCGGCGCGGTTCCTTGTTCGTGTCCAGAATCCAGATGTAGGTGGCGATTCCGGTGCCGTAGAACATATCGGTCGGCAACGCGATGATCGCGTCGACGAGATCTTCGGTGAGCAACCAACGGCGGATGGAATCAGGGCCCGATCCGGGCGCGCCGGTGAACAGCGGTGAGCCGTTCATCACCACGCCCGCGCGCCCGCCGCCGGTCTCGCCGTGGGCCGGGGTGAGCTTGTGGGCGACATGGGACAGGAACAGCATCTGGCCGTCCGACTTGGCGGGCAATCCGTGGGAGAACCGCGATCCCTCGATTCCCGCCTCCTCGACTACCGAGGCGTAGTCGGCCGACCAGTCGGAGCCGTAGGGCGGGTTGGTGATGATGTAGTCGAAGGTCTGACCGGCGTACTTGTCGTTGGAAAGCGTATTGCCGTGGCGGATGGAATCGGGCCTTCCGCCCTGAATGAGCAGGTCGGCCTTGCCTATGCCGTAGGAGAAGTCCATTAGCTCCTGACCGTGCAGGGAGACCTGCATGTTCGCATTGAGCTCTTTCAGTGCGCGCTGTGCGACCAGCAGCATGCCGCCGGTGCCGGCGGCCGGGTCGTAGATCGAGCGTGAGGGCGCCGCGCCCTGCAGTCCCTCATCGTCGGAGGACAGCAGGATGCTCACCATGAGCTCGATGGCGTCGCGCGGGGTGTAGAACGCACCCGCGCCCTTGCCTTTGGTGTTGAACGCGCGGTACATGACATCCTCGAACAGGTCGCCCATGGCGGTGTCGGGCATCGTGTCGGGGTGCAGGTCGATGCCCGCGAAGTGATTGACCACGCCGTAGAGGCGGCCAGCGCGGGCCAGCGTGGCGATCTTGTCGGCGAACTTGAACGAGCCCCAGATGTCGGAGATCGACGAGGAGAACGCGGCGACGTACGCATTGAGGGATTCGGCCACCGAGTCGTCGGTGCCGCCGATTGTGCCCAGGTCCAGCGGGGACGTGTTGTAGAAGTGCAGCCCGAACGAGGTGCGGATTCGCAGGTCCATGATTGCCGGGGCAACCTCTATGGTGCCGCCCTTGGTGTTGGTCTTGATGAACTCCAACACCTCGGCCTTCGAGTCGGCCAGGAGGCATTCGAGGCGGCGGAGGACGACGAAGGGGATGATGAAGTCGCCGTACTCCTCGGGCTCGACCACGCTGCGCAGGTACTTGTCGGCGGTGTCCCACACGGCGGTGTAGGTGGTCTTGCGGGCGTGGTCGAGCTGCGCCTGGGTCGGGGCCACGAAGTTCTCCTATTTGGTCAATTCGCGGGCGTCCGGCGGTGGCCGGATTGCCGCAATGTTTGATGCTTCAGCCTATCGGGCCACTGAGCGGTGTTCGGGGATGGCGGGCAGGTGTCGCCGAGGGACACTCGGCGAGTGAAGCTACGACGACGCCAGCCGAGCCTGGTTGTACTCGAAGACTTCGCGGGCCAGCGCGCGGCTGTGATGACGACGGAACATCGACACGTCCTTTTGGCGCATGAGCTCAATAACCAACCGGCGAGCGTGGGGAAGAAGCTCTGGAACGTCCTCGAAGAACTGCCTCAGTTGTCCGACGGGAACCTCGACGTGACCGGTCTTGGTCAGTGAGTAGCGGGAGAGCCCAACGTGGCGCGGAATCAAGCTCTTCTTGTACGCGTGATCATGGTCAAAGTCCCTGAACATGCTGACGTGCAGATTGAGGTTGCACGTGAAGATTTTTTCGCGATCGTCGCCGAGGATGAACGTCTGCTTGTGGCGAGGGAAGTAGGCTAGTTCCAACTGGCCAACATTCAGGCAGGCCAGGCGACCGGAACCAGTGCCTGGCCAATCGGACACTGCCCAGTACCGCTCTTCCAGCTCAAGGGCCTCTGGAATGAGTTCGCTGAGGCAAAACTCGATGTCGCTGAGAACCCCCTCATAGATCTCCTGGGGGATCGTCTTTGGCACATGAGAGGAGATTTGGCTTCGGTCCGAAGCTTCCTCGCGCAGTCGCTCAGATACATCAGCAAGCCCGTACCGAGCGTGTCCGGTGGCCCAGTGTTCTTGATCCTCCACCGAAACGACGAGATCAAACGGGGACGGTTGCGAATGGCCAATGTTGAGGTCCTTGTTGCGCAGTGTCACACCGCGCGACTGCTGACGTCGAATCTCGAGCTTCTCGGCCTCTCGCAAGTCGCCCTCGGGCATCTCCCGGAATCTGAACCGAGCAACGTCGTTCCACCCCTCGTGGTGAGCGGAACCGTGAACGTGAGTGGAGAACCGTGTGATTACGTTTTCGCTCAACCCCACGTAGCGTGAGCCGTCCGTGAATTCGAGAACATAGATGCCACGTCGGCAGTTGTTGATCAACGAGGAGATCCGCATGCCCGGATCAAGGCGCCACCGCTTAAACACGATGCCAGACTCGGTGCGAATCGGGGGTTCCTCATGGGCGACTGGAATCGTGGACACCAACTCCATTTCGGCATCGTTGGTGATCGACGCGGTGGCCGCAGTCGCGGTCGCCTCTTCCGCAGCGATCTCTGCCGCAAGTTCGGTTTCGGTCGAGGTTTCGGCAGGAACTTCAGCGGATTCGACAGGGGCCAGGGTGACCCTCGTGCCCTCGTCCAAGAGATCGCCGCGGATGATGGCGAGCGCGAGGGCTTCCTCGAGGTACTCAGCAGCAAGCGAGGTCAGGCGAGAGAGGCCGAACAGTGCCATGGCGCCGCGGTAAGCGCCCTCGTGGTCGAGGCCCTCCGGCGCATCGCCGACGGCCGCGACTATGGCATTGGCCAGCTCGGTCGTCGGAATCTCCGCGATGGTGCGGGCGCCTTCGGATGCGCGGTACCCGCGCCACGTCGCCGGCGAGGAGCCTTCGGGCCAGACGAAGGAGCGCGGTCCTTCGTCGACAAGCACTCCACCCGGAATGCGGTACGCGATCTTCTTCTTCCATCGGCGCGCAACCCGCTGATAGCCGAAACGCTTGCCGATCTTGCGAGTCAACACATCAAGCTCGATCGGTGCCTCGACGGCGACGATCTCTGCGATCGCCGCCTCCAGCCGGGCGCGTGCATCCTTGGTCAGCCGCCCATCCAAATCATCCTGCGTCCCGACAATGCCGGTCGGGCCGCACACATAGTCCTCGGCGAGGATTCCGCATTCGTTCATGGCAGCAATTATTGCCCGAGTCGCGGATGGGGGAGGGGGCGAGGGGGAATGGGTGTTCGGGCCGCTCCCTTGCGGCATGCTTGTCGGTAGGGAGCGCAGCGGAAACCGAGCGCTCGTCGCGTTCACGTTTGCACTGTTCAAGGAGTTGTCATGAGTCGAGACCGGGGGAAAGACGCCATGAAGTTTGGCGACTGGGAAATTCACATCGGCCCGTTGGTCTACGGGTGGCACGACGGAAAAGCCACCATGAACGAAGCCGCCGCCAAACGGTTCGAGGCAAACTCCGTGAACGGGGAGGTCTACGTGTATCTGGAACACAGCGATATGGACGTCTGGTATGAGCCGAAAGGTGACCGAGGCAGGTGGGCCGAGTACATCCGTAACGAGGCCAAGAAACTCGGGGTGGAGGCCGTGGAAAAGGGATTCACCCCACGGCTACGTAGGCCCCCGCCGCCGGGGATACTGTTCTGACGCTATCCATGGTCGCGCTCGTTGGCGATGCCGTACGCGCGGCAACCTCACCGAAACAGCACGGCTTCCGAATGAACATGGATGTAACGAACTGGCCATCGGATGGGTATGCCTGCGGTGGAGTCTGGATTTCGGCGATGGGGAGAACCCCGTCGGTTTCGAACTCGGCGAAGGGCAGCGGACACGTGGGTATTGGCAACGGCATCACCAGTGCAATCAGTGACAATGGAGAGAACTTGGCCGGCCGTCACATCCGTGATGGTCGGACGATGGCCGGTGTGCTGGAGAGGGGGCTGGGGCGCCGGGGCTTCCTGAAGGCCGCGATGGCGACGAGTGCATTGGGGGTCGGCGCCACCGTCGCCGGCTGCAGCGGTGACCATGCCGCAGCCGCGCCGACCGAAAGCAGGGGAGCAGGATCGGCACCGGGATTTGGTGGGGAGATTCTGCAACCGGGCGTCGGTGGCATCCCCGGCAATCACTACGTCGAGTCGACTCCCGACTCGATCCTCTGGGGTTATGTGCCCTCCGTCCACGACGAACCGGTGCTTCGCATGAAATCCGGTGAAACAGTGACGATGGACCTGGTCAGCCATGAAGGAATCATGGAAGACCAGGGGCGCGACCCGGTCGTCTACTTCGGCGACAAAGGCGTTGAAAAGCCGAGCGTGCTTCAGGACGCTATCGACATTGCCGCCGAATACTCGCGCACCGAACGGAACTTCGCCACTGACGGCCCTCACGTGGTCACCGGCCCCGTTTTCGTCGAAGGAGCCATGCCCGGTGACGTGTTGAAAATTGAGCCGATCGCCAATGAACTGCGCGTTCCGTACGGCGTCGTCTCCTCTCGTCACGGCAAAGGATCGCTAGCGGCAACCTCAGAAGGCGGCGCCCCCGATGGCATTGTTGCGGACGAGGTGATGCCTCCACTGGACGTCGTCAAGCCCGATTCCGACGATCCCATGGATATCGGCAATGTCTCCGTGTTCACGCCAGTCGAGGACGGCCGCGGCGTCATGGCCAGCGGACCCGTCGAGGCACGATTCCCACTGCGGCCGTTTGCCGGGATGATGGGCGTGGCGTTTTCAGACGGTGCGTCACCGACCGACCCGAGGCTCAACTCCGTGCCGCCGACGCTGGGTGGCGGCAACATCGACATCCATCATCTGGGTACCGGATCGGCGTTCTACCTGCCAGTCCGCGCCGAAGGGGCCCTGTTTTACGCCGGCGACCCCCACATGGCCATGGGCGATGGTGAAGTCGCGCTGACCGCGATGGAAGGATCGCTGCGCTCCACGTTCCGGCTGACCGTGTGCAAGCGCGGGTCCGGCGATGCGCCATCCGTCGCATTCGACTACCCCTGGGCCGAGACGGAGGAACACTGGATTCCCATTGGCCTGTCGGACCCCGACGGGCTCGCCGGCGGGGGAGTGTCCGGCGACCTCAACGTCGCGATGCGTCGCGCCGTGGTCAATGCGCTGAACTTCCTTGAGCATGACCTTGGCATGGAGCGCGCCATCGCCTACGCCTACCTGTCGGCCGCCGCCGACTTCGCCCTGTCGCAGGTCGTCGACCGGACCGTCGGCGTGCATGGGTTGATCAGGAAGGCGGATTTTGGGTAGGGCTCTTGCGTAGTCTTCGGATCCTGCGGTCGATCAGGGCCGCCGGGCCGGGCCGCCAGGCCGCCGGGCCAGATAATCAGTTAGGGCGATCAGCCATATTTACGGGGGTAAGGCAAGCCTACCCACTAGGTTCTGGGCAAGGTGTGCCTTAGTCTTGTATGTGTGAAGAAACAGCAACGTGGCCGCCGAGGCGGCCTTGGCGGTGAGCGCCCATGACCCGCATCCTGACACTGACCATGGGCGGGGAAACCCGCGAGATCGCCGGCCCGGCCGGCATCACGGTCCACGAAACGGACATCTACTCGTTCGACGACATCGATCTGGGTTACTACTCCGGAATGATCATCTCCGGTGGTTGCGACCAGGTCTTCCTCGAACGCCGCCGTGACGCCATCTCCAACTGGGTGCGCGCGGGCGGCCGGCTCCTGACCAGCGGGCACCCGCTGCGCCAGTTCATCGACGGCCTGCCGTCGATCCGAAAGATGGAATTCCATGGCCTCGGCGACGTGTGGCTGAGCGCCGTCGACGAGCACCCGATTTGGAACGGCATCGACCGCCGCGACGTGCTCCTGCGCACCGGAGTGCCCGGCGACCACACCTTCGAAGAGCTCACGTCAATCGGCGTCGCCGGCTTCTACGCCCGCAACTACCTCGCGAATCTCCCCGACGGCGCGACCGTGATCACAGGCATCGGGCCGAACGCGCTGCCCGTCGACGTGTCCTATCCGCTGGGCGAGGGCGAGGTCATCGTGCACGCCGGCAACGACCTGTCGTCGTTCGGCACCGGCAACCTGAAGACCCAGATCCTCGAGCACCTTGGCATGACGACAAGGGAGAAGCGATGAACCAGCACACGCCTGCCTCCGCTACCGCCGCCAGTATTGGCGCGGCCGACAAAGTCGAGGCCACCACCGCACCCCTCCGCCGACCCAAGAAGGTCGCCTTCGTCCATTCCGGCGCCTTCTTCCATCTGGCCACGCTCAACGATCCCGCGGTCAAAGCCCAGGACCTCGTCGAGCTCTACGCCCCCGAGCTGACCGCCGAGGACCTCGCCGACTGTGACGCCGTCTTCCTCGCCGCCCGCCAGCACCCGGATGTGCTCGAGCGGATCGCCCCGCTCATCGTCGATTTCGCCCACCGTCCCGGCACGAAGCTCTACGTCGACGGCGAAAACGCCCCGTGGCAGTGGCTGCCCGGAACCGACGGCACTGGCCGCGGCACCAACTTCTGGGCCTGGCGCACCGGCGAAGACGTCGGCCGCCGGTCGGTGAACCGCGACCACTTCATGTGGAACTACCTCAACGACTTCTCCGTTCACTGGCACTACCACGGCGTCCTCGCACCGCCGGCGGGCGCGACCCCGCTCGTGGTCCTCGAGGAACTGCCGGTCACCGACACCACCACCGGCCCCGGCACCGACCCGTGGGGCGGCGACTACCTGGCCATTCCCGGCCACCCGAACGTGCTGCTGTACCACGACGACGCCACCTTCCCCGGCGAGGTCGTCGTCTCCACCATGGACTGCGCCTACCACCACGGCTCCGGCTTCATGCCCGGCGCCTCCGCGCTCCTGTACCGAATGATCACCTGGCTGCGCGACTGAGCGCGCCCCACGAAAGACGAGACACCACACATGCGAATCAACGACATCATGACCGCGCGCGGCAAGAAGATCGCCGCCGCCACGGTTGCGGCATGCGCCCTGTTCACCGCCGGCTGTGCCGGAGGTGCCGGCGCCGGGGACGAGGCGTCGTCAAGCAATACCGTTACCATCCACGACCAGCGGGGCAAGGACGTCACCGTCCCGCAGCCCGTGGAGCGCATCGCCACGGCCGTCATCCCCTCGCCCGCGATCATCGCGGCCGTCGACGGCTCATGGGACAAGATCTCCGGCATCAACGAATCGACGCTGAAGGCGAACCAGGAAGGGATCATCGGCAAGATCTTCCCGGAGTCGACCAAAACCGAGGTCGTGTCCACCCGCGACTTCACGCCCGACATGGAGAAGATCCTCGGCCTCAACCCCGACGTCATGATCCAGTGGGGGACCTACGGCGAGGACAAGATCGCGCCCATCGAGCAGGCCGGCATCCCCATGCTCGGCCTGAAGTACGGCACCCAGGCCGACCTGGAGAAGTGGATCACCATGTTCGGCCAGATGCTGGGCAAGGAGGATCGCGCCGGCGAGATCATCGGCAACATGGACGCCGAGGCGAAGAAGATCTCCGACAAGGTCGCCACCATCGACGGCCCCGCGCCGCGCGCCCTGAGCCTGTCGTACTCCTCCGAGAAACTGTCCGTGAGCAACGGCGACGACTACGCCCAGCACGTCTACGACCTCACCGGCGTGACCAACGTGGCCAAGGATTCGCAGGTCACCGATGGCGTCGTCGACGCCGAGCAGATCATCGAATGGGACCCGGAAATCATCTTCCTGTCCGCGTTCGACGCCGCGACCCCCGAGGACGTCTACAACGATCCCCGCTTCCAGGGCCTGTCCGCCGTCAAGGACAAGCGCGTGTACCGCGCTCCGCTGGGCGTCTACCGCTGGCAGGTGCCCTGCGCCGAGTCGCCGCTGTTCTGGAACTGGGTCGCGGCCCTGGCTCACCCGGGCGAGTTCGACGTCGACCTGCCGGAGCTGACCCGCGAGCAGACGAAGTTCCTGTACAACTACGAGCTTTCCGACGACGACATCGCCCACATCCTCCGCACCGACCTCAACGCAGGATCGGCCAACTACGACGCCGTGTCGAAGTAGCGGGGGGATGTCCGTGACGAACGTGGGATTGAAGGAAGCGGGCGTCGGCCGGGCGGTCCGGGCCGGCGGGATTGGCGGCGGCGGTGTGGAAGGCGGCGGTGGTGCGGACGGCCGGGGTGGTCGGGGCGGCCGGGACGGTCGGGTTGGCCCCGACAGCCGTGCCGACGTCAATCGGCGGCGGGTGGTGAACTCCTTCGTGGTCGCCGGCCTCATCGCCGCCATGGTGGTGATCACCGTCGTCGCCGTGGGATACGGCAAGCTGTCCATCCCGCCGCTGACCGTGGCGCGGATCCTGTGGCACGACCTGATGGTCTACGTCGGCGCCGACGGTCTGGCCGGATCCGCGGACTGGACCATGGGGGAGCGGTCAGCGGTCACGCTCATCCGGGCTCCGCGGGCGATCCTTGCCGTCCTGGTCGGTGGCGCGCTGGCCGTGTCCGGTGCCGCGCTGCAGGCGCTGTTCCGCAACCCGCTGGTGTCGCCCGACGTCATCGGCGTGTCCTCGGGTGCCGCGTTCGGCGGCGTGCTGGCCATCATGGTCGGCGCCAGCTCCACCGTCCTGATCACCGGGTCGTTCCTGTCGGGGCTGGTGGCGGCGGTGATCGTCATGCTGATGGGGCGGATCCGGACCTCGAATCCGATCCTCACCATCGTGCTCGGTGGCATCGTGGTGGCCGCATTCTTCAACGCGCTGGTCTCGTTGATCACCTACTTGGCGGATACCTACGAGACCCTGCCGGCCATCACCTTCTGGCTCATGGGGTCGTTCACCGCGGCGACGTGGCACAAGGTTCTCATCGCACTGGTGCCGGTGGCGATCGGCTTCACCGTGGTCATGGCGCTGCGGTGGCGGATCAACGTGCTGGCGATGGGCGACGAGGATGCCCGCGCCCTCGGCATCGACCCCGGGCGGCTGCGCTTCGTGCTGATCGTCGCGGTCGCACTGCTGACCTCCGTGACCGTGGCCGTCGCAGGCATCGTCGGGTGGGTCGGACTCGTGGTGCCGCACCTCATCCGATTGGTCGTGGGGCCGGACAACCGCGTCGTGCTGCCCGCGTCGTTTTTCGCCGGCGGCGCCTACGTGGTGCTGGTGGACACGATCGCGCGCAGCCTGGGTGAATCGGAGATTCCCGTGGGCATCCTGACCGCAATGATCGGCGCGCCCGTGTTCATCGGGTTGCTGCTGCACAAGGCTCGACGAGGAGGTTCCCTTGCTTAACGCACGCGGGATGGGGCATTTTCACCGGAAGGGCGATTGGCTGTTTCGCGGCATCGACGTCTGCGTCGGCGCCGGCGAGGTGATGGCCATTCTCGGGCCCAATGCCCGCGGCAAGACGACGTTGCTCACGTGCCTGGCCGGAGTGCAGCGCCCGAAGGAAGGCGCGGTGGAGTCTTCCGGCGGCATCGGATTCGTGCCGCAGAACCACGACAGCACCTTCAACTTCACGGTGTTCGACGTCGTGTTGCTCGGCAGGGCCCAGCGCATGAAGGCGTGGTCCACGCCCAACGCCTCCGATGAGGCCGCGGCGTGGTCGGCGATGGAGCTGGTGGGCATCGAGGAATTGGCGCCCCGGGAGTTCACAGGATTGTCGGGCGGCCAGCAGCAGTTGGTGCTCATTGCCCGGGCGCTGGTGTGCGAGCCCCAGACGATCATTCTCGACGAGCCCACGTCGGCGCTGGACATGAAGAACCAGACGAAGACGCTTGGGATCATTTCGAAGCTCGCGGCGTCGGGTATGTCCGTCATCTTCACCACCCATGACCCGACGCATGCTCTGCATGCCGCGGATTCGACGATGCTCATGGGCGAGGAAATCACCGTCGGGGATACGGCGGCGCAGCTCACCGAGGATGCGTTGAGCAGCCTGTACGGCACCCCGATCCGGACGCCCTCGATCAACTTCGCCGGAGGCAGCCGGAGGGTCGTGGTCCCGGACTACGCGGGCGTCGCTTCAGGTGCCCGATCTGGCCGATGAACCGGTGAACCAAGGGGCGGTGGCCGTCGTCAAGCAATGCCGAAACGAGGCCCTCCGACCAGTGCGGAGGGCCGGATCAGCGGGGTGCATTCCTCGCTAGACTCGGCTGAAAGCGATGAGGGGTGATCCGGTGGTCCTGAGCAACCTTTCGGGCCACGGCTCGGAGAAGCTGGCTCGCGGGGTAGAGCGGCTCAGCAAGATTCGGGCGCTTGAGCTGTGGGATCGACGGCTGCTGGGAGGTATCGGGACGGGCACCTTCGCCGGCCTGTCCCAGATTCATCGGCATCTTTTCCAGGACGTGTACCCGTTCGCGGGGGACGTGCGGGCGGAGAACATCGCAAAGGGGTCCTTCCGCTTCGCACCCGTGATGTACCTCGACGCGGCGCTGGCGCATATCGACGGCATGCCGCAGGGCACCTTCGAGGAGATCGTGGCCAAGTACGTCGAGATGAACGTCGCCCATCCATTCCGGGAGGGCAATGGGCGCAGTACGCGCATCTGGCTCGACCAGATCTTCAAGGCCGAACTTGGCGTCGTCGTCGACTGGGCCGCCGTGGACAAGGGCGACTACCTGCTCGCCATGGAACGCAGCCCCATCAAGGACGTGGAAATCCGCGAGCTGCTGCGCGCCGCGCTCACGGATCGCATCGACGACCGCGACGTCTACATGAAGGGCATCGACGCCAGCTACCACTACGAGGGTTACAACACGTACGCGATGGACGAGTTGGACGGGCTGGGCGAGCTGGACCGGAGCGACGGGGGTCGGCGCGGCTGACGGGGCTTTGCGGTGGGGCGTCGTCCAGTCCCGGGCGGACACCTACGCGTCGGTGCCGGTTCCCCGTTGCGGCCATGGTGTTGCATGGAGGGGCGGTAGGCAAAGGAGGCCCATTATCAGGTACACGTAGTAAAGTCCAACAAGTAAGGTCGTGCACGGAGCAACCAAACTTGTTGGAGGCAATCAGGTGATTGATGTAGGAACCGTTCTTCGAGAGCTTGGTTTTCGGATCGAGGAAGGCCACAGCGCACGTACCTGGAGTCTTCGCGGGCCACAGGGCGAGTCATTCGAAGTACTGCCGACCAAAACCGTGCTGCGCCTCAACTTTGCCACCACCAGACACCGCGATGGCGACGAGAAGAAGCGACCGCGCCGATTGTTCATCGGAGACACTGCGACGGACGCCGTCGTGCAGCGAGCTCGAACCGGGGAGATCGACATCCTCACCGCGGAACCGAACCGGATGATCGTGCGCGGTGAAACGTACGCGATCCAGCCGACGCCGATCATGTCCGCACCGACGGCGACTGTTGCCCGGCCGGCATGGAAGAGGTGGGCGGTGGCTCGATACCTGCTGCTCGTAGGCGAGCCGGTGCGACAGTACGATATCGCCGCGGATCTCAGGGTGAGCCAGCAAGCGGTTTCGATCGCGGCCCGCCACTACGGCGACTGGGTCGCAGTCGAGCCGAACGGGGTCGTCGCCACCGACCGTGTAGGCCTTCTGCACGCGTGGGCCGATGAGTACCGGGGTGCCGGGGGAGCCGAATTCGGGTGGTACAGCCTCGACCCCGTCGTCAAGCAAACGCACAAGGCGGCCGAAGTCGCGGCCCTTATGGGGGCAGCGCCGCTCATCAGCGGTGACGTCGCCGCCGACCGCATCGCCCCGTGGAAGATGCCGGGAAAGGGCCTGATCTACATCACGAGCCCAGTCGACCTCGCCGACGACGGGTTCGTGCCGGCTCCGGTCGACGAAGCCACCCTGATCACCCGAATTCCCCGGGACCCTTCCTTGTGGAAGGTGGCCGATACCGTGGGGTTCAGAGACTTGGGCGATGAATTCCGCAATGCCGACGACGTGCTCGTCTACTGGGACGTTTTGCACGGCAGCGACACCGATAGCGCGGAAGCTGCCGCTCGACTGGCTCGATCGATCGGAAAATAGGACATGGAGAACCTGCCCGAGCCCGTGAGCCTCAATGTCCGAGCCTTCAGCAGAGCGGATGCACTCGGTTATCTGGGGCAAAAAGCCGTCGCCGACGCGGCCGGAGCCGGGAAGAACTACCGGATCATCGGCGGCCACATGGTGCGACTACTGCTGAACGTTTACCCGACCCCGGAAGCTTCGATTCGTTCCACCCTCGACTCCGATGCGGCCGTCGATGACGTGCAGGTCGTTGGAGAGTTGAGCGAAGCGCTGCAACGCCGGAACTTCAAAAAGCGGGGTGGTAACGTGTTCTACCAGGAGTTATCCGTCGATGAGGAGATCGAGATCAACCTCCTTCTGGCCCGCGCCGATGGCGGCGCCGGACTGGGAAAGTTGAGAGTCGAAGGCGTTGGGGAGGTCGACACCCTTCGGGAACTGCACCTCGTCATGGCGATGCCGCCCGTCGTCCTCGATGTGTCCGCCGACCTCGACGACATGGGAGTCATTCAATACCGGACGATGGTCCCGGACGTGGAGGCCGCCGTGATGCTCAAGGCGCATAGTTGGCAGCAGCGACGAAGCCCGAAGGATCTCGTCGATCTAAAATCGCTGCTGGAAATCCGGCAGGAGCATCCGGGCATATCGTGGAGGCTCAGCGAAAAATCTCTCAGTGGGATGCGAAAAGACACCGCCCGTATCCTCCACGATCTCGCGGGGCGCTTGCTCCGACGGAATCAGCTGATGCTCGATCACGGTGGAATTGATCGGGTGAGGATGGCTGCGCTCATCAATGCCCATGTCACGCGCATTGATCGTTGAATCGGAGGGGCGTGACGGGGCCGGGGCGGCGTTCGTGTGCTGCTGCTCATTGACGGGGAGGGCTGAGACTTGTTGGTGACCGTGAACATGGCCGGCAATGGTGTCGACAACCCGTTCGAGTCGTGCCGGCCAGGCTATCCGGGCGACTGGATACGGTGCGGGCATCAACGAAAGGAGATCCCCATGACCACCTCAATCGCCCCGGTGTCGCAGCCCTCCCAGTTCGCCACGGCTTCGCCGGGACCGTCGCCCGCCATGATGCGCCGGCGCATCAACCCGCAGCTCGTTCCCCTTCGCGATGTCGACGACACGGCCACGCCCCGCCCGACCACGGCCTCGGGCGCCGAAGCCGTGCTCGCGACCATCCACGTGGATACGGCGACGACCACCACCGCCGCCATCGTGTGCGGCGAGCTCCGGGTCAGCTTTCCGGGACTGTCCGATTGGGTGCTCACGCGAATCGAGTGCGATCGCTACGAACACCCTGGCCGCGTGGCGGCGCGGGCGACGCAGGGCGAACGGCAGGAGTTCGTCAACGCCCGGTACACGGCGCTGAGCCGCCGGGTCATCGACGCCCGGGCGCGGGTTGCCGCGGAGTTGGCCGATCACCTGGCGGCGGTCCAGGCGGTGCACGGCCGGGTCGTGGTGGATTTCCCCGATGTGACGGTGGCCGCGGCGGTCGGCACGTTGCCCTTCGGGCTGGAGCGGTTTTCCGGGCATCTCGGGGTGGTGGGTGCGTCGCGCCGCAGTGTTTTTCAGGCCGTCGATAGGGGACTGGCCAAGGAAGTGGAGCGCGTTGAAAACCTCGAGGTCGAGGAGGTTCGGAACCGGGAGCCGCTCCGCATCGCCACCGACGCGTCCCGCGGTCGCAATGGCGCTGCCGGCATCGCCTGGATCAGCGCCGAGGGCCGCCACTCCTCGCGCATGGTCGACGTCAATGCGATTGCGGAGGCCGAGTTCCTCGCCATCGAGTTCGCCATCGATGACGCCATGTCGCGCGAGCCAAATCGGAAGATCGTCATCCGCTCCGATTCTCGGCAGGCTCTCGGCGCCCTGTCGGGCAAGCGGTCGCCGTACTGGGCCACCGGCAAGCGGCTGTCGCAGCTGAATCAGATGCGCGCCATCATTCGCGACAATGGGATCCAGCTGACGTGGGTGCGCGGCCATTCGGGCGATCCGCTCAATGAGCTCGCCGATCGGCTCGCCGTTCATCGCCGCCGATGCACCGAGTGTCAGCTTGGCGATGAGGTCATCGTCGACCGTGAGACCCGCATCGTCGCGGATGGGCTTGTCGACGACTCGGCCTGCGATTCTGCAGCGGCCGCATAATCCCGAACCCTGTGGCATAGTTTATCCATGAAAACAATTGGCCGGATGGCCGCACTGCCCATCGCCGCACTGTTGCTCGTCGGCTGCGGCGCCGATGAGTCACGCGACGAAGAGCCGACCAGCTCGACTGCGTCGAGCTCCACGAGCACGTCCAGCTCCACGTCTTCCTCGACGAGCAGCACGTCGTCCACGACGGCCGCGCCCTCGAACAATGCCGAACCCACGGCTCAGTTGGTGGAGTGCATCTACGCAGGCGGATCGTGGACCGGCAATGGATGGTTCAGTGACGGCAACTATGGCCCGCACCCGGATTGCGAGGCGAAACGCGACGCACAGCTCGCCGAGAATCCTTACCGATGCCCGCGGACCGACTGGCACGTCCCCGATCCCAGCTGGTGCACCGATCCGAGCAAGCGCTTGGGGCTAAACGGTGGACACCCACCGGCGCCCGCGCCCGCGCCTGCGCCGGCTCCTGCACCTGCCCCCGCACCCGAGCCCGCGCCGGAACCGCCCCCTGCGCCCGAGCCGATCCCGGAGCTTCCTCCGGCGCCCGAGCCGCCCGCGTACGACGAGACGACGGGGGAGTAGTCGCCCCCGCCCAAGAGACTTTCGAGGTGATTCCGCTCGGACCGAGCATGCGCGTGCAGGGCGCAAGGGAAGGAGAAGGGCAAGGAAGGTGTAGGCGAACGTCGTCGACCCCAAACCCCTACGTCGACAGATCGACCTCATCCCAGCCGGTGCCGGGCGTGAACAGCCACGACAGCGCGCGGTGCCACTCGAGCAGCGCGCCGGCGGTCGGCTCGTCGAGGGTCGCCGGGCGCTCCGGATGCAGCCGATCATCGACGGTGATCCACCGCAGCGAACGGACGAATTCGTACTTGTCGCACAGCTCCGGCAGCGCGATCAGCTCGCCGGCGTGCGCGTACACGGCATCCTGCCCGTTCTCCGCGACCCACTGCACGGTCGGGCCGGGGTGCACCAAGATCTCGTCGTCCGGAATCCGCTGCAGCTGCAGCACATGCGACAGCAGCACCGCCGCCGCAGCCGACCACTGCAGCTGAAACGCCAACTCGGCAGCCTCCTGCGTGGCCGCGTTGTGCTTTGCGACGCCTCCTTCATCCAGAAACCCCGCCTCCACATCGACGTCGCCGCTCTCCAGCAGCTCCACGAACCGGGCCTCCTGGGGCGTCCACGCCGAAAAAGCGTCGGGAAGCACCGCCCGCAACCCCTCCAACGGGGGATGCTGCCCGCCCAGCAGGTGACTGGCCAGCTCGGAGACCGCCACCAGCGCCATGAACCGCTGCGCGACCTCCCGCGGCGCGCGCACCGCGGCCTCGAACTCGCTGCGCACCGGCGGGTAATGCGCCGGCACGGACGCCCCGGTGTCCTTGGTGATCCCCGCCCGCACCCGCTGCGCCCGCTCAGCGGCCGCCGGGTGATAGGGCACCTGGCCACCGGCGATGATGTCCTCGCCGGCGGCATTGACCACGCGGCCGTCCGGCAGCAGGAACACGGCATTGGCGTCGCGCGCCCAGTCACCGAGCCCATCGATGGAGTCGCGCTCGAACACGTACTGCCGCTGCGTCTCGCCGATGTGGCGGATCAGGCCGAACATGTGCGACGTCATCTCCTGGCCGCCGCGCTCCCACACGAAACCGGTGAAACCCTGCAGGTGCTCGGCCATCTCCGGGTCACCGGCGCCGCGGTTGTGGGCGAAGGGCCCCGGGATCTCGTCGCGAACCGTGGAATAGGCGTTGATGTACATGGTGATCGAGTGTTCCATAAGTGAACGATCCCCGTCGGACGGGCTGAGCGCCGACCCGTCGCAAAGCAACGAAGTTGACACCCCACCGGCCCCGTCGCTTAATGAGCCAATGCCCGCCACCCCTCCGAACCCCTCCCGCCCCACGTCCAGCCGCACGCCCCGCGCACCGCGCACGCTGGCGGCCGCCGCGCTGTTCGCCGCGGTCATCGCAATCGGGATCAACCTGCGCGCGGGCATTTCGTCGGTCGGCCCGGTGCTGGAGGAGATCCTCACGGCGTTCGGGGCGGGCGCGCGGTACGCGGGGCTGATCACGGCGATGCCCGGATTCCTGTTTGCGCTGCTGGGGCTGGTGGCGGTGCCCGTCGCAAAGCGGCTCGGCCTGACGCGCACGGTCACACTCGGCGCGGTCCTGAGCCTGGTGGGCCTCGCCGCGCGCCCGTGGGTCGGCGCGATCTGGGTGTTCGTGCTGCTCACGGGGCTGGTCGTGGCGGGCATCGCGGTGGCCAACGTGCTGCTGCCGGCGTGGATCAAGCGGCACGGCGGCCGGCACATCGTCGCGCTGATGACCGCCTACGGCGCCCTCTTCGGCCTCTCCGGTGCCCTCGGCCCGCTCAGCGCGCTGGTTTTCCGAGGCGATTCCGCCTGGCAGTGGGCCCTGGCCATCTGGGCCGTGCCCGCGGCCGTGCAGGTCGCCGTGTGGCTGGTGGTCATGGCCCGGCTCGGCGACGACGCACCCCGCCCCGACCCCGCCACCGCGCCGACCTCACCCACCGCGCTCACCGCCCCCATGTGGCGCTCGCCGACGGCGCTGTTCCTCCTCGCGTTCTTCGCCCTGCAATCGATGAACGCGTACGTCCAGATGGGCTGGCTGCCGCAGATCTACCGCGACTCCGGCGCGTCGGCGACCATGGGCACGGTCGCGTTGGCGCTGGTCGGCGGCCTCAACGTTCTCGGTGGCCTGGCCATGCCGGCGCTGATCGCGCGCGCCCGCTCGCTGACGCCGTTCATCGTCGTCTTCGCCCTCGCCACCGCCATCGGGTACCTGGGGATTTTGCTTGACGACGCCACCGTCCCCCTCCTCTGGTCCTTCTTCCTCGGCATCGGCGGATTCTGCTTCCCGACCGCCATCGCGCTCATCCCCGCCCGTTCCCGTTCCCATGTGGTCACGGCGCGGTTGTCCGGTTTCGTGCAGCCGTACGGGTACCTCGTCGCAGGTGCCGGGCCGATTGCCGTCGGCGCGGTCTATGGCGCGACGGGGCAGTGGCGGGAGATTCTCGTCGCGCTGGCCGCAAGCGCCGTCGTGATGGGAGTCGTCGGCATCCGTGCCGCGGCCGCCGCGACCATCGATGACGAACTCGTCGCCGCTATTTCCCGCCGCTGAGTCGGCGTGGGACGGAGGAGTTAGTGCCATATGGTCAACGCTCATGTTTCGGGCTAAGGAAAACCCCTGGTGGTCAGAAGTGCTACTCGGGAGCGTTGACCGTATGACACAAAGCCCCGGGGAGTGGCCGCCGTGAGGCAGGAGAAAGACGCCGCATTCGAGGGGGATGGGAGCCGCGGCCGGTCACGGTGGGACCGTGAGTGAAGGAAGGGGCAGATTCGGGGAGGTTGGCCGTCGTCAAGCGAAAAGGCGCGAGCAACGCGGACCCGCATGCGACGCGGACCCGCATGGCCCGACCGAGAGCAACGCGGACCCGCAGGGGCGGCGGCCACCCCCGAAACCCACAAATCGGGCGTTGCGGGTGCCCCCGCGCGGCGCGAAAACGAGCGGGAAACGGCGTCAGCCTTCACCGGGCACCCCCGGACGGATAAGTTTTTAGTGTCCCTTCCGGAACAACAGGAGGCCCTCCCATGTTCACGTCCCGCACAACCAAGATCGCCGCGATGTTCGCCGCCGGCGCCCTCGCCCTGACCGGCTGCTCATCCGACGACGGCAACGGCGGCGGCAACGGCGCCTCCGGCGACGAGGCCTACAAGATCGGCATCAACCAGCTGGTCCAGCACCCGGCTCTCGACGCCGCCACCTCGGGCTTCAAGGAAGCCTTCGACGACGCCGGCGTGGACGTGGAGTTCGACGAGCAGAACGCCAACGGCGAGCAGTCCACCGCCCTGACCATCGCGCAGCAGTTCGCGTCGAGCGACCTCGACCTGGTCCTGTCGGTGGCGACGCCGGCGGCGCAGGCCACCGCGCAGAACATCCAGGACACCCCGGTGCTGTTCACCGCCGTCACCGACCCGGTCTCCGCGGAGCTCATCGACTCGATGGAGGCGCCCGGCGGCAACGTCACCGGCACGTCCGACGTCGCGCCGGTGGACAAGCAGCTCGACCTGCTCAAGGAGCTCGTGCCGGACGCGAAGACCGTTGGCATCGTCTACGCCTCCGGCGAGGTCAACTCGCAGGTGCAGGTCGACGAGGCGAAGAAGGCCGCCGAGTCGCGCGACCTGGAGATCGAGACGCAGACCGTCACCAACGTCACCGAGATCCCGCAGGCCGTGCAGGCCCTCGGCGACGTCGACGCGTTCTACGTGCCCACCGACAACCTGGTCGTCTCCGGCATCGCGTCGCTGGTCCAGGCCGCGGAGAGCTCTCAGACCCCGGTGATCGCCGCGGAGTCCGGCACCGTCGAGGGCGGTGCCGTGGCCACGCTCGGCATCGACTACACGGAACTCGGCCGCCAGACCGGCGAGATGGCCCTGCGCATCCTCCGCGACGGCGAGGACCCGGCCGGCATGGCCGTGGAAACCGCAAACGACTTCACCTACATGGTCAACGAGGAAGCCGCCAAGCGCCAGGGCGTCACCATCCCCGAAGCGATCCTGAGCGAGGCCGAAACCGTATGATCCCCGCCGTCGAATTCGGCCTCATCTACGGGGTGATGGCGCTGGGCGTGTTCCTCACGTTCCGCATCCTCAACTTCGCGGACCTGACGGTCGACGGTTCCTTCACCACCGGCGGCGCCACCGCGGCCGTCGCCATCCTGGCCGGGTGGAATCCCTTCCTGGCCATCGGGGCGGGCTTTGCGACGGGATTCGCCGCCGGCCTGATCACCGGATTGCTCCACACCAAGGGCAACATCGATGGGCTGCTGGCGGGCATCTTGACGCAGATCGGCCTGTGGTCGGTGAACCTGCGGATCATGGGGTCGTCGAACGTGCCGCTGTTGCGCACGGACACGATCTTCACCCCGATGCGCGATGCGGACCTGATGGGGACGTGGGCGTCGGTGGGCATTTTCGCCGCCGTCGTCGCGCTGATCACGGTGGCGATCGTGTGGTTCCTCAACACCGACTTCGGTCTCGCGGTGCGCGCGACCGGCGACAACGGGCCGATGATCCGCTCGTTCGGCGTGTCGACGGATACCACCAAGCTGATCACCCTCGCCCTGTCCAACGGCCTGGTCGGCGCCGCCGGTGCGGTGTTCGCGCAGTACCAGGGCTTCGCCGACAACTCCATGGGCGTGGGCCTGATCCTCATCGGCCTGGCGTCGGTGATCATGGGCCAGGCGATCCTCGGCCAGCGTTTCCTGTGGCTGTCCGTGGCGGCCGTCGTGGTCGGCGCGGTGCTCTACCGCCTGATCATCTTCGCGGCGCTGGAGCTGGGGCTGAACCCGAATGACATGAAGTTCATCACCGCCGCGCTGGTGGTCGTCGCGCTGCTGGTGCCCCAGTGGCGCTCGGCGATCGGCGGGGCCATCGCGGGCGCGCGGGCCAACCGCGGGCGCACCGGCGACGGTGGTGGGGCCGGCGCCGGAGCAGATGGCGCGGTCACCCCGAACACGGCGGCCGTCACCGGCGCCGGCGATGCGGCGACCGTTCCCGCGGGCGCCGGGGCACCCTCCGCCAACTCCGGCCACCACGATGGTCCGGGCTCGACCGACGGGAAGGTGAAGGCGTGATGCTGACCATCCGGAACGTCTCCAAGACGTTTTTCCCCAACACCGCCAACGAGCGCAAGGCCCTCGTCGACGTGTCGCTGGACCTGGCGCAGGGCGACTTCGTCACCGTCATCGGCTCCAACGGCGCCGGCAAGTCCACGCTGCTCAACGCCGTATCGGGCCGCATGCCCATCGACTCCGGCGACATCTCCATCGATGGCGTGCCCATGGGCAAGATGCCCGATCACAAGCGCGCCAAATACATCGGGAGGGTCTTTCAGGATCCGCTCGCCGGGACGTCGCCAAGCCTGACCATCGAGGAAAACCTCTCCCTGGCCTACCTCCGCGGAAAGCGGCGCGGCCTGGGCCTCGGCCTGTCGAAGGCGCGGCGCGAATTCTTCGTCGAGCAACTCAAGTCGCTCGAGCTCGGCCTCGAAGACCGGCTGACCGCGAAGGTCGGGCTGCTGTCCGGCGGCCAGCGGCAGGCACTGTCGCTGCTGATGGCCGGCTTCACCGGCCCCAAGATCATGCTTCTCGACGAACACACCGCCGCCCTCGACCCCCAGCGCGCCGGCCTGGTCACCGAACTGACGCACAAAATCGTCGAAGACGGCGGCCTGACCACCCTCATGGTCACCCACAATATGGAGCAGGCGATCCGCCTGGGCAACCGGCTGATCATGATGCACGAGGGCCGCATCGTCTACGAGGCCTCCGCCGAGACTAAGGCGCAGCTCACCGTGCACGACCTGCTGCAGGAGTTCGTGAAGATCAAGGGCGCCACCCTCTCCGACAAGGCGTTCCTGGGGTAGGCGGCGCTGGCGGCGCGGGTCGGGGCGGGTCGGGTCGGGGCGAGCGGCGGCGTGGGCGGCCGGCGGCGTGGGTCGGCCGCTCGTTCGGGCCGCTCGTTCGGGCCGATCGCGCCACCGTTCCGGCCAGGCGTTCCCGGGGTAGCGGCCCCCGCAGCGGCCTGGCTTCCCCAGATACCTACGTTTCGGCCAGATACTCATGTTCAAACGTGAGTACCTGGCCGAAACGTAGGTATCTGCGGTGCTGCCCGCCGCCATCGCCCCACTTTTCTCGCCGCCATCTCGCCGACCACCTCCTGTTCCCCGCAGATAGACGCCCAGTGAACAGATAGACGTGGTCGACCAGGTCTTTCTGTGCACTCGGCGTCTTTCTGGGGTCCGGCGGGGATCGCTGGAGGTCACAGTGGATCGGTGGCGCTCGGCGGAACTCACGGCCGATCGCTGGCGCTCCCCGGTTCGGCACGGTGCGCGTAAAGATCCCGCAGCAGACACACCTCCGCCCCATGATGGATCACCTCGCGATTGATGTGCGCCACCAGCGTCCCCATCGAATGCTCCGACCACGGGCCCTCGGTGGGGCCGACGGGGAGGGAGAGTGCGGCGTCGTCAAGCGAACGAAGAGCCGAGGTCCAGGCGGAATAGGCCTCATCAAGCTGGGCCAGCGCGCCGGCGGCGGTGAGGGCGTAGGGGAAGGTGGCGTAATCGACCGCGGGACCGCCGAAATGATTGGCCAAGCGGGCGCCGAGGCAACCGACGATGACGTGCGCCAGGCGCCACGCGATGGTGGTCACAGGCGCGGGATCGGGCTCGGGGTAGGCGAAGTCAATCGTCGTCGGCGCCGCCGGATTGACCGCTAACGGCGAGGTCGGGGCGTCGCCGCCGCCCGGGCGCACCGACCAGGCGCCGGCCGCGGGCTCCCAGAGGTACTCGGCGTCGGTGAGGCCGTCGAGTCGCGGACGCAGCTGATTCGTCCAGTGCCACTCGAGCTGCTCGACGAGGAGGTCGCGGGCCTGCGTCGGCGGGGAGGTGGGCTGCTTCGGATCCATGCCGCCATTGTGCGCTCCGAGATCGGGTGTGCTCCGGAATCGGGGGCGTGGGGCGAGGAGGCGGGCGGAAAGTTGGGCGGGGAGGGGCCGGTCGCGCCTCCCTTCCGGCCATCTCCTCGCAGATACTTACATTTCGGCCAGATACTCATGTTCAAACGTGGGTACCTGGCCGAAACGTAGGTATCTGCGGTGCGCCCCACCGCCTTCGCCTCACTTTCTGGCCGCCATCGTGCCGGCCACTTCCTTTTCCCGCAGATAGATGTCCAGTGGGCAGATAGACGTGGTTGACCAGGTCTTTCTGTCCACTCGGCGTCTAATTACGGCTCGGTGCGGGGCTAGAAGGGGGTGGCGCCGGACCGGCGTGAGGCCGGCGTCCGTCGGGAGGAGTGGCGCCGGGTCGGTGTGGTGGGTGCGGTGGGTGCGGCCGGTGGTGGGTGCTCCAGCGCTGCCGGCGGTCGGGGCGGGCGGATCCGAGTCGGTGGTTCTGCTTCACGACGGCCCCAACCACCCGCGACACTGAAACCGTGGCAACCTATTGGCATGGAAACGATGTCGCCGCACCGCACCTCCCGCGCCACCGCACGCCTGACGCCTGCTGACGCCGATGACGAGGGCGGCGCGCCGCTCCGCAGCTCCCGCACCTCCCGCGCCACCTCCACCTCCCGCGCCATTTCCCGCCGCCCCGCCGCCGTGCCCCTCGCCGCGCTGCTCGGGGCGGCGGGCCTTCTTCTCGCCTCCTGCACCGACGGCGGCGAACCCGGGGGTGCGGTTGCGGAGGGGGAGACGGTGGCGTCGCAAAGCAAGGCGGACACGCCGTCCCCGACCGCGGACACCTCGGCCACGACCACGACCCCCACCACCAGCGAAAAGCCGGGCATCGCCGTCGATTTCGACTCGCTGCAGCAGGTCGACCCGAGCACGTTCCGCGAGGGCACGCGGCAGGCGCTGAAGTTCGTGGTCGGCGGGACGGCGGGGGAGTGTTTCGTGGGAGGGGAGTTCGTCACGTGCGTGGGCACGGCCGCGGGCGACGTCCCGGACGTGGACATGCCGCCGTTTTCCGGCCGCCCGGGCGCGGTGATGGTCGGCGCGGCCGGCGTCGCGTACACCATCGCCGAGGGCGCCCCGCCCGCGCGCGCCGAGCTCGAGACCGGCCAGTGGGTCAACTTCGGCGCCGTCCGCTGCGCCAAGCCCGACGATGCGCGGCTGGCCTGCGTCTCCGAGGGCGCGGCGATCCAGGTCGAGGGTGCGGGGCGGGACATCACGACGCAGGGCACGCTTTACGACGCTGCCGACCTCCACTCCACCGCCACCGACGCCCCGCCGTCCGAGTACTCGACCGGCACCGACGTGCTGGTGCAGGCCCCGATGACGTGCGGGGCGATGGAAGGCCACCGGCTCGCCGACGTCGTCGACGGCGAAATCACCTGCGAGGAGGCGATGGGCGTGCTCGACGAATACGACTCGCGCAAGCATTCCGAGGGCGGCGGCAATACCCTCTCCGTCGAATTCGACGGCTGGATGTGTAGCTCGCCGACGGCCGCCCGGTCGCAGGAGCTGCGGGCGACGACCGTGTGCGAACACGGCGACCGCGGCATCCGGGTGCAGGCGCCGATGTAGGGGGCGTCGACGCGGCCCCAACGAAAACCCGGGGTTCGTCATTGCTTGGGCGAATGATTGGCTAAGGTATGTCGAGTGCTTATTGATCTAGCCGGTGATCGCTGACGGCCGTGCATCCCCGTCAGCCGCATCGCATCGGCACCTCTCGTTTCGGCCACTTCCGCCCCGCGCTTTTCCGCGGCATCGCGCGCTCCGGCCTGCCCCGCGCGTTACCCCGCGCCATGCCCCGCGCCATGCCCCGCCCGGCCATCCTCCCCGTCGACGCCGCCGGGTACGCCCGGCACTGGCCCGCGGCGCTGTTCCTCGTCGCGCTGCTCGCGTCGATCGATCATCATCCGGGCCGCCTGACCGCGATCGCCTTCGCCAGCGCCCTCATCTTCGGGTCGTGGGCGCTGCAGGTGGCGCTGAACGTGGTGATCGTCAACCTTTTCTCCTGGTGGGAGGCCGCCATCGCGTCGACGGGGGTGACGGTGATCGTGTGGCTCCAGCTGTGGCTCGCGCTGCCGGGCATGGGCTTCGTCGATGAGATGGTCGGCGACCCGCGCTTGGATGCCGGAATGCTGGCCATGGCGCTGGTCCTCCTGCCGGTGGCGACGGCCTTCATGGTCCGCCTTTTGTGGCACGTCGGGATGGCCCGCGTCCTCGGCGACCCGGCCCCGCCGCACGTCGAGGCGTGGGCGGGCGGCCATGTCCGCGTCGCCACCGTCGCCCGCGGGAACACCGACGGTGGTCGCGCCCGCATGGTCGCGCGTCACCTCGAGCGCGCTGCCTACTGGCGCCCCTACGCGGCCGGCGCGGTGCTGGTCGTGGGCTTCGGCGCGCTCGCGGGGCTGTGGCCGCCGGCCGCGCAGCTGATGGTCGGCGCGCTCATCTTCGCCGCGCCGTGGCTCTACCTGCGGCTGGCGAAGTAGGGGACGGAAGGGTCCGCTTTACGACGCCCACCTCCCCGCACCCTGCCCTATTTCTCCGTCACCAGCGCGGGATCCAGTCCGCGGCTGAAGATCGCGCCGCGCGTCCGGGCCAGCGACTCCTCTAGGCGGGCCCGGTCGGGGAAGCCGCGCTCATCCGGCGTCGTGCCAGCCCGCTCCATCAGCACCGACACCGGCGCGACGCGCACGGGGAAGGTCTGGAACGGCGTGACCACGGTGGGCACGTACGCCAGCTCGCCGACGCCCCAGCGTCCGTCGCCGCCGCGCACGAACTCGAGCTCGACTGTGATGCCCTCGTAGGACAGCACGGTCTCGCCCGACTGGTGGGCGACCATGTTGCCCAGCCCGTAGATCACCCATTTGCCGTTGACCTGCTCGATCGGCTGCACGGCGTGGATGTGGTGGCCGTAGACGACGTCGACGTCGGGCGAGGCGGTGAGGATCTCCGCCAGCTCCACCTGCTGCTGCGTCGGCTCGGTGACGGCTTCTTCGCCGGCGTGCATGGCCACCATGACGATGTCCGCGCCCGCCGCCCGCGCCGCCGCGGCCTTGGCCAGCAGCGTGTCGGGGTTGAGGTCGCCGACCATCCACGGCTGCTCGACGGGGATGCCGTTGGTGCCGTACGTGCCGGTGACCACGGCGATCCGCGCGCCGTTGGCGGCGGTGACCATCCGCGGCTGCTCCATTTCCTCGGGGCTGCGCGCCGCGCCGGAGTGGACGATACCGGCCTGGTCGAACGCGTCGAGAGTCCGGAACAGCCCCTCGGTCCCCGCATCGACGGAGTGGTTCGACGCGGTGGTGCACATGTCCCAGCCGGTGTCGACGATCGCGTCGATGACCTGCGGCGGCGACTGGAATCCGGGGTAGCCGAGGTACGGGCCCTCCGGCGGCGCGAAGACCGTTTCCTGATGGCACACCGCCACGTCCGCGCCCTCGATCACCGGCTTCACGTCGGCGAACATGTCCGCGAAATCCCAGGTCCCATCGTCGCCGCGCCCGGATTCCCACACTTCCTCGTGCCACAGCAGGTCGCCGGAGACCGTCACCGTCAGGCGGTTCGGGTCCGGCTTGTCGCTTGACGACGCCCCGGCCTCCCCATCGCCACCCTCCCCTCCGGTTCCGGCCGAGCCGTCACCCGCGGATTCGGAGGCCGCAGAATCGGGGCCGGCACCGCCGCCTTCGCCGTTGCCGTCGCGGCCCGAACTCGCCGCCGGGTCGGTGCGGCTGCCCTCGCCGATGAACCCGGTGGCGTACCCGATGCCGGCGACGAGGGCCGCGCCGAGGAGGACCGCCACGAGAACGAGGATCAGAGCCTTGGAGCGCGAGCCTCTCGACGGGCGCGTCCGTGCATTGCCGCTGGAGGAAGAGGAGGAAGCCATGGTGATTCCAGTATGGAACATTTCCGGCGGCAGCTGCACGAATACACTGGCCGTCCCGGTACATTGGCGGTGTGCATGATTCACCGACTCCCCGCCGCGACGATCGCCTGAGCTTCGATGGCGGATCGTCGAGCTCGCACCGTCCGACGAATCGACCGACGGGTGACGCCACGGAGCGGCGGGCCCGCAGCCACCGAGCCACCGGCGGCGATCGGCAGTGGCGCGTGCAGGTCAACCCCGAACGGGCGGGTGGATCGGGTGGGCGGAGGCATCGTCGTAAAGCACCCGCATCCGCGCAGGCCACCGGCCCGAAGCGCCCGCTCATCGCCGCAGCGGTGGCGGTGCTGGGAGTGCTGACGCTCGGCGTCGTCGCCTCGCTGGCCATGAACGAGCCCCGCGACACCGACGAGGTACTCACCGCCGACCAGACCACGCAGGTCGCGCCCGAACCGCTGGCCGCCGAGGTCCGCGGCGAGATGATCCAGCGCCACCTGGAAGGCGTGCCGGTGCCGTTCCCGCGCAACGTGGAAATCCACGACCGCGTCGGGGCCGCGAAGCCGATGAACGAGGCCGACGTCATCGAGACCGTCAACGCCACGCTGCACGAATGGAACCTCACACCCGACGGCGCGCTGGTTGAAAACGCGTGCCCGCCGCACGCCCGCGCCTGCGTCGACGTGGACAACCGCCTGGCATGGCTTCAGGAAAACGGCGAGGTCAGCCGCGGTCCGGTGCCCATCACCACAGGCCGGCCCGGCTACGAGACCCCGCGCGGCGAGCACGTGGTCCAGCGCAAGGTCCGCGACGAGATCAGCTACGTCTTCGACAACGAGCCGATGCCGTACTCGGTGTACTTCACCACCACCGGCGTCGCGTTCCACGAAGGCGACCTCACCGAGGACTCCCACGGCTGCATCCACCTGTCCAACCTCGAGGCCGTCCACTATTTCGAGGTCCTGCAGCCCAACGACATCGTGGTGACGTTCTAGGGGCGCCCATCCGCCCCTAATCCAGCGCCAGCAGCTTGCCGGGGTTCATGATCCCCGCCGGATCGAGTTCGGCCTTCACCGCGCGCAGCACCGCGACGCCGAGGCCGCCGATCTCGTCGGCCAGGTACGGGGCGTGATCGGTGCCGACGGAATGGTGGTGCGTGATGGTGCCGCCGCCCTCGACGATCGCCCGCGACGCTGCGCCCTTCGCCGACCACCACTGCAGCTCCGGATCCTCGCCCTGCGCCGCGATGACCGTGAAATACAGCGAGCACCCCTCGCGGTAGACGTGCGAAACATGGCACATGACCAGCGCCATCGTCCCCGACTGCCGCAGCGTGTCCGACAGCGCGCGGGTCACGGCGTGCTTGAGGCGGGTGACGTTGGACCAGTCGGTGGCGGTCTCCAGGGTCTCGCAGATCGCGCCGTTGTCCAGGAGGCCGTCGCGGAGCACCGGCGCCTCGAAACGACCGCGCTCCCACGACCGCACCGGCTCCTCGCCGGCCGGGGTGCCGCCGGCGGCGATGAGCAGCGCCCGCGTCTCCGCGTGGCGCGACGCCGCGTGCTCCTCGGTGCCCTCGAACATGGTCAGGCACAGGCACCCCTCCGGCGCCCGCGATCCGTCGCCGATGGAGTCGCCGGAGGTGAGGTTGAGGCTGGACTCGATGTCGTCGGAAAGCCTGATCACCGTCGGCCCCGCACCGGCCTGCTCGACGGCCCGCAGGCCGGCGACGCCCGCCGCGAAGGTGGGGAAGGTGAACGCCTCATAGCGCTTGACCTGCGGAATCGGGTGCACGCGCAGGCGCACGCGGGTGATCACGCCAAACGCCCCCTCCGATCCCAGGAACACCTCCCGCAGGTCGGGGCCCGCGGCGGTGGCCGGCGACGCATCGCCGACGTGGAGGATCCCCGACGGGGTGACCACGGTCAGCGACCGCACCATCTCGTCGAACCGCCCGTAGCCCGCCGACGATTGCCCCGACGACCGCGTCGCCGCGTACCCGCCGATGGTGGCGTAGGGGAACGACTGCGGATAATGGCCGATCTGCAGGCCGTGCTCGGCCAGGCGCAGCTCCGCGGCGGGGCCGGTCAGCCCCGCGCCGAGGGTGGCCAGGCCGGATTCGGGGTCGACGTCGGTGACGTCGTCGAAAAGCGCCAGGTCCAGGCTGATCACCGCGCGCATGCCGCCGCGCTCCGGGGCGACGCCGCCAACGACGGTCGTGCCGCCGCCGAAGGGCACCACCGCGACGCGCTCGCGGGTGGCCCAGCGCAGGATCTCCAGGACCTCGTCGTCGGTGGCCGGCGCGACGACGGCGTCGGGCACGTCGTGGGCGCCGCCGAGCCGCCACCCGATCAGGTCCGGGTAGGACTTGCCGCGGGCGCGCGCCAGCTTCTGGGCCTTGTCGCCGGTGACGCGGTCGGCGCCGACGATGCTGGCCAGCGCCGCGACATCGTCCGGGGTCAGGCGGGTATCGCCGATGAGGATGTCGGCGTCCGGCACGCGCGGCAGGGGCTTGTCGACGTTGAAGACGCCCGTGAGCAACCCCCGCACACCCGCGGACAGGGGCTTCGCTTCGTCCGTGGTGCCCCAGAGGTTGAACTCCATGGGCGGGAGGGGGACTGCGGAGTCGGGGTGGCCGTTCATGCCCCAAAGGTTACACATTGGGGTGATGTGAAAACCAGAAAGCCGGATGAACGTATGATCAAGCCGATGGACACCGCACACGACACGGACCCCGCGCCGGGCACCCCGGCGGATCCCACCGCGCTCGACCCGGCCCGCCGCGCCGCGTGGCTCGACGAGCTGAAGGCGCGCGCCGGAGAGGGCGCGACCTCCGGTGATCCCGGCAATCCCGGCAATCCCGTCGACCTCATCGTCATCGGCGGCGGCATCACCGGCGTGGGCGTCGCACTCGATGCGGTGACCAGGGGGCTGGACGTTGTGCTCGTCGAAAAGCATGACCTGGGGTTCGGGACCTCGCGCTGGTCCTCGAAGCTCGCCCACGGCGGCCTGCGGTACCTGACCAAGCTGGAGCTGGGCATCGCGTACCACTCCGCGGTCGAGCGCGGGCGGCTGATGCGGCACATCGCGCCGCACCTGATTCGCGCATTGCCGCAGGTCACCCCGCTTGCCGACGACACCACCACCGCGCAAAAGCTCGCCGTCCGCATCGGCTACATCGCCGGGGACATGCTGCGCATCGCCGCCCGGACGCCGTCGTCGATCCTGCCGCGCTCGCGGTACCTGAGCCGCGCGGCGACGCTGTCGATGGTCCCGTCGGCGCTGCGCGACGGCCTGCGCGGGGCGTGGGTGAACTACGACGGCCAGATGATCGACGACGCCCGCGTGGTCACCGCCATCGCGCGCACCGCCGCAGGTCACGGCGCCCGCGTGCTCACGCACTGCGCGGTCGTCGATGCCACCGGCGATGGCGCGACGCTCGTCGACGAACTCACCGGCGACCGCTTCCACCTGCCCGCCCGCGCCGTGGTCAACGCGACCGGCGTGTGGGCCGGCGGGCTCGACGACGGCATCCGCGTGCGGCCCTCGCGCGGCACCCACCTCGTGTTCGACGCCGCGACGTTCGGCAACCCGACCGGTGCGCTGACCATTCCTCTGCCGGGCTCGATCAGCCGCTACCTTTTCATCCTGCCCGCGCAGCTGGGACGCGTGTACCTGGGGCTTACCGACGAAGACACCCCCGGCCCCATCCCCGACATCCCGCCGACGCCGGAGTCCGACGTCGAATTCCTGCTGGACAACATCAACCGGGCGCTGGGCACGAAGGTCACCCGCGACGACGTGCGCGGCGCGTTCACCGGGCTGCGGCCGCTGCTCGTGCCCGAGGGGCCCGACACCGAGATCGTCGAAGAGGCGTCGGGAGATGGGGAATCGACCGCGGACTTGTCGCGGCGGCACGCGACGGTGAAGTCCGGCGATGGGCTGATCTCCATCGTCGGCGGCAAGTTCACCGAGTACCGGCTCATGGCGCAGGAGGCCGTCGACTTCGTTCTCGCGGATCGGGGCATCCGTGCCGCCGAGTGTCGCACGATGGAGATGCCGCTGGTCGGCGCCCCGGGACATGCCGGCAGTAGGGGAGTGGCGGAGTCCGAGTTGGCCGCGCTGCCCGAGTCGCTGGTCGCACGGTTCGGCCACGAGGCCCCGAAGGTCGTCGCCGCCGCGACGGTGCCGGACCCGCTGGGCCGCGTCGCCGGTTTCGACGTCACCCGCGCCGAGTTCGAATACGCCGTCACCCACGAGGGGGCGCTGACCGTCGGCGACATCGTCGACCGCCGCACGCGCATCGGCATGATCGCCGAGGACCGCGCGGCTGCGGTGCCGTTCGCCCGCGAGGTCCTCGAGCTGCACGGCATCACCGTGGACGGCGACCTGTGAACGGGCACCGGCGAGTGGGGAAGAAGCTGGGAACGCGAGGAAAGGTGGCGGTGGCGGTGAACGACATCCGGAACAGGGCAATTAACTGGGTGCTGGTGGAGAGGCCGAGGTTGGCGGCGAAGATCATCCGCAAGCTGACCGCGTCCGGATCCTCGCACTCATCCGCCCGGACCTCCGCCACTCCGCCGACCGCCGCCACCGGCACCACCGATGCCGCGACCACTACGTCCGGCGGAGCCTCCGCCACTCCGGCGACCGCGGCGAAGCCCCTCACCCGCGACAACGGCCTGCGCGCCGCCAACATCGCCGCCGGAGTCCCCGGAGCCGAATAAGGGGGCGGCGGATGGCCGGGAGGTGGGCGTCGTCAAGCGAAAAAGCCGTGGCAATGCCGACCCGCGACGACCGCGCCCGGCCCGCGCCCTCCCCACCACGGAAAAAAACCTACGTTCCGTGCAGATACTTACGTTTAAACGTAGGTACCTGCACGGAACGTAGGTGTTTGTGCGCTCCGCAGGGGTCCGGTGGGCGAGGCCGCCCGAACTACCGGGAACCGGCTACTTCCGGTGGACGGAGGCCGGGACCTGGCGGGCGCCGGACGCGTCCTTGGCGCCCTTCGGGGATCCCGCGGCGTCCGCAGCGCCGGAGGACTTCGCGTCTCCCGGGCCACCCGAGCGGCCGGCACCCTTGGCGGCACCCGCACCCGCGGCACCGGCACCGGACTTCAGCTCGGAGATGATGTTCTCCACGGACGACTTCGCGTCGCCGAGCAGCATGTCGGTGTTGTCGTTGAAGAACAGGGGGTTCTGCACGCCGGCGTAACCGGAGCCCATGGACCGCTTGAACACGACGACGTTCTCGGCCTCCCACACCTTCAGCACGGGCATGCCGGCGATGGGCGAACCGGGCTGCTCGGCGATGGGGTTGACGGTGTCGTTGGCGCCGATGACCAGCACGACGTCGATGTCGGCGAAGTCGTCGTTGACCTCGTCCATCTCCAGGACCAGGTCGTAGGGGACCTTGGCCTCGGCGAGCAGGACGTTCATGTGGCCCGGCAGGCGGCCGGCGACGGGGTGGATGCCGAAGGTGACGTCCTTGCCGGCCTCGCGCAGGGTGCGGGTCAGCTCGGCGACGGGGTACTGAGCCTGGGACACGGCCATGCCGTAGCCCGGGGTGATCATGACGGACTTGGCCATCTTCAGCAGGTCGGCCGTCTCGGAGGCGGAGACCTCCGTGTGGGTGCCGGCCTCGCCGCCACCGGCCACCGTGCCGCCGTCGGTGCCGAAGCCGCCGAGCAGGACGTTGAGGAAGGAGCGGTTCATCGCCTGGCACATGATGTAGCTCAGGTACGCGCCCGACGAACCGACCAGCGCGCCGGTGATGATCAGCAGCGGGTTGCCCAGCATCAGGCCGGTGAACGCGGCGGCCCAGCCGGAGTAGGAGTTCATGATCGACACGACGACGGGCATGTCGCCGCCGCCGATGGCGATGACCAGGTGCCAGCCGAGGAACAGGGCCAGGGCGGTCATGACGCCCAGCGCAATCCACGCCAGGGAGCCGTCGCCGGCGATGATGAACGCGACCATCAGGCCGAGCGAGACCAGCAGGATCGCCATGTTGAGCAGGTTGCGCGCCGGCAGCAGCACCGGGGCGCCCTTGATCTTCTCGGCGAGCTTCAGGCCGGCGACGATGGAGCCGGAGAAGGTCACGGCGCCGATGAAGGTGCCCAGGAAGACCTCGCCGAGGTGGAAGGCCTGGGCGTTGCCGGTCAAGCCGCCGTCTTCCATGAAGGAGTTGTAGCCGATGAACACGGCGGCCAGGCCGACGAAGCCGTTGAAGTAGGCGATCAGCTGGGGCAGGCCGGTCATCTCGACGGAGCGCGAGCGCCAGACGCCGAAGATGCCGCCGAGCGCCATGGCCAGGCCGATGAGCAGCACGGTGACCAGGGGGCCGTTGTGTTCGCCGGTGGTGTCGCGGGCGGCGGTGGCGGTGGCCTGGACGATGGCGATGAGCACGGCGATGCCCATGCCGGTCATGCCCAGCGTGTTGCCGCGGCGGGCGGTTTCGGGCTTGGACAGCGCGGCCAGCGACAGGATGAACAGCAGGGCCGCGGCGATGTAGCCGAGGGTGGACAGGCGGTTGGTCCAGTCCAGCAGCGCGTCGGTGCCGCCGTCGGTCCCGGTGCCTGCGGCGGCCCCGGCTGCGGTGACCAGCGCGGTGTGCGCGGTGTCGGTGATGGTGAGTGCGCTCATGGTTTACGCCTCCTCCTTGCGGAACATGCCGAGCATGCGGTCGGTGATGGTGAAGCCGCCGAAGATGTTGATCGACGACAGCAGGATGGCCAGGAACGCCAGCGAGCTGACCACGATGTTGCTGGAGCTGACCACGAGGATCGCGCCGACGAGGACGATGCCGGAGATGGCGTTGGTCTCGGACATCAGCGGGGTGTGCAGTCGCGGGGTGACGGCGGAGATGACGTAGAAGCCGAGCACGATGGCCAGGGTGAGCACCATGTAGTTGACGCTGACGCTGGCGGGGCTGGCGAGGATGACGGCGACGCCGAGCAGCACGGCCAGCGCCAGGCCGACCTTGGCCTTCGCGCCGCCCATGAAAGCGACCTTTTCGGGCTGTTCGGCGGTGGCCGCGGCGGCGAGCTTTTCCTGCGCCGCGGCGGCGGGCGTCGCGGAGACCTGCACGGGCGGCGGGGGCCACAGGATGCGGGTGTCGGTGGCCGCGCCGGTGGTCTCGGCCTCGACGTTGCCGGTGTCGCCGCCCTTGCTTGACGACGCCCCGTTCAGCGTGACCGTGATTCCGCGGACGATCTCGTCGTCGAGATCGAGGATGGGCGTGCCGTCCTTGTCCGGGGTGATCAGTTTGAACAGGTTGACGATGTTCTGGCCGTAGAGCTGCGACGCCTGCCCGGGCAGGCGCCCGGCGAGGTCGGTGTGGCCGATGATGGTGACGCCGTTGTCGGTGACGATGACTTCGCCGGCGACGGTGAGCTCGCAGTTGCCGCCGTTGGCCGCGGCCATGTCGACGATGACGCTGCCGGGGCGCATGGCGGCGACGTCGTCGGCGGTGAGCAGGCGCGGGGACTGGCGGCCCGGGATGTTCGCCGTCGTGATGACGATGTCCGCGGCGGCCGACTGCTCGGCGTAGAGCTTCGCGGCGGCGGTGGCCTGGTCGTCGGTCATTTCCTTGGCGTAGCCGTCGGAGGACTTCTCGGAGGCGACGGGGATCGGGATGAACTCCGCGCCCATCGACTCGACCTGCTCGCCGGCTTCGGGGCGCAGGTCGGTGGCCTTGACGATCGCTCCCATGGAGTTCGCGGTGCCGATCGCGGCCAGCCCGCCGACGCCGGCGCCGATGACGTAGACGGTCGCCGGCGGGACCTTGCCCGCGGCGGTGACCTGGCCGGTGAACAGGCGCCCGAAGGAGTTGGCGGCCTCGACGACGGCGCGGTAGCCGGCAATGTTGGCCATCGACGACAGAACGTCCATCGACTGCGCCCGCGACAGACGCGGCACGGCGTCCATGGCGAGTGCGGTGACGTGGGAGGACGCGAGGTCGTCGACAAGCTCCGCATTGCGGCCCGGCGCCAGGCGGGCGACGAGCATCGCGCCCGGCTTCATCTGGCGGCGGAACTCGGCGGGAGGGGCGTCGAGCGTGGTGACGATGTCCGCCCGCCACACGTCCTCGCCGACGAGGCGCGCGCCGGCCTCCGCGTAAAGATCGTCCGGGTAGGCGGCGTGGGCGCCGGCCCCGGCCTGGACGTCGACGTCGTAGCCGAGCTTGATCAGCTTGGCCACCGTGTCCGGCGTCGCCGCGACGAGCGGCTGCCGGGCATCCGGTTCAATGGGGATTCCGATTCGCACTGTGGACTCCTGAGTGTGCTTGCGGGACGTGGAAAGCGGGCGTTCGGCGGCGGTTGATGTGGGAACCGGGGGTGGCCGATGCGCCTCCGTCTGCGGTGTGCTTATTAAAAGATGAAGACCGCATGTTTCGTGGGGGTTTCGCGGAAAACGGTTCTGGAATCATCCAGTTGCTTGACGACGACGCTGCGCGACCTGGTCGGCCGCGCCCCGGAAAACGGTGTCCCGGTGCGAAGATGGGGAGCTTTCGGGCACAAAAAAGCCCCCGCGCCCCACATCGGGTGTGGTGCGCGGGGGTGGGGGTGTGGTGCGCCGCCGGACGGCTGGCTGGGCTACGTCCCGCATAGGTGGTGTAGTCGCCGAACTCGGGAGGGGCTGGGCTGCTGGCGTATGCGGTCCCGTCGCACCCACCGCCACTTCGCGTGGAGCAGCGCCCACACGCTAACCCACCTCGAATGTCCTAACCCACCCGTTATAACGGCCCTTTTTCGCCATTCGGGGTGGGTTAACCGGGGAGGGGACGGTGGCCGGCCTACGTGCCGCAGTAAGTCGTGTAGTCGCCGAACTCGGGTGGGGCGGGGCGCTCGTAGCGCTCGTCGTCGGGGTTGCCGCTGGGCTCGAACGGATCGGTGATCCGCGCCAGCAGCGCATGGAACGGGCCCATGTTGCGCGGCTCGTTCGCGTCGCCCGAGCCCGCGGCAGCCAGTGCCTCTTCCACGAGGTGGTTGCGGGGAACGTAGACGGGGTTTGCCCGCCTCATCAATTCGGCGTCGGGGTCGAGCTCGCGCCAAGTCTCCAGCCATTCCTTCGCGCGGTCGCCGTCGGAGAAGTGGGCGAGGAACGCGGCCTCGGCGACCTCGGGCTCGACGTCGGCATGGGCGGCGTCATGGGTATCGGCGGAGTCATGGCCGTCGCCCGAGCCCTGCGCCTTTCCGCCGGCGGCGACGAGCGTCAGCGCGCGGTGGACGAGGGTGTGGTCGGGGTTGTCGTCGCCGAGCATCGCCAACCATTCCTCGACGACCGCGGACACGGCCACCTCATCGCGCGCAGCATCCGGATCGGCGCCATGATCGGCCCCGCCGCCGGACTCACCATCGGCCCCGGCCCCCAGCCCCAGCTTCTCCTTCCACGTCTCCAGGATCCGGCCGTCGACGAGGCCCTTGAACCCGGACAGTCGCTCGCGGGCGATGGCCAGGGCGCGGTCGGCGTCGTCGTCGTAAAGCGGGGCGAGGGTCTCGGTGAACCGGGCCAGATCCCACTCGAGCACGCGGGGCTGGCTGCCGTTGGCGTAAATGCCCTGGCGGTCGATGGAGCTGAACACGGCGCGCGGATCGTGGGCGTCGAGGAATGCGCACGGGCCGTAGTCGATGGTCTCGCCGGAGATGGTGATGTTGTCGGTGTTCATCACCCCGTGCACGAACCCCGCGCCCAGCCACGCGGCGACGAGGCGGGCCTGCGCTTCGGCGACGGCATCGAACAGCGCGATCGGGCGCTCGGTTTCCGGCAGGTCCAGGATGTGCGGTTGGTGGCGGGTCGCGGCGTGGTCGACGAGTCGCTTGACGACGTCATCGCCCCCGTGCGCCCTCGCGAACTGAAAGGACCCGACGCGCAGATGGCTCGACGCGACGCGGACGAGGACCGCCCCCGGAAGGGCGCGCTCGCGCTGGACGCGGCCGCCGGTGGCGATGACCGCCAGCGCGCGGGTCGTGGGAATGCCCAGGGCGTGCATGGCCTCGGCGACGAGGTACTCGCGCAACATCGGGCCGAGCGCGGCCAGGCCGTCGCCGCGCCGGGCGAACGGGGTGGGGCCGGAGCCCTTGAGGTGGATGTCGCGGAGAGTGCCGTCGCGGTCGGTGATCTCGCCGAGCAGCAGCGCGCGGCCGTCGCCGAGGATCGGGACGAACTGGCCGAACTGGTGGCCGGAATACGCCTGGGCCACGGGGCGGTAGGGGGCCGGGGTGTCGTGATCTGCCCCAGCGCGGCCCAGGAGGAAGTCGATGCCCGCGCCGGTGCGCAGCCAGTCGGGGTCGAGGCCGAGTTCGGTGGCGAGGTCGTCGTTGAGCACGACGATCTCGGGCGCCGGCGCTTCCTGCGCGGCCCAGTCGATGGCCATCTCGGGCATTGCGTCGGCGAAGTCGGTGGTCAGGCGGACGGGCTGGTCGGGAGTGGTGGTCGGCTCGCTCGTCGGTGACATGGGTCGAGTCTACGGACGGCGAGGACGGCGGTGGGGCGCGTGGCGTTGCGGCAGCGACCGGGCGGTGAGCCCCGGACCCTTTCGAAAACCTGCGCGGTGCGAGCCCGAGCGCGATCCGGGGCGCCGCATAGTCTGCGGGCGCAACCGCGGAACCGGCCGTGGTGCCGGCCGCAGCGCCGAGGATCGAAAGCGAGGGCCCGGCCATGGACCTTCATCTGATGCAGCAGGTCAAGCGGTTGTTCGCGTGGGCGGATGCCAATGATGACACCCGGAACATGGAGCTGCACATGCAGGTTGCGTTCGGGTTGTTGGCGGAGCAGGGCGCGACGACGACGCCGAAGCACTTGCTTGACGACGACGAACTCGAGGTGCGCGACACCCCCGTCATCCGCCAGGTCCAGTTGTCGCAGTCCTACCGCTGGGAGCGGGCGAGGTTGGCGTCGCGGATTGCCGAGGGGCTGCATTGCCAGTTCTTGTGGGTCGGCTCGCTCACCCAGGAGCAGCCGACGCTGGGCTGTTTCATCGGGTGCCCGCCGCACGCTGACCGGGCGCGGCTCCTCTTCGAGCTGATGGACCCCGACCTGCGATTGCTCACCCGGTTCATCGGTCCTCCTCAGGGAAACGGGTGGGGAGTCGACGGCCCGCCGCCGGCCAGCGCCCGGGCGTACTTCCAGTCGCGGTCCGAGGCGATGATCGACGTGATCAATTGGACCTACGAGCGCCTGTACGAAACCGAGGTGCTGGCAGCGTCGCGCAAGGGGTTGGCGGACGATTTCGCGGAGGATCGGCGCCTTGCCCACGAGTTCGTCGATGAGATGTGGGGCGACACCATGACCGTCTACGACCTCGGCGCCGGCCAGCCGGACTATCCGATGGTCGACGGGTTGCCCGCCGAGCGCTTCCGTGAGTTCCTGGCGGAGCTCGAGGGCGACGAGTACGACGATGACGTTGACGACGAAGCCGACGCCGATGACGACGAGCTCGAGTACGACGAAGACGATGAAGATGACGTCGACGACTTCGACTACTCCTTCGACTTTCTCGACGACGACGAAGACGAAGATGAGGAGGCCGAAGACAGCTTCGGCGGGACGGACGCCCTGCCGTTGTTCGACATCCCCGGCGTTGATTCGCCCGCCGAGCAGGCGATCGAGGCGTCGACGTGGGTGTACTTCATCGAGGCGGTGTGGGACGACAACGCCGACCCCTGCCTGATCCGTTTCGGCGCCGGCGGGTGGCAGCTGTACTTCCCGGCGATGGGCCAGTGGTTCCGTGACGACGCCGCCGAGAAGATGGCCGTCGAGTCCGGCCTTTTCGACCGCACCACGCGCGAGGACGTCGAGGATTGGGTCGACATTCTCGGTGCCGCCGCCGGGAGCGGGGAAGACGGGGAGCCCCAGACCGTCGAGCGGGAGATCGTCAAATGCCTCGACCGTGGACTCGACCCCGACACCGCGCGGCAGGTCGTGCGGATGCGCTGGGCAAATCTGCCGGACGCGCTGCTGTCGGAGTAATCCCACCGCCCACGGCCCCGGCATGGGCGCTTCAGTCCGGCCGTGCGACCCAACGCCTCTGCTTGACGACGGCACCGGGGAACTTCCCCCACCGTGCCGTCGTCAAGCAGCCTCTACCTGCTCCGCGCGGCCAGACGCTTCGCGCCCTTGCCGGCCCTCCGCATCGCCGCGAGGTACAGCGGCCGGGCGAAGCGCTTGGCGTACCAGCCGACCACCGCGACGGAATCGGGCGTGACCACCTGGCGGCGGGCGTCGATGCCCTTCATCGCGCGGTCGGCGACGGTCGCGGCGGTGAGGGGAGTCTTGGTCAGCAAGGTGCGGGCGAGGTCGTCGGCCTCGGCATCGTCGCCGGTCAGGGAGTCGGCGAGGTTGGAGCGGAAGAACTGCGGGCAGACGACCGTGGTGGTGATGCCGCGCTCGCGCAGCTCGAAATCGACCGTTTCCGCCAGCGCGACGACGGCGGCCTTCGTGGCGTTGTACGTGGACATCTTGATGGGGTGGATCAGGCCGGCGATCGACGAGGTCATGACGATCTGCGCGCCCGGCTGCAGCAGCGGCACGAACGCGCGGCAACCGCGGACGGCGCCGAGCAGATTGATGTCCAGCGCCCGCTGCCACGTCTCCATGGTGACATTCTCGATCGCCCCGCCGACCGCGATGCCGGCGTTGAGCACCAGCACATCGACCGCGCCGACCTCAGCGGCCGCCGCCTCCCAGTCCGCGTCCGAGGTCACGTCGAGCTTTCGGTAGGTGCACCGCTCACCGAGCGTTGCGACGTCCCCGTTCGCCGCGTCATGAAGATCGGTCGCGATGACGTGATCGCCGCGGGCGACGAAGCGCTTGGCCAATTCCAGGCCGAAACCCGAGGCGGCGCCGGTGATCAGGACCCTGCGGGGGCCGGTGGGCGTCGCGTTGCTGCGGAAGATGCTCATGAGGCGAGCGTAGCGGCGACGTAGGTGCGCGCAACGCAGCGGTCGTCGCCGAGGGTCATCATCGCGAAGAGGATCTCTTCGGTCGTCGGCGAACCGACCTCGGACCCGGCCCCACCGTCGAGGCGTTGCCGCAGAATCGGGCTCGCCAGAGGATCGAGGACCACGACGTCCGCGTCCTTCCCGGGCTCCAGGCTGCCGACCCGGTCGGAGAGGCCGAGGGCGTCGGCGGCGAAGATCGTCGTAAAGCGAAACGCGTCGGCGGTCGACAATGGTGCGCCGCTGAGCCGGGACACCTTGTACGCCTCGCCCATGGTCGCCAGCGGCGACAAGCTGGTGCCGGCGCCGACGTCGGAGCCGAAGCCGACGTGCAGCCCGTCGACGGCGCGGGCCCTGGCCAAATCGAACAGCCCCGAGCCGAGAAACCCGTTCGACGTCGGGCAATGCGCCAACGCGGCGCGGGCGGCGCCGAGGCGGGACAACTCCCCGTCGGAGAGATGGATGGCGTGGCCGAAGACGCTGCGGCGCCGCACGAGGCCGTGGCGCTCGTACACGGCGGTGTAGTCGGCGTCGCCGGGGAAGAGCTCGGCGACCCATGAGCATTCGCCCTGGTTCTCCGACAGGTGCGTCTGGATGGCGATGTCGGGGAACTCCGCGGCCAGGGCGCCGAGCGCGGACAGCTGCGCCTCCGACGACGTCGGCGCGAAGCGCGGGGTGATCACGTACTCGAGCCGGTCGACCCCGTGCCACCGCTCCAGCAGTGCCCGGCTGTCGGCGTAGGCGGACTCCGCGGTATCGAGCAGGCCCGGCGGCGCATTGCAGTCCATGCACACCTTGCCGGTCAGTATCCGCAGGCCACGGCGCTGTGCCGACCGGAACAGCGCGTCGGCCGAACCGGGGTGAACGGTGGCGTAGACGCAGGCGGTGGTCACGCCGTTGGCCACGAGGTGGTCGCAGAATTCCTCGGCGGCGGCCGCGCAGTGGCCGTCGTCGGCGAAGGCCAGCTCGGCGGGGAAGGTGTAGTCCTCCAACCAGCCGAGCAACTCGCGCCCGGGCGAGGCGATCATCCCGAGCTGGGGATAATGCACGTGGCAATCGACGAATCCGGGCACCAGCAGCCGCCCCCGATGGTCGTCCACGGCGGCATCCGGGTGGTCGGCGCGCAGGTCGCGAAACTCGCCGACTGCGAGGATCACCCCATCCCGCGTGACGACGGCCCCATCCGGAAACTCCGTCAGCGAATCCCCGCCACCGGCGACGGGCGTGACCACGTGGCCGCGAATGATCCTGGTCATGAGGCGCTCACACCTCCAACGTCAACGATGGCGTCGACGCCCGCGAACAGCACACGTTGATGGAGGTGTTCGCGGCGTGCTCGGCCGGGGTCTGCACCTCGTCGCGGTGATCCGGGGTGCCGTCGAGGACTCCGGTGATGCACGACCCGCAGATGCCCTGCTCGCAGGACAGCTCCACCGGATAGCCGTGGGCGACGAGCACCTCGGCGATCGTGGAGCCGGAGGGGACGGTCATCTTTTCACCGGTGGACGCGGCGATGACGTCGAAGGACGTATCCATTGCATCGGCCGTACCGGCCGTGGATCCAAGGGCGGCCGAATCTTCCGGAGCGGCCGCATCTCCGGTGCCGGCCGGGTCCGCAGCTGGGACCGCGGGGGAGGCGGTGGCCGCGAACTTTTCCGACGCCACCGCCTCCTCCGGCCACCCGGACTCGGCCGCGCGGCGGCGTGCGGCCTCGATGAACCCGGCGGGACCGCACACGTACAGCCGCGCACCGTCGACGTAGCCGCCCGGGAGCCCGGACGTGCGGAAGGAATCACCCTCCTCGCTGAGGTGCCACGCGACCTCCGGCGCCCAGGGGCGACCCGCGATGTACTCGCGCAGCGGCTGATCCCCGGCGGAGCGGGCGAAGCAATGGAGGACGAAGTCGGTCGCCTCCCGGTGCAACTGTTCGGCCATCGCGACCAGGGGCGTCACGCCGATGCCGCCGGCGAGCAGCACCACCGGGGGCATGCGCCGCGGCGTGGCTTCCCCGTCAGCCCCGTTAGCCCCGTTAGCTCCGTCAGCCGCGTCGGTCGCGCCGGCGGGTCCTGCGGCGGGAGCCTCCAGCCGGAAGTGATTGCGCGGGGCGGACACCCGCAGCCGATCTCCCACGCGCACGCGCTCGTGGATGAACCGGGAACCGCCGCGGCCGGAATCGTCCAACGACACCGCAATGAGCATCCGGTCGCGCCGGTCACCCGGATTGACCAGCGAATACTGGCGAATCACGGGACCGTCGCCCGCGCCCGCCGTCCCAGCGTCCCCGCCGCTGCCGGGGAGGTGGACGTCGATGTGGGCGCCGGCGTCGTAAAGCGGGAACACGCCGCCGGGGTGGCGCAGCTCGATGAGCAAGCTGCGCGCCGACGAACGGGTCATGGAATGGACCACCGCATCAGTCATCGCCGCCCCCTCACGCCGTGAAAAACTCGGACAGGCCCGCCGAACGCAGCGCCCGCCGATACGCGATCGACGACTTGTCGGCGGGGATGTGGACCTCCAGGCGCGGATCCAGCGGCAGATTCTCGGGCTTCTGCGCCTCGACCATGGCGCGGTCCTCCTCGAAGATGCGGCGGTTGAACTCGTGGACCTCCGACACCGGCTGGTCCAGGTCGAAGTTCCGGCACCGCGCGTCGAGCAACCGGGTCCGCTTCGCCGACACCGGGCACGCGGCGTTCATCATGGCCAGGATCCCGCCGCCGGGGAAATGCACCGTCAGCGACGCGACGAAGGGGACGTGCAGGCGGAAATGCCGCAGCCACGTGAACCCCTCGGGGACGTCCGCGTCGACGCCGTGGGGGATGTTGGCCATCGTCGAGCGGTACTCCGCCTCGAAACCATCGGGCGTCGGGGTCGGGGAGTACGCCTCGACCTCGGTGTTGTCGGGGTCCGCGAAGGTCGCGGCGTGGACGAACGGGAAATGCGCCACATCGAGGAAGCCCTCCACCTGCCTGCCCGCGAACGCGGCGACGTCGATGGGCGGGCAGTTGATCTGCTGGAAGCCGGCGTCGTCCCAATGCGGAACCGGAGGAATGGCGGGATCGGCGGCCAGGTCGTCGCCGGCGCGCGTGGCCAGGCACACCCACACCAGGCCGTAGCGCTCCACGGCGCCATAGGCGCGCAGGTGCATCTTCGCGGGGATCCGGTTGGTCGGGTGCGCCGGGATCTCCGTGCACCGGCCGCCCGCCCCGAACCGCAGCCCGTGGTACGGGCACTTCAGGCCCTTGCCGTCGGGCTGGGCGTCGCCGAGGCTGAGCATCATGCCGCGATGCGGGCACAGGTCATCGGCGACGACGACCTCGCCGTCGACGCGGTAGGCCACCAGCGGCATGTCCAGCAGCGTGATGCTCGTGGGGCCGGCGCCGATGTCGGCGGCGACGGCGACGGGATGCCAGAAACCGGCGAGGATGCGCCAGTCGTCGGGCGTGAAGGTCAGGTTCCGGGGCAGCGGAGGCAGGTTCCCGGCGGTCGGTTCGGCTGGCTCGGGGGCGCTGCCGGCGGTGTTGTCTGTGGTGGTGCGGGGCGTGTCGGCGCCCGCGATCGTGGTGGTCATTGACGGCTCCTCGGGGCCCGGCGGGGCGTGCCGCCGGGTGGATGACGTGATCGGTGTGGCTGCGAGGACCCGCGTGCCGTGCCGTGCGCATGGGGTGCGCGCCGGCGGTGCCGCGGGCCGTGGCGCCGTCATCTGCCGTGGGCGATGTCCCCCGGGTTCCAGCCCCTGGGCAGGGGGATCTCGTGCGTCAACGTCATGCCCATGAGGTTGCCGGGCCCGGATTTCCCGTCGGTAACCCGGGCGTTAACCTTCGTGGTCCGCGGCGGCGGTGGTGTGGCCGCGTTGTTTCGGTGCGGTTAGGTGGGCACCCCGCCCAGCCGACCCCCGCCCCACCTACCCCTCGAACAGCCCCTGCCCGACGTAGCCCTCCGCGCCGACGCCGGGCGGGACGAGGAAGACGGCAGACGAGGTGGTCTTCAGGTACTCGAGGAACATGTCGTCGCGCGCCATGTTCTGGTGCACGCGCGCGAACCGCTCCGGGGTCCTGGTGAAGGCGATGAAGAATAGCCCGGCATCGAGCCGGCCCTGGTCGTCGTTGCCGTCGATGAAGTTGTAGCCGCGGCGCAGCATGCGCACGCCGCCGTTGTTGTCGGGGTGCACGCGGAAAACGTGCGAGCGCTCGTCGACGACCGGCAGACCGCGGTTGTCGCGGGCCGAAAAGTCCGGCTGGTCGAACTCGTCGCCGCCGGTCAGCGGGGCGCCATGGACCTTGTCGCGGCCGGTGACGCGCTCCTGTTCTTCCAGCTGCAGGCTGTCCCACACCTCGATGGTCATGGTGATGCGCCGCGCGGTCAGGTACGTGCCGCCCGCCGCCCACGCGCCGTCCGCGTCGCCATCGCCGTCGCCGATCCACACGTGCTCCGCGAGCCGCTCGGGCTCCTCGGCCTTGAGGTTCATCGTGCCGTCCTTCTGCCCGAACAGGTTGCGGGGAGTCTTCTGGCTTTGCGACGTCGACGACGTCCTCCCGAACCCGATCTGCGACCACTTCAGCACGGCGACGCCCATCGCCATCCGCGTCAGATTGCGGATGGCATGCGACGCGACCTGCGGGTCATTCGCGCACGCCTGAATGCACAGGTCACCGCCGGATTTCTCGGGGATGAGGAAGTCGTTGGCCATCACCGGCAGCTCGGTGAAGTCCGCGGGCATGCGGTCGGCGATGCCGAACCGGTCGGTGCCCGTCCCGCCCTCCGCATCGTTGCTTGACGACGCCGACGTGAACAACGTCCGCCCGAAACCAAAGGTCAGCGTCAAGCCGGCGGGGCCGAGGTCGTAGGCCTCGCCGGTGTCGTCGGGCGGGAAGTTCGGGCCGCCGCCGAAGGCGCCGCGGGCGCTGACCTCGCCGCCCAGCGGCAGCCGCCGGGCCGCGGCGGTCCACCGCTCGAGCAGGTCGATGAGGTCGTCCCGGGTGGCGTCGTCCACCATGTCGAACGCCGCGAAATGCATGCGGTCCTGCGCCGGGGTGATGATCCCGGCCTGATGCTCGCCATCGAAGGGATACGTCAATTCGCCGGGGTCGGAGGCCGACTGGCTACCGCCGCCGAAGAAACCCCCGGCGCCGGTGGAACCATCGGCCGAACCATCGGCGGTGGCGCGGCCGCCGGCGAAGCCGAGGGCACCGCCGGCTGCGGCACCGATGCCGCCGGCGCCGAGCATCCCGAGCATCCTGCGGCGGCTGAGCGGCTGCGATGCCGCAGAGTCATGGGTGGGGCACATCGCTGCGACTACTCCGAAATGCTCAGCACGGTGCCGGTGAGCCGGGACAGCGGCTCGCGCAGGGCATCGATCTTGCGGGTCAGCTCGGCCTGCCCGGCGGCGTCGACCGTGTCATAGAGGACGTACCCCTCCTCGAGGTTGCCGTACTCGTCGAGAAGCTCCTGCAGCTCGTCGAAGCGTCGGTCGATGTCCTCGACCAGCTTCTTGCCCTCCTCGCCCTTGCTCTCGGCGATGGGGCGGACCAGGTCATACGCGATGCGCGAGCCCTGGAGGTTGGCCTGGAAATCCCACAGGTCGTAGTGCGACCACCAGTTCTCCTCGCCGGTCACCTTGGTCACGGCGACCTCCTCCAGCAGGCCGATCGCGCCATTGGACACGGTGCTGATGTTGATGTCCTGGGCCTCGATGAACCCGTCGGCGTGGACGGTGTCGTAGAGCTTGTCCACGTCGGCCTTCAGGGCCTCGCCGATGCGCTTGCGGTCCTCCGGCGACGACGGCTCCCACCCCTCGCGGGCGGGCGTTCCATCGGCGTTGCGCTCGTCCTCCTTCGGCTGCCACAGGTCCTTCTCCATGCGGTGGAAGCCCAGCCACTCCGTGAACGTCGGGTCGTCGGCCTCCAGCTGATCGGCCTCGGCGAGGTAATCGACCTCGCGGTAGTCGATGCGCGGATCGAGGCTGCCCAGCGACTCCGCCAGCGGCTCGATGCGCTCGTAGTGCACGCGGACGTTGGCGTAGAGCTCGCGGGCGCGGTCGTCGTCGCCGGCGATGTAGGCGTCGGCGAAATCGCCCACGCCCGGCACCAGCGCCGCGACCTCGTTCTTGACGAAGTCCACGTACGACTTCACCGCCTCGTCGTAGCGCTCCTGCTCGCTGGCGTCGACCGGGATCGCCTCGCCCGTGACGGTGAAGGCGGTCTGGCCGACGTTGGCGCCGCGCAGGCCCGGCTTGCAGGCCGTGAAGTAGTCGCCGGGGGAGAGGGTGACCGACAGGTCGGCCGAGGCGCCCGGGGCGATGTTCTCCTTCTCCGAGACGATCCGCAGGCCATCGGAGCCCAGGACGTAGAACTCGGTGATCTTCTCGCCCTCGTTCTTCACATGGAAGGTGTGGTTGCCGCTGTCGACCGAATCGGTGGACACCGTGCACTCGTCGGCGGTGGACACGACCTCGATCGCGCCATCGGGGCCGTCCGAGCCGGCCGCACCGTTGGAACCGTTGGAGCCGGAATCGCCGGCGCCGGAACAACCGGCGAGCAGGATCATGGTCGTGGCGGCGAGGGCGCCGGCGGCGGTGGTGCGGCGGCGGGAGACGTGCAGGGTCATCGGGGAAACTCCGTTCATTGGGGGCGGCGCACCGGATCGGGCGCCGCGGGAGGGGTGGCGGACGCGGGGAGACGTCGGCCGGATCAGCTACTGCGCGGACGCGGGCTGGGGCCGGACCGGGGGACCGGTGGCGGCGTCGTGACGCTCATGTCCCCGGGTCGTGCCGACCTTGTTGGCACGGACCCGGCGCAGGAAAGCGGGGAAGACGACGGCCAGGTACGCGGCCCACGCGGTGATTTCGAGCCACGTCATGCGCGGCACGAAACCGACGGTGCCCTTGAGGAACGCCGCGATGGCCCCGGAGGGGTCGATGAGATGCTCGACGTTGAACGCCCAGCCGAAGGGGTACGCCGCGCCCCAGAACGGGTAGGCGGCGAAGCCGGTGAGCACCTCGCCCGTGCGCGGATGCGTCGGCGCGATCGGGTCGCCCGAGAACGGGCCGGGCAGATACGCGGCCTCCTGCAGGTCATGGATGCCGTAGGCGAGGATGCCCGCGGCGACGATGATCAGGAACACCCCCGACCAGTTGAAGAACGTGCCCAGGTTGATGCGCAGCGCCCCGCGGTAGAGGCCGTAGCCCATCGCCGCGGCCAGCGCGATGCCGGCGAGCGCGCCGAGCAGCGCCACCGGGTCGCCCGCCCAGCCCCACAGCATGAGGGTCGTCTCGATGCCCTCGCGCGCGACCGACACGAACGCGATCCAGAACACCGCCCACGCGCCGGCGACGAGCGCGGCGTCGGCGCCGGTTTCCAGTTCGCGCTTGAGGCCGCCGCCGATGCGCATCATCCAGAAGACCATCCACGTCACCATCGCCACGGCGACCAGCGACATCGTGCCGCCGATGAACTCCTGGGTCTCGAAGGCGAGCCCGCCCAGGCCAAACGTGAACAGCGCGCCGAGGGCGAGCGAGCCTGCGACGGCGAGGCCGACGCCCCACCAGATCTTGCCGGCGGCATCGGCGCGGCCGCGCTTGCGAACGTAGGCCAGCAGGATGCCGACGATGAGCGCGGCCTCGAGGCCTTCGCGCAGGCCGATGAGGAAGGAAGCCAGGAACACCGGGACGACCTTTCTGGGGGATCGGGGTCAGGGGTGAGGATTCGGGGTAGCGCGCTGACTTGCTATCCCCAACCTTCATGAGATGAGGCAAACCTTAGACCCGGCTGGGCGTGCTTCAAACACGCAGGGCGCGAAAGGCACAGAAGTTAACCCCATTGGAGGGGATTCCAATGGGGCTCGGCGGGTGGGCTGTGCGGGGTGCGGCGGCGGCCGCCGGTGGTAGGGCGGTCCGCGCCCGCGCGGACTACCTGTTCTGCGGGGTCCGCGACTTCGCGGCCTACCTGTTCTGCGGCGTCTGGTCGACGAGCTCGTCGTCGCCGGGGATCTCCTCGGCCGGGCGCGGCGGGATGGCGCGGACCTGGTCGCGGCTCAGGCCCGGGCCGAACTGGCGCGGCGGCAGGATGACCTCGCGGCCCAGGCGCAGGGACTCCTCGATGGCGATGAAGATGCGCACGTCGGCAAGCCCCTCCTCGCCATCGGGCCCGGGGCGGGTGCCGGCGCGGACGCAGTCGATGAAGTAGCGGGTCTCGCCGGCGAACTGGTCGACCGACTCCGCCACGTGGCGCTTCGTGCCCTGGCCGTTGGTCAGCGTCCAGTTGCGCGGCGGCTCGGGCGCGAAGCCGTAGCAGGAGTCCGAGGTGATCGTGCCCTTGGAGCCGACCAGCTGGAACGTGTCCAGGTCCGCGGCGTTGTAGTTCAGCGTGTACTGGGCGATGCGGTCATCGGGGAAGCGCAGCGTCACGCCGACGCCGTCCCGGAAATTGAAGTCCCGGTCCCGCGACGACACGCCCATCGCGTGGACATTGGTCGGCTCGGCGCGGAAGAGGTGGCGCACCAGATTGAGCGGGTAGGCGCCGAAGTCCGGCACGGGCCCGCCCCAGAATCCCGAGTGCCCGCGGTGGTTGCTCTCCTCGATGTCGTGGGCGAACACCGAGGTGAACGTGCGGATGTCGCCGATCGTCCCGCGCGCCGCCATGTCCGCGAGCTCGACCATGTACGCGTCCTGGTGCATGCGGTAGGCGACCATGAGGGCCGCGCCGGAGCGTCGTGAAGCAGCGATCATCGCCTCGCAGTCCTCCACCGAATCGGCCATCGGCTTCTCCAGCAGCACGGCGATACCGGCGTCGAGGGCGGGCTCGGCGAACTCGCGGTGGCGCATCACGGGCGTGGCCACGTAGATGCCGTCGATGTCGTCGCGCTCCAGCAGCTCGGCGAACTGGTCGTAGCCGTACACCGCGACGTCGTCGGCGATGGCCCGGCCGGGCGCGTCCGCGTCGGCGTCGTGCGCGGCACCGGCTCCGGTTCGCTTGACGACGGCCTCCGCCTTGGCCTCCGAGCTGGTCACGATCGCGGCGATTTCAACGTCGGGAAGGCTGCGCAGAGCCGGGATGAACGCCTGCTGCGAGATCTGGCCGATGCCGACGACCGCGAAGCGGAAGGTGCCGGGCTTGGAGGCGGGGTTGGACGGGGAAGTGGGAGTGGGCGTGGGTTGGTTAACGGGAGTCATTGCCGCCGACGGTACGCGCGGGCCCATCGTCGTGCCACGATTCGCGGCGTCACCGGCGAGCTCCGAGCACCCCGCTCGCAGAAACCTACGTTTCGGCCAGATACCCACGTTCAAACGTAGGTACCTGGCCGGAACGTAGGTATCTTTCGGCTGTCGTGGCTAGCCGCCGATGCCCCGGTCCATGGTCCAGACCAGGACCTCGGTGTCGTCGATGGCCGTCGCGGTCAGGGGCGAAGCCGGCGAAGAACCGCCGGCCGAATCGGGGGAATGGGTGGTGATGCGGGCGACGTCACCGTCGTAAAGCGTCTCGTCGCCGAGGGACACCGAGCCGGACGCGACGAAAAAGTGCGTGAACCGGGTGGTCGGGACCTCGAACGCGCGGCCGGCGGGAATGCGGCCTACCCGCAGCGTCGCCCCGGAGGTGCCGATGGTCAGCGGCGCGATGCCCGGCGTGCCCGACGCGACCGGGGCCAGGGTGCCGTCGGCGAGCGCGTCGTTGAGGTCGGCCTCGTCGTGGGATGGCGCGGTGCCCGGCGCATCCGGTGGCAGCCACGACTGGATGACCCGCAGCGTCTTGCCGTCGAGGTACCCGGAGGCGTTGAGCTCGGAATGGCGGATGCCGCGGCCGGCGCTGACGCGCTGCGCCATGCCGGGCGTCAGGATCGACTCGGACCCGGCGGCGGAACCCTCCATGCCGCCATCGTCACGGTGGCGCAGGCGACCGTCGATGACCCACGTGACCAGCTCGACGTCGCGGTGCTGGTGCATGTCGAAGCCCTCGCCGGGGGAGACGACGTCATCGTTGTGCACCATGAGCAGCCCGAACGCGTTGCCCTCCAGGTCGAAGCTGCCGGTGGCGGGGAAGGACTGCCGCGACAGCAGCGCCGAATCGCGCCACGTCGAACGGTCGGCGGCGCGGATTATCCGGATCTCGTGGGCCGGCGCGGCACTGGAATGTGACATGTCAACTACCCTAGCGGGCGCTCCCCGAAAGTCCAGGGACGGATTCCGCCCCGGCCCCGCGCCCTACTTCTTCCGCCCGATGGCGAAGTACGCGCCGGGGCCGAAGGAGTTGATGAAGCTCAGCGCCACCCACAGCCACTTCGGGCCGCGGACCTTGTCGGCGGGGCGCTTGGCCAGGTCGCTCCACACGCCGACCTTCGCGGCCAGCTCGGCGACGACGGCGGCGATGATGCCGATCTTCGCCGGCAGGCTGAAGCCGTTCCACTCCTCGACTTTGGCGGCGAACGTCTTCCGGATGTCCATCTTCTTGGTGCCCATGCCCCGACTCTACGTCGCGCGCCCGGCCCCGCGCGGTGCGTTCTGCGGCACAATGAATTCATGAAATCCGACGCGAAGACCGTGGAGCAGTACCTGGCAGAGCTTGACGACGACCGCCGTGGCGTCATGACCGACCTCGTCGATGCCATCGACGAGCATCTCCCGCCCGGGTTCGAGATGGAAATGCAGTACGGCATGCCCAATTGGGTCGTGCCTTTGTCGACGTATCCCGACGGCTACCACTGCACTCCCGATACGCCGCTGCCGTTCCTGGCGATCGCCAGCCAGAAGCAGTACATCTCGATCTACCACATGGCGGTCTACGCCGACGATGAACTGCTGGACTGGTTCGTCGCCGAGTACGAGAAGCTCGACACCGGCCGGAAGCTGAACATGGGCAAGTCGTGCATTCGCTTCCGCAAGCCCGAGCACGTGCCCGTCGACCTCATCGCGCGGCTGTGCGAGAAGGTCACGCCGGAGCAGTGGATCGAGCACTACGAGAAGGCCCGCGGCGAGGGGCGGCCGGGCACCGGCGTCAGGGAGGCGAAGAAGAAATAGGGGATGGCTGCCCCCATCCGGGCCAATTCGCGTGAGGTCAATCCACTGGCTCGGATATAACCGATGGTTGGGCCACGTCTTCTGCGGCCCGCGCCCACTCACGAGAAAATCGCCGAGGCCCACGCATGAGCAACCACTCTTTCGCCGTCATTGATCTGGAGACCACCGGTTTCTCCAACTCGGACCGGATCATCGAGGTGGGGGTCGTGCTGGCCGATGCGGCGGGGCGCGTGGAAAAGCGATGGCGGACGCTGGTACAGCCGGACCGGGGCTTCGACAACGGCTTCGTCCACGGGATCACCCCGTCCGATCTCATCGAGGCCCCGCGATTCGAGGACATTGCTCTCCGGCTCGCGGATCTTCTCAACGGGCGTGTTGTGGTCGCCCACAACGCGTCGTTCGAGAAGCGCTTCCTGGGCAACGAGTTTGCCCGAATCGGGTTGCCGCTTCCCGACGACGGTGACTGGCTGCTGGACACGATGCGATCGGCGAAGGGGATTTTGCCGGGGCCGTCCTACAAGTTGGAGGCATGCCTCGAGTGCATCGACGTGGACAACGCGGCCGCGCACACGGCGCTGGCCGATGCCGACGCCACCGCGTGCCTGCTCGCTTACCTTTTGCCGTGGATGACCGATGATCTCTCCGGTGCCCGGCCCCTGCATCTCGACGATTTCGATCTCGCCGTCTTGCCTCCGTCGACCGTGCCGCTGCTCGTCCGGGATGACGGACTGTTCACCGACGAGGAAGATGGCACGAGCATCACCCGCTCCACCAGCACCGGTGAGCACGCCGATTCCGGCGAGTGGATGCGGCGCATCACCGACGCGGCGCCGGGCATCGGCGATCGGGCCGCCGACGAATACATGGGGCTCCTCGCCGACGCGATGGTCGATGATCGGCTCGACGACGATGAAATCGCGCAACTCCTGGACACCGCCCACGCCCTCGAGTTGTCCGACGATGACGTCGACGAATTGCATGAGCTGTACCTCCGGCAGGTGTCCATCGAAGCGTGGGCCGACGGTGTGGTCACCGCCGAGGAACGCGAGCGTTTGCTGACCATCGCCGATGAATTGTCGATCGGGCGGGCTCGAGTTGCGGTGTGGTTGGCGGAGCCGTTGGGTTCGTGGACGACGGTCCGTCGCCAAGCCGAAGCATCGGATGCCGACGATGACGGCAATGACGCCGAATCTCTGCAGTTGGTGCTCGCTCCCGGTGACCGGGTCACGTTCACGGGGGCGATGGCGATCCCGCGCGAGGAGTGGGCGCGACGGGCCACCGAGGCCGGGCTCGACGTGGGTGGCGTTTGCGGGCGCAGCCGCGTGGTGGTCGCGGCCGACGTCGCGTCGATGTCCGGCAAGGCGAAGAAGGCCCGTGAACTGGGTGTTCCGGTGATCGGGGAGCGGGAGTTTGCGAAACTGCTCCACAACATGGTCGACGATGCCGCCCCGGTTGATGGCGCCCCAACCGAGGCCGCTGTCGAGGCTGCAGCATCGCCCTACGCGGAGGACACCGCCGTCCCGGTCGTTGACGCCGTCCCGGAGATCGTCCATGAAGCCGCGGTGTTGGATTTGGGACGCATTTTCCCGTGGCTGGCCGATGTGCCGGAAACCCAGGCCGATGCCGCCGGGGTGGTGGAATCGTGGCTGACGTTCCGTGCGGATCTCCCTTTGCATTCCATGTCGCCGGTGCTCGAGCCGGCCACCCGGCCCGAAGGTGTCGACCTCACGCTGAAGACCACGGCCACCTGGTTCGAGGTGTACCCCGAACCATTGGTGGCATCGGCGGAGGACCTGCGCGAACTGCGGCACGTCGGCCGGGTGAAGCTCCGCTCCTTCGTCTACGCGACGGTGCTCCAGGCGATCGACGATGCGGAGCTCCTCGACGGTGATGGTGGTGTTTCGGAGGGGCTGGGCGCGGAGCTTTACGACGAGACCGCGTCGGATGAGGCACCGGACTTTTTCGACGGTGGGTTTCCGACGTCGGACGACTTCTATTCGGACAGTGCGGCTCGAGCCGTGGGGCCCCTCGACGCCGACGAGATCGTCGCGGGGTGGGTGGCGCTGCTCGGCGACTGGCCATCGGCCACCGGGACCGACGCCGAGGATGACGCTCTTGGTGCTCCGCCGGCGCTGGTGCGGGAGGCGCTGGACGAGGCCGCTGATCCGACCGATCGTGTGGTCAACCGCGCCGTCGCGGAAATCGATGAGGCAATCGGGATCGGCGACTTGCGTCGTGCAGCCATTGTCCAGGGACGGGTGGCAGGAACTCGAACCCTTGACGATGTGGGACAGGAATTCGGAGTCACCCGCGAGCGGATCCGTCAGATCGAGAAAAAGGTGCTCGAAGACCTCTCAATGGCCGGGCCGGCCTGTGACTTGATCAATGCGGCCCTGCCATTGCGATTCGGACCGTGCATACCCGAAAGCGACCTTCTGGGTGCCTTGCCCGGGATCGGCGCCGAGCCATCTGCCGCGCGCATGCGTCTCCTCGACGTGCTTCCGGCGACCGCTGCCGAATCCCCGGTCGGCTGGCGAATCGACGAGGGGTGGTTCCTCGTCGGTGACATCGACGGGGCGATCCTCGCCGCGATTGATGCGCACGCGGATGATTACGGCACCGCGTGCGTCGGCGAGGTAGCCGCCGACGTCGGCATCGATCCTGAGATTCTGGAATTGCGACTCCGGGAGACGACGGCCTTCGAGTTTCGGGACGGGAGAGTATTCACTCGTGTGGCGAGCATCCCCGAACGTGCGGCGACTGAGCTGCACCTGGCCAACCGGCCAATGACCACGGAAGAGCTCCACCGTGCCCTAGGCAACCGGTCCATTACGTCCATCTCAAACGCGCTGAGCCTGGCAGATGAGATCATTCGTTGCGGGCGCGGAACTTGGGCTCTGGCGGAGTGGGGCGAAGAGGAATGGACGACGATCTTCGACCTGATCAATCGCCGTATTGACGAATCTGAGGACGGCTTCGTCTCCATCGAAGACCTGAACGCCGACGCCGACCGCTTCGGGGTCTCGAGGAATTCCATTCTCACGTACGCGTCGACTCCCGAGTTCGTCATCGAGGATCGCCGGGTCCGCCGTGCCGGAGAAGACGAGAAACCCACGGTTCGCGCGACCCCCGAGGAATCGCGGGCCTTCTACCGGCGGAATGGGAATTGGTGTCTGTTGGTCACCGTCACACGTGACCACCTGCGTGGTTCCGGGTCCCAGATCCCCGTCGGGGTCGCAGTGCATTGTGGGCTTGAGTTTGGGGAGACCATTCACATGCCGAGCCGGCTCGGCGAGCAACGGGTTTCGTGGGGAAGATCCATGACCAGCATCGGCACCATCTCCCGTTTCATGGCCGATCTCGGTTGCGTCGAAGGCGACCGGGTGTGGCTCGTATTCGGCGACGAATTCGATGTCGTACCGGCGACCCCGCGATTGAGTGGGCTCGACGGCGCCGCGGAGCTTCTCAACGCGACCGGTATGGACGATTTCTGCGACGCCGATTCCACTGCCGATGTCGACGCTGTGCTGGCGGTCGTCAACGAAGCACTGGATCTTTCTGCGGGCGCCGCACGCCGCAAGACGGTGTCGCGCCTACGCCATCGCCGTGACGAAGAGCTTGCCGAACTGGTCAGGGGATTGTGAATCAACAGCTGGCCTCGTGGAAGCCTTCAGGGGAGTCCGCCGATACAGTAGGTGCGATTCTCACGGAAGGCCGTTCATGTCGAATAACAGCGGTGGCGTCGCGCAGCGCGTCGTAAAGCCCCAACCCGAACCCGACGCACCGGTCGGGGTCGTGGACTCGTTCCGCTTCGCGTTTTCGTCGCCGGTGCGGCTGCGCAAGGAGGTCTTCGGCGGGCTCGTCGTCGCGCTGGCGCTGATCCCGGAGGCGATCTCGTTTTCCATCGTCGCCGGCGTCGACCCGCGGCTGGGGTTGTTCGCGTCCTTCGCCGTCGCCGTGACCATCGCGTTCACCGGCGGCCGGCCCGCCATGATTTCCGGTGCCGCGGGGTCGATTGCGCTGGTCATCGTGCCGCTCGTGCGCGACCACGGCGTCGACTACCTCATCGCGACGGTGCTGCTGGCCGGTGCGCTGCAGATCATCATGGCGCTGTTGGGCGTGGCCAAACTGATGCGGTTCATTCCGCGGCAGGTGATGGTCGGATTCGTCAATGCTCTGGCCATCCTCATCTTCACCGCCCAGCTGCCGCATCTGATCGGCGTGCCGTGGCTGGTGTATCCGCTGGTGGTGGCTGGCATCGCCATCATGGTCCTGTTCCCGCGGGTGACTACCGTCGTGCCCGCGCCGCTCATCGCGATCCTGGTCATCTCCATCGTCGTGGTCGCCGCCGGCTGGAAGGTGCCCAACGTCGGCGATCAGGGCGAGCTGCCCGATTCGTGGCCCGAGCTGCTCATCCCGAACGTGCCGTGGACGCTGGAGACGCTGCAGATCATCGCGCCCTACGCCTTCGCCGTCGCGCTGGTCGGGCTGATGGAGTCGCTGCTGACCGCCAAGCTCGTCGACGACATCACCGAGGTCCACTCCGACAAGACCCGCGAGTCGTGGGGCCAGGGCGCCGCGAACCTGGTCGGCGGCCTGTTCGGCGGCATGGGCGGCTGCGCGATGATCGGCCAGACCATGATCGGCGTCCGCGAGGCCGGCGCCCGCACCCGCCTGTCCACGCTGCTGGCCGGCATTTTCCTGCTCATCCTCGTCGTCTCGCTGGGCGACATCGTCGGCCTGATCCCCATGGCCGCGCTGGTCGCCGTGATGGTGATGGTGTCGGTGGGCACCATGGACTGGCACTCGGTCCATCCGCGCACGCTGCGGATCATGCCGCTGAGCGAGACCACCGTCATGGTGGTCACCGTCGCCGCGACCGTGATCACCCACAATCTGGCCATCGGCGTCATCCTCGGCGTGGTCACGGCGATGATCATGTTCGCCCGCCGCGTGGCGCACATGGTGGGCGTCGAGAAGGTCGCCGAGTCCGATGTCGATGGCGACGGCACCGTCGACGCCCGCCGCTACCGCATCCGCGGCCAGCTCTTCTTCGCCTCCAGCAATGACCTGGTCTACCAGTTCGACTATGCCGGCGACCCCGACCACGTCATCCTCGACCTCACCGAGGCCGATGTGTGGGACTCCTCGACCGTGGCCACCCTCGACGCCATCCGCACCAAGTACGAGGCCAAGGGCAAGCGCCTCACCGTCGTCGGCCTCGACGGCCAGAGCCTCGACCGCCTGGAGCGCCTGTCCGGGAAGCTGGGGGATTAGGGCCCGCCGGCCGCTCCTACTCGGGCCGCCCCTACTTCTCCGGCTCCTCCAACCTCTCCAGCGCCGCTCCGTACCGCGCCCGCAGCTTCTCCACGCGGGCGCGTTCGCCATCGGTGCCGGTGGGCAGGTTGCCCAGGCTGCCGTGGTTGTCCCGCACGTCGGCGAGCTTGATCGCCCGCGACTCCTCGCCGGCCGCGGCACGCTCCACGAACTCCGGGTAGCTCTCCCCGTCCCGCCTGGTCACGGCTTCGACATGCTTGACGACGTCCTCCCGCATCCCACTCCGCTCCCTATCCCAGAGTTCGGGGTGGTCCTCGGCGACGTCGTGAAGCAAAGCCGCCGCAACCATGTCCGGCCCGCCGCCGACCGCCTCGACGACCTCGGCGACGCGCTCGACGTGGCGCAGGTACGGCTCGTCGGCGCCGCCGGGGCCGGGGCGGACGTCATCGCGGTGCGCGCGGGCGGCCAGGGCGTGGGCGGCGCGGATCGTGGCGTCGGGGTGGGCGGCGAAGTCGGTCATGGGGCCGAGCGTAGGCGGGGTGGCGAGTCCGTGCGGGGGCACCGGCGCCCGGCCCGAAATTTCACCTAATGGGACATGTGTCTCATATAGTGGGCGCATGACGATGATCAATCACGACCCGCCGCACGGCCCCGCGGGCACCACCGAGACCGCCCACCGCGAGAACAAAGCCGAGGAACGCTCCGCCGCCATCGCGGTCGTCGCCTTCCCGGCGTTTATCCTCATCGGCGCCATCATCGCCTTCTTCGTGCCCGAACCGTTCGTCCCCATCGGCGATTACATCACGTACGCCCTGATGGTGATCATGTTCTGCATGGGCCTGACGCTGACCATCCCGGACCTCAAGCTCGTCGCCCGCCGGCCGTGGCCCATCGCCATCGGCGTCGTCGCGCAGTTCGTGATCATGCCGCTGGCCGCCGTGGCCGTGTCGAAGATGCTCGGCCTCAACCCGATGCTGGCCATCGGCCTGCTCATGCTCGGCTCGGTGCCCGGTGGCACGGCGTCGAACGTCGTGGCCTACCTGGCCAAGGGCGACGTCGCACTGTCGGTGGCCATGACGTCGGTGTCGACGCTGCTGTCGCCGATCGTCACGCCGATCATCATGCTGCTGCTCGCCGGCCAGGAGACCCCGGTCGACGGCGGCGGCATCGCCTGGACGCTGGCGCAGACGGTGCTCATCCCGGTCGTCGGCGGCCTGGTCATCCGCGTGGTGTTCGACAGGATCGTGGACAAGCTGCTGCCGATTCTGCCGTGGCTGTCGATCCTCGGCATCGGCGCCGTGGTCTTCCCCGCGGTGGCCAAGTCCGCCGAAACCCTGAAGACCGTCGGCCTGCTCGTCTTCGCCGCGGTCATCCTGCACAACCTGTTCGGCTACATCTTCGGCTACCTGTCCGCGCGCGTGTTCAAGCTGCCGCCGGAGGCCTGCCGCACCACCGCCATCGAGGTGGCCACGCAGTCGGCTGGCCTGGCCTCGGGCATGTCCGGCAAGTTCTTCTCGCCCGAAGCCGCCATCCCGGGCGCGGTCGCCGCGGTGTGGCACAACGTCGCCGGCGCCATCTTCGCCGCCGGCGCGCGCAAGCTGTCCGAGCGCCGCGGGCGGTAGCGGCAGGGCAGCTGTACGGCTGCTTTGCGACGCCACCGCCCGAGCCGAGGAGCCCGCCCTCCGGGGCTCCGGGCGCGGTGGGGAATGCCGCGGGCGCGTGCGCGGTTGCACCAGTCATGCGCATCGATATTTGGTCCGACGTGGTCTGCCCGTTCTGCTGGATCGGCAAGCGGCACCTGGAACAGGCACTCGAGGGGTTCCGGACGGAGCATCCGGACGCAGAGGTGGAGATCCTGTGGCGGGCGTTCCAGCTCGACCCGAACGCCGACGCCGAGTCCACCGAGACGATCCCCGAGATGATCGCCCGGAAGTACGGCATGCCCCTCGAGGCGGCCGTGGAATCCCAGGATCAGATGGCCGAGAACTTCCGCACCGTCGGCCTGGAGTTCAACTGGCGCGAGGCGAAGTCCGGCAACACCTTCGACGCCCACCGGCTGGCCGCGATGGCCGCCGACCAGAACCTCGACGATGAGGCCGACGAGGCCCTGAAGAAGGCCTACTTCACCGACGGCCGCCAGATCTCCGACCATGGGGTCCTCCGCGAGATCGGCGAGTCCATCGGCCTGGATGGCGGGGCCGTCGCCGAGATGCTCGCCTCCGACGCGTACGCCCTCGACGTCCGCCACGACATGACCATGGCGCAGGGCCTGGGCATCACCGGCGTGCCGTTCTTCGTCTTCGACGGCAAGTTCGCCGTCAACGGTGCCCAGCCCGTCGACGTGTTCCGCCAGGCGCTGGCCACCGCGTGGGACGAGTCGACTAAGGCCGACACCCAGAACACAAACAAGGCCGACGCCACGGACAAGGCCGACACCCCCGACAACTGACACTGAAGCGCCCCAACGTTGCACTTATGGGGCTCAAGTGCAACGTCGGTGCCCCTTCGTTGCACTTAATGGGCATAAGTGCGACGATGTGAGGGTCGAGTGACGGTTAGGCCACTGACCGGCCGTCGGAAAGCGGGTGAATTGTGGCGTGGCCGCGCGTGACCTTCGAAAAACTCCCGTGGTCGGTGAACCCCGACGTGCCCATGTCCGCGAGGGCGCGGGCGCGCGTCCCGTCGTCGTACGAATCCGCGGTCGTCCCCTCCGTCGCCGACGCGGAGTTCCGGCTCTCGTCCGAACTGGCGGCGAGCCTGTCGGAGGCATCGGCCGCCGTGGCGCGCTTCGATGCCGGGCCCGCGTCGGCGCTCGTGCCCTTCGCGCCATTGCTGCTGCGCAGCGAGTCGTCCGCATCGTCGAGGATCGAACGGTTGACGGCTTCGGCGCGGGCGCTCGTCGAAGCGGAGTTCTTCGGGATGCCGCACGGCGACGTCCCTGGGCCGCGGATCAAGGGAAATGCGCCCCTGATCGTCGCGAACGCGAAGTTGATGGCCGCCGCCGCGTCCATCGGCGGCGACCTCGGCGTCGATGGCGTGCTCGCGATGCACGACGTTCTGCTCCGCCCGTCCGCGCCCGACATCGCGGGGACCTTCAGGCGGGGCGCCGTGTGGATCGGGGGATCGGACTTCGGGCCGTCGGGCGCGCTGTTCGTGCCTCCGAAAGCGGCGGACGTCCCGGGCCTCGTCGACGACCTGCTGCGATTCATGACAAGGGACGACCTGCCGGCGATCGCCAAGGCCGCCATCGCCCACGCGCAGTTCGAGACCATCCATCCCTTCGCGGACGGAAACGGGAGGACCGGCCGCGCGCTGATTCACGTCGTCCTGGCGGATGCCGGGCTGAGCTCCAACGCAGTGCTGCCGTTGTCCGCGCGGCTGCTGCGGGACACCGGCGGGTATTTCGACACGTTGAACGAGTATCGGGAAGGGCGTCCCGAACCCATCGTCGAGCTCTTCGCGCGCGCCGCCATTGAGGCCGCGGAACTGGGCACGTGGGCGGCCGCCGAGCTGGAGTCGATCCGGGGTGATTGGCATGGCTTGGCGACGGGGCGGGCCGGGACGCCCGATGGCGCACTCGTCGATGCGCTGCTCGCCCAACCGGTGATGGACATCGGGTTCGCGGCGGACGTCGCAGGGTGCTCGCCGGCCGCGGCGCGGCGTTCGCTGGAGCGCTTGGAGAGCGCCGGGATCGTCATCGGCTACCAGGCCGAGAAGCGCCGCCGTGCCTGGCGTGCGCCCGACGTGCTCGATCTCATGGATCGCGTTGCGTCGGGCCTGGGCCGCCGCGACCACATGTGACGCGCCGGTCGCAATGTGGCGGCCCGCACCTACGCGATGGTCACCAGCATCGCGGACCCGGCGTCGGCGGCGGCCCTGTAAAACTCGGTGAGCTGCGAGAACCTACGGCGGAGTTCGGTTGCGGCCCCATCGTCGGAAAGCGAGGCGGCGACGCCGTTGTCGCTCATCCGCGCATCGAAATCGACGGTCTCCAGGGCGTCGGCGATCTCGCCGACGCGCCCCGGCTCCAGCACCGACGTCAGCGGCTGGCGGCACACGCGCTCGCCGCCGAGGATCGATTCGCCCAGCGGATCGCCGACGGTCTGGCCGTCGAGCGGATTGCCGGTCAGCGCCAGCAGCACGTCCTCCCAGGCGGTGTCCAGATCGAACGCGGCGTGGTCGCCGATGGCCTCGAAATGCCCGAAAATCACCTCACCGGTCGCCCGGTCATCGCCGGCGTCGGCGAGCTCGCGCAGCTGCGCCACCTCGTCGTCGCCCAGTCGCAGGTATTCGGCGCACATTCCCATCGGCATCGCGGCATCCCTTCTCGTCGTCGGTTCAGGGTGCCGAGTCTAGGTGACTCCGCTTTACGACGGCCCGGCGCCGCACCTCGATTGCCCGCGCCGCCGGGACGGCGGGGACCGCGGTCAGCGCTTGCGGCCGCGGAAGACCCAGGCGATGCCGGCGGCGGTGACCAGAAGCAGCGCGCCGGCGATCCAGTCTCCGGCGGAGCTGGAGGAGCCACCCGCCGCCGACGCCGTGCCGGAGCTGAGCAGGACCGCGCCGGCCGGAGCCAACGCGCCATCCTCGACGACGAACTCACCGCGGGGCGCGGGCTCGAACAACTCCTCCGCCATGTCGGTGGCGGCGTCGGCGTCATCGAGGACGCTGAGCCCGACGACGAAATCGCGGCCGTAGGAGACGCTGGCGTTCATCGCGTCGCGGTCGTTGGCCCAGCCCCACTTCGTGCCGACGACGCCCGGCAGCACGTCCGTGCCGTAATCCTGGCGGTACCCGTCGGCCGCGATGGGCGACGGCGTGGCCAACGCCATGAGCAGAGGATCGTCGGCATGACCGTCGTCGACCTTGCCTGCCAGGAACGTCACGGCATCGTGCATGGTCGTGCGGGATTTGCCCCACCGCCGCGCGCCGTCGGTGTCCTCGAGGTCGTACCGCTCGGCGACCTCGTCGATGGACTCCGGGAATTCCCGGTACAAGCGGGTGGTGATGCCATCGTCCGAGGTCCGCAGCATCTGCGTCGCCTGGTTGCGCTGGTCCTCGTCGCCTTCCCGGAAGACGTGATCGGCGATGTATAGCTTGCAGATGGACAGGCACGTCCGGATCTCGCCCGCGTTGGCCGAGTCCGCCCGGAAGCCGGTCGGCAGGTGGACGTACGAGACCTGCACGGTGGCGTCGGAGTCGAACTCACCGTCCTCGAGGACGGGCACCGGGATCGAGTCGGTGGGGCTGCCGCCGGCCACCGGGGTAGTGGCGCTGCGGTCGGTGCCGGCGTCGGTCGTGGTTGTTGCGTCGGCCGCGGCGGCCGGAGCCCATGCGCAGACGCCCACCATCAACGCCACCGCAGTCGCGACGACACGCTTCACCGGCCACCATCCATTCGCCGAAATGAGTCGGTGGCGGGCCATGCGCCGCGCCAACCGTTGGACGCATCAACATTAGTCCCGGTGGTGGCGCGGGAATCAATGGCCTGCGCACCGTTCGGGGTCACCCGGTCAAAGGGGGAGGAGGTGGGCGTCGCAAAGCAGGCGACCTCGGCTACAGGTCCGCCGCCCACTGGTCCGCGAACATCTCGATCACCCGCGCGCGCCCGATGGGCAGGTCCGTGCGGGTGCGCTTTGCGACGTCCACGACCGTGATGCCCTCGGCCAACTCATCGATTTCATCGCGGTGCGCCGACCAGAACCGGTGCAGGAACGCCAGCGACTCGTCGGTCGGGTCGGCGAAGGCGGCGTTGGGAACGTCGGCGCCGGCGAGATCGCCCATCGCCTTGGCGAAGTTGCCGCCGAAACCCGGCACGCAGCCGAACGCGCCCATCAGCGTGCGCGACGCAGCGGTGGCCGTGCCGCCGGAGTCGGGGACGAGGACGTCGGACAGCTCGGCGTGGGCCTTGAGCAGGCGCTTGCGCTTCTTGGCCTTGCCGAAATCATCGACGTCGAGGCCGGCGACCTTCTTCGCACGGTCGGCCAGAACGTCCGCCGCCGACTCGAACACCACCGCGTTGGAGGCCGTGAGCAGCGGCGATGCGCCCTGGATCATGCCCTGCGCCGCGAGATACGCCGCGATGTGCAGGCCGTTGCGCTCGCGGTGCTTGCGCTTGCCGGACAGCTTCGCCTCCGCGAAATGGAGGCGGCAGACGTCCCACGACAGGTGCCGCAGGCGAGCGGGATCGGAGCCGGCCGGGAACGGCTCGTCGGGGCCGCAACCGCGGTAGGCGGCGACGGCGTCGGTGATGGTGCCCTCGGGAAGTTCGCGCATGAATCCAGTTTACGCCTTTAACGTGGCGTTTCGGGGCGCCCCGCGGCGCAGGCGGCTATGCGGTGGGCGGGCTATGCGGTGAGCGGGTTCGGCAGGTCCGCAGGCTATGCGGTGAGTAGGCCGTGGCCGGCGTGGCGCTGGAGCTCCAGCCAGAAGCGGGCGTCGGTGCCCAGGAAGTCGCCCAGGCACGCGGCGATTTCATCGTCGACGTGGACGGTGCCGGCGAGAATGCCCTCGATGATCGCGGCGGACAGTCCGGTCGCGGCGGCGAGCTGCGCGGCGTCCAGGCCCAGCGGGGCGAGGAAACGCGCGCGCAGGACGGTGCCGGGGGTGGGGGCGTTCGTCGAGTGCATCATGGGCGGACCATTCTGATCGGCTGGGAATCGGCTCTGAGTGGTGGAGCGATCCTCGCTGGATCTGTGCGGGGGCTGGTGCAGGTTTCGGGCGGGCGGTGCTGCGGCGAGATGTGACGACGGTCTCTTCTTGTTCATCGTGTGTTCTGCGCAATACGTTTCACAACGGAACGGTAACGATTCCATCTCTCCCGAGTGAAGCTAGTCGCTTCCCCGGGAGTTGTCACGGAAAACTTTGGCCCCACCCCTGTGACGGGTGTGGCGCGGGTGTATCGGTGTTGTCCAGCAGTTGTGGGCCGCTCGAGAGGGGTCGTCGAAAAGCGTGGTCCGCCCCCACCAATTCAATTCCATCCCGTACGTCCGCGTCCACGGCCCCGCCCACGGGATGAACTTGAAGTTTCGTGGCCCCGATTCTTCAAGTTCATCCCGTGCGTGTCCCGAATTTCTCCCGCCTACGGGATGAGATTGAATTCCTCGCTTGACGACGCCCACCGCACCCTCAAACGGCCCGAAATACGGGGTGCGCCGTGCGGCCCGTAGCGGCGTTGGCGGGTGCCGGGCTACGCGGCGCCGAAGAACTCCGCCCACAGCGGCCACTCGCGCTCGGCCTGCTTGAGCCCGGTCTCATAGGCGGCGGTGAGTTTGGCCAGGTCGCGCTCGCGGTTGGACATCTTTATCTCGTCGGGGAAGAAAAGGACGGCCTTGCCCTGGCGCTCGAGCTCGAAAAGGCGGGCGCGGGTGGCGTTGTAGCGCTCGGGGCGCTTGATGATCGCCTCGGCCACCGCCGGCGTCCGCCGGAAGATGCGCCGCATCATCGCGGGGCGGCTGACCTTGGGTTTCACGTAGGACCGTTCGCGGCTCATGATCACCAGGAACTTGTCGAACCCATCGTCCTCCGCGATCTGCAGCGGGATCCCGCCGGATGGGCCGAGCGCCCCGTCGACGTAGCGCACGCCGTCGATGACGGGCGGCACCATGAAACCGGGCAGGGTCGACGATGCGCGCACGTACTTCATCAGCGTCTGCAGCGAGTCGACGTCGTCGCGGCCCCAGTAGACGTTGTCGCCGGTGTCGGCGCGGATGGCGCCGATGCGCATCTGCGCCGGTGACGCGAGGAAGTGCTCGAAGGGGTAGGGGTCGACGCCGGCGGTGTGGACCATCGGCGACTTCTCGTAGATCCACTCGGCGTTGAAGTAGCCGCGCCCGCGCAGGAAGCTGCCCCAGCCGCCGAACTCGGGGGTGTCGGTCATGCTGGTGAACGTCGACCTCGCGCGGGGGATGCTGCCGGAGAGGTAGTTGGCGGTCAGCGTCGCGCCGGCGGAGATGCCGCCGACCCAGCCGACGTCGACGCCGTGGCGCAGCAGCACCTCGATGCACGGGGCGGTGTAGGAGTTGCGCATGCCGCCGCCTTCGAGCACGAGGGCGACGTCGCCGGCGTCGATGCGGTGGGGCGCGGCGTCTTCCGTCCAGCCGCCGGCGCGGCGATCGCCGTCGGTTGCGGAGGTGTCGCGCGCGCGTTGTCCCATGGTGGGCCATGGTATCGGGGTTGTGGTGGGGTCGTGCCGGGATTGGTCGGGTTGGGCCATGATGGGTGCATGACTGCTTTTTCGCTTGACGACGACTCCTCCTCCACCTCCACCCCTCCTTCTCCCCGTGACGCGTGGGGGTCCGCCGGGGAGCATCTGGCGGATTTGATGGATTTCGTGGTGGCGTCGCCGAGTTCGTATCACGCGGCGGCGGAGGTGGCGCGGCGCCTGGAGGCCGCCGGCGCGACTCGTATCGAGGAAACCGACGCCTGGCCCTCCGCACCGGGCGCATATGTGCTGGTCCGCGGGGGAGCGGTCGTGGCGTGGGCGGTGCCCGGAGCCGATGGCGGCGTGAAGGATGGCGGAGCCGAGGGTGCCGCCGAGAGCGCCGCATTCCGCATCGTCGGGTCCCACACCGATTCGCCGGGCTTCCGCGTCAAGCCGAATCCGGATACGGGTGCGGCGGGGTATGCGCAGGTGGCGGTGGAGGTGTACGGCGGTCCGCTCATCGGCGCGTGGACGGATCGGGAGATCGAGTTCGCGGGTCGCGTCGTCACGCGCGATGGCCGCTCGCACTTGGCCCGCACGGGGCCGGTCGCGCGCATTCCGCAGCTGGCCATCCACCTCAACCGCGGGGTCAACGACCAGGGCCTGAAGCTGGACAAGCAGCTGCACACGACCCCGGTGATCGGCTATTCGGGGGATGCCCGCGCGTTCACCAGGATGCTCGCCGAATCGGTCACGGGCGAGGTGTCCGCCGACGACGTCGTCGCGTGGGACCTGATCACCTGCGACACGCAGCCGCCCCGCGCGTTCGGCGTCGGCGGCGAGTTCCTGGCGTGCGGTCGCCTGGACAATCTGCTCAGCGTCCACGCGTCGCTGGTGGCTTTCGAGCAGATGCTTCACGACGGCCCCTCCGCCGCCTCCGCAACCACGGCCGACATCCCGGTGTTCGTCGCCTTCGACCACGAGGAGGTCGGGTCGGCGTCGACGACGGGCGCGGCCGGCCCGCTTCTCGAGGACGTCCTGCGCCGCATCGCCGCGGCCGCCGGCGCCGACGAGGACGGCGTGCAGCGCATCTACCGCCGCTCGACGTGCATCTCCGCCGACGGCGCCCACGCCGTCCACCCGAACTACGCCGGCGAGCACGAGCCGGGGCATTGGCCGCTGCTCGACGCCGGCCCCGTGCTCAAGATCAACGCCAACCAGCGCTACGCCACCGACGCCGTCGGCCAGTCGATGTTCGAGCGGGTCACCAAGGCGGCCTCGAGGGCGACGGGGGAGACGATCCCCGTGCAGTACTTCGTCTCGTCCAACCAGAAGCCGTGCGGCTCGACGATCGGTCCGATCACCGCGACGCGGCTGGGCATCCCCACCGTCGACGTCGGCGCCGCGATGCTGTCCATGCACTCGCCGCGCGAAATGTGCGGCGTGAAGGATCCGTGGTGGCTCGCCCGCGTCATCGGCGCCTACTGGGCCGGCGCCTGACCCGGCCTCTTCGACCCCGGACACCGCCACAGGATCCCGTGAGTTGGTGGCACGCCCGGTTCGCCGCCGAATAGTCTCGGTGGCACGGCGATGACGGTCCACGGTGGCCGTCGTCAAGCACAAGCCCCAGCCCGCACAACCAGCCAGCAGACGAAGGACCCGCACCATGTCGGACCCCCGCACCCACGAAGGAATGGCCTTCGACCCCACCGCCGAACCCGGCGCCGGGCCCGCCGCGGCCTTCGACGTGCCGCTGAGCGAGATCATCGACTGGCGCAGGCACATCCACAAGAACCCCGAACTGAGCTTCCAGGAATACGGGACGGCCGACTTCATCGAGGGGCTGCTGGAGGAGTGGGGCATCGAGACCGGCCGGCTGACGCCGACGTCCGTGGTGGGCACGATCACCGGCACCGCCGGCGACCCCGCGACCGGCCGCACGATCGGCTACCGCGCCGACATCGACGCCCTGCCCATCAAGGAGGAGACGGGGCTGCACTTCGCGTCGCAGAACTCCGGCGTCATGCACGCCTGCGGCCACGACGTGCACACCGCCATGCTGCTCGGCACCGCACGGATCCTTCAGGACATGCGCGACCGGCTCCACGGGCGGGTCAAGCTCATGTTCCAGCACGCCGAGGAAATGCTGCCCGGCGGCGCGCGTGAACTCGTCGCCCATGGCGCCGCCGACGACCTCGACGAGGTCTATGCCTTCCACGTCGCCCCGCACCCCATCGGGCACGTGGGCATCTGCCGCGGGCGGGTGTCCACGATGTCGGGCATCGTGTCCATCTCCATCCGCGGCCGCGGCGGGCACTCGTCGAACCCGCAGCTGTCCGTCGACCCGGTGCTCGTGGCCAGCGAGGTGACGGTCATGCTCAACACCATCGTCAGCCGCAATCTCGACCCGAAGCACATGAACATCGTCAACGTCGGCTCGCTCCACGGCGGCGAGGCCGGCAACGTCATCCCCGACGAGGCGTGGCTGGAGGTGTCCATCCGCAGCGTCGACGAGGGGGATTGGGCGTCGATCTGCGGGCGCATCGAATCGCTGGTCAACGGCATCTGCCATGCCCACGGCGCCACCGCCGGCTTCGAGTGGCAGACGCCGTACCCGATGGTGGTCAACGCCGACCTGGCCAGCGACCGCGCCTGGCACGCCGCCACCCGCGCGATCGGCCCGGCCCGCGTCTTCGACGCCGACCCGTGGGCGCCGTCCGACGACTTCTCCTACTTCTCGCGCGAGGTGCCGGGCTGCTACATGTTCCTCGGCGGTGGCGGGCCGGAGAACGGCATGCCGTACTTCCTGCACAATTCGCGTTACGACGTCGCCGAGAGGGCCATGGGCGCCGGCGTGAAGGTGGAGGTGCAGATCGCCCTCGATGCGCTGGCACCCGGTCTGCCCGGGCCGCCGAAGCGCCCGCAGAACACCGGCGCCATGCCCGCGGCCGGGTCGATCCCGCCGCGCCCGGCGTCCCCGGGGCTGGGTGTGCCGGAGTCGAAGGCGGGGCAGCGGCGCGACCGCCGCGAATTCCACGAGGCCTCCGACTACACCGACGCCGAGCGCGCCCGCGTCGTCGAGGCCGCCGGCGACGCCGGGACCTTCGACGGGACGCCGGGCGGGCACGGGGATCATTCGGGGCATGGCGGCCACCCGGGCCACCCGGGGCACGGCGGGCACCCGGGGCATGGCGGCCACCGGCCGCACCTGTCCAACGACGCCGTGGGCCAGGCGTGGGAGGCGTCGGTCGACGGCAAGGAGTGAGCGGGCCGGTCGGGCCGGGACGCCGATGGCGGCGGTGATGGTAAACGTGGGAGCATGAGCGATTCCCACACCGCGCCCGACTGGCTCGAGCACGCGATCGGCTGGCACGTGTACCCGCTGGGCTTCACCGGCGCCCCCGTCCACGGCGACGATTCCACCGCGGCGATCGAGCCCGCGCCGGGCACCGCCCGCCTGGATCATCTGACCGGGTGGCTCGATTACGTGCAGGAGCTGGGGCTCAACGTGCTGCAGCTCGGCCCGGTCTTCGAGTCGGCGACGCACGGGTACGACACCCTCGATTACTTCCGCATCGATGAGCGCCTGGGCGATGACGCCGCGTTCGACCGCCTCATCGCCGCCGCCCACGAGCGCGGCATCAAGGTGCTCCTCGACGGCGTGTTCAACCACCTGTCCTCGCAGGCGCCGATGTTCCGCGAGGCGCTCGACGATCCCGATTCGGACGCCGCGAAGCTTTTCGACGTCGACCGTTCAGGCGAACAGCCCTCCGCCCCGTGCTTCGAGGGAAACCTGGATCTGGTCGAATTCGACCATCGCGCCCCGGAGACGGCGCAGTTCATCGAGTCGGTCATGCGCCACTGGCTCGAGCGCGGCGTCGACGGCTGGCGCCTCGATGCGGCCTACGCGGTCGACCCGGATTTCTGGTCCGGCGTGCTCGCCTCGGTGCGCGCGGACTTCCCGCACGCGTTCATCTACGGCGAGGTGATCCACGGCGACTACGTGGACATCGTGTCGCGGTCGACCATGGACTCGGTGACGGAGTACGAGCTGTGGAAGGCGACGTGGTCGGCGCTGAAGGAGCACAACTTCTACGAGCTGGAGTGGACGCTCGGCCGCCATGACGAGTTCCTCGGCTCGTTCGTGCCGGTGACGTTCATCGGCAACCACGACGTCACCCGGATCGCCTCCCAGGTGGGCCAGGACAAGACGGTGCTGGCGCTGGTGGTGCTCATGACCGTCGGCGGCATCCCGCTGATCTACTACGGCGACGAGCAGGGATACTCCGGCGTCAAGGAGGAGCGCTTCGGCGGCGACGATCAGGTCCGCCCCGCCTTCCCGGCGACGCCGGACGAGCTGTCCGGCCTGGGCGCATGGGTGCACAACGCCTATCAGCAGCTCATCGCGCTGCGGCGCCGCCACCCGTGGCTGCACCGGGCGAAGGCCACGGTCACGGCCATCGCCAACGAGCGCATCACCTACGAAGTCGCCGGCGACGGCAACGTGCTGACCATCGACCTGGAGGTCACGGGCAAGCCGTCGGCGGAGATCCGCGACGGCGAGAACGTGGAATTCCGCTACCCGCGCCCCTAGGCATGGCCGGGACGGTCTGACCGGGGAGGCCTGACCCGGAGGCGGCCGAACCGGGTGGCCGTGAACTCGGCCGGGGCGGGTAGCGGAATGGAGGGGGAGTGCCCCTACTGCGCGGCCGGTTCCTGAACGGTGCCCTCGGCGCCGCCCGTGCCGTTGGCGTCGGCGTTTTCCGAGGTGGTGGCGCCGGAGGTGGCGGCATCGCCGTTCTCGAACGTGGCGGTCGGGTTCTCCAGGTCCGTGACCTTGACGTCCGACGGGTTCTCGTTCGGGGGCGAGCAGGCGACCAGGGCGGCTGCGGCGATGGCGGTGGCGGCGACGGCACCGACGAGGCGGTTGCGCATGGAGGGACTCCTTAAAACGGCATCACGAATGAAATTCTCACCGTCATCGTAGTTGATTCTCAGCCGGCGGCGGGAACCAGTGGTCCCATCGCCCCCGAACCGACGCACACCGATGTGCCCTCCGGTGCACCCGAGACGTCGAGGCGCAGCGTGTTGCCGCCGCCGGACACCGACACCCAGCGGGTTCGCAGATCGCCGTCGACGTCGGCGACGGTCGATCCGGCCATGGTCTGCTCCGGGGTCTCGAAGGGGTTCGGCAGGCTCAGCCGCAGCTGCGCCGGCGCCGAGGAGATGGCGTTGAGCTCGATGACCCAGTCGCCGAGCTTCGCGATGTCGCGCAGCGGGATCTCCGCCGTCGCCGTGCCATCGGGGCCGGCGACGATCTGCGTGCCGCACGACTCCACCTCGCCCTGGCCGATGCGGGTGATCTCGGCGACGTGGGCGGGGACGAGGGCTCCGGCGTCGTCGAACATGCGGGGCTCGTCGGTGACCCGGCCGAACGTCGGGCGCTGGGGGAGATCGCGGAAGACCTGCGAGTACATGTTCTTCGGGTAGGCCACCGGCAGCAGCACCTCGTAGGGCACCGGCTGGTCGAGGATCACCGGCGCATTCTCGCCCTGCGCGGCGGCCGACTCCAGCGACTGCCGGGCGGTGGTCAACCACTCGCCGGTGCCGTCGTCGTCCCATGCTCCGCGGTAGCCGTTGACCGAAATCGCCGAGGACACCAGCAGGACGCCGGCCAGCGCGAGGACGCCGAAGCGCGACCGCGCCGGCAGGGGCCGGACCCGGTCGGACCACGATGCGGCCAGCGCGAAGCCGATGACGATGGCCGAATCACCGTAGTAGTGCAGCGTGCGGGCCAGAACGTCGGAGGTGTGGTCGCCCGAGCGCATCAGCGTCACCGACAGCAGGACCACCGTCAGGTAGCCGGCGGCGATGACCCACGGCAGCCAGGCTCGGTAGTCGCGCCCGATGGTCACGGCCATGGTCAGCAGCACCAGCACGGCGCCGACGCTGACCAACCCTGCCGGCGCATCGGCCCACGGCTGGCTCGGCGCCCAGCGGTCCCAGAACCACGGGCCGCCGGCCAGGCCGGCCAGCACCTGGCCGAGGCCGTTGAAGAACAGCTCCGAATGCGGCTTCGACGACGCCTCGCCCGCATCGGCGAGGGCGGTCAGCGAATAGAACAGCGCCCACGCGCCGGTGACCAGTCCCAGCGACAGCCACAGTGCGCGGGCCCGCAGCAGGGTCTCGGCGATGGCGCGGCGCTCCATGTAGGCCACGGCGATGGTGATGGCCAACGCGACGGGCGCGACGGCGAGGGCCTTTTCGAAGAAGCCCAGGGCCACGATCAGCCCGACCGTGGCGGCGGCCACGGCGCGGCCGGAGATCGTCCGCTCCTGGCGCAGGCTCGCGCGGATGGCCAGCGCCGTGATGCCGGCCAGCGCCAGCTGCATGGGCAGGGCATTGGCGGCGGCCGACCACCACGTCGAGCCGGGCAGCGTCAGCGGCGTCCACGCCACCAGCGCCAGTGCCGCAAGCGCCTGCCACGACCGGCCGGCGATGTAGCGCAGCGCCCGGGCGACGACGACGGTCACCGCGACCTGCCCGATCAGCATCAGCGCCGCAGGCAACCACCAGTGCCACGGCGCGATCTGGTTGGCCGCCGCCTGGAGGATGAACGCCAGCGGCGCCAGGTGCCCGTCGTGCGGCTGCAGGAAGTAGTCCGGCGTCCACCAGTCGGCGTCGGCGGCGGAGCCGACGATGATGAAGTCGTCCCAGTAGAACGTCCGCCCCGACAGCACCCACGCCCGGCCGAGGGCCTGGACCGCCACGATGGCGCCGACTAGCGCCAGCCACGTCGACCGGGCGATGCGCGGCTCGGGGGCTTCCGGCTGCTCGGTCGCCTCGGGCGCCTCGTGCGCGCCGTGCGCCTCGACGGTCTGGTCCGGGTGTTGACTGCTCATAATTTCCCAACTTTAGGGCGGGTCCGTGAGGTGGGGTACCATTCGGTCGAAATGCGCACGGGAGTCCCGGCGGTCGAGCAGACCACGTGGGGCTGAGAGGAGGGCGCGGCCTGCCGCCCTCGACCGTAGGAACCTGTCCGGATCATGCCGGCGAAGGAAGCGACGGAGGCTCGACCATGTCCAGCAGTCACACGAATGACCGCACCCGCACCAAGAACCGCAACCGCCCGAAGAAGGGGTGGCGGATCATCGACATCGTCACCGCCGCGGTGCTGGGCGTCGCGGTCGGACTGATCTTCGTGGTGTGGAACATCGTCGGCGGCGCCTGGTTCACGGCGGCCGATGCGCTGACGCCGGGCCTCGGCGGGCTCGTCGTCGGGCCGTGGCTGCTGGGCGGCATCATTGGCGGGCTGGTCATCCGCAAGCCGGGTGCCGCGCTGTTCGTCGAGGTCATCGCGGCAACGGTGTCGGCGTTGATCGGCAATCAGTGGGGCATTTCCACGCTGTATTCCGGCCTGGCGCAGGGCCTCGGCGCGGAGCTGATTTTCCTGCTGTTCGCCTACCGCCGTTTCACCGCGCCGGTGGCCATGCTCGCCGGTGCCGCCGCCGGTGCGGGCGCGTTCATCCTCGAGCTGTTCACGTCGGGCAATCTGGCGCGCACGTGGCAGTTCAACTCGATTTACCTCACCTGCCTGCTCATCTCGGGCGCGGTGCTGGCCGGCCTGGTCGGCTGGCTGCTGGTGCGCGCGCTGGCGGGCACGGGTGCGCTGGATCGCTTCGCCGCGGGCCGCGAGCGCCGCGGCGAGGTCTAGCCCGGCAGCCGCGATGGCATTCATTTCCGCGAGCGGTTTCGGGTGGCGGCATGCGGGGCGCCGCAGGGCCGCGCTTTCCGACGTCGACCTCCACATCGAGGAGGGCGAAAAGGTCCTCCTGCTGGGCCCGTCCGGTGCGGGCAAGTCGACGCTGCTCGCCGCGATCGCCGGGGTGCTCGGCGATGACGAGGACGGCGAGGACGCCGGCACGCTCCTCGTCGACGGCGACGATCCCGCCGGGGTGCGCGGCGTCGTCGGACTGGTGCTGCAGGATCCGGAGAGCCAGGTCATCTCCGCCCGCGTCGGCGACGACGTCGCCTTCGGAGCCGAGAATCTGGGCGTGCCCCGCGACGAAATTTGGCGGCGCGTCCGCCGCGCCCTCGATCTGGTCGGCCTCGACGTGCCGCTGGATCATCCGACGGCGAAGTTGTCGGGCGGCCAGAAGCAGCGCCTGGCCCTGGCCGGGGTGCTGGCGATGGGCGCGCGGGTGATCTGCCTCGATGAGCCAACCGCCAACATCGATCCGGAGGGCGTGCCGCAGCTGCGCGACGCCGCCATCCGCGCCGCCGACGCGACGGGCGCGACGCTCATCGTCGTCGAGCACCGCGTCGACGCCTGGGTCGATCATGTCGACCGCGTCCTCGTACTCGATGCGGCCGGTTCTGCCACCTCCGGTACCTCAACCACCGCAGCCCCTTCCGCCACCTCCGGTTCCACCGTCATCGCCGATGGCCCGCCCGCCAAGATCCTCGCCCGCCACGGCGATTTCCTCCGCGACGCGGGCGTGTGGCTGCCGGGTGCGCCTCCGCAGGTGGGCGACGCCGCGCCGGTGCCCGCGTCGGCGACGGCGGCGCTGCTTTTCGACGACCTCGCCGTCGGATACGGCCGCAGCGCCGACCCCGTCCGCCGCGGGATCACCGCGGCGGTGCCGCTGGCGGCGTCGACGTGCATCGTGGGGCCCAACGGCTCCGGCAAGTCCACGCTGGCGCTGACGATGGGAGGGCTGCTGGACCCGGTGTCGGGTGCGGTCATCGCCTCCGACGAGATCGCCCGCGGCGCCGGCCCGGACCCCATGAAGTGGACGTCGAAGCAGTTGGCGCAGCGCATCGGCAGCGTGTTCCAGGCGCCGGAGCACCAGTTCGTCACTCCGACCGTGCGCGAGGAACTCGAGCTCGGCCCGACGCTGCTCAAGGATCCCGCCGGCGCCGAGCGCGTCGACGAGCTCCTCGAGCGCCTGCGCCTGGCGCACCTGGCCGGGGCGAATCCGTTCACCCTGTCGGGCGGGGAGAAGCGCCGGCTGTCGGTGGCCACCGTCCTGTCGACGGCCCCGTCGATGGTCATCCTCGACGAACCGACCTTCGGCCAGGACCGCCGCACCTTCGCGGAGCTGCTGCGCATGCTGCGCAGGCTCGTCGATGACGGCGTCACGGTCGTGTCCATCACCCACGACCCCCTCGTCGTCGCGGCGATGGGCGACCACGTCATCGACTTGGCGGAGGTAGGGTCGCGGTGAATCTGATCGGGAACGTCAACCCCGTCGCCAAGCTCCTGGGTCTGTTGCTGATGACGACCCCTCTGCTGCTGTCCATCGATTGGGTGTCGGCGGCGGTGGCGCTGGCGTGCACGCTCGTCGCGGCGCCGCTGTGCGGGGTCGGGCCGCGCAGGCTGGCGCGGCGCGGGTGGCCGATTCTGCTGGCCGCGCCGGTGTCGGGCATCTCCATGCTGCTCTACGGCAATCCCGAGGGCCGCGAGTATTTCTCGTTTCTGCTGGCCACGGTGACGGACAACTCCATCGCGCTGGCCATCGCCATCACCGTGCGCGTGCTGGCGGTGGGGCTGCCGGTGGTGGTGCTCACCGCGGACATCGATCCGACGGATCTCGGCGACGGGCTGTCGCAGGTGCTCAAGCTGCCGGCGCGGTTCGTGCTGGCGTCGGTGGCCGGCGTCCGGCTGATCACGCTGTTCCTCGACGATTGGCGGGCGCTGACCCGTGCGCGCCGGGCGCGGGGGCTGGGCGATCATGGGCGGATCAAGCGGCTGTTCGGCCAGGTCTTCGCGCTGCTGGTCTTCGCGCTGCGCCGCGGCACGAAGCTGTCCACGGCCATGGAGGCCCGCGGATTCGGCGCCCCCGGTCAGCGGACGTGGGCGCGCGAGTCGACGTTCGGCGGCCGCGAGTGGGCGGTGCTGGGCGTGTGCGCGCTCATCGCCGCGGCGTCGCTGGGCATCGCGGTGTGGACCGGCGAGTTCCGGTTCCTGGGGGTCGCATGATCCTGCTCGTCGATGGCCGGTCGGGGTCGGGGAAGACGACGCTGGCGAAGAAGCTTCACGACGTCCTGGCGTGGCCCGTCGTCCACCTCGAGGACGCGTATCCCGGGTGGGGCGGTCTGGCGGCCGCGTCCGATGCGGTGGCCGATTCGATGCTCGATCCGGAGGTGGCGGGGTTCCGCCGCTGGGATTGGTTCGCCAACGACTGGGCCGAGTGGGTGGACCTGTCGAAGTTCGTGACGCCGGCGGGTGATGCGTCGGCCTCCGATGACACAGCCTCCGATGGCACGGCCGCCGATCGCTCGGCCGCGCCAACTCCGTCCCTCATCATCGAGGGTTGTGGTGCGCTGACCGCGGACAATCTCGCGGCCGCACGCGCCATCGGCGACGGCGAGACGTGGGGAGTATGGGTCGAGCTCGACGAGCCCACCCGTTTCGCCCGCGCCATGGCCCGCGACCCGTACTTCCACGGTCACTGGCGGATGTGGGCGGCGCAGGAGGACGACCACATCGCCCGCCACGATCCGCGCGCCCTGGCCGACTGGACCGTGCACCCGCGGTAGCGCCCGCTACCTCGCCCCGCACCTGCACGTTCGCCATTTCATGGCCGCCATCTCGCCCCGCACCCGCATGCCCCCTATTTCATGGCCGCCGCGAGATCGGCGAGCACATCCTTCCACCAGGCCTTGACGCGGTCGCGGGCGGCTTCGTCGGCAAGCGAATCGTGGTTGACCGCCAGCGCGGACTTCACGGCGCCGTCCTTGCCGGGCGCCTTGGTCTGCACGGTCACGGCGATGCGCGAGCCGTCGGACATCGGGCAGCGCCAGTAGCGCCACTTGTCGGTGTCGGACTGCTTGGGCTCGTCGTCGGCGATGACGGCGTTGCCGTCGGCGTCGGGGTGCAGACCGCCGCGGTCGGCGAAGACGTCTGCCATGTGGGCTGCGAATCGGTCGCGGACTTCGTCCATGTCGCCGGGCAGGGTCTTCGACGCCGATGCCGACCAGGCGCCATCGCAACGCTGCCCCACGGCGCGGCGGCCGATGGCCTGCTCGTAGGCGACTGTGACGCCCTGCGCCCACCACGCCGGGTTCGACGACTTCGACCCATCGCCGAGTTCCCCGTCGGCGGCGGCGATCTCGGGCAGCAGCAGCTTCGCGATCTCCGCATGCTCCATCTCCCGCGCGCCCCGCTCGTCGAGCCACGCGACCCACTCGCCCTCGGTGCGGCCGGTGGGTGCGCTGAAACGATCCGTGTCCGTCATGGTCGCCGATTCTAGATGCCGCCCCGGATCGCGCGCCCGGCGTTCGAACATCCCCGGGTGCGATCCGGGGGCTGGGATACCGTGGGCACATGTTCCGCTTGACGACGTCCCGCCGCCCACGCCCCGCGGCCCGCCCCCGGGGTGCGGCGGTGTCGCCGGAGTCGTCGGTAACGCGACGAAGCAGTCGGGGCGCGGCGGTGTCGCCGAGGCCGGTCTTCGCTGGTCTGGCCGCCGCGCCGGGGTGCCTCATGGCGGCGACGCTGGCGGTCGGCGGGGTGGTGGCGTGGCGCGATCCGCTGATGCGGCCGCCGAAGCTGCCCAACCGCAGGCCGCCGGCGTGGGGGCTGCCCGCCGCCGGCGTCGCGTACGGCGCGGGAGTGCTCGCCGCCGCCCGCGTCGTGGCGCGGGGGAGTGGCGCCCACCCGGGAGTCGTGTGGGCACGTGACGCGCATCCGGCCATGCATCGGGCAAACAATCGGGGCAGAGGCGCGCACCCGGCCGTCGTCGCGGGGTCGGCGCTGTTTCTCTCGGCCGCGGCGGCGCCCGGTGTGATGCTGCCGATCTTCGACGTCGCCCGGCGAACGTGGGCGCGCAGGAGCACGGGAGCGGCGGGGACCGTGATCGTTCTGGGCTGCGCGCTGCGCAATGGCCGCCCGTCGTCGCTGCTGCGCTACCGGCTGGAAAAGGCCGAGCAGGTCGCGCGCCGGGCGCCCGGGCCGGTGACGGTCATCTGCTGCGGCGGCGTGGGCGAAGACGGCGGGCCGTCAGAGGCCGAGGTGATGGCCGGATGGCTGCGCGACCGCGGGCTGACGGACATCCGCCTCGAACCGCACTCCACTTCGACGCTGGAGAACCTGGCCAACGCCGAACCGATGGTCGACCGCGGTCCCGTCACCGTGGTCACCAGCGACTTCCACGTTTTCCGCACCGCCTCCCTGGCGCGCCGGGCGGGCAACGCCTCATGGCGCGCCGAAGGGGCCCCGACTCCTCCGCAGTATTGGGCGACGTCGATGCTGCGGGAGTTCCTGGCGTTGGGCACCTGGTGGCCGGCTCCCGGCATCGCCGTCGCCGCAGCGCTCGCCGGCACCTGGGCGAGGGACGGACGAAGGGCGGAGAGGTGGGCGTCGTAAAGCACGAACCCCCTCGGGGGTGACCTGCGCCACGAAAATGATCCCGTTAATCGCCGCTAATGGTTATGATCGAAGACCGACCAACTGAACCCACCGCAACCCAACGCACGGAGGATCACCCCAATGGCACTTACCCCCGGATTCGACATGTTCCAGCTCCCGGAGGAGCACCAGGAGCTGCGCGCCGTCATCCGCGAGCTCGCCGACAAGGAGATCGCCCCCCACGCGGCCGACGTCGACGAGAACGAGCGCTTCCCGCAGGAGGCCCTCGACGCCCTCAACGCCGCGGGCTTCAACGCCATCCACATCCCCGAGGAATACGGCGGCCAGGGTGCGGACTCCGTCGCCGCGACCATCGTCATCGAGGAAGTCGCCCGCGTCTGCGGCTCCGCGTCGCTGATCCCGGCGGTGAACAAGCTCGGCACGATGGGGCTGATCCTCAAGGGCTCCGACGAGCTGAAGAAGCAGGTGCTGCCGGACATCGCCAACGGCGAGATGGCGTCCTACGCGCTGACCGAGCGCGAAGCCGGCTCCGACGCCGGCGCCATGAAGACCCGCGCCGTGCGCGACGGCGACTCGTGGGTGCTCAACGGCTCGAAGTGCTTCATCACCAACGGCGGCAAGTCGCTGTGGTACACCGTCATGGCCGTCACCGACCCCGAGAAGGGCGCCAACGGCATTTCCGCGTTCATGGTGCGCTCCGACGACGAGGGCTTCCGCGTCGGCGGCCTGGAGAAGAAAATGGGCATCAAGGGCTCGCCGACCGCCGAGCTCTACTTCGAGGACTGCCGCATCCCCGCCGACCGCATGATCGGCGAGGAGGGCACCGGCTTCAAGACCGCCCTGGAGACCCTCGACCACACCCGCCCGACCATCGGCGCGCAGGCGCTGGGCCTGGCGCAGGGCGCCTACGAGTACGCGGTGGGCTACGTGCTCGAGCGCGAGCAGTTCGGCAAGCCGATCTCCGCGTTCCAGAACACCCAGTTCATGCTCGCCGACATGCGCACCAAGATCGAGGCCGCCCGCCTGATGGTCTACACCGCCGCCGCCAACGCCGAGCGCGGCACCGCCGACGGTGGCTCGAAGATCGGCCTGATGGCCGCCGCCGCCAAGACCTACGCGTCCGACGTGGCCATGGAGGTCACCACCGACGCCGTGCAGCTGCTCGGCGGCTACGGCTTCACCCGCGACTTCCCGGTCGAGCGCATGATGCGCGACGCCAAGATCACCCAGATCTACGAGGGCACCAACCAGATCTGCCGCATGGTCGCCGGCCGCCAGGTCCTCGCCGAGGGCAAGAACAAGCGCTAAACGGCGCAAACGAAAGCGCCCCCGCCATCCACGGCGGGGGCGCTCTTCTTTTTCTGGCCCGCCGCTAAATCCCGACAGCTATACCCCGACAGGGCCCGGGCCATCCATGCCGGACTTAGGGGCGGCGGCTAAATCCCGACAGCTCCACCCCGACAGGGCACGGTGAACGCCGTGAAAATCCCGACATCGCTGGTGATGGCGGGATTTAGATGTCGGGGTTTGGAAATGCGGCGGGGTGTAGTCGGGGTTTGGAGGCGCGGCGGGGTGTTGTCGGGTGTGTGGGTGCCGATACGAGAGCACTCTGACCCCGTGGTTTAGCGAATGGGGAGCTGACCCCGGGTTTTGGCGGCGCGGCGGGGTGATGACGGGGCGACTGCTGCCTCGCTAGAGGTCCACGCCGGCGGCTCTGGCCAGGGCGGGCAACCCGACGGCCGCCGTCGTCCGCCACGAATGCGTCGCATGAGGGGTGAAATCGGTGTCATCGGGCGAGATCTCGATGACCGGGATCCCCGCCGACACCGCCGCCAACGGCAGCCCCGCGGCGGGGAACACCACGCCGGAGGTGCCCACGACGACCATCAGATCGCAGTGCTCGGCATGCGTCTCGGCCTCCTTCCACTCCGGCACCGGCAGCGATTCGCCGAACCACACCACGCCGGGCCGCACGAACCCCATCCCGCACGCGTCGCAAAACGGCGGCATGAGGTGTTCGACGGGCTCATCGGGAAGCTCCGGCTCGCTCGCCGGCGCCGCGCAGTGGTCGCACCGGAACGCGAACAGGCTGCCGTGCAGATGCGCGATCGACCCCTCGTCGGTCCCGCCCCGTTCGTGCAGGTCATCGATGTTCTGGGTGGTCACGTGCCCCCAACCGGCGCCGCGGTCGAGCTCGCCGCACCACGCGGCGATCGCTTCGTGGCCCGCGTTGGGAGCCGCCCTCCTCGCCAGATTCATCCGCCACAGGTACCACGGCCAGATCACGCCGGGGTCGCGCCGCCAGGCGTCGAAGTTCGCCATCGCCTGCGGGTCGACCTTGGACCACAGGCCGGTTTGCGCGTCGCGGAACGTCGCCAGCCCCGATTCGGCGCTCATGCCGGCGCCGGTGAAGAACTCCACGCGCCGTGCGCCTCGCGCGAGTTCCGCGATCGCCGCGGGTACTTCGGGCACGTCGGGCACGGCGCCTGCGCCCGCGCGGGAGTCGTCGTGATGGTGGTCGTCATGGCGGCTCATGGTCCCAGGGTAGGCGGATCGGGCTGCTTGACGACGGCCCGGCGGGGGAGGTGGGGACGTCGTCAAGCAAGAAAGGAGCCGACGAAGACCGGCCGGATCAGGCGGCGACGGCCGACTCGCGCAGCGCCATGCCCGCGGCGGCGACGACCACGATGAGCCCGACCCAGCTGAGCACGCTGAGGTGCTGGCCGAGGATGGCGACGCCCGCGATGGCGGCGGTGGCGGGGGCGAGCGCGGTGAGCGTGGCGAACAGGCCCGCCGGCAGCACGCGCAGCGAGGCCATGTCGATGCCGTAGGGGATGATGCTCGACATCACGGCGACGACCAGGCCCAGCGCGAGAACCCACGGATCGAGAAACGCCGCCGGTGCCGTGAGCAGACCGATCGGTGCAAGTGAGAGGCCGCCGAGGGTGAGTGCCAGGGCGAGGCCGGTCTGCCCGGTGAAGCGGCGGCCGGTGCCCTCGGTGGTGAGGATGTAGCCCGCCCAGAACGCGCCGGCGATCAGTGCGCACGCGACGCCGGCGGCGGTGAGATCGCGCAGGCCCGACCAGCCGAGCATGACCACGCCCGCGAACGCCAGCGCCGTGAACAGCGCCGACCTGGGCGTCCGGGCGCGGACGGCGGCGAGGAGCAGCGGCCCGACCAGCTCGAACGTCACCGCCGCGCCGAGCGGGATGCGGTCGATGGCGAGGTAGAAGAACAGGTTCATCAGCCCCATCGTCGCCGCGAGCCCGCCCAGCCAGGCCCAATCCGACCGCGTCAGCCCGCGCAGCCGTGGCCGCAGCAGCACCAGGAGGATCAGGCCGGCAATTCCCATTCGAAGCGTGACGACGACGCCCGCCGACGCCGATTCGATCGCCATCGCCGCAAACGCCGAGCCGAACTCCAGCGAGAACATGCCGATGACCAGCAAGAGCGCATAGAACCACAGGCGCGGGGCGGCGGCGGAGGAGTTGCCGGAGCCGGCCGCGGGGGCGCCGGGGGAGATGCCGGCCATTACGTCGTGGCGAAGAAGGAGCGGTTGTCGGCGCCTCGGTAGGCCTGGACGGTCGCCCACGCGGCGATGGCCGAGGCCACGACGATGAGCACGGTGACGGTGCTGTCGATGAACTCGGCGGCGCCCTCGCCCGCGCCGGTTTCATTGGCGCCGGTGGCCATGGCGATGATGGACAGCACCGCGTTGATGCAGAAGACGATGGCTGCGACGCTGAGGATCATCCGCGCCGCGACGCTGCCGCGCAGCAGCTTGCCGGCCAGCACCCAGCAGACGCCGGCGACGAGGCCCTGCATGACGGTGGCGAAACCGACGCTGATCAGCACCGACGTCTGCGCCTGTGATTCGGTGGGCACGAGCGTGCCCGTCGTGCCGGACATGGCGGCATCGATCATCCGGTCCCAATTGAGCATTGCCGTGGCCACCGACAATGCCAGTGCCGGCAGGTACACGGCCACGGCGATGCGCCACAACCTGCTGGCCTGGGCCGCATGAAACGGGGTGCTTCGGTGCGGGGTGCTGCGGTGCGGGGCACTTCGGCGCGGGGTGCGGTCGGCACTGGAGTTCATGCCCATCAATGTATCAATTGAGCCGATCCCGCTTGAACGTCGTTGCCCATTTACCTGCGATTATGAGAGTACGTTCAGACAGATCTGTTCAAACGCACATGTGATGAGGTACGGTGCGGGGTATGTGAAGGTACCGCGCAGGTGCCGATGTTCCGTCATGTCCTCTGTCCGCTGGCCGTCGCAAAGCAGACGCGTCGCGCGCCGTAGGTCGGTCGTCGGACCTGCGCCCGGAAGGATCGTCCAACGATCAGACAGGGGTGCCCGGTGGCCACAGAGTCGCTCGCTCCGACCGCGGATTCGGATCCGGGGTTCGATCCCGACGTGCAGCGTCGGGCCATCATCAATCGGCTCAAGCGCGCGCACGGCCAGCTGGCCGGCGTCATCGCGATGATGGAGGAGGAGCGCCACTGCCGTGACGTGGTCACCCAGCTCGCGGCGGTGTCGAAGGCGCTGGACCGCGCCGGTTTCAAGCTGGTGTCGTCGTCGATGCGCGGCTGCCTCAACGGCAGCGACAACGATGGGCTGAGCGCCGACGAGATCGAGGAGCTCTTCCTCCGCCTGACGTAGGTGCCGCCTACACCACGCTCGCCCGATGGGGGTCGGCGAGCACGGTGCCCTTTTCGTCCCACTTCGCGCGCAGTTCCGGCACGCCCTTGGCCCGCGCGAGAGCGAATTCGTTGGGCGTCGCCGGCACCGGCTGGAGCATCGCCACGGTGTGCTCGCCGGCGGTCACGTCCGGCACGGGGGAGTCGACGAGCACGAATCCCGTGAACCGCGCATCGGCCCACAGCGGCTGCCCGAAGTCGAGCAGCGCCCCGTCCTGCAGCACCAGCCCCTCCACGCCGGGCGACGCCGCGAGCATGGCCAGCGGCCGCGTCACCGCGTCGAGCCCACCGGCCACCGGCAGCACCAGCTCCGCGCGCGGCCCCTCGTTCGGGTCCATGACCAGCGTCGACGGGTCCTGCATGGGCGAGCGCGAGCAGCCCAGCGTCGCGTAGGTGACGCAGCCGTCGCGGTCGGGGCCGAAGCGCAGGACGGTGAGGGGGTCGGCGCCGAGGAACGTCAGCTTCGCCTCGCCGGGCGTGCTCTCCTCGAAATACCCGCACAGTTGCGCGCGCACCGCGTCGATGATGGCCGTCATTGTTCCCGCTTTCCGCTCGGTTGTCGCTGTCCGATTGCTTTACGACGCTAACGCGCCCCTCGTCCGGCCCCTCATCCGGGGTCGGATCGTGTCCCAGGCCAGATCGCTTCGGTGATCACATCGTGACAGTGGTCAGAGTGTGTCAGTGGTCAGAGTGGATCACTGCCGGGGCCCGCGCCGATGGCGACCCGCTTGGGGTGGGGCTGGTCGGGTTCGGCGAGGGTGATCGACTCCGCCCACGTCACCGGGCAGCCGACCGAGGCGAGCCACGCGTCGGCGTCGCCGTCGTGCGCCGTGATGCCGGCCAAGGCGTCGAAGGCACGGTCGACGGCCCAGGCTCCGACGTCCGCGCCGACGATGCCCGCGGCGATGGCGGCGGTGAGCTCGTCGGCGTCATCTACCCGGATGCCGCCACCGAGACCGTCACCACCGAGCACGAGTAGATCCAGGTAGAGATCGCGGGTGCGCCACACGCCGTCATCGCCGCGGGTCACTTCCGCGACGTCGAGGTAGCGGTGGCTCGTCGCCTCCACTCCGGGGCGGAAGTGGAAGACGTTCGCCCGCAGACCCAGCGAGGGCAGCAGCCATGATTCCAGGTAGCCGAACTGCGGATGATCGGCGCCGCGGGCCATGTACAGGCCGTGGGGATGGGCCTCGAAAACGTCGACGTCGCGGACGAACCCCTTCGGGTCGACGTTCGCGGAGGCGGGGACGTCGAAGGTCTCCAGCTTCGGCACGTGCAGGTCTGCCATGGCCCCGACTCTAGTGCGGGGCGGGGCCGCGGCCGTGTAATCCGGCAGCGTGCTGTACTTCATGCGCCGGTCATGCGCCGGTCATACGTCGGGTTCGGTGGATGTGGTGCCGCGCCCCCGGATCTAGCCGAACAGTCCCAAGAATCCCGTCTTCTTGGGCTGCTCCGCCCGGCAGGTGCACCGTCGATCCTTCGGCACGGTGGCCATCACCTGGTCGACGTGCTTTCCGCAGCCTCCCCAGGTGGTCTTGTGGCACGCGGGGCACTCGACGGGGTAGCACATGGTCGTCTCCTCGGGGGTCGGCGCCGGCGGGGTGGCCCCGGCGGGGGTCGCGCGCGGCGGGCGATGGCGGCACCGGGAATTCGATGACCGCTCGTCAACGCAAATCAGAATACCCCAGAGGGTATCGAAATCCAGTAATCGTGACGAACATCAACAAGCGCGGGTCCCGGAAACGACTCTGCTCCCGGAATGACCCTGCTCTCGAAACGCCCCTGCCCCGGAAACGCCGAACCCCCGCCTGCCGGCCGGTGGGCCGGGGCGGGGGTCGTCGTAAAGCGAAAGCCGAAAACTACTTGACCACGGTGTAGGTGGCGGTCGGGGTGTAGTTGCAGTCGACCGGGCCGCCCTCTTCATCGGCGGTGAAGCCGCCCTCGAGCGCGGCGACGACGATGCCCGGGCCGGTCTGCGCGACGCCGTTGACCGTGCCGTGCGAGCCCTCGTTGATGCCGTTGTAGGTCAGCGGGGTCGTGCCGAACTTGCCGTTGGCGATGTTGACCCAGTGGACCTTCATCGTCGACTGGCCGTTGTAGACGCCCGAGGTGCCCAGGCCCGTGAAGATGTAGCCGACCTCGCCGGCCTTGACGCCCGGCAGCGGCAGCGCGGCCGGACCCGGGACGGAGGTGGCCATGCCGATGGAGCGGCCCTCGCCGCCGATGCAGTTCTCGGCGAAGGTCGGCAGCGGGAAGTCCGACGTGGTCGGGGCGTTGTCCGGCTGCTCCCAGCCCGGCTCGCCGTCGCCGTCACCGGTGAGGAAGCCGGAGACGCGCTCCAGCGCGGAGCTGATGTCCTCCGGGACGCCCGGCTGGCTGGTGATCTGCTCGATGGCCTTGGCGATCTCGCCGGACGGCAGGTCGGCGCTGCCCGGGGCCTGCGGGATGGAGCCGAAGTCCGGCGCCGGCAGACCCGGCACGGCCGGCTGCGCGATGGAGGTGGGGGCGAGGCCGGCCGACAGCAGTGCGGCGGTGCCCAGGGCGGCCGCGGTGCGGCGGATGATGGTGCGTCGGTTCGAGACCACGGTAGAAGTACCCCTCGTAGTTCGTTGCTGAACGCCACCTGAGGTGACGATTACGGAATCGTCGCCATCATAAGGCCCGCAAACGCTTTTGGGAAACGATTCGGTAAATTTCTTCCCCCCGTGCAAAGTCGTGACGGATGGGGCTGATGTGGCGTGAGTGGCGCGCGGCCCAATCAATCGGCACCGGCCGCCAGCCCCGCCGACCCGTGAAATCGCGCCCGCGCCCGACATGCGAGTAGCCTGTATCCGCTAGGCCCGACGGGGCCCACATGCCTCAATCTCCAAGGAGCACCCCCCACGTGAACGAAACCGAGTTCCGCAACGTAGCCATCGTCGCACACGTCGACCATGGCAAGACCACCCTCGTCAACGCCATGCTCGAGCAGTCCGGCGTATTCGGCGATCACGGGGAGGTCGCCGACCGCGTGATGGACTCCGGTGACCTGGAGAAGGAAAAGGGCATCACCATCCTGGCCAAGAACACCGCGATCCGCCGCAAGGGCGCGGGCAAGGACGGCCGGGACCTGATCATCAACGTCATCGACACCCCCGGCCACGCCGACTTCGGCGGCGAGGTCGAGCGCGCGCTGTCCATGGTCGACGGCGTCGTGCTGCTCATCGACTCCTCCGAGGGCCCGCTGCCGCAGACCCGCTTCGTGCTGGGCAAGGCGCTGGCCGCGTCGATGCCGGTGATCATCGTGGTCAACAAGACCGACCGCCCCGACGCCCGCATCGACGAGGTCGTCGAAGAGGCCCAGGACCTGCTGCTGGAGCTGGCCTCCACCGTCGAGGACCCCGACGCCGCCGAGGCCGCCGAGCGCAACCTCGAGCTGCCCGTCCTCTACGCCTCCGGCCGCGCCGGCAAGGCGTCCACCGAGAACCCGGGCAACGGCGAGCTGCCGGACAACGAGGATCTGCAGCCGCTTTTCGACGTCATCACCACCGTGCTCCCCGAGCCGTCCGCCGACGTCGACGGCCCGCTGCAGGCGCAGGTCACCAACCTCGACTCCAGCTCCTTCCTCGGCCGCATCGGCCTGATCCGCATCCACTCGGGCGCGATCCGCAAGGGCCAGCAGGTCTCCTGGATCCACTACGACTCCGAGGGCGAGCAGCACATCAAGACCGCCAAGATCGCGGAGCTGCTGCGCACCGTCGGCGTGACCCGCGTGCCCACCGACGAGGCCATCGCCGGTGACATCGCCGCGATCTCCGGCATCGACGAGGTCATGATCGGCGACACCCTGTGCGCCGTCGACGCCCCGAACCCGCTGCCGCGGATCATCGTCGACGAGCCGGCGATCTCCATGACCATCGGCGTCAACACCTCCCCGATGGCCGGCCAGGGCGGTGGCGACAAGCTCACCGCCCGCGTGGTCAAGGCCCGCCTGGACCAGGAACTCATCGGCAACGTGTCGCTGCGCGTCCTGCCGACCGAGCGCCCCGACGCCTGGGAGGTCCAGGGCCGCGGCGAGATGGCGCTGTCCATCCTCGTCGAGACCATGCGCCGCGAGGGCTTCGAGCTGACCGTCGGCAAGCCGCAGGTGGTCACCAAGACCGTCGACGGCAAGCTGCAGGAGCCCTACGAGCACCTGACCATCGACGTCCCCGAGGAGCACCTCGGCGCCGTCACCCAGCTCATGGCCGCCCGCAAGGGCCGCATGGAGCAGATGGGCAACCAGGGCACCGGCTGGGTGCGCATGGAGTTCATCGTCCCGTCGCGCGGCCTGATCGGCTTCCGCACCATCTTCATGACGGAGACCAAGGGCACCGGCATCGCCAACCACTTCTCCGCGGGCTACGACGAGTGGGCCGGCGAGATCAAGGACCGCGCCACCGGTTCGCTGGTCGCCGACCGCACCGGCCAGATCACCGCGTACGCGCTGCTGCAGCTCGCCGACCGCGGCACCTTCTTCGTCGAGCCGGGCGACCAGGCCTACGAGGGCATGGTCGTCGGCGCGAACCCGCGCGACGAGGACATGGACATCAACATCACCAAGGAGAAGAAGCTCACCAACATGCGTGCGGCCTCCGCCGACACGACGGTGACGCTGGACAAGGCGCGCAACCTCACCCTCGACGAGGCCATGGAGTTCTGTGGCAACGACGAGTGCGTCGAGGTCACGCCGGATGGCATCCGCGTGCGCAAGGTGATCCTCAACGCCACCGAGCGCAACCGCGCCCGTTCGCGCGAGAAGGCCCGCAACCAGGGCAAGTAGTTCGGGCGTGGGGGATCCGGCCGGTGAAGTAGGCTGATCCCATGTTCGAACGCCAGGATCGTCGCCGTCGCAAAGCTCTCTTCGGGAGCGCTGCGGCGGCGATTCTGCTGTCCGGGTGCATGGCCAACCCGGGGGACGCGCCGACGGTGGGGGAAGAAGAGCCGGGGCGGGACCGGCCGGTGCGGGCGGAGGAGTCGCTCAAGCAGATCCGGGTGGGCGTCGACGAGTTCGGCGAGGGGTTCAACCCGCATCTGATCGCGGATGCGTCGCCGGTGACCGATCTGGTGGCGGCGATGACGCTGCCCAGCGCCTTCGAGCCGGACCCCGAGGATCCGGCGCGGTGGCGGATGAGCCCCGATCTGCTCGAGGGCGCCGAGATCGTGCCCGCCGATGAGCCGGTGCCGGATGAAGATTCGGGCGCGGGTGCGGGTGCGGGGGCTGGCGGCGATGCTGACGGTGCGGGTGACAACGTGGGCGATGACGCCGGGAACGACGCCGCGCCCTCGATCGCCGCGGAGGCCGCTGAGGCGGATGCCTCCGATGCCCGCCCGGGCGATACGCGCATCCGCTACCGCATCCGGTCGGGTGCGCAGTGGTCGGACGGCACGCCGATTTCGGGCGCGGATTTCCGCTACCTGCACGCGACGCTGCTGGCCAATGCCGGTGTGGCGGATTCGTCGGGGTACGAGCGCCTCAAGGCGATCACGGTGTCGTCGGGCGGCCGGCAGGTCGACGTGCTCGTGGATGGGGCGATGCCGGAGTGGCGTTCGCTGTTCCGCAATCTGCTGCCGAGCCATCTGCTGCGCCCGTCGGCGACGCCGTTCGTGGACATCCTGGACACGGGGCTGCCGGCGTCGGGCGGGCGGTATGCGGCGCAGTCGATCGACGTCGGCCGCGGCGAGGTGCGCCTGGTGCGCAACGACCGCTTCTGGGGCGATGCGCCGGCGAAGACGGACACGGTGATCATCCGGTCGGTCGATGGCGCGGTGACGGGTGCGGAGCAGTTGCGCGCCGCCCAGCTCCAGGCCCTGCGCCTGCGGCCGGAACAGACGACCGCGCTGACGTATGGGCTGGTCCCGGGCGCGGTGGAGGTCCCGGCGGTGCTCGCGCGGGAGCTGACCCTGCACGCCAACGTCGCATCGCCGTTGCTTGACGACGTCGCCGTGCGCCGTTCCCTCCTCTCCGCCGTCGACGTGCCCGCGGTGGCGGCCATCGCGACGGGACGCACGGATGATCTGGAGATCCCGGCCGCGGCCGCGCCGGGTTCGTCGTCGGCGCCGACGGGTGGGGGACCGGAGTCCCTGGCCGGGTTGGTCGAGGGCGTGACGGAGGACAATCCGCTGCTCATCGGGGTGATGGGCGAGGACCGCCAGGCGGTGGCGGCGGCGCGGGCGATCGGCGATCAGCTCACCGCGAAGGGCTTGCCGACTCGGGTGACCGGTGCCGATGATCAGGAGCTGGCCGGGTCGCTGCTGCCGCATGGCCGCGTGGACATGGTGGTGGCGTGGGATCGCGCGGTGGATTCGCCGCAGCGCGCCGCGAGCCGGTGGGCGTGCCCGTCGGACAAGCGGCTGTCGACTGCTCCCGCCGATGGAGCCCGGCCGGGCGTGGACGAAGACGGCGACGGCACCACCGAGGCCCCGACGACCGACACGACCGACACGACCGGAGCGGCCGAGTCGACTGAGCCCGGTGAGACGACGGGGACCACCGGCACGCCCAACGCTGCACCCGCCGGTGACTCGGCGGCGCCGTCGGGATCGGCGCGCGGGTCGAATCTGTCGGGCCTGTGCGATGCGGGCATCGACGCGATGGTGGAGAAGGCCGTGGGCACGAACGGCGGTGCCGCAACCAACGACGGATCACGTGGAGAGTCCGGTCCTGACACCGGATCAGAAGCCGGTGCCGACACTGGCACCGACGCAGGCGATGCCGGCACTCTCGGCTCGGCCGTCGTCGCCCCGGCCGATTCGGTGCCCGCCGAGATTCGCGAGGCCGTCGATGCGCAGGCGGTGGAGCTGGGCATTGTGGTGGATCGGATCATCACGGTCCTGGGCTCCGGCGTGGAACTGCCCATCGCCGACGACTCTGCCGACGACCCCGCCGCCTGGCCGTCCGGCCCGTTCATCGGCCCGCTGATGACGCTGCCCGATTGGCGGCGAGTACCCTCGGCGACGACATCCGAGGTCCCCGACTCCGCCGCCGAATCCGGGGGCGGGGGCGACGGGGATGGCGGCGGGACGTCGTAAAGCATGGACCATCACGAACACGGAGGAGCCGACATGGCCAACCCGGCCGACCTGGCGCGCGACCTGACAGGGCTGCGCGTCGCGCTTGTGCACGCGCACCCGGACGATGAGGCGATCACCACCGGCGGCACGATCGCGCAGCTGGTGCGGCGCGGCGCCGACGTGACGGTGGTGACGTGCACGCTCGGCGAACTCGGCGAGGTCATCGGCGAGCCGTACCAGGGGCTCGTCGGCGGCGAATCCGATCAGCTCGGCGGTTTCCGCGTCCATGAGCTCCACGCCGCGCTGGCCGCACTGGGCTGCAACGGCCCCGGTCACGCGCCCGTGCATCTCGGCGGGGCGGGGCGGTGGCGCGATTCGGGCATGGTCGGCGACCCCGGCAACGACGACGAGCGGGCGTTCATCGGCTCCGGCGACGAGGCCTTGGGCCACCTGATCGGCGTGCTCGGCGCGCTGCGGCCGCACGTCGTGATCACCTACGACGCCGACGGCGGCTACGGCCACCCCGACCACATCCGCGCCCATGAGCTCACCGTCGCCGCGTGCGAGCGGCTGCGCGCGGAGGCCGGCGACGGCGACGAGTCCCTGTGGGCGACCATGTGGACCGTCACCGACGACGACGCCCTGCGCGCCGGCCTCGCCGCCATCGCCGTGGTGCCCGCGGCGTGGACCCGGGCGGGCTTCGACGACCTTCCCTCGGTCGCCTCCGACTTCGCCATCTCGCTTTCCGACGCCGACCTCGCCGCCAAGACGGCCTCCCTCCGGGCCCACGCCACCCAGGTGTGGGTCGGGGACGGCGGCGTCGGCATGGTCAACCCGCGCGCCGCGATCGGCGCCGTCGACGACTCCGGGGATGCCGTCGGCGTGTGGGCGCTGTCGAACCTCATCTGCCAGCCGATCACGCCCGCCGAGCACTACCGGTTGGGCACTGTGGGCCGCGATCTCGCCGCCGTGCTTGCGGGGGAGAAGGCGTGGGGCGGGTCTGCGCGCGCCGCCGGTGCCGCCGCACCCGCCTTTGACTCTGCCGCGCCCGCCGATTCCGCATCGTCCAAGGACGGCGCCCGATGAAGGGAGGGGCCGGGGGCGGGGACGTGACCGTCGAAAAGCACTGGGGCGACCCGGACCGCAGCCAAGTCCGCGAGGACATCGGCCGCGGGGAAATGGTCACCGGCATCGCCTGGCTGACCGTGGCGGCGCTGGTGTCGCTCGTGCTCGAGGTCGTGTACCTGGGCGCGCGCGTCGACGTCGGCGGCATGTCGATCCCCGTGCCGTGGACGATCGCGGCGGGATACGTATTTAATCTCATAATCACTCGGACGGCGATGCTGTGGACCCCGAACCGTAATATCGCCCTGGTGCCCATGTGGGCGTGGATCGCCGGCTACGTCTTCCTGTGGATCTGGACCGGCCTGCCGTTCGGCGGCGACCAGGTCCTCGGCGAAACCATCCGCAGCGTGGCCCTGCTCATCGCCGGCATCGTCGGGGGCGGTTGGCCGCTCCGGCACCGCAAGTGACACAATGGGCTGGTTACAACCAGCCCCGCATTCGTGAAAGGCCGTTTCCCAAGCCATGACTTACGTGATCGCCCAGCCCTGCGTAGACGTGATGGACCGCGCCTGCGTGGAGGAATGCCCCGTCGACTGCATCTACGAGGGCAAGCGGATGCTGTACATCCACCCCGACGAGTGCGTCGACTGCGGCGCCTGCGAGCCCGTCTGCCCCGTCGAGGCCATCTTCTACGAGGATGACGTGCCCGACGAGTGGGTCGAGTACACCGACGCCAACGTCGACTGGTTCGACGAGCTCGGCTCGCCCGGCGGCGCCGCGAAGCTCGGCCCGCAGGACTTCGACGTCAAGTTCATCGCCGAGCTGCCGCCGCAGGCCGAGGACTAGAAGCGCATGACCCTGCCCCCGCAGTACCGCCCGCGCACCACGCCCGCCGAGCGCCTGCCCGCGTTCCCGTGGGATTCCCTGGCCGATGCGAAGGCGAAGGCGGCGGCGCACGAGGACGGGTTGATCGACCTGTCCATCGGCACGCCGGTCGACGAGGTGTTCGCGTCGGCGCGCGACGGTTTGGCCGCGGCGTCGGCGGCGCCGGGGTACCCGCAGACGGCGGGGACGCCGGAGCTGCGGGCGGCGATCGCGGGGGCGATGGAGCGCCGCCATGGCGTGGCGGGCCTGTCGGCCGACCGCGGCGTGCTGCCGGTGGTGGGCACGAAGGAGGCCATCGCGTGGCTGCCGTTCCTGCTCGGTGCGGGCGAGGGGCACACGGTGGTGATCCCGGAGCTGTCCTACCCGACGTACGAGGTCGGCGCGCGGATGGCCGGGGCGACCGTGGTGCGCGCGGATTCGCTGACGCAGCTGGGGCCGTCGCGGCCGACGCTGATGTACGTCAATTCGCCGGGCAATCCGTCGGGGCGGGTGCTCGGCGTCGATCACCTGCGCAAGGTGGTCGAGTGGGCGCGGGAGCGCGGCGTCATCGTGGTGTCCGACGAGTGCTACCTGGGGTTGGACTGGGAGCTCGAGGCCCCGTCGATCCTCGATCCGCGCGTGTGCGACGGTGATTTCACGGGACTGTTGGCGGTGCATTCGCTGTCGAAGATCGCGAACATGGCGTCCTACCGCGCGGGTTGGATCTGCGGCGATGAGTCGCTGGTCCAGGACCTGCTTGCTTTGCGACGCCACGCCGGCCTCATGGTCCCCGGCCCCATGCAGGGCGCGATGGTGGCGTCGCTTGACGACGACCACGCCGCCTCCATCCAGCGTTCCCGCTACCAGCGGCGCCGGGCGGTGCTGCGTGAGGCCGTGGAGCGCGCCGGTTTCCGCGTCGACGACTCCGACGGCGGCCTCTACCTGTGGGCGACCCGTGATGGGGCCGCTGCAGATCAGGGGCCCGCCACCGGTTCCGTCGAAACGTGCCGTGACCTGGTCGATTGGTTCGCCGAACGCGGCATCCTGGTCGCGCCCGGCGAGTTCTACGGGCCGAAGGGAGTGCGGCACGTCCGCATTGGCCTGACGGCGTCGGATGAGGCGATCGACGTCGCCGCCGGCCGCCTCCGCGCCTAGCTGTACCCGGCGAGGAGGTTCTCACTTCGGGTCGGCGGCCATCGGCAGCACCCGCCTCTCCCACACTCGGCCCGTGACCCACGTCCCGCGCAGTAGTGCCCGCTCCGTTTGAGGGAAAGGCCCTGAACGGCTATCGGGCCCTCGAGGTGGTCGCCGAACCGTCGTAAAGCTTCGGTGGTCCCGCCCCATCTCGGCGCGCATCATCCCGGCCGCCCTTGAATCGTGCCCATCCGCCTCGCTGCAGTTGGGCCGCACTCCGGATGCGCCCCCCTCGGCACATCCGCCCCAGTAATTGACTTGGCGCTTTCATGCACACCTTTCGTGACTCGTACCGCCGTAAAACCCCAGGACCCGGCCGCTAGAGAGTCACAAAAGGTGTGTACGAAACCCTGAGCTTCAATCGTCTGCCGATTCGAGCTCGGCGTGGGCGGTGGAGGGCGGTGATCCTTGAGGTGGCAGGTGCCGGGCGAATGGCCGGTCAACGACGGCGAGATCGGAAGTTCTCGCGGACCCGAGCGGGCAACTTCTCATGGTCCCGGAAATACTCGCCGGTGAACTGGGAACCCGCGACCTCCAGAAAACGGCGACGCCTTTCCGCTCGATCGCAGACCAGCCGGCGCGCGGAATCACCGACGACCATCGGCCACGTCAACTGGACGACATCGATGCCGACGTTGATCAGCTGCCTGACCTGCATGTTCTCGTAGGTCGAAATTGTATCGCCGTCACCATATCTGCCGTCGTACTTCTTCTTGCCGTGGAACTGGATGACGGTTTCGAGGCACGGATGAAAGAAGTCCACCCTGCCGATCGGCATGCTGCCGGGCCCGACGATCCACACCTGTTGCAGCCATCCGTCGATCCCGGTCTGGTGGATCACCCACTTCGTGAGCGATTCCGCCGCGCTTTCCGACTGATCCGACGCCAGCATGACGACCTCCGCGGTCAAAGCGGCACCTGCGACGCGGGCCTTCAGGAGTCTGGCGACGCCGCGTGCGAGACCGCCCCGCCCACCTCGTTCCCGCACGACGTGGTCTGCGGCGGCCATCGCTTGACCCGGTCCGATGCGGCGGCCGAGGTCATGGACGATGTCGATGTCGGCGCTGACCCGCACTCCGCCGACGGTGATCCAGCGGCCATGCCGGGAGAGTGGTCGAATGATGCGGGCGGCGTTGACGTTGGTCGCTCGACTGGGACCGGGGCGCCCGAGCTCCACCAGTTCGGGGACCTCCGCGTCGGGATCGTCGAGCAGTGGGATGTCGAGCACCCGGGCGGCACTGACTCCGGTCAGCACCAGATCGGGGTTCGCCAGCCCGTACGCGAGGCACGTGAGCCGCCGGCGGTCCCGCCAGCTCGCGTTTTCCCACTCCACCGAGGGAATCGCCACCGCCGGTGCGAGCCGAATGAGTCGCCCCGCACGGCACTCCCGGCTCAGATGGGCCCGACCGGCGGCCCCGTTCGCGTGCATCAGATTCTCGTCGGTCCTGCGGATCCCCTGGATGGTCGCTGTCGTGGTCGCGTCCGTGTTTTCGTTTTCCCCCATGCCCCATTGGACGCGGGCGGGCGCGGATCGGTTCCGCCGGATTTGGCGCGGGTGTCCCCGCCGGTGCACGGCGTAGCGGGGCCGGCCTTCGCTTGACGTCGAACCCCTCCCCACGCCATCGGGCGCGGAGAGGGGGAAGGGGTCGGGGACGGGCCGTCGTAAAGCGGAGTGCCGGCAGGGCCTCGATCAGTCGTCGCCGAGCTCGGCGTCGAGGCGCTCGATGTCCTTGCGGCGGCCGCGCTTGGTGGACCACGCGCTGATCATGTAGCCGATGATTCCGCCGAAGACGCCGCCCGACACGAGCCCCGCGGCCGTCGCGGAGCTGGCATGCGGGTCGTTGTATTGCATTCCGCCGAGCCACAGGCCGAGGGCCACGATGATGATGGCGATTTCGGCCGGCGTCGGCTTCAGCAGCTTCGGCCGAGGTGCCTTGCGCTTCATCCAGCCGGTGGCCGCCAGGACGGCGGCGATCATGGGCACGAGCACCATGGTCGGCGCCAGGTTCTTGTCCGGCGGCACGATCCACGCCATGGCGGCCGCGACGAAAACGTAGCCGTAGCTGGCGATGTGATAGCCGATGGTGTTCGACCGGTGCATGAGGTTGGCCTGGTACTCGTCCTCGACGGTGGCGTCGTAGCGGGCGATGAGGGTGTCTCCGTAGCTCATTTTTCATCCTTCCTGTTCGTCGCCGAAGACCTGCTCGACGGTTTTGCCCAGTTCCGCGCAGATGGCCAGCGCCAGGTGCACGGAGGGGGAGTAGTTGCCGCGTTCGATGTTGGCGATGGTCTGCCGCGACACCGAGACCCGTTCGGCGAGTTCGGCCTGCGACAGTTCGTTCCAGCGGCGGTATTTGCGGACCATGTTGGTCAGTTCCGGTGTTTCGCCGTTCTGCGTCATCGCCCACCTCCGTCCTTGTCGCCGTGCTCATCTTTCATGTCTCAGTGTAAAGGATGCTTGTCATTGCGGCAAGGGGTTTTCACGACGAAAGCCCGGGCGCCAAGGCCCGGGCTCGATGTCGCGTGCGGTCGTCGCCGCTTCGCGGTCGCTTTACGACGGTCGCATCAGCGGCCCGCCCGATTCCTCGCTCGGCGCTCGCGGATCATCGAGTTGACGGCCATGCCGATGAGCACGACGCCCACGACCACGCCGACCAACCCGACGATCGCAGCCCACAGCGGCCGCCCCTCGACGACGGTCGGCAGTCCGCCGAACACCACGATGAGCAGGACGCCGGCGACGATGCGCACGCTGTACGCCGTCGACGAGGCGGTGGCGGGATTGGCCTCGGACTGCGGGGTCTGCGGCGCGTGGCGTTCGGAGCGGTTCGCGGGGGTGGCGGCGTTCATGCCGTCAGGATACGGCAGGATGGCGGAAGGATGATCGGCGAACGTCGGCACCGCCGCGCCTCCGCGGCGGCGCGGGCAGACGAGGAGCGTGTCTCGATGGGCAGGGCGGCGGGCAACCGCGACGACTGGTGGGGAGCCGATAAGCGAACCGGCAAGCGCTCCGGTGACGGATCCGGCGCGGGCGCTTCGCTGGCCGGGTCGATGGACGCCGCGCCCGGGACCGGAACCGCCGACCCCGCGGCCGGCCCCTCCGCCGACTCGGGCGACTCCGCCGCCGCCCACGCCGAACCGGAGATCCCGTTCGGCCCGGTCGTGGTGGCCGAGGAGGCCGGGGCGCTGGTCGTCGACAAGCCTCCCTTCCTGCCGTCGACGCCCAACGGCCGCCTGGTGCGCAACACGGTGCTGCAGCGGTTGCGCGATCGGTTCGGGGAGCCGGATCTGACGTGCGTCCACCGGCTCGACCGTCTGACGTCGGGGCTGCTGCTCGTGTCGCGAGAGCCCGCCACGCGCGGCGCCTACCAGCGTCTATTCCAAGATGGGCGGGTGCGCAAGACGTACGAGGCCCTCACCGTCGTCCCCGATGATTGGGCGCCCGGCGAGTCGCGCGACGTCGTCGTCGAGCTGGCCAACGTCGACGGCGAGCGCGGCGTCCGGGTCCGCGATCCATTGCTTGACGACGTCCCCCCGCCTCCCCATCCGACCGACATCCCCGCAGAAATCCCGGCAGAGATCCCCGCAGAGATCCCCGCACACCTCTGGCGCACCGCGACGACGCGCGTGACCTACCTGGGCATGGTCGCGGCGGACATCGGCGACGTGCTGCCGGGCGCGGGCCACGGCGCGACCTGCGGCTGCGGCACGTGCGGCACGCGGATGTCGGTGGGAAAGTGGCGCCTCGAGCCGTCGACGGGCCGCACGCACCAGCTCCGCGCGACGCTGGCGCACCTCGGCTACCCGATCCTCGGCGACGACACGTACCCCGACGATCTCGGGCTCGACCTGGGCAACATCACGCGGGTCCTGCGGTTGGTCGCCACGGAATTGCTTTACGACGACCCCCTCGACGGCTCGCCCCGCCACTTCCGCTCGGCCCGTGACGTGGCCGATCCGCTGGCGTGGCCGTAGTGGGGGGCCCGGAGGAATGGCGGTCGGTGGAGGACTAACCTTTTAGGCAGCGAAAGTTGTTCGGCCGAGGAGATGCCAATGAAGAACAAGGGTGCGCGCCGGGTATCGACGGCGCTGGCCTCGGTGGTCGTGGCGATGACAGCGATGTCTTCTGGCGGTGCCTCCGGCTTCGCAACTGTGGCAGCTGCCGAGCCCGTCGTTTCGGGGGGAGTTCCGGCTCCGGTTGGCTCATTGACGTTCCCGGATTCGGCCGGATCGTCGGCCTCCGGGGGAAACACGGACGGGGCCGCGGCCGGCACCGTCGACAGCCCCCTCATTCCGCCCGCGGCGTGGGACCGCGCCGAGTACGTCATCGGCCGGATCTCCGGCAAGGAGCTGGGCATCGCCGCGATTGACCGCCGCGAATGCACGCCGATCACGGCCATCCACATCCCGGGCAGCGGCGAGACCAACGAGCAGCGCGACCCCGACGTCCCGCACGGCCGCGTCGTCGCCAGATTGGGCGCCGACCTGACCGCGGAGTTCGGCGACGACGTCCGCAATCTCTACCTGCCGTATGTGTCGGATGCGTTCTTGACCACGTCGTACAAGTCCTCGGCCGCCGCGGGGCTCGGCCGCTTCGTCGAGCTCGTCGCCGCCGTCGACGACGCCTGCCCCGGGACCGATTTCGTGTTCACCGGGTACTCGCAGGGCGCGGACATCCTCAATGCCTGGGTGGCGGGCGGGGCGTCGTCGCTGATCCCCGATCGCGTGAAGGCGATGGCGCTGTTCGGCAACCCCCGCCGCGGCGCCGACGTCGCCGTCGCGCACGGCACCGCGCCCGCCGATTCCACGGGTATCTTCGGCCCGCACGAGGGCTCGTGGGGCGTCTTCGCCGACCGCATCTTCGACTCGTGCAACACCGGCGACCTGTGGTGCGACTCGACCCCGGCACTGCGGCGCATCGGGCCGTCCATCATGTCGGCGTCGCTCAACCCCAAGGACGCGGCCGGCGCCCGCGATGCCGCCGCGGCAATCGTCGGGCCGGAGGGGATGGCCGATGCGGACACCCGCACCGCCGTCGAAGCGCTGGTGAGGTTCCTGCTGTCGCAGTCCCACGACCACGTCCAGTACGAGAACGACCTCGGCGGCGCCCCCTCCGCCCGCGCCGAGGCACGGCAATTCCTCGTCGAGCGGATCAACAGCTAGCGCCCGCTCTTGCGGCGAGAGCGCGCCGCCGACCCGGGCACGACAGCTAACCCACCCCGAATGGCCTAACCCACCCGCTATAACGGGCCTTTTTCGCCATTCGGGGTGGGTTAACCGGGGAGGGTGTGGCGCCAGTTCGTGTCCGGCGCCGGTTTCCGCGCCCGGCTTCCTCGCGCCCGCGCCCCCGCCAGCTCTTGTGCAGGGCCAGCTCTCGCGCCCCCGCTAGTTCTTGTGCAGGTCCTCGTTGAGCTTGACGCGCTCGGCGGCCCACGGCACGACCTCGACCTCGCCGGTCTGGGAGTTGCGGCGGAACAGCATGTTGGAGCCGCCGGACAGTTCGGCGGCCTTGCGGTGCTTGCGCACGCCGTCGAGCAGCACCGTGCATTTGGTGCCGGCGGTGACGTAGAGGCCGGCTTCGACGACGCAGTCGTCGCCAAGCGAAATGCCCACGCCCGCGTTGGCGCCGAGCAGGCAGCGCTCGCCGACGGAAATGGTCTGGGTGCCGCCGCCGGACAGGGTGCCCATGATCGACGCGCCGCCGCCGACGTCGGAGCCGTCGCCGACGATGACGCCGGCGGAAATGCGGCCCTCCACCATGGAGCTGCCGAGGGTGCCGGCGTTGAAGTTGACGAAGCCCTCGTGCATCACCGTCGTGCCCTCCGCCAGGTGGGCGCCCAGGCGCACGCGGTCGGCGTCGCCGATGCGCACGCCGGTGGGCAGCACGTAGTCGATCATGCGGGGGAACTTGTCCACGGAGTACACGGTCAGCGGGCCGCGGCCGAGCAGCTTCGCGCGCACGACGTCGAAGTTCTCCGTCGAGCAGGGCCCGTAGTTGGTCCACACGACGTTGGCCAGCAGGCCGAACACGCCGTCGAGGTTGACGCCGTGCGGCTGCACCAGGCGGTGGGACAGCAGGTGCAGGCGCAGGTAGGCGTCGTAGGCGTCGACGGGAGCCTGGTCGAAGTCGGCGATGTCGGTGCGCACGCCGACGCGGTGGACGCCGCGGTCGGCGTCCTCGCCGATGAGGTGGGCGAAGAAATCGCAGGAATCCGGCAGGTCGTCGGGCGCCATGAGGCTGGTGCCGGTCTCGCCGTTGCCGTCGAGCTCGGGGCAGGGGAACCAGACGTCCAGGACGGTGCCGTCCGAGGCCAGGCTGGCCAGTCCGTAAGAGTGTGCTCCTCGTGTCATGCGCATAACCGTACCCCCCGCGCCGGAGGCCGTCGCGGGGGGTTTGTTACGTTCACGTTTCGCGGGTGTGTGCGGGGTCACATTGCTTTGCGACGCCCACGCCCACCCCGTTCACCGGGACTTTCGGGTGCAGCGTGCTCGATGCTGCCCAGTGGATGCTGCCCGGTGAATGCTGCCCGGTGAATGCTGCCCGGTAATCAGTACTCCGTGGGTGGATCTCGGTGGGTGCCGCTCAGTGGTGCACGCCGTCGACCGGGGTCTGGTCGGCGTTGTCGCGGGCGCGGGCGCGCGACTTCGAGGTGAGGCCGGCGAGGACGGCGAGGAAGAAGCACACCGCGATGACGGCGTAGACCTGCTGGCGGGCGACCTCGTCGAAAAGCATCATGACGGTGAGCCCGAGGATCATGAACACCGCCAGCCACGACAGCCACGGGTAGCCCGGCAGGCGGACGGTGAGTTCGCCGTTGGCCTCCATGCGCGGGCGCAGCTTGATCTGCGACAGGGCGATGACCAGCCAAATGACCAGCAGGCAGCCGCCGACCGCGTTGAGCAGGAACACCAGCACGCTCGAGCCGTCGAAGACGACCTGGATGCCCACCGACAGGAAGGCGAAGACCATGGACATGATCACGGCCTTGTACGGCACGGCCTGCGAGTTCATCGCCGTGAACAGCTTCGGGGCCTCGCCGCGGCGCGACATCGAGTACACCAGGCGCGACGTGGCGTAGATCTGCGCGTTGAACGCGGACAGCAGCGCCAGGACGATGACGGCCTCCATGAAGCCGACGACGCCCGGCAGGCCCGCCTGCTGCAGCACCATGGTGAACGGCGACTCGGCGGCGGTGTCGGCGCCGCCGATCTGGGCGTAGGGCAGCAGCATGATGATGATGAGCACGCAGCCGATGTAGAACACGCCGATGCGCACGATGATCGAGCGCACCGCCGAGGCGATGGAGCGCTTCGGGTCATCGGACTCGGCGGCGGCGATGGTGACGATCTCGATGCCGCCGAACGCGAAGGCCACGGCCAGCAGGCCAGCGGCGACGCCGGAGAAGCCGTTGGGCAGGAAGCCGGACTCCTGGATGTGCTCCGTGCCCACGAACGTCGTGCCCGGCAGCAGGCCCAGCACCAGCAGGGTGCCGATGGCCAGGAAGCCGATGATGACGGCGACCTTGATGAAGGCGAACCAGAACTCGAACTCGCCGAAGCCGCGGACCTTGGCCAGGTTGACGAAGGCGAAGAACACCACGCACACCAGGCCGGGGATCCAGCCCGGGATTCCCCACCACGCGCCCATGATCGCGCCGGCGCCGGTGATCTCGGCGCCGAGGACCATGATCAGCATGAACCAGTACAGCCAGCCGAGCACGAAGCCGGCGCTGCGGCCGAACGCCATCTCGGCGTAGGTGGAAAACGCGCCGGAGGCGGGGCGGGCGGCGGCCATCTCGCCGAGCATCGTCATCACCAGGACGACGATGACGCCGGCGGCGAGATACGACAGGAGGACGCCGGGACCGGCGGCGTTGATGCCGACGCCGGTGCCCAGGAACAGCCCCGCGCCGATGGCGGAGCCCAGGCCCATCATGGTCAGGTGGCGGACTTTGAGTCCCGTGCCGAGGTGCGCGTCGTCGGAGGCCTCCGGCACGCTCTCGTCGACCCGGGACAGTGGGGAATTGGTCATGGATGGGACATTACTCGCCGCCATCCGGGCTTATTCACCCCGGCCACCGCGCCGCGGCGGCTACACCTCGGTGGGCTTCATGCACACCGCGGCGTAGTCCGGGTGGCGGAAGAAGTGCATTCGGTCGCGGCCGTTGAGCTCCCACGCCGAGACGCGGCGCCCTTCGTCGAGAAGCTCGATGGGGGAGTCCTTGTCGATGAGGATGTTCTTGTCGATCACGCAGTCATCGCCCAGATCGACGCCCACGGTGCCGGCGGAGACGCCGATGGTGCAGCGGCGGCCGACGGTCAGCGGGATGCGGCGGCCGCGTTCGTCGTGGCGGGCGATGACGGTGCCGGCCAGGCCGATGGTCGTGTACTCGCCGAGCACGACGCCCGAGGACATGCGGCCCTCGATCTTGCAGGGGCCCAGCGACCCGGAGTTGAGGGAGACGAAGCCCTCGCGCAGCACCGTGGTGCCCGGCGCCAAGTACGCGCCCAGCCGCACGCGCTCGGCCTCGGCGATGCGCACGCCCGACGGCACGACGTAGTCGACCATCCGCGGCATGCGGTCGATGGAATAGACGTGGATCAGACCGCGCATGCGCAGGTTGGTGCGCAGGGCCTCGAAGTTGTCCGGCTGGCACGGGCCCTTGTTGGTCCAGGCGACGATGTTGAGCTCGTCGAACACCTCCGCCATCTGGATCGAATGCGGGGTGACGATGCGGTGTGACAACAGGTGCAGGCGCAGGTACGCGTCGTGGGAATCGACCGGGGGCTGCGACAGGTCGGCGATGCTGGTGCGCACCGCCACCTGCTCGACCCGGCGGTCCTCGTCGAGGAGCACCTGGCGCAGCAGCTGCGGCGTGAGGTCCTGCGCGCCGAGGCGGCGGGTGCCGGATTCGGTGATGGTGTCGTCGAGCTGGGGGTTGGGATACCACGTGTCCAGGACGGTGCCGTCCATGGCAATGTTCGCGATACCCGTGGCCGAGGCACCTGTCGTCATCATGGCTCCGATACTATCCGCTGGCGACGGGCCCCTCGACCGCGCGGTCGGGCAGCACGCCTTCTCGCCCGCGCTCCGCCATCCGATGCCCCATTGCTCGACGTCCCAGTCCCCGGAGGTCCCCGTGCCCGGCAGCCCTTCCCGCCCCGAATCCCGCACCCCTTCCCGTTCCACTCCCCGCACCCCTTCCCGTTCCACTCCCCGCAGCGCCGCGCTGCTGGCCCGCTCGGATCTGCCGCGCGCGGCGAAGGGCGCGATCGCGGCGGCGCAGGCGCTGGGCCCGGCGGCGCTGGTCGCGCTGGTCGCGGGCATCGTCGCGGTGTTCCTGGGCTGGCCGTTGGTGGCGTGGACGGCGGTCATCGTCATGCTGGCGTGGTGCGTGTGCTGGGGCGTGTTCGCCGGCGTCGCGGCCGGGAAGTGGGCTCTGCTCGCCGCCATCGCCTCGGCCGCGCCGGGCGCGTGGGCGCTTGCCGCCGGGCTGACGGGGACGACGGCTCCGGGGTTGCCGGCCATGATCGGCGCGCTGCTGCTGGGGCTGGCCGCGGGGCTGGTCGGGGGCGTTGCGGTGAGGGCGTCGTGGGACCGTCGCCAAGCAGACCGCGATCGTCGCCTGGCCGCCCTTCCGGATTGGGCCCGCGATGAGCTCGGCGATGCCGCCGACCGCCTCGACCCCGACTTCCGCCGCGATCCGGGCCCGGCCATCGCCAGCAACCATTCCGATCCCGCCGTGCGCCTGCTCGCCGCGGTGTGCCGCCCGCTGCCCGGGTCGACGATCCTGGCCGGCGAGCCCGCGGTGGCCGTCAATGGCTCGCGCGTCGCCGTCGTCGCGTGGGGCCCGCGCCTCGACCGCGCCGACGCCGCGCCGCCCCTGCCGCCGCTGCCGGAGGGCGCGACGGCCCGGGTGTTCGTCTTGCGCGAGGGCACGGAGCTGGAATCGCTTGACGACGATCCGGCGCGCGAGTTCGGCGGCGACACCGAGGGCATCGACATCATCGCCACCGAACCTCAGGAACTGGCCGCGCACCTCGGCGCGGGCACCCCGCCGGACGGCGACGCCTGCCACGGCATCGCCGCCGACCTGCACGCCCGGGTGCTCGACGCGCTGGATGGCTACCCTGGGTCTGGTGAACGCCAGATTTCCCGACCCCGCTGATGACCCCCGCGACGTCCTGGACCTGCTCGCGGACCCCGTCGATCTGACGGCGGCGCTCATCGACGTCCCCAGCGTCTCCCGCGACGAAGCGCGGTTGGCCGATGCCGTGGAGGCGGCGCTGCGGGGCGTCGCAAAGCAGATCCCGGAGTCCCAGCCGGCGGTGACCGTGGAGCGCATCGGCGACAACATCGTCGCCCGCACGCACCGTGGCCTGCCGCAGCGCGTGATCCTCGCCGGGCACCTGGACACCGTGCCCATCGCCGACAACGTGCCGTCGACGAGGGGCCGGGATGCGCAGGGCAGGGACACGCTCTTCGGCTGCGGCGCCGTCGACATGAAGAGCGGCGACGCCTGCTACCTGCACGCCTTCGCCACGCTCGCGGGCTCGGAGGAGCTGCAGCGGGACCTGACGCTGATCATGTACGCCTGTGAGGAAATCGCCGGCGAGTTCAACGGCCTGGGCCACCTCGCCGAGAGCCACCCCGAGCTGCTCTCCGGCGACGTCGCGCTGCTGGGCGAGCCCTCCGGCAACGTCATCGAAGCCGGCTGCCAGGGCTCCATCCGCGTCAAGGTCACCGCCCGCGGCACCCGCGCCCACTCCGCCCGCGCCTGGCTCGGCGACAACGCCGCCCACCGCCTGACCGGGGTGCTGTCCCGCGTCGCCGCGTACTCCGCCGGGACTGCGGACATCGACGGCCTGACTTACCGTGAGGGAATGCAGGTCGTCCATCTCGAAGCCGGCGTGGCCACGAACACGGTGCCCGACGAGGCATGGGCCTACGTCAACTTCCGCTTCGCCCCCGACCGCACCACCGACGACGCCATGGAGCACTTCATGGGTGTGCTGGCCATCGACGATCCGCTCATCGAGGTCGAGGTCGACGACGTCAGCCCCGGCGCCCTACCCGGCCTCGACCGGCCCGCCGCCGCCGAGCTCGTCGCGGTGGCCGGGGGAGAGGCCAAGCCCAAGTACGGCTGGACCGACGTGTCGCGCTTCGCCGCACTGGGCATGCCCGCCGTCAACTTCGGCCCCGGAGACCCCGCCTACTGCCACAAGCGCGATGAGCAGATCCCCGTGGAGATGATCACGAGGCTTTCCGGCGATCTGCTGCGCTACCTGACCACCGCGCCGGCGTCGTCGTAAAGCGACGACCAATCAACCGAGGAGACCACGCAACCATGGCCCCCCACCGCACCCCGTCCCCCGACCGCAAGCGACAGATCCGCGGGCCGCTGATCGTCCGCGACGGCGACGGGACCGACCACAACCGGTCGACCACCGACCGGCGGCTGCTCGACCCGCACCAGAACACCGACTGGCTGCACACCGACACCTGGCGCGTCATGCGCATCCAGTCGGAGTTCGTCGACGGGTTCGGGGCGCTGGCGGAGATCCCCAAGGCCATCACCGTCTTCGGGTCCGCGCGCATGCCGGAGGACAACCCGTACTACGTCCAGGGCTGCGAGCTCGGCCGCGCCATCGTCGAGGCCGGGTACGCGTGCATCACCGGCGGCGGGCCCGGCCTCATGGAGGCTCCCAACCGCGGCGCCCACGACGCCGGCGGGCTGTCGGTGGGCCTGGGCATCGAGCTGCCGCACGAGCAGGGAATCAACGACTGGGTCGACCTGGGCCTGAACTTCCGGTACTTCTTCGTGCGCAAGACCATGTTCCTGAAGTACTCGCAGGCGTTCATCGGGCTGCCCGGCGGCTTCGGCACCCTCGACGAGCTGTTCGAGGTCCTGGTCATGGTGCAGACCGGCAAGGTCACCCGCTTCCCCGTGGTGCTGCTGGGCACCGAGTTCTGGGGCGGGCTCATCGACTGGATCCGCGGCCGCGTGCTGGCCGAGGGCATGATCTCGCCCGAGGACATGGACCTGTTCCTGGTCACCGACTCCATCGACGAGGCCATCGAGTTCATCGTCTCCGCCCACGAGGGCCAGGAGCGCGACCGCCGCGAGGAAGCCGCGCGCCGGGCCGTCGCCCGCGCCCACCGCGACGGCGACCAGGGGCTGCTGGACCGCCGGTGAACCAGTTCGACGGGGCCCCGGCCCGTACCCGACGCAGCGCCTTCCAGCCGACGGCGCTGCCCGCGGTGATGGCGATAGTCAACCGCACCCCCGATTCCTTCTACGACCGCGGCGCCACCGCCGCCGAGGATGCCGCGCTGGCGCGCATCGATGCGGTGGTCGCGGCAGGCGCGGACGTCATCGACATCGGCGGCGTCAAGGCGGGCCCGGGCCCGGTGGTCGGCGCGGCGGAGGAGATCGACCGCGTCGTGCCCACCATCGCCGAGGCCCGGCGCCGCCACCCCGGGGTGACCATCAGCGTGGACACGTGGCGCGCGGAGGTCGCCGATGCAGCCATCGCCGCCGGCGCCGACCTGGTCAACGACACGTGGGCGGGCCACGACCCCGAGCTCGTGGAGGTCGCCGGGGCCCACCGCGTCGGCTACGTCTGCTCGCACACGGGCGGGGCGGTGCCCAGGACCAGGCCGTTCCGGGTGCTTTACGACGACGTCGTGGCCGACGTCATCGCCGAGACCTCCGCGCTGGCCGAGAGGGCCGTGGCGTGCGGCGTGCCGGAGGATCGCGTGCTGGTGGATCCGACGCACGACTTCGGCAAGAACACCTTCCACGGCCTGGAGCTGCTCCGGCGCCTCGACGAGCTCGTCGCCGCCGGGTGGCCGGTGCTCATGGCGCTGTCGAACAAGGACTTCGTCGGCGAGACTGTCGGCCGGGGCGTCGACGGCCGCGTGCCGGCGACGCTGGCGGCCACGGCGTGGGCGGCGGCGCAGGGCGTGGCCATGTTCCGCGTCCACGAAGTCGGCGACACCGTCGACGTGTGCCGCATGATCGGCGCCATCCGCGGCGACGCCGCACCGCTGTCGACCGTGCGGGGCCTGCAGTGAGCGCGGGTGCGGCGGCCGCCGTGATGGATGGGGCGGATGGCGGGGAGGGGGGCGTCGTCAAGCGGCCCTCCGTGTCCGTGGTGCTGCCGGCCCTGAACGAGGAAGCGACCGTCGCGGCGGTGATCGAGTCCGTGCGGCCGAGCGTGGCCGCGGGGATCGTCGACGAGATCGTTGTCGTGGACTCGGATTCGGCGGACGCGACCGCGCGGGTCGCCAAGGCCGCCGGCGCGCGCGTGGTCAACTGGGCCGACGCGCTGCCCGGCGTGCCCACCCGCCCCGGCAAGGGCGAGGCGATGTGGCGCGGGGTCGGCGCGGCGCGCGGCGACATCGTGGTCTTCCTCGACGCCGACCTGCGCGACCCGTCCCCGGCGTTCGTGCCGTCGCTGATCGCGCCGCTGCTTGCCGACGACTCCGTGCGCCTGGTCAAGGGGCACTACCGCCGGGATGCGCCCGGGGACGTCGGCGGCGGGCGCGTCACCGAATTGACCGCCCGGCCGCTGCTGGCCGCATTCCGGCCGGACCTCGCGGTGATCCGCCAGCCACTGTCGGGGGAGTACGCGGCGTGGCGCGCCGACCTGATGGAGCTGCCGTTCGCCGCGCGCTATGGCGTGGAGATCGGCCTGCTCGTCGACGTCGCCGACCGGTGGGGAGCGGCGTCGATCGCCGAGGCGGACCTCGGCGTGCGGGCGCACCGCAATCGGCCGCTGGGCGAGCTCGGGCCGATGGCGGTGGAGGTGTCGGCGACGCTGCTGCGCAAGATCGGGCTCGCCCCGGCGACCGGCGAGGACCTGCCCGACGACCGCCCGCCACTGCGCGATGTGGTCGGCGGGGTGGCGCCGAACGAAGGGGAGGAAACATGATCCAGGTGCTTGTCGTATGCCTATATGTCCTGTTGATCCCCGTGTTCTGGGCGGTGTTCGCGGTGCTGCTGTCGCGCCTGCCCAATGCGCCGGAACGACCCCCGGCGTTGCGAAAGCGCGTATCATGGACGAGTAGGCGCGGCACTGACGGAGAGCCGCCCACGCCCGTTCGCGAATGAGGAGAAACCACATGGCAGCGATGAAGCCCCGCACCGGAGATGGCCCGCTGGAGGCCGTGAAGGAGGGCAAGAAGATCGTCATGCGCGTCCCCGCCGACGGCGGTGGCCGTCTGGTCGTCGAGCTGACGCCGGAGGAGGCCGCCGAGCTCGGCGCCGCCCTCAGCTCGGTCGGCGAGTAGTTCCCGCCGATCTTCGATCGCGCCGGCGGCCCGGAAGCACGGGCCGCCGGCTGCTTTGACCCTGCCCCGCCGACGCCGAGTCGGCGGGGCCCGGTTTTTGGGTGGCGCGATTGTGGGGCCCGCTTGCCCGGCCCCACAAGTGTGGCCTCACTTGTGCGGCCCATTGGCAAGCCGTCCCGTGGTGCGCGGTAGGATTGGCCACCATTGAAGCGCCGATCGTGATGGTCGACGCCGCCAATGCCCGACTTTCCGAGGAGGAAAAGGTTGCTCGCCGACATCATCGACGTGCTCGCAGACCCCATCGACGGGTCCCCGCTGCGGTGCGGCGACCCCGAGTGGGCGACTCTGAAGTCCGAGTCGGGCCACAATTACGACGTCGCCCGCCAGGGTTACGTCACGCTCGCCGGCGGTGCCGGCCTGCGGTATTCGGGCGATGACGCGAAGATGATCGGCGCCCGCGAGGAGTTCCTCTCCGGCGGGCATTATGCGCCGTTCGTCGAGGCCGTGACCGGCAACGTGCAGGACGTCCTCGACGACGCCGGCGTTGCCGAGGAGGCCAGCCCGTCGATTCTGGAGATCGGCGCGGGCACGGGCTACTACCTGGCGCACACGCTCGATGGCGTTGACGGTGCGCGCGGGGTGGGCATCGACGTGTCGGTGCCGGCGGCGAAGCACCTGGCCAAGTGCCATCCGCGCGTTGGTGCGGTCGTGGCCGATGCGTGGGCGCGCCTGCCCATCCGCGACAATTCCATCGACGCGATCACGGTGATCTTCGCGCCGCGCAACGCGGAGGAGTTCGCCCGCGTGCTTAAGCCGGGCGGCCAGGTCGTGGTGCTCACCGCGGCCACCGGCCACCTCGGGGAGCTGCGCCAGCCGCTGGGCATCATCGACGTCGAGCGCGGCAAGGTCGAGCGCATGATCGCGCAGGCCGAGGGCCACCTCGTCCCCGTCGGCGAGCCGGAGCTCGTCGAGTTCCCGATGATGCTCGACCAGGGCGCCATCGCCGCGCAGATCGGCATGAGCCCCTCGGCGCGCCACATCCACCCGGACGTCCTGGCCGAGCGCATCGCCGCCCTGCCGGATCAGATGGAGGTCACCGCCCGCGCGCACGTCACGCGCCTGGGCAAGGCCTGCTAGGTCCCTGCTTTACGACGGCCACGGGCGTCAGAAAGTGCACATTTTTGGGGCGCCGAAAAAGCCGACCTGGGGTTTTGTGAAGCGGTGGTAGTACTTTGCGACGCCGCCCGCGTTGCCGGCGCCACCCGCCACTCCTAGTCCTTCACCTCGGTGGCGTGGATCTGTGCGTCGAGGTCCTCGGGCGCCAGTTCGGCGCCGGAGAACTCCTCCGACAGCGGCAGCCGCAGCTGCAGGTCGGTGCCGGGGCAGATCTCGATGGTGCCGGACTTCAGCTTGAAGTCGAGCACGTGCCCGCCGCCGGTGCGGTCGTGGTCGATGAAGTGCACGTGGCAGCCGGGCACGGAGATGCCCTTTTCGTACACGGGCGTGCGGAATCCGGCGATGACGCCGCGGACGTTCTCGAAATCGACGGTCTCGTCGGCTTCGGTCGCGTCGATCATCTTGGGGTAGGGCCGGGACTGCTTCACGACGGTCCTCGTCTTCACCCACTCGAACTCGCCGGTGATCCGCAGCGCGTACATGTAGTTCGCGCTGGGCACGACCGAGTCGATGTACGGGGTGATGTCGGCGCGGACGCAGTCGTCGGGAGCGTCGCGCACGATGTGGGGCACGAAGTTGGTCACCACGGCGTACGGCGTCTTCTGGCTCATCGACGCCTTCGTCGCCGTGCCGTCGCCGCGCAGCTGCCAGCACACGCCGTCGACGATGACCATCTCGCCATCGAGCCCGTCGAACGTGCCGATGCCGAAATTGCCCTTGCCCAGCAGCTCGCCGATCGACATTTCGCCGTCGTAGATGCCGTCGAGCAGCGCCGTCATCAGCGATGCCTGGAAGAACGTGTGGCGGGTGGTCGGCAGGTCGGCGGGGTGGCTGCCGCGGGCGGGGTTCGCGTTGGTGGTCACGGTCCCAGGCTAGTCCCGGTTCCTTAGCTTGACGACGGCCACCGCCCACCCCGACACCGTCGCCCTATTGTCGGCCACGAGCCGGTAGACGATGGATGCCGGCGCGCGCATGAGGGGATGGAGGAGGATGGCGCCGGCGAGCCTCCAGAAGCGGGTGCGGCCATGGTCGCGCAGGGCGTGGCCGATGGCGCGATGGCCCAGGGCGACGAAGGGCGGGGCCGTGGCCGGGGGAGCAGTGGCCAATTGCTCGTCCCTCGGCTCCACGTACAGCGCGTGGCGCTCGATGAGCGCCGCGTCCACGCCGAACTGCTCGAACGGGAAGTCCGACGAGGAGGCGATGTGGAAGGAGGAGGCCGGGCCGTCGTCAAGCATCCCGCCAAGCGTGATGTGTCCCAGTGCCGCGGCCGCCCGGGCGCAAAAGCCGCAGCCACCGTCGAAAACGAAGGTGGCTGCGGCTCGTGAGGAATCTGCGTGAGCCATTACATGAGGCTCTTGTACACCTCGACGGTGTCCTGCGCGATGGTCTCCCAGCTGAAGACGTCCACCGCGCGCTGCTTGCCGACCTCGCCGATCTTCTTCGCGGCCTCGCGGTCGGCGACCATCTTGTTCACCGCGGCGGCGATGTCGGCCTCGAAGGCGTCGGGGTCGGACTCGTCGTAATGCACCAGGGCACCCGTCTCGCCGTCGACGACGACCTCCGGGATGCCGCCGACGTCCGAGGCGACGACCGCCGTGCCGCACGCCATGGCCTCCAGATTGACGATGCCCAGCGGCTCGTAGATCGACGGGCACACGAAGGAATCGGCGGCGGTGAGGATCTCCTGGATCTTCTCCTTCGGCAGCATGTCCTTCACCCAGAACACGCCGTCGCGCTCCGCCTGCAGGTCCGTGACCAGCTGCTCCGTCTCCGCCGCGATCTCCGGGGTGTCCGGCGCGCCGGCGCACAGCACCAGCTGCACGCCATCGTCGAACTGCGACGCGGCCTTGATCAGGTGGCCCACGCCCTTCTGGCGCGTGATGCGGCCGACGAAGGCGACCATCGGGCGCGACGGGTCGACGCCGAGGTCCTCCAGCACCGACCAGCCGTTGGCCTCCTTCGACTCCTCCCACGTCGGGCGCGGGTACCACAGGCCCGGGTCGATGCCATTGAGCACGACGTGGACGCGGTCCGGCTCGATGCGCGGGTACGCCTCGAGGATCGCGCCCTTCATGCGCTCCGACACCGCGATGACGCCATCGGCGTACTCCATGGTGTTCTTCTCCGACCACGACGACACGTCATAGCCGCCGGCCAGCTGCTCGCGCTTCCACGGACGGTGCGGCTCCAGCGAATGCGCCGTGGCCACGTGCGGGATGCCCTTGAGCTTGCCGGTCAGGTGGCCGCCCAGGCCCGCGTACCAGGTGTGGGAGTGGACGACCTGGATGTCGGTGGCCGCCGCGGCATCCGCCATGCGCAGGCCCGTCGACAGGGTCTTGATGGCCGGGTTCGCGTCGGCGAGCTCCGGGTCGACGCCGTGGACGAAGCACCCTTCCTCGTCGCGCGGGGCGCCCATGCAATGGACGTCGACGTCGACACCGTCGAGCCCGCGCATGAAGCGGGTGAGCTCGGTGACGTGCACGCCTGCGCCGCCGTAGATTTCCGGGGGATACTCTCGGGTCATCATCGCAACTCGCATGGTCACCAGCGTATCCGCATTCGCGGGGCTTGGCCCGGGTGCCGCCGCGGGGGTAGCGGCGTCGGAAGCGGGACCGGGCAAACGCATATAGGTTGGAGGGCGTGAGGAGTCAACCGAATGTCCTGTCCATCGTTCTCGCCGGAGGCGAGGGCAAGCGCCTGTTTCCGCTGACTGCGGACCGTGCCAAGCCCGCCGTCCCCTTCGGCGGGAGCTACCGCCTCATCGACTTCGTGCTGTCGAATCTGGTCAACGCGGGTTACGTGAAGATCTGCGTGCTGACCCAGTACAAGTCCCACTCGCTCGACCGCCATATTTCCCAGGCGTGGCAGCTGTCCGGCATCACCGGCCAGTACGTCACCCCGGTTCCGGCGCAGCAGCGACTGGGCAAGCGCTGGTTCACCGGCTCGGCTGACGCGATCCTGCAGTCCCTGAACCTCGTCTACGACGAGTCCCCGGAGTACGTCATCGTCTTCGGCGCCGACCACGTGTACCGCATGGACCCGGAGCAGATGGTCCAGGCGCACATCGAGTCCGGTGCCGGCGTCACGGTCGCGGGCATCCGCGTGCCGCGCAAGGAGGCCCACGCCTTCGGCTGCATCGACGCCGACGACAACAACCGCATCACCAGCTTCCTGGAGAAGCCGGCCGATCCGCCTGGCACCCCGGATGACCCGGATGCCACGTTCGCGTCGATGGGCAATTACGTGTTCACCACGGACGCCCTGGTCGAGGCCATCAAGCGCGACTCGGAGAACGAGGACTCGGACCACGACATGGGCGGCGACATCATCCCCATGCTGGTCAACGAGGGCGAGGCGTACGTCTACGACTTCAAGGACAACTACGTCGCGGGCGAGACCGAGCGCGACAAGGGTTACTGGCGCGACGTCGGCACCATCGACGCCTTCTACGAGGCGAACATGGATCTGATCTCCGTGCACCCGGTGTTCAACCTGTACAACAAGAAGTGGCCGATCCACACCTTCGCGGACGAGAATCTGCCGCCGGCGAAGTTCGTGCAGGGCGGCATCGCGCAGGCGTCGATGGTCGGTGCGGGCACCATCGTTTCCGGTGGCACCGTGCGCAATTCGGTGCTGAGCACGAACGTCATCGTCGAGGATGGCGCGACCGTCGAGGGTTCGGTGCTGTTCCCGGGCGTGCGCGTCGGCCGCGGTGCCGTGGTGCGCCACGCGATCCTGGACAAGAACGTGGCCGTCGGCGACGGCGAGATCATCGGCGTGGATCATGAGCGCGATGCGCAGCGTTTCAAGATCAGCCCCGGTGGCGTCGTGACCGTGGGCAAGGGCGAGGTCATTTAGCCTTCCCCGCGTCCCCGGCTGCCGCGCGAGGCGGTGGGCGGGGGCGCGTTGCCGTGCGGCAACCCCTCTTTGACTCCCCGGCGCCCGCCCCGGTTATCGGCGGGCATGGCTGCGGTGCGTGTTTCACGTGCCGCGGCTTTTGCGTGCGGTGGTGCGGGTGGGGCGGCGGGACGTCGTCAAGCACGAAGCGTTGTGGCGCGGCAACACTTATCAGTGAATAATGGTTACCGTTGTGCCGCGGGCGGAGTGCCCGCGGAACCGATGGACGAACGAGGAATGAGGAAACCATGACGGATTCGACCAACCAGAACCAGGGTCAGGGCCAGGATCAGGGCCAGGGCCAGGGCCAGGGCCAGGGCCAGGGCCAGGGCAATGCGGCCCAGGGCAACGGCCGCGTGCTCGAGGGGCGTCGCGTGGCGGTGCTCGCGGGGCAGGGCGTCGAGCAGGTCGAGCTGACCGACCCGATGCGCGCGATCCGCGCCGCCGGTGGTGAGCCGCTGATCGTGTCGTACTCGGAGGGGTCCTTCGTCGCCATGAAGGGCGATTGGGAGCATGCCGATTCGTTCGTCGTCGACGTCGACGTCAACCAGGCGCAGGCCGGCGACTTCGACGCGCTGGTGCTGCCCGGCGGGACGCTGAATGCGGATGCGGCGCGGATCGAGGAGGGCGTGCTCGGCTTCGTGAAGGCCTTCCACCAGACCGGCCGCCCCATCGCCGCGATCTGCCACGCGCCGTGGATCCTCATCGACGCCGGGCTGGCGTCGGGGACGAAGCTGACGTCGTACGTGTCGTGCAAGGCCGACCTGGTCAACGCCGGCGCGGACTGGGTGGATGAGGCGCTCGTCGTGGACGGGAACATCATCACCTCGCGCAACCCGGGTGACCTTGAGCAGTTCTGTTCCGCCATCGTCGAGGCGACCGCCAACGCGCGGTAGGGCTGGCGGGGCCGGCGCGCGCCGCTTGCTTTACGACGGTCCGCGCCCACCACGTCCGACGAGATCGCGATTCCACTGCGGGATCGCGATCTCGTCGGCGTTTGAGGGGCTTCACATTTGACGAGTGTGCGCTGTGGGGTCTGTACCGCACACTCGTCGGCGCCGGCGGGGCTTCACATTTGACGAGTGTGCGCTGAGCGGCCTGTACCGCACACTGGTGGGCGTGGAGGGAGCCCAAATTTCTAAACCACGGGGTCTAAACCACGGGGTCACGGTGAACCCGTGGTTTAGAGGGGCGTTTTCGGCTGAACCCGAGTTTTAGACCCCGTGGTTTGTGGCAGTGAGGGGAGCGGTCAGTACCGCGCGAAGACGCGGCGGTTGACGCCATCCAGGCGCACCGTTCCGCCGTACGGCACGATCCACTGCGGCCGTGTGTGGCCGAACGGGATTCCCACGCACACGGGTACCTCGGCGTTGTACTCGGCGACGGTCGCGATGATGGCGTGCGCCTGATCGTCGGCGTATCCGCGGCGGGTGGCCTCATCCGGCGTCTCCGCAAGAGTGGAGGTCGGAGGGCATGAGGCGATCACGCCGGCGACTTCGGCGAGAATGCCGCGCTCTCCCAATGCCCGCATCCAGCGCCGCACCCAACTCACGGGCGGCACTTCCTCGGAGGTCTCGACCATGAGGATCGCCCCGCGCAGATCTTCCGGCCGGGGATATCGCCCCGCCATTCCGATTTCCACCAGCGACTCGAGGCACCCGCCCCACGTTGGTCCGGCAACGTCGGCGGCGGGTCCGACCCACTCCCACGGGCGCGTCGGGCGCCGTTCGCCAAACTCGGTCAGCGCCCGCGCCGACGCCCAATCGACGCCGAAGTCCTCCGCCTCGCCCGGGTCGGTGAGCTCGATCTCCACTGCGCGGCCCACCGTTCCGCCATCGCTCACGCCATCTCCGGCGCCCAGGCGCTGGTCGGCCGAGACACCCACGCCGGGGCCTTCGCCGAACAGGGCCGCCCGCAGCGAACGAAGGTGGACGTCGTCGATGCCGGGCCCGGAGCCGATCTGCACCTGGGTGGAGCCGCCGTAGAACCCGCCGACGCCGAGCCGGTGCAGGTGGTTGAGCAGGTGGGTGTTGTCGGAGTAGCCGAAGAAGGGTTTGGGGTTGTGGCGGAGGACGGCGTCGTCGACAAGCGGGACGACGGTGACCTGATCCTCGCCGCCGATGGTCGCGAACACCGCCCGGATCTCCGGGTCCGCGAAGGCCGCGGTGATGTCGGCGGCGCGGTCGGCGGGGGAGGATGCGTGACGACGGGTCGTCGCGAACTCGACCGGCGTCAACCCCAGGTCATCCCGGATGCGCTGAAGGGCCTGCTCATGGACCTGCGGGAAGATCGCCGGCGCGGCGAACGAGGGCGACAGCACCGCTACGCGGTCACCCGGGCGCAGGCGGTCGAAGCGGGAGGCTCCGGTGCCGGGGTGCCGGCGATCGGAGTGGGCGGAGCCGGGGCTCGGACCCATGCGGAACCGCTACTTCTTGATCAGCGCGATGGCGCCCGCGCCGATGGGCAGGCGCGTGACCAGGGCATCCTCGCGCTCGAGGAGATGCTGCTCGGCCTCGCGGGCTGCCACGGTGTCGCGGTCGCGACGCGACTCGTCGGCGATGGTGCCGTCGAGGAGGACGCCGGCGAAGATGAGGACGCCACCGTCGGAAAGCAGGGGCCAGGCCCGCTCGCGGAACACAGCCACCTCGGCGGGCGCGACGTCGGCGTAGATGAGGTCGTACGCGCCCGGCGCCAGGCGGCCCAGCACGTCGAGGGGGCGCGACGGCAGGAAGCGGTGGCGCGACGAGCCGATCCCGGCGCGGCGGAAGGCGTCGCGGGCGAGCTTCTGGTGCTCGATCTCGGGGTCGATGCAGGTGAGCACGCCGCCATCGGGCATGCCGGCGAAAAGATGCAGGCCGACGACGCCGACCGCCGGGGTCGCGGCGACGGCGGCCGGGCCATCCGGGCGACGCGCCGACGCGAGCGTGGCCAGCGCGGTGAGCATGCCGCCGGCGACGGCGTCGGGGACGGGCAAGCCGAATTCGGCGGCGTCGTCGCGCGCGCCGGCCAGGGCCTCATCGGCCACGGAGGTGGCGTTGATGTGGGCGCTCATGGCATCGAGGGCGGAGATCGGAGCTGCGGAATCGGTCACGGGGCCGAGTCTAGGGTGACGCGCGCCATCGTCCCGTGAAGGCGCGCCGGGGGAGCGCGGGGAGGTGGGGCGAACCGTGTGCCGGGGCGTGCCGGGGGAGCGCGGGGTGGTGGGGATCCGCAACGAGGTGAACCAGGTGCACCCGGGGGCGTTCGTTGCCGAATTGGAACTGTACTCACACTGGTCTATCAGGTTAAGGTCAATGGACCCCCAGGTGAATGAGGCAAGGTTCCTGCCATGAACGACGAAGGCTCTCCCCGCGCACGCATCGACGCCAAGTCCGACGTGCGTGACACGGCTGATCGGGCCGCGTCCGTGGAGGCCGTGAAGTCTGTGGAGACCGCCGAGCCCACCGTGGAGGCCGCCGAGCCCGTCGACGCCGAGCCCACCGAGGCCCTGTCCGGCACCGCCGCCTTCGACGCGGGTGCGGGCGACATGCCCTCCTGGTCGCAGTTGGTGGAGGAGCACGGCGACAGCGTCTACCGCCTCGCCTTCCGCCTGACGGGCAACCCGCATGATGCGGAGGACCTGACGCAGGAGACGTTCATGCGCGTCTTCCGCTCGCTCAAGCGCTACAAGCCGGGGACGTTCCAGGGGTGGCTGCATCGCATCACCACGAATCTGTTCCTGGACATGGTCCGCCACCGCCAGGCCATCCGCATGGAGGCGCTGCCGGAGAACTACGACCGCGTGCCGGGCACCGCGCCGACGCCGGAGCAGGTGTACGCGGACGCGAACCTGGACCCGGATCTCGAGCGCGCCTTGGCCGCATTGCACCCGGATTATCGTGCGGCGGTCGTGCTTTGCGACGTCGTCGGCCTGACCTACGAGGAAATCGCCGACACGCTCGGCGTGAAGATGGGCACCGTCCGCTCCCGCATCCACCGCGCCCGCACGCAGCTGCGCGCCAACCTCGAGGCCGCGGAGTTCGACCGCGCCGATCGGGCCGCCTTCACCCACGCGCGGTAGTCGCCGCCGCACGGCCCCGCCGGTATCGTGGTCGGGAGAATTGATAGTGGCCGGGAGAGTTGCCCGGCGGCCCGAGGGGCCCGGACTAATTGCCCGGCGGCCCGAGGGGCCCGGACGTTGTCGAGGAGGCGCGGCATGGCGGCACCGCATCACGAGTTCGCGTCGACCGATCATTTGGGCACCGAGGCGGTCGCCGCATTCGTCGACGGGGAATTGGGGGCGTCGGCGCACCGCCGTGCTCAGGCGCATCTCCTGGCCTGCGGCGAGTGCCGCCGTGAAGTCGCACGTCAGCGCCAGGCCGCACGGCGGCTGCGCGACTCCGGTGAACTGCACATCCCGGCGGACCTGAGGGAGCGTCTGGCGTCGATGTCGCGCGAGCAGATGCCGGAAAACGCCCCCGGTGCCAGCCGCCTGTCCCACCGCCGCCCGGATTCGCTGGCCGCGTTCGTCGAATCCGCATGGCGTCACCTGCGCAAGCCGAGGAACGGCCAGTGACGGGTCGCAGCCCCTACGAGCGCCCGGCCGGGGTGGTCGGCGGATCGGATCCGCGCCATCGTGCGGCGAACCTCGGAGCCGGCCCGCACTCGCACACCGCCGATGGCACCGGAGGCTTCGGTGACAGGGAATTCGGCGACGCGGGCATCGATCGGCTTGTCACGGGCGCAGGGACCCCTGGGGCTGCCGCGTCCGCCGAGAATGCCAATAACTCCGAAAGCTCCGCGGACGCCGAACTCGATGCCGCCTTCGCCCCCAGCGGGCGCTCCCACCAGGGGCTGCAATTGCCGCCGGAGAGGGGGAGGGGTGGGACGTCGTCAAGCAAAGACGGTGGTGACGGACTGTTCGACCAGCCCGACGGCGACGCCGGGGACGGGTACTCGCCGTGGGCCGACCCGCGCACGCGGATGGTCACCGGTGGCACCGCTCGCAAGGCGAAGCGGCCGGAGCGCGAGCGCGTCGTGCCGGTGCCGCGCATCGACGCCCGCGAAGTCGTGCTCGGGCGCATCGTGCCGTGGCGCATCCTCGCGATGGGCGCGGCCGTGGTGCTCGCGCTCGGCGGGATCGGCGGATTCGCCGGCGGCTGGGCGGGCAAGACGTTCCGCGCCGACCACGAGCGAGTCGAGCTGCGGCAGGTCGAGGGGCGCCCCGGATCCGGCGAGCTGACGGCCATCGGCGACGTCGCCCAGCGCGTGCAACCCGCGGTGGCGGCCATCAACATCGGCGCCGCGGGGATGAGCGGCGTCGGCTCCGGCGTGGTCATCGACGGCGACGGGCACATCCTGACCAACAACCACGTCATCTCCGGCGCGGCCGACGTGCCCGACGCCGAGCTGACCGTGACCTTCGCCGTCGGCGGCGACGGCCGCAGCGTGCCCGCGACCATCGTCGGCCGCGACCCCAAGACCGACCTGGCCGTGATCAATGTCGAGGACGTCGCGGGCCTCACCGTCGCCGAGCTCGGCGATTCGGCGCAGGTCAAGGTGGGTGACACGGTCATCGCGATGGGCTCGCCCCAGGGGCTCAGCGGCACCGTCACCTCCGGCATCGTCTCCGCCCTCAACCGTCCCGTGCGCCTGGCCGGCGAAGGCACCGACACCGACGGCGTCGCCGACGCGATCCAGACCGACGCCTCCATCAACCCCGGCAACTCCGGCGGGCCGCTTGTCGACGAGCGCGGGGCGGTGATCGGCATCAACACCGTCATCTTCTCCGTGTCCGGCGGATCGCAGGGCCTGGGATTCGCCATCCCCATCAACATGGCCAAGGGCATCGCCGAGCAGCTCATCGCGGGCCAGGCGCCGGTCCACCCCGACATCGGCGTCACCGCCCGCACCGCCGCCAACGGCGCCCTGACCGGCGCGGAAGTCGCCACCGTCGTGCCCGGCGGGCCGGCCGATGCGGCGGGCATCCGCGAAGGCGACGTCATCACCGCCGTCGGCGACCGCACGGTCGGCTCGGCCGACGAGCTCACCGTGGCCATCTGGACCGCCGGGCCCGGCGAGCCCGTCCGCCTCACCCTCGTCCGCGACGGCCAGCGCATGGACCTCGACGTCACTCCCGCGGGGTAGGGCGAGGTGGTGGAGGTGGGCGTCGTCAAGCAAGCCCCGGCCCTGCGAACGGGTGCCGCGGCGGCTAAGGTGGTGTCCCGTGTTCTCTAATGTCGGTTGGGGAGAGATCCTCCTCATTCTCATCGTCGGCCTGGTGCTGATCGGGCCCGAGCGGCTGCCGCACATCATCACCGACGTGCGCGCGATGATCCTCGCCGCCCGCACCGCGATCGACGACGCCCGCGAGAGCATCACCGGCGAACTCGGCGACGACTTCGACGAACTGCGCAAGCCGCTCGGGGAGCTCGGCGAGCTGCGCAAACTCAACCCCAAGACCGCGCTGACGCGCACGCTTTTCGACGGCGACGACACCTACCTCGACCTCCTCACCGGCAAGCCCGCCGCAGGTGGAGGGGCCGCTGACGCTGCCGGGGGTGCCGGTGCGGCGGGGGCTGCTGGGGCTGCGGGTGCTGGGGCTGGCGCTGGCGGCGCGGTCGGCGGGGGCGCGGCTGGCGGGGGCGCTGCCGGGATTGCCGGTGCCGCCGCGGCGAATGCGGCCAACGCCAACCCGGGTGCCGTGCAGGGGGCCGGCGCGAATTCGGCCAACGCCAACCCGGGTGCCGTGCAGGGGACTGGCGTGAATCCGGCCAACGCCAATCCGGGTGCCGTGCAGGGGACTGGCGCTGGGGCGAATGCGCCGGTGAACAGCAATCCGCCGGTGAACAACACGGTGAACCTCAACGCCGCCGGTAGTGGCGGCGGCGCGGGTGGCGCGACCGCCGCGAGCCCGAACATGGGTGGCGCGCAGGCCGGCGGCCAGGGCGCAAATGGCCAAGGTGCCGCAGGTCAGGCCGGCGGCCACAACTGGGCCGACGACGACGTCCTCTAGCTTTCGCGCAGCGTCACTTTTCGCGCGCCGCGCCGTTCATGCGTTGAGCTCCCGCGGGTTTCGTGAAGATGCGGTTACACCCCTCCCGTAGGCGACTGCATCGCCGCAGGTCGTGGGCTGTACATGTGCAGTGGTGGCATCATATATGCACGAGCGGCCAGCGGCGCCGGGCGATGGCGGGGTTTGCGTGGGCGGTGAGCGAGTTGGACGGTACGCGCGGGCAGTGGCGCCGGGCGATGACGGGGTTGGGAGAGGCGCTGCGGGGTGTTTCGTGCCCGTGAGATACCAACGCCGCGTTGGTAAGGCCGTTTGTGCAGGTCGCCGAAATTGGTGGCATCCTCTCGGCACGGGCGCCCGAGCACGAGGCCGATGCGCGGGGCGATGTCGGGGTTTGCGCGACCGGTGAGCGGGTTGGGCGGGGAAGGGGTGGGCCAGCGGCGCCGGGCGCGCCCGCCCGCACCCCGGCTACGGCGCCAGGTCGGCCAGGATCTCGGCGGCCGACGCCGCCCGGCACGACTTGTGGCCCACGCCGGCCCACAGGTTCAGGCCCTCGGGATCGCCGGCGGCGGTGGCGGCGGCGCGGATGGGCGACGTCAGGAAGTGCACGTGCGGGTACGCCGCCGGCGCGCCATCCGAATACTCCAGCGTGAAGTCGTTCTCCAGGGCGCGGGCGAAGCGGCCGGAGAAACACCTGGTCATGACGGTCTCGCGGTCGTGTGCGAGCAGCGCATTGCGGTGCGGCTCCCGCGTCCCGGCCTCGCCGGCGGTCAGCAGCAGCGTGCCCACCTGCACGGCTTCGGCGCCGGCTTCCATGAGCACCCGCACGTCGTGGCGCCCGCCGACGCCGCCGGTGGCGATGATCGGCACCGTGGTGACCTCGCCGGCGACGAGGACGGCGTAGTCGTCGGTAAGCGCGCGCACCGACCGCACGAGCGCCGCCGTCCCCGACACGCCCGCGTGGAATCCGACGGCCGGCGACATCTCGGCCACGGCGAACGTCGACTGGTGCCCGCCGGCGCCGGGGCCCTGCACGATCAGGTAGTCGGCGCCGACGGCCAGCGCCGCGCGCGCCTCATCCTGGCTGGTCACGGTCACGCCGACGGATTTCCCGGCGTCGTTGAGCGCACGCACGACGCCGCGCTTGGGCAGGCCGAAGGTGAAGGTCACCGTCGCCACGTCAGTGCTTGACGACGTCCCGCCGCCCCCGCCACCCGTCAACAACTCGATTTTGGCGTCCCAGTCGTCGTCGGTCCACCTGGGCTCGTCGGGCAGTTCGACGGCGGGGAAGTCCGCGGCCAGACGCTCGCGGTACTCGTGCCAGCCGTCGGAGACGTCGGGGTTCGGCACGAACAGGTTCACGCCGATGCGCCCGCCGCTCGGGGTGCTGCGCACCGGGAAGCCGTGGGCGGGGCGGCGGGACGGCGGGCCGTCGTAAAGCGAAAAAGTTTCCGCGATGACCCCCGCCAGCTGATCCGCCGACAAATACCCGGCGGCGATCATGCCGAGGCCCCCGGCGCGGGCGACCTCCGCGACCAATTCCGGCGATGACGGGCCGCCGGCCATCGGGGCGCCGACGAGGGGGAGCGGGAGATCGCGGGGGCTGAACATGGCGTTCAGATTACGCACCCGGGCCCCGGCGGCGGAAGAGGTTCCGCTGCCGGGGCCCGGTGGGTCGCGATAGTTTTACTTGGGCGTAACACCCAGGCCGAGCGACTTGCCCGCCAGCGACTCGCGGCGCGTGAACAGCTTGCCCGCGATGTCGTTGAGCGCCTGGCCCGCGCCGGATTCCGGCTCGGACAGGACGATCGGGGTGCCCTCGTCGCCGCCCTCGCGCAGGCGCGTGTCCAGCGGCACCTGGCCCAGCAGCGGCACGTTCGCACCGGTGATCTGCGTCAGGCGCTTGGCCACGGTCTCGCCGCCGCCGGCGCCGAAGACCTCCATCTTCGAACCGTCGGGCATCTCCATCCAGCTCATGTTCTCGATGACGCCCGCGATGCGCTGGCGCGTCTGCAGCGAGATGGTGCCCGCGCGTTCGGCGACCTCGGCCGCCGCCATCTGCGGGGTGGTCACGATGAGCAGCTCTGCGTTGGGCACCAGCTGCGCCACCGAAATGGCGATGTCGCCCGTGCCCGGCGGCAGGTCAAACAGCAGCACGTCCAGGTCGCCCCAGAAAACGTCGGCCAGGAACTGCTGGATCGCGCGGTGCAGCATCGGGCCGCGCCACACGACCGGGGCGTTGTCGTCGACGAAGTGGCCGATGGAGATCAGCGACACGCCATGGGCCTGCGGCGGCATGATCATGTCGTCGACCTGGTGCGGCTTGTCCTCCGAACCCATCATGTGGGGCACCGAGTGGCCGTAGACGTCGGCGTCGAGCACGCCGACCGCCAGGCCCTTCGCCGCCAGCGCCGCGGCGAGGTTCACCGTCACCGACGACTTGCCCACGCCGCCCTTGCCCGACGCCACCGCGTACACGCGGGTGCGGGACTCCGGCTGGGCGAAGGGAATCACCGGCTCGGCGGACGAGCCGCGCACGGCATTGCGGAATTCGCGGCGCTGCTCGTCGTTCATCACGTCGGTGGTGACGGAGACGGCGCCGACGCCCTCGATGCCCTTGACGGCATCCTCGGTGCGCTCGACGATGGTGTTCTTCATCGGGCACGCGGCGATGGTGAGGTACACCTCGACGGCGACGTCGTTCGACTCCGAAATGGCAATGGACTTGACCATGCCGATCTCGGTGATCGGGCGACGGACCTCGGGATCCTCGACCGTGGAAAGGGCGGTGCGGACCTGGGCTTCAGTAATCGTGGACATCACGTCGAATCCTAACGGTCGCGGTGGTCGGGGCGGGAGCCGGGGTGGCGGTCTGCGCCGCCGCTTCGTCCGTGGTCACCCGCATGACCGCCGCCATGCCCGCCCCCATGCCCATCCGGGTGCCCGCCGGGGTGGCGGTCCTCCTCGTACAGGCGGGCCTCGATGCGCTCGAGGACGCTGGTGAGGTCGTCGAGTTCGCGGCGGAGGTAGTCGCGGGTGACGGCCTCGCCGACGACGGCGCGCACGCCGGCGATCTCGCGGGCGAGGAACTCGGTGTCGGCCTTGGTTTCGGCGGCGCGGCGGCGGTCCTCGGCCACGGAGGCGCGGTCGCGGTCCTCCTGCCGGTTCTGCGCCAGCAGGATCAGCGGCGCGGCATACGCGGCCTGGGTGGAAAACGCCAGGTTGAGCAGGATGAACGGGTACGGGTCCCAGTTCCACCACATGCCGCCGATGTTGAGGGCGATCCACACGATGACGATGATCGTCTGGAACGCCAGGTACTTGCCCGTGCCCAGGAACCGGGCGACGTTCTCGGCGACCTCGCCGACGCGGTCGCCGTCGAAGTCGACGAATTTCTTCCGGCGGTCGACGACGGGCGTGTCCAGCTCGAGGCGGTCCATCGACGGCCGCTCGCCGCCGCGGTGGGAATCCTTGGCCATGGGTTACGCCTCCTTCTTCGCCGCGCCGGCGGCCTGCTTGCCAGTGCTTTGCGACGCCTGCCCGCCACCCACCGCGCTCTTCTCCGGCCGGATGCCGTCTTCTCGCCAATCCTCGGGCAGCATGTGGTCGAGCAGGTCGTCGACGCTCAGTGCGCCGAGCAGATGCCCCTCGTCGTCGATGACGGGCCCGCACACCAGGTTGTAGGTGGCGAAGTACCGCGCCGCGATTTCGTCGTCATCCTCCGCGTACAGCGGCGGCAGGTCGGGGTCGAGGATGCCGCCGATCTGCGTCGACGGCGGCTCGCGCAGCAGCTTCTGCAGGTGCACGCACCCCAGGTACCGGCCGGTCGGCGTCGCCGTCGGCGGTCGCACGACGAACACCATCGACGCCAGCGACGTCGGCAGCTCCGGGTCCCGCGCCCGCGCCAGCGCCTCCGCCACCGTCGTCGTGGGCTGTAGGATCAGCGGATCCGACGTCATCAGACCGCCCACGGTGTCCGGCTCGAACACCATCAGGCGCCGCAGCGCCTGCGACTCCTCCGGGTCCATCAGTTCCAGCAGCACGTCGGCGCGGTTCTCGTCGAGCTCGCCGAGCAGGTCGGCGGCGTCGTCGGGATCCATCTCCTCCAGGATGTCCGCCGCACGCTCGATGGTGAGGTCTTCGAGGACTTCCGCCTGGTCGTCGTCGGGAAGCTCCTGGATGATGTCGGCGAGCAATTCGTCGTCAAGCGCTTCGGCGATCCGCCGCCTGCGCTCGGCGGCCATGTCGGTCATGGCCGAGGCGATGTCGGCCGGCCGCATCTCGTGGAACTCGGCGATGAGCTCCGCATCGTGGTCGCTGGGCTCCGCGCCCGCACCGAGCCCGTGGACGTGGTTCCACGGCGCCACGGCTACGTTGCGGCGCCCGCGCAGGCCCCGCTTCGGCCCCAGCACCGCCACGCGCGTGAGCACCCAATCGCGGGTGCGCGAGCGCTCCATCTCCACGTCCGTCAGCTCCTGCGGCACGCCGTGGAGGTGCTCGAGGTCGGGGTCGTCGATCTGCACCTTCGCACCGACCAGGTCGCCCAGCACCGTCGACTCGCCGGGCCGCGCCTTGAATTGCCGCATGGACACCAGGCCCGAGTTGAGCAGGATCTCGTTGGGCTCGATCGCCGTGATGCGCCCCATGGGCACGAACACGCGCCGCTTGTCCGTCAGCTGCAGGACCAGCCCCAATGCGCGCGACGGAGCACCGGAGGGCCGCAGCCGCACGACCAGGTCACGGGCCCGGCCGATGGCGTCGCCGTCCGGGTTGCGCACGATCATCCCCGACAGGCGGCCCGCGTACACGCGGTCGATGGAAGTCATGCCCACCAGGATAACCGCCCGCCCCGATCACGATTTCGCTTGACGACGCCCACCCTCCCGCCACCCCGCCGCCAGGGAACAAAAGGGGCGGCCGAGCCGTTGAACGGGGAGAACGACGGGGGACCAGTCAGCCCACCAGATCCAGCCCACCAGATGAGGAGCACCACCACCATGGCCCAGGGCCGCACCTACGGAAAGCCCGCCGCGACGCCGCCGGAGGGTTGGCCGATCGGCACCTTCACCACCTACGCCGAGGCTCAGGCCGCCGTCGACGAACTGTCTGACCGCGACGAGTTCCCGGTGTCGGACCTGACCATCGTCGGCGTCGACCTCATGCAGGTCGAGCGCGTCGTGGGCCGGTTGACGTGGGGCAAGGTGCTCGGCGGCGGCGCACTGTACGGCATGTGGATGGGCCTGTTCTTCGGCCTGCTGCTCGGCCTGTTCCAGGAGGACTGGATCGCGCCGCTGATCACCGGCGTCGTCGTCGGCGCCCTGTTCGGCCTCATCCTCGCCGCCGTGCCCTACGGCATGCAGAACGGCAAGCGCGACTTCGCGTCGACCACCGAGATCGTCGCCGGGCGTTACGACGTCCTGTGCAACCCTCGCAACGCCGAGAAGGCCCGCGACCTGCTGGCCCAGCGGCGACTGCGCTGATTACCTACAGCCACTTGTTGCGGCGCAGCAGCCAGACCAGGAACGCCACCACGCAGCCCATGATGGCCAGCACGATGAAGTAGCCGTACTCCCAGTGCAGCTCCGGCATGTGGTCGAAGTTCATGCCGTAGATGCCTGCCAGCGCCGTGGGCACCGCGAGGATGGCGGCGTAGGCGGAGATGGTGCGCATGTCGGTGTTCTGCTGCAGCTGGATCTTCACGGCCGCGGCGTCGATGAGTGCGGACAGGCGCTCGTCGAAACCCTGCGCCATGTCCGCGGCGACCAGCTGGTGGTCCAGGACGTCCTGCAGATAGCGGCGCACCGTCTTCGGCATCAGCTGCCCGCGCATGCCCATCATCGTGCGCAGCGCCGTGGTCAGCGGGTCGATGGCGTGGCGCATCTCCAGGATCTCCCGCTTGAGAATGTAGATGTCCTCGATCTCCGTGATGTAGCCCGGCTCGAAGACCTCGTCCTCCATGTCCTCGACGAGGTCCTCCAGCTGCTGGACCGTGCGCAGGTAATCGTCGACGAGAAGGTCCGTGATCGCCCACAGCACGCCGGCCGGGCCGGGCTGGATCAGCTCCGGATCCTCCGACACCCGCTCGCCCAGGCGGCTGAGCGTCTGACGGGCCATGCCCATGCGGATGGTGATGATGTAATTGCGCCCCAGCACCATCAGCAGCTGGCCGGTGTCGATCTTCTCGTTCTCGTCCTCGTCCGTGCCCTCCGGGTTGTAGTGGACGGAACGGACGACGAAGACCATGTGATCATCGTGGATCTCGACCTTCGGCCGCTGCCGGTGCGTCAGCGCATCCTCGACCGTCAGCTCGTGGAGGCCGTATTCCTCGGCGATGGCGTCCATCTGCACCTCATCGGGGCGCGACAGCGACAGCCACACGAAACCCTCGCCGCGGTTGCGGACCTCCTCCAGCGCACTGCGGTGATCGAACTCGCCGGCCAGCCGGTGCCCGTCGACGTACACGCCGCAATCCCGCATCGCATCGGACGACGGGACGATGGCCCTGCGGCGGTTGATCCGCGGAGACTGGCGGGGGGACGAGGGCACGGGAGCCTCCTTCGGGGGTAACCTGGCGACGCACTACCGGACACTGCACGACCGGACCAACAGGAGCGACACGATGAAGGCCGTCAACGGCGCCGCCCACATGACCGCCGACCGGCGCATCGGAAAGAGTTTACGTCGCCGCGGCGGGGCGCGCCGAATGGGCGGGACGTGGGCGTCGTCAAGCACGACGCGAACCGCACTCGCCGCCGCACTGGCCGGGGCACTCGCGCTGACCGGCTGCGCCTCGCAGGACCCCGCCGTGCCCGTGCCCGCCGAGCAACTCGAACCCGTGCTCGTCGGCGCCGACCTCGACGACGACCAGCAGGCCGTGCTCGCTGAGGTCTACGCCGGCGCGTTCGAGCGCCGCGGCCGCGCCACCTCCGGAACCACCGACGTGCCCTCCGAAGAACGCATGCGCGCCGTCCAATCCGGCGAGGTCACCGTGTCCTTCGGCTGCACCGGCGAACTGCTCGGCCTCATCGACCCGACCACCGCCCGCGAACTCGCCGAGGAATACGCCGCCGACGACGACCCCGGCAAGGCCCTCTCCGCCGAATGGCGCGACCGCGTCTACGGCGCGATGTCCGCCGCGCTGCCCGGCGAAATCATGGCCACCGACCCGTCGAATGCCCAGGGCTGCGGCCGCGAGGACGGACTGGAGGAGGCGGAGGCGCGCAGCCTCGAGGACCGCGCCATCGTCGACCCCGGCGCCGTCCTGCCGCAGCACATCGTGCCGTTCTACCTCAAGCCCGCCCTCACGCGCGGTGACCGCGTCAACGTGCTCAACCGCGTCGCCGGCTCGATCTCGACCCCCGAAGTCGACGACATCACCGACCAGGTCCGCGACGGCGCCGAGCCCGCGCAGGTCGCCGCCGAGTGGCTGGACACCTCCCGCTTCACGACGGGATAGCGCCCCGCCCCGAGATGCCTTCACGTCTGCGACGGGCGTGCGGTCGTTGAGCGGCGGTTGGCTACAGCCTTCATGTCTGCGAAGGTGGGCATCATAAGTGCAGGTTGGGCAATCAATTCGCTGTGTTAGGGTGGCGGCATGAGCAGGTTTCCGCGGGCCGTCGACAAGCAAGACGAAGACCAGGGCCCGGACGAGGCCGACTACTGCGAGGAATCCGGGCACGCCACGTCGCTCGCCCCCGACTCGCCGTACATCGACGTGGCCGTCGAGGTGTTCTCGATGCTCGCCGACATGACGCGCGTGAAGATCATCCTGGCGCTGCGCGACGGCGAACTCCCCGTCGGCGAGCTCGCCGTGCGCGTGGGCAAGACCCCGACGAGCGTGTCGCAGCACCTGGCGAAGTTGCGCATGGCGCGGATGGTGCGTGCGCGGCAGGAGGGGACCCGCGTGTTCTACTCGCTTGTCGACGAGCACGCCGCCACCCTCGTCGTCCAGGCCATCTACCAGGCCGAACACGCGACCGATGGGGATCCGCACCCGCCTCGCTGGTGCCGGTAGGGGGAGCGGCGGCCAGGAGCTGGTCGCCCCGGGACGGCCGCCATTTCGTAGATAGACGTCGAGTGCACAGAAAGAGCTGGTCCACCGCCTCTTTCTGGTCACTCGGCGTCTTTCTGGGGCGAGGTGGGGCCGTGTCGGGGTTTGGGCCGGTGTCGAAGCGAATGAAGGACGCTCGACCGGCGTCGATGTGGGCGAAGTCGGGGTGTGGAGGGGTCGGTGCCAGCGTCGAAGTGAGCGGTGCAGAGGTCAAGGGGTCCATCTTGGCGTAACCGCCCGAAGGCACCTACGTTTCGGCCAGGTACACACGTTTAAACGTAGGTACCTGGCTGAAACGTAGGTATCTGGCGTGGGAGTCCAGCGAAACCGAGGTGTTGGCGGCGTTGCCGCGGGTGATGTCGGGGTTTGGCCGCGGGAGAGCCGGCGAGATCGGGGTGTGGGCGCCCCGGAACGGCCGCCATTTCGTAGATAGACGTCGAGTGCACAGAAAGAGCTGGTCCACCGCCTCTTTCTGGTGGCTCGGCGTCTTTCTGGGGCGAGGTGGGGCCGTGTCGGGGTTTGGGCCGGTGTCGAAGCGAAGGAAGGGCGCTCGACTGGCGTCGATGTGGGCGACGCCGGCGTGGGGAGGGGCCGGTGCCGGCGTCGTAGTGAGCGGTGTCGGGGCCAGGCGTCCATTTCGGCGGAACCGCCCGAAGATGCCTACGTTTCGGCCAGGTACACACGTTTAAACGTAGGTACCTGGCTGAAACGTAGGTATCTGGCGCAGGAGTCCCGGTGCGGGCGGGTGGTGTCGGGGTTGGGCCGGTGCCGGCGGGGTCGGATTTGGTGCGGGCGGGGTGATGTGAGGCGGCGACGGGGTGGGACGGCGCCGGGGGTTGGGGCGGTGACGGGGTGGGGCGGGGCCGGCGTCGATCCGGGCGGGTCGGATTTGGTGCGGGCGGGGTGATGTGGGGCGGACGGGGGCGTCGTCAAGCAGCCCGGACATGCGGAAGGCCCCCGCCCCGACCTTTCAGCCGGAGCGGGGGCCTCACCAACCCCTTGGTGCGCGTGATGCCCTGAGCGGGCGCGATGCGGTCAAGCGCCTACTTGAACGCCTCGTCGAGCAGGGCCTTCTGCTCGATCGCGTGGACCTTCGCCACACCAGTCGCCGTCGACGACTGGGCGCGGCGGGACACGCGGGTGAGCTTCGGCATGTCCGGCAGCGCCTCCGGCAGCCCCAGCGCGAGGAACGGCCACGGGCCCTGGTTGGCGGGCTCGTCCTGGACGAAGCGGACCTCGGTGGCGTTCGGGTAGTTGTCGAACGCCTCCTTCAGGCGGTTGAACGGGATCGGGTGCAGCATTTCCAGGCGGACGATGGCGACGTCGTCGCGCTTGTCCTTCTGGCGCTTCTTCTCCAGCTCCCAGTACAGCTTGCCCGACACGAGCAGGATGGTCTTGACCTTGTCCTTGTCGCCCTCGCCCGACTCGAAGTACTGGTCGTCGATGACGGACTTGAACTTGGTCTGCTCGGTGAACGCCTCGATGGGCGACACGGCGGCCTTGTTGCGCAGCATCGACTTCGGGGTGAAGACGATCAGCGGGCGGTGCAGGTCCGACAGAGCGTGACGACGAAGCAGGTGGAAGTAGTTCGCCGGATCCGACGGCTGGGCGACGGTGTACGAACCCTCCGCAGCCAGCTGCAGGAAACGCTCGATGCGGGCCGACGAGTGGTCGGGGCCCTGGCCCTCGTAACCGTGGGGCAGCAGCAGGATCAGCTTGGAGGTCTGGCCCCACTTCGCCTCGCCGGACGAGATGTACTGGTCGATGATGGTCTGCGCGCCGTTGGCGAAGTCGCCGAACTGCGCCTCCCACGCCACGACCGCGTCCGGGTTGCCCAGGGTGTAGCCGTACTCGAAGCCCATGGCGGCGAACTCGGTCAGCGCCGAGTTGTAGACCATGAAGCGGCCGCCGTTGCCCTGCGCCTGCGCGTAGCCGTCGATCGGGTTGTACTCGGTGCCCGTCTTCGGGTCGATGAGCACGGCGTGGCGCTGGGTGAAGGTGCCGCGGCGGACGTCCTCGCCCGCCAGGCGGACGGTGCGGCCGGCGCCGGCGAGCGAACCGAAGGCCAGCAGCTCGGCGAAGCCCCAGTCGATGCCGCCTTCCTTGGCGGCCTGGGCGCGCTTCTTGGCCACGGGGTTGACGCGCGGGTGCGCGGCGAAGCCCTCGGGAACCTCGATGTGCGCGTTGCCGATGGCCTGCAGCTCGACCTTGTCGATGCTCGTGTCCAGGCCGTGCGGCAGCGGCTGCGAACCGGTGATGCCGGTCTGCTCGCTGGGGGTGCCGCCCTCGGCGGAGCGGACCTCGTTGAACACGGCCTCCATCTGGTCGTGGAAGTCGCGGCGGGCGGCCTCGGCCTCTTCCTCGGAGAGGTCGCCGCGGCCGATGAGGTCCTCGGTGTACGCGGCGCGCACGCCCTCCTTGGCGTCGATGACGTCGTACATCGCCGGCTGGGTCATCGACGGGTCGTCGGCCTCGTTGTGGCCGCGCTTGCGGTAGCAGACGAGGTCGATGACGACGTCCTTGCCGTAGCGGTTGCGGTACTCGACGGCCAGCTGGCCGACCCACACGACGGCCTCCGGGTCGTCGCCGTTGACGTGGAAGACCGGGCAGCCGTAGGCCTTGGCCAGGTCGGTGGCGTAGTACGACGAGCGGGAGGAGTCGGGGGAGGTGGTGAAGCCGATCTGGTTGTTCACCACGATGTGGACGGTGCCGCCGACCTTGTAGCCGCGCAGCGCCATCAGGTTCAGGGTCTCCTGGACGATGCCCAGGCCCGCGAACGCGGCGTCGCCGTGCAGCAGCATCGGCATGACGGTGTAGCCCTCTTCGCCGCGGTCGATGATGTCCTGCTTCGCGCGCGCCAGGCCCACGACGACCGGGTTGACGGCCTCGAGGTGGGACGGGTTGGCGGTCAGGGTGACGTCGATTTCGCCGTCGCCGAACATCTGCAGGTGCTGGCCCTGGGTGCCCAGGTGGTACTTCACGTCGCCGGAGCCGCCGGCCTGCGCCGGGTCCATGTTGCCCTCGAACTCGGTGAAGATCTGCGACAGGGGCTTTCCGACGATGTTGGCCAGCACGTTCAGGCGGCCACGGTGCGGCATGCCGATGACGACCTCGTCCAGGCCCTGGCCGGCCGCGGTGTCGATGGCGGCGTCCATCAGGGGGATGAGCGACTCGGCGCCCTCGAGCGAGAAGCGCTTCTGGCCGATGTACTTGGTCTGCAGGAAGTTCTCGAACGCCTCGGCGGCGTTGAGCTTCTGCAGGATGTACTTCTGCTCGGCGTGCGTCGGGCGGGGCTGCCCGCCCTCGATGCGGTCCTGCAGCCACTCGCGCTCATCGGCGTCGAGGATGTGCACGTACTCCGAACCGACCTTGAGGCAGTAGGCGTTGCGCAGGCGGATGAGCACCTCGCGCAGCGTCATCTGCTCCTTGCCGCCGAAACCGCCGACGTTGAAGGTGCGGTCGTAATCCCACAGCGACAGGCCGTGCGTGGCGATGTCCAGGTCGCGGTGATCCGGCGTGATGATGTTCGGGTGGTCGAAGTGCAGCGGATCGATGTCCGCCAGCAGGTGGCCGCGCTGGCGGTACGCCTCGATCAGGCGCATCACGCGGGTGTTCTTGTCCACGCCGACGTTCGGCACGTCCTGGGCCCAGCGCACCGGGGTGTAGGGAACACCCATGTCCTCGAAGATCTGGTCCCAGAACTTGTCGTCGACAAGCAGCTGCGACATGGTGCGCAGGAACTCGCCGGACTCCGCGCCCTGGATGATGCGGTGATCGTAGGTGGAGGTGATGGTCACCAGCTTGCCGACGCCCAGCTCCGCCAGGCGATCGGCCGACGCGCCGGCGAACTCGGCCGGGTAATCCATCGAGCCGACGCCGATGATCGCGCCCTGGCCTTTGGTCAGGCGCGGCACCGAGTGGCGGGTGCCGATGCCGCCCGGGTTCGTCAGCGAAATGGTGACGCCCGAGAAATCCTTGCCCGTCAGCTTGCCGTTGCGGGCGCGGACCACGATGTCCTCGTACGCCGCGACGAAATCCTTGAACGACAGCGACTCGCACTCGCGGATGGCCGCCACGACCAGCGCGCGCGAACCGTCCTTGTTCTGCATGTCGATGGCCAGGCCCAGATTGATGTTCTCCGGGACCACGAGGGTCGGCTTGCCGTCGATGACCTCGTAGGAATTGTTCATGTCCGGGTGGGCCATGACGGCCTTGATCATCGCGTAGCCGATGATGTGCGTGAACGAGATCTTGCCGCCGCGCGTGTGCTTGAGCTGGTCATTGACCAGGGTGCGGTTCTCGAACATGAGGCGCGCCGGCATGTCGCGCACCGACGTCGCGGTGGGGATCTCCAGCGAGAGGTCCATGTTCTTGGCGATCGCCTTGCCGATGCCCTTCAGCGGCGTCTTGCCCGCCTCGGGGGAGTCGGCGGCCGCGGCGACGTCCATGGGGGACTTCTTCGCCTGCGGCTGCGGCGACTTGTGCGGCGACCTGGTCGGCTCGGGGCCCTTGGACGGGCGGCGGCCGGTCTCCCTGGCCTCCGCCTCCGTCGCCGCGGCGGGCTTGGCCATCGGCGCCGGATCCTTGGTCGCGTTGCGCGGGGTGGCGGAACCGATTCGGCTGGCGGCCGACAGGTCCGTACCGGAGGCGTTCTTGGTGAAGTAATCCCGCCATTCCTGGTCCACGGAATCCGGATCCTTCTTGAACTGCTGGAACATCTCGTCGACCAGCCACTCGTTCTGGCCGAAGCTCATGTCGCTGCTCACGGCAGGTACTCGCCTCATTTCATGTTGATTGCATTCACGCGTATACCGCGGAGTTTTAGGGGTCAATCAAGGATAACGGTTGATGCCCGGTTCCTCCACGTCCGCCGTCCCTTTATGGTACGTGTCCCACAGCTTCGCGTAGGCGCCGCCCGCCCCCAGGAGAACGGTGTGCGGGCCGTCTTCGATGATCCGGCCATTTTCGAGCACCAAAATTCTGTCGGCGCGGGCGGCGGTGGCAAGGCGGTGGGCGACGATGACGGACGTCCGGCGGCGGGTGGCGCGGTCGGCGGCGGCGAGGATGGTGGCTTCGGTGGCGGGGTCGAGGGTGGCGGTGGCCTCGTCGAGAAGCAGCAGCGCGGGGTCGGCCATTTCGGCGCGGGCGAGCGCGATGAGCTGGCGTTGGCCCGACGACAGCCCGCGGCCGCGTTCGCCGACGGGGTGGGTGAAGCCGCCGGGGATGGCGGCGATGGCGGACAGGGCGCCGACGCGGCGGGCGGCGCCGGTGATCTCGTCCTCGCCGGCGCCGGGCCGCCCGTAGGCGATGTTCGACGCGATGGTCCCGTGGAACAGGTGGGGCTCCTGGGGCACGTAGCCGAGCGCGCCGCGCCACTGCTCGAGCGGGAATTCGCGGATGTCGGTGCCGGAGGCCCGCACCGCGCCCGACACCGGGTCGTGGAACCGGGCCAGGAGCTTGACGACGGTCGATTTCCCCGCACCCGTCGGCCCGACCACCGCCACGGTCTGGCCTTCGGGGATGTCCAGATCGAGCCCGTCGAGGATGGTGAGGGCGGCCGACTCGTTCCCGGCATGCGCATTCTCGCCCGAGTTCTCCGCGCCGGCGTCGGCATCGGCCTCGTCCTCGGTCAGGTCGGGGTCGGCGGTGGAGTAGCGGAAGGTGACATCGTCAAGCGAGATGCCGCCCGAGGCGGCCGACCTGGCCCCGGCGCGCGTGCCGGTGTCGGCGACGACGGCCTCGGTGCCCAGCAGGTCGGAGATGCGGACGAGGCCGACGCGGGCCTGCTGGTAGCCGTCGAACACCTGCGAGAGCTGCTGGATCGGGCCGAAGAGCATGCCCAGGTACAGCGTGAACGCGATGAGCACGCCGGCCGTCGTCGCGCCCTCGGTGACCTGCGTCGCGCCGACGAAAAGGACGGCGGCGGTGGTCAGCTCCGCGACGAAGTTGATGCCGGGGAAGAAGGTGCTCACCGCGGCCTGGGCGCGGATGCGCAGGCGGCGGTAGCGGTCGGACTCGCGGGTGAAGGAGGCCTCGACGTCGGCGACGCGGTGGTGCATCTGGATGGCGCGCAGGCCACCGATGGCCTCCTGGAAATCGGCGTTGACCGTGGAGACCTGCTCGCGGGCGGCGGCGTAGAGTTTCGACGAGATCGAGCGGAAGATCAGCGTGGCCACCGCGACGATCGGCAGCGCCATCAGCGCCACCCCGGCCAGCGACAGGTTCGTGGCCAGCAGCATGCCCGTGACGCCCAGCAGCGTGAACAGCGCGATGATGCCCTGGGCGACGCCGGTCTGCAGGAAGGAGGACAGGGCGTCGATGTCGGTGGTCATGCGCGTCATGATGCGGCCCGAGCGCTGCTTCTCGAAGTAGTCCAGCCCCAGCGAATGCAGATGCCGGAACGAGCGGACGCGCAGGGCGTAGAGCAGGCGTTCGCCGGTGCGCGAGGTCAGCACCGTCGTCGCCGCGATGGCCAGGAAACTGAGCGTGACGACGCCCAGCCCAGCTGCAGCGGCCAGCCACAGGGCGGAGGCGTCGCCGGCCGAGACGCCGTCGTCGATGGCCCAGCGCACGAGCATGGGAAACGCGAGGTCCGCGGCGGTGGTCACCAGCAGCATCGCGATGACCGACAGGATGAGCAGCCGGGCATTCGACAGCAGCGACGGCAGGCTGAAGCGGCGGGAGTTGTCCAGCGCCGAGGCGGAGATGCGCGGCTCTTCGTTGGCCGGGGGGAGTGCCTCGATGCGGTCGATGAGGTCCTGCGTGACGGGGGCGTTCATCATCGCGGCGCCCATGCCACCGCCCATTCCGCCACCGCCCATTCCTCCGCGGCCGCCGCCCATGCCGCCGGCGCCACCGCCCATGCCGGCGGCGCCCTTGGCGGAGATCATGCGGCCGTCGGTGCGGGTGTGCGCGGCGATGGCGTCCGAGGTGTCGGCGCCGTCACCGTCACCAGCGCCGTCACCAGCGCCGTCATCTTTGCCGGAACCGGAGCCCGGCCACAGCAGTTCGCGGTCGGGGTCGGCGCAGTCGGGTTCGTCGATGACCAGGGGAGCGGCGTCGCCACCCCGCGACGCATGGAGGGCGGCGCGGGCTCGGGCGCGGTCGGCGTCGGACAGGTCCATGAGGTCGGCGAATCCGGGGTGGCCGGCGACCAGCTCATCGCGGGTGCCGTAGCCGGTGACGCGCCCACCGTCGAGAACGAGGATGTTGTCCGCCAGCTCCAGCGTCGACGAGCGGTGCGCGACGATGACGGTGGTGATGTCCCCGTAGTGCTCGCGCAACGCATCGAAAATCAGCGCCTCGGTACCGGCGTCGATGGCCGACGTCGCATCGTCGAGCACCAGGATCCGCGGCCGCGCCAGCAGCGCCCGCGCCAGGGCCACGCGCTGCCGCTGCCCGCCGGAGAGGTTGTGGCCGCGCTCGCCGATGGCGGTGTCCCAGCCATCGGGAAGCTGATCGATGAACGTCACCTGCGCATGCGCCGCGGCCGCCTCGATCTCCGCATCGGTGGCATCGGGATCGGCCAGCGCAATGTTGTCGCGCAGGGTGCCGGAGCGCAGGAACGGCTCGTCGGGTACCACGGTGATCGCGCCGCGCACGTCATCCGCGCTGGCCAGGGCAATGTCCGCGCTTGACGACGACCCCTCCGCCCCCGATTCCTCCACCGCACCGGCACTTCCAGCGTCACCGGCACCGCCATCTGCACCGGCGCCGACGATCTCGATCGAACCCGAATCGGCAACGTAGAAACGCCCCAGCAATTCGGTGAGGATCGTCTTGCCCGACCCGGGGGGCCCGACCAATGCCAGGGTGGAGGCCGGGGGGAGGTCGACGGAGACGTCGTCAAGCAACACCCTGCCCCCGCGCGAATGCGTCACCCCGCGCAGACGCAGGCCCACCGGACCGGCGGGGACGGGGACGGGATCGGCGGGATCGGGATGATCGGGGCGCGACTCGATGACCTCGCCGACGCGATCGATGCTCGCCGCCGTCAGCTGCAGCGAAATGAGCATCGTGGAGACCATGCGCGACAGGGCCGTCAGCGTGGTCAGGTACGTGGCGAAGGCGACGAACGTGCCCACCGTGATCGTGCCGTTCAGCGCCAGCCAGCCGCCGACGGCGATGTTGGCCACCAGCGAGACCTGCGGCAGCGCCTGCAGCGCCGGCTGGAAGCGGGCGTTGAGCTTGGCCGAGCGCATCCGCAGCGCGTAGAGGGCGCGGGAGAGCGTGTCGAGTTCGGCGACCTCGCGCGAGGACTGCGCGAAGGCCTTGACCACGCGCACGCCCGTGACCGTTTCCTCGACGTGCGTGGCGACGTCCGCGGCCTTCTGCTGCGCCGTCCACGTCGCCGCGTACAGCGCCGAGCGGGACTTCAGCGCGATGGCGACCACCGCCGGGATGACCGCGAGGCCGACGAACGTCAGCGGCAGCGAGAGCATGAGCATCACGCCGACGGTGAGCACGATCTTCAGCACCGCGCCGAGCGTCAGCGGCAGCATGGCGAGCATCCCCTGGATGCCCTGGAGGTCCGAGATGGATCGGGAGACGACCTGGCCGGTGCGCACGCGGTCCTGCGCCGGGCCGTCTAGTGCCTGGAGCGAGGTGAGCAGGCGAACGCGCAGGTCATGCTGCACGTCGAGGGACAGTAGGCCCGCCGTGAAGCGGCGCACGATCTGCGTGAGGAACCTCGCCAGCGCCACGCCGACGAACACCGCGATCACCGCGGTCAACGGGGGCAACTGCGTCAGCGCCGCCGCCGACGGCCCGCCATCGCCCTGGCCCGTGGCCACGTCGATGGCATCGCGCGTCAGCAGCGGCGCGACGGTCTCCAGGACCGTGAGCAGCACCGTCGCCACCACGACCGCCGCCAGCGGCCCCGGATGCCGGAGGCAGGAACGCCAAATGGCGCGAGCCGGCCGGCTGGGGGCCGCGGCGGCGGAGTCGGTCATCTAGGCCTCGGAATCCTTGCGGTCGTCCTCACCCGTGCGGTCGTCCTTGCCGCCGATGGAGCCGAACGACAGGGGAATCTTCGGCAGGGAGAAACCAGCCTTCTTGACGTCGTCGTCGGAAAGCTCGAAAGTGTCCGGCCACGTCGCCGGGATCGGGCCCAGCGCCAGCCGCGCGCGCTCCAGCAGCGACTTGCCGATCTTCCGGTTCGCGCCCGCGCCGATGACCGCACCAATGCCCATGGGCATCAGCTTGCCGATCACCGCCATCCGCGCCGACTTGGCCAGGCGCTTCTGGGCCTGCTTGATCAGGACCTTGTTCAGGCCGCCGAGCTGCGGGATGCCCAGGCGCGCGATCAGCGACGCCGCCGGATCCTTGTCCGGGGCCTGCTTGCGCAGCGGCTCATCGCCCATCGCCGCGGCGACCAGCGCCGTGCCCGACGAGCCCATCAGCGTGACCAGGACGAGGCTGCGGCGGCGCTCCTCCTCCTCGATGTCGATGCCGCGCAGCGACGCCGACGCCAGGGTGTACCAGGCGGCGATCTCCAGGAAGACGACCGACTCCAGCGCGACGGCGCCCAGGCCCGTGACGAAGCCGACGCCCGGGATCACCGACGCGCCGCCCGCCGCGCCGCCCGAGCCGGTGACCAGGGCGAGGAAGTGGTCGTCGATGCGGTCCTGGATCTGCGCCGGAGTCTCGTGCGGCTTGCGCGCGTGGAGCTGGCGGACGTAGCCGGAGATCGCGGAGGTCTGCCACCCCATCGCCGTGTCCAGCGACTTGATGAGCATCCGGCCCGCGACGCCCGACTCTTCCTGCAGCTTCTTCGGGTCCGAGCCCACGGCGTCGGTGAGGAAGCCGCCGTCGCGCGGGGCGCTGTCGACGCCGATGGGGCCGCCGGCGTCGGTGGCCTCGTCGCCGGCGTTGCCCGCGTTGCCGGCGTTGCCGGCGCGGTTCTTGTTCGCGCCGTCCTTGTCGTCCTTGCCAAAGAATCCGAACATGTGGGGTCCTCCTCGTGCGTCGGTTATCGGGCTGATTCTATCCGCAACACCGGATCGAAGCGCCCCGTGGTGAGTGCTGTTACCCAACTGTGCCGTTCCGGGCGCGCGCTGGTCGTGCGGTCGGCTGGCCCGGGCAGCTTGCATATTCCTGCTTAACGACGTCCACCCGCCCCCTTATTCCGCACCACCTCGCGGCCGCCGGCGTCGTGTCCATTTTCAGCCTTCGCCGCCGCCACCTCCTCCGTCGCTGTCACCTCCGTTCCCCGCGCGCGCAATTGCCGCCGCCGTCTCCGTTCCCCGCGCACGCAAATGCCGCCGCAACCTCCATCCCGGGCGCGATCGCCGCCGCAACCTCCATCCCGGCCGTCGATCCGGAGTAACGCATTTGCTATCGCCCAAATCGGGACGCGGCACCCCTTTAAAGTCCCAGGTCGTGAGTCGCGGCAATGTCCCGTTCTGGGCGACCCGCCGATAATTGGGGGCGGTGTGGCTGATGAGGTCGCCGCCCGCCGCTGCCTGTCTCGTCCGCGTAGTCCCCGAACCCGCCGGCGCCGGCGAGCTTGCGGGCGCCGTCTCGCGCGCACCAATCGCCACTCTGGTTACACGGTCAAGTCACACCAGTAACAACGTTCGTCGATCGCGTTCAATTCGTAGGCTGCGCGCCGGAAAACACCTGGTGATTTGCGGCGGCGAGCCTACGAAAAGAACGCGTCGCCAGATTTTGGGGCTGGTGTGACTTGACCCGGGAAGGAAGGGGGCAAAGTGACTCGTGGGGCGCGAGGGATTGAGCGTCCATGAGGCCCGCAGAAGCGTTGGATGGCACTGGGAGGGCGTCGGCCATCGCGAGACGCTCAGGCGGGCGTATGACGACCTTGTGACTGATGGGGCTGGTGTGGTCACGGCGAGAGGGAAAGGATTCGTGGGGAAGAACCGGGGTGGCCGGGGGATGGGGCTGGTGTGGTCGGCCGGGAGGTGGGGTGGGTGATGTCCCTACGCTGGTAGCAGAAGAACGGCGATCCGAGAAGGCAGGCGGACGATCGCGGTGGTGCGAGAGGGAAGGTGGCTGGTTGAGGTGGGCGGGACGTCGTCAAGCAAAAGCGGGGCAAGCACAAGCGGGAACGTGACTCCCGTGCCGCAGCCGGCGCGGGAGTACGCGCGGCTGCTGGGGGAGATTCCGAGGATGAGTGGGGAAGTGACGGCTCATGAAGGAGCGCGATGGTGGAGCGGCGACGACGCGCGGGCGCTGATGTGCGACGGCGACGTGCTGCGCCGACGCGTCGACGCCGCCCGCGAGCTGTACCCGATGCCGGAGGAGGCGGGGGAGGCCGATCGCAACGGAATGCCCGGTGACGTGCGCTTTCTGGCGCAAGTGTGGTGGTACTCGACGTGCAACTCGTGGCTGGGGCCCGCGGCGGCGTCGATCGTGGTGCAGGGGCGCGCGCCGCGGCCGGGCTGGGACGGGCTGACCGTGTTCGAGCGCGACGACTACTGGCTGGGGTACGCGGCCGTGGAGTTCACCGACCTCGGCGCCGGCGACGGCCTGGAGTCCGGCGACCCGGCCGCCGCCGACGACGTGCGCGCGTACGGGCGGGCCATCGGCGAGATGCTGGCGCCGGTAGTCGACGCCATCGGCGCGGAGCTCGGCGTGCGCCCGGCGCCGCTGTGGGCGATCGCCGCCGACGCGCTGGCCGGGGCGGCGGTGGCCGCGGGCAACGAGGTGATGGAACCGTGGGCCGGTGCGCTGACGGGAACGTGGCTGGTGGAGGGCCTGGCCGGGTGCGGCGCCGCCGGCAGTGCGGTGCCGGTGCCGCGCTTCGTCGACGTGGAGGCCGGCGCCGGCCCCGACGGCGTGACCTCGACGGACCTGGACGCGGCGGCGGCCGGCGAGGCGGCGGACTTTGACGTGGTCACGCACCTGGAGCGGGTGTCGTGCTGCATGATTTACCGCAGCCCGAAGGCGGGGCTGTGCGTGTCGTGCCCGCGGCGGCCGGCGGCGGAGCGGCGGGAGTTGTGGGCGGCGACGTGACCGGCGGGTTATCGCTACGATGGCGTGCGGGCCGCGGCCGGTGCGCGGGCGATGGCCTCCGTCGATTTTGAGGGAAGGGTCCCATTCATGAGCTTCTTCGAGCAGATTGCCGCGGCGCTTGATCGCGAGGACATCGAGAGCCGGGTCAACGGGGACACGCTGTTCGTGCCCATCACGATGGACCTGGAGGTCCAGTTCGTCACCATCGACGATGAGTTGCCGGCGGCGGAGGTGTACGTCGCGGCCGCCGACGTCGATTCGGACGACGACGAGTTCGAGGCCGTGCTGGTGTCGGTGGTGTTCTCGGTGGAGGATGCCGTGGATGCGGTCGCGCATCATGTGGCGACGGATCGTGTGGTCACGTTGCTGCGGGTGCTTCTCGACGGCGAGGATGATCGCGTCTCCGACCTGGAGTTCGAGCAGGATCCGGAGGAGGCGACGCTGGTCACCGCGGAGGTGGGCGAGGCGTCGCTGCTGCAGGTGCTGGTCACGGCGAATGGCAATGATCCGGTGGCGCACGTGCGCTTCATCGCGCAGGACGAGAATCTGGACGACATCGTGGATCAGGCGATCGCGGAGTTCTGGGATTCGGATACGGAGACCATCCTCACCGACGACGATCGCCGCAAGATGTTCGCGGACCTCTACGCGGATGCGGCGAGCCTGCGCAATGAGGTGCTGACGCTGGGGGAGTTCAGGGACTTCGACAAGCTTCTCGACGTCCTGTCGCTGGCCGCCGACCGCGCCGAGGAGTGGGAGGACCAGCTCGCCCCGGTCGAGGACGGTTTCGCCGAGGCGCTGTATTCCACGTACCAGGACGATGACTGGGACGAGGACGACGACGATCTTGGCGACGATGACGATTACGACGACAACGACGAAGACGATGTCGACGATGACGATGATGTCGACGCGGATTCGCTTGACGACGATGCCGTGGCAGACAAGTCGGCCAAGAACGACAAGAAGTAGTCGCAGGTAGCTCGTTATTCATAGCGTGAGCTTGCGTGCGTAGTGTGCAATTGCGTGCGCAACGCACGGTTGTTTGCGCAACGCACGGTTGCGTGCGTGGCGCATGACCTCTATCATCAGGTGTATCACGACTGGTCGTCACCCTAGATCCTTAGGGGGCGGCCAGTTTTCATTTATCATGTGAAGCTGTGGCCAGCACGTACTCAAAACCGTTTCTTGATATCGATGAGCAGGTGCGACTTCTGGCGGAGCGGGGGCTCGCTTTTCCTGACCATGAGACTCTCGCCGGCGTCCTCGAACGGGTTGGCTACTACCGTTTGTCCGGGTATTGGTATGAGTTCAGGCAATTCCCGAAGGTCGAAGGGGAGCCACGTCCATCGGAGTTTCAGGATGGCGCGTGTTTGGATGAGATCCTCGAGATCTATGAGTTCGATGAACGGCTCCGGTCTCTGCTTGCATTGGCGTTGTCGCGCATCGAGGTAGCGGTGCGATCGCGAGTCGGGCATGTCCTGGGGAAGCGGCATCAGTTCGCACACGTCGAAGCAGCTCATTTGAGTGAAAGTTGGACGTGTGGCCGAGGCGAGTCGTATCCCGACCCTTTGTGCGGCGAGATTCGACGGGAAAGGGAGAGTCAGCACTCCGAATGGCGTCGCAAGCAGGATCGCAATGAAGAAGTCTCCAGTGAAGCATTCGTTGAGCACATTCATGAGCGCTACGGCAAGCCTCTGCCGGTGTGGGCGGCCACCGAGCTCATGACATTTGGCGAGCTCAGTACGCTTTACGGTGGGATGTTGCAGCGCGACCGTGAGGCCATCGCCGTCGGCTATGACCTGATGGACGTCAACGGAGTCGGAGATATCGGTGCCTTCGGGAGCTGGCTCGATCGACTGAGGCAGGCACGGAATCTTTGCTCCCACCATGGTCGGCTGTGGAACAAGAACCACACGGCTCTGGTGTCGGTTCCCGACTCGTGCCGAGAGCTCTTCCACCTCGTGGAAGGTCCGGGAGATAAAGGAGTTCCAGCAAAGGTCACGCGCCAGAATTCCCGCGTGTACGCGACGCTTGCGCTCGTGGCGTTTCTCCTGGGCAGAATCGAGGGTACGAACGAGGCTCGAGATCGTTTGATCCGTGAGATCGAAGACTTTGTTGCGGATAGGCCCGACAGGCTGGATTCGATGGGATTCCCCGTGAACTGGAGGTCACTGCCGATTTGGAGGTACGGCTACCGGAGGGATCCTGCGATCGTGGAGCGTGCGCGCTTGCTGCGGAGCGTCGACCTACTGATGACCGCCGATGCGACGACTTCTCTCGCTGCCGGAGGCAATCGGTCTGATGCCAAAAGCAAGCTGGGATACTACCGAAAGAAGGGTGCGTTGCTTTCGGTGCCGGGGGCTCAGTCGCATCGTTACCCCTCGTTCCAGTTCTCCGCCGGGGGAGGAGTGCTTCCAGAGCTGGTCATTCTTGCCAATCGGCGGCTCCTCAATGGTGGGAACTACAGCGAGCGGGACCAATGGGAGGCACTGAGGTGGTGGACGTTCCCGAATGGCCTGCTCCCCGATGGGCAAGCCCCGGCCGATGCTCTCCTGCAAGGGTGTCTCAGTGTGGAGCAGCTGAACCAGTTGTTGACGCCCCGCGACGATGAGTAAACGGCTGATGGCGGCAAGAACTGGTCGGACCTAGTTCGAATCCCAAGAGTGGGGCACTGGCAGTGAGCCGGTGCCCCGCTTTCGCGTCTACGCTCCGGCGACTCGGTCGAGCGCGCGGGCCAGCGTTGCTTCGGCGCCGCGGGTGCCGGCGTCGGTGGCGTACCCGGGATTCTCCAGGCAGCGCAGGGCGATGCCGTCGAGGGCGACCCGCAGGTCGGTGGCCAGCTCGGCTGTCGTGGCGACGTCCGAGACCAAGTCCGGGTCCAGGTCCGGGGCCAGGTCCGGCCGCAGCTTTGCGACGGTGATCGCGCACAGCTGATCGAGCTTCTCCCCGGCATCGGCGATCGCCTCGCGAATGGGGGCGCTGTCGGGGTGTCCGGTGAAGAGGGCGAGTTGGACGACGAAATCGGCGCGGGAGGCGTCGGAAAGCGGGATCGTTTCGCGCAGGACGGCCAGGAAGGTGCCGCGAACCGGGGTTCCGGCGGCGAGTTCGCGGGTGAAGACGTCCTGGATGCGGGCGGCGGCGCGGTCGGCGTTGTCGGCCATGAGCGCGGTGAACAGGGATTCGTGCGAGGGGAAGATGTGGCGCAGCGAGCCGGTGGCCATGCCGGCTTCGGTGGCGACGTTGCGGACGCTGGCGGCTTCGATGCCGGCGCGCAGGATCAGGCGGCGGGCGGCGGCGAGGGCCTGCTCGCGACGTTCGTCGGCGGTGAGGCGCGGGCGGGAGGGGTTGCCGGATTGTGCCATGGCGCAATTCTAGCGCAGTCGTGCTAGTCTTCGTGACTAACACGACCGTGTTAGAAAGCTGGAAGGGAAGTGATCGGCCATGGTGTACGCGATCATCGCGTGTGAGATCGGATTCTGGGTGCTCATCGCGTTGGGGCTATTGGCGCGGTATCCGCTGGGCATGCCGCGGCTGGGGCTGGTGTTGCTGGCGCTGACGCCGGTGGTGGACGTGGCGCTGCTGGTGTTCACGGTCCTCGACCTGCGTTCGGGCGGACGGCCGGGGCTGGCGCATGGGTTGGCGGCGCTGTACCTGGGGTTCTCGGTGGTGTTCGGCAAGAGGGCGATTGCGTGGGCGGATCGGGCGTACCGGCGCCGCGTGCGCGGGGAGCACGTGGAGGAGCCCGCCGTCGGATCGAAGGTGCGCAAGGAATGGGCGGACTTCGGCTGGGCGATCGCGGCGGCGGCGCTCGCCGTGATCGTGCTCGAGTTGTGCGTGGCCATCGTCGGCGGCGGCGAGGGGGCGATGGCGCTGCGCGAGTGGTACCCGCGCCTGGGCGTGGTGTTGGGAGTCTGGTTCATCACCGGCCCTCTGTGGGCGATGCTGTCGCCGGGGAAGCAGCGGCCGGCTGAGGTGGGGTAGTAGCGTCGCGGGATCCATTGGCAATGGAGTGGGCTCGGGCTACGGTTCGGGTAACCGGAGGAGGTACGAAACGCCATGACAACTGGGGATCAGGAAGCTCGACGTCGGCTCGAGCAATGGCTCGCGTCGGAGGGAGAAGGTGTTGTGACGGACTCGGACGGACCGGCAGTCGCCGCGTATCGCGAACTCAAGGCGGGAATCGGGAGGAACGGTGGCCAGCTCGCTCCGTGGGCAGCTGAGCGCGAGGTTGCCGAAGAGGTGCGGCGCATGAGAGAAGAGCGAAAGCAACCCGAGGGGCTTTTGGCCGAGGGGTACTGATGGGGCCGGGGGAAACGATCCACTTGGGGTCGGCGGTTGGCGGCCGCATTCGATCGGCGATCGGCCAGTTGATCCTTCGCAGATCCGTTGGGAAACGGGTCAGTGATCCCGTGCTCGGAGGCGAGGGCGCGTGGGTGATTTGCGACGGCATGCGAGCCCCGGTGCACGCCCCGCACTTTCCCTATTCTGGCCAGCATGACTCCTTCGGATTCGGCCGCCGGTTCCGCCACCGATCCCGCCGCCGAGACCACCACTGATCCCACCACCGGCACCGCGCAGCTGCGCGATCGCGCCCGCGGGTGCCTGTTGGGTCAGTTCATCGGTGATTCGCTGGGTAGTCTCGTGGAGTTCGAGGAGCCCGAGGACATCGCCGAGCGCTACCCGGACGGGGTGCGCGATCTTGCCGATGGCGGCACCTGGAACCTCATCGCCGGCCAGCCAACGGATGACTCGCAGATGGCGATGATGCTCATCCGCAGCCTCCAGCGCCAGGGCACCTTCGACGCCGACGACGTGTTTCGCGGTTACGTCCACTGGTATTCGACGAATCCATTCGACATCGGCGGCACGTGCGAGCGGGCGCTGGCCGGGCACGGCCTCAATGAAGACTCCCAGGCCAACGGCGCCCTCATGCGCGTCTCGCCGTTGGGAGTCTTCGGTGCCCGCGACGACGTCGGCATCGCCGCCGCTGCCGACTTCGCCCGCGAGGAAGCCGCGCTGACCCACCCCAACCCGATCTGCATCGATGCGAACGCGGTGTTCGTCACGGGCCTGGTCACGGCGATCCACGGTGGCACGGTCAAGGAGGTCGTCGATGCGATGGAGGGCGCGACCTCCGAGCAGGCGGTCGCCCAGGCGATTGCGGCGGGCCGCATGGGCGATGTCGGTGATTACCGGCAGCACGACGGCTGGGTGTTGCTGGCGCTGTCGATCGCGGTGCGTCAGCTGGTGCTTTACGACGATCCGGTCGACGCCCTCGTCGACGCCATCGGCATGGGCGGCGACACCGACACCAATGCGGCGATTGCCGGCGCCTTGCTCGGCGCGGTGCACGGGGCGACGGCGTGGCCGGAGCGCTGGGTCAGGGGAGTCCTCGAGTGTGAGCCGGAAAAGGGCCGTCCAGGTGTGGCGAATCCGCTGCGCCGCGAGTTTTGGGCGACGGACCTGCTGGAGCAGGCCGACGAGCTTGCCGGTCTGGCGTAGCGCGAGAATCATGGCGGCCTGACCTCGCCCGCAGCTCTTTACGCTGCCCGCGACCGTGGCGTGAACAACTCGGGTGGGCTGGTGAACACGTGGCCTTCCCGGTCGCCGATCCAGCTGAAGCGGAATGCGCCGCTGGCGGGATCGGTGCCGTTGGGGTGGATGTTTGCCGCGTCGCGGGCATCATGAAGAGCTTCGGCGATGGCGCGGGCGTGGACGGGACCGGTGAAGGGGGTGGGCTGGTCGTCGTGAAGCCCGACGAGGACGGATGCCGTGAACAGGTACACCGGGCGGCCGCCGAGCATGAGGTATTCGGGGTAGCGCAGCGATAGGTCCCGGACGAGGCCGGCGGGGACGCGGACGCGGTGGGTGCGGATGGTCGCGGTGACGCCGTCGGCGTCGGGAAGCGTGATCGTGTGGTCGAGCGCGCCCGGGCGCATGGCGCGGGCGGCGACGGGGTGGCGGTAGAACGTGGAGACCAGGGCGAGCTCGTCGCCGCAGGCCCGGCGGTAGCGATCGGCGAGGGTGTGCGCTGGCTGCGGGAGCTGGTGGACGTCGTGGTCGTGGCTCGGGTCGGCGGGAATGTGCTGGTGGGCTGCGGGGAGGTTCGGTGAGTTCGTCATGGCCCGCAGGGTAGAGCATGGCTCGGACGAGTGTTCGAAGTGGGTTCGAACATGTGTGTCAAGTCTCGCGTGCCGGCATCATCGGGAGGGGGGACGGGGACGGAAGTGAGCGGAGGTGGCGTGGTGAGTGCGGAACGTCGTGGCCCCACACCTCTCAATTCCCAGGTGTCCAGGAATCTGAGTCGAGTCAAGAGACGCGACACCAAGCCTGAGATTCAGTTACGTCGAGAACTGCATCGACGAGGATTGCGTTTTCGCGTGGATTACGGCGGCGTCAGTGGCCACCCCGACGTGGCCTTCACCAGGGTGAAAATCGCCGCCTTCATCGACGGCTGCTTCTGGCATGGATGCAGCATCCACGGATCCTTGCCGAAGAACAACGCCGAATGGTGGAGGGCGAAAATCCAGCGAAACCGGGAACGCGATGCGCATGTGACCGCTGAGCTTCGGGTGATGGGATGGGTCGTCCTTCGGTACTGGACTCACGATGACATCGACGAGGTGGCCGACGAGATCGAGGACACGTGGAGGGAGCTGGCTGGGCTAGCTGTTATGCCCCTCGACAGGGAGTGAAGGCCCGGAGCAGGGTTACTCCATGCCGGGAAGTGGCATCGCATCTTCGAGGCGCCTGATTCCCCCAAAGGCGTCGAGGAGCGTTTCGGCAATCGCTTTGGACAAGGGGATCGGCACGGCATTGCCGATCTGCTTCCCGATCGACGTCTTTGAGCCGTACCAGAGGTAGTTCGGCGGGAACCCCTGGATGAGCGCGGCCTCGAAGTGGGTGATGGCACGGTGCTCGTCCGGATGAAGGTATCGGCCCTTCTCGGGCTTGAAGAACTCCGTTCGGATAGTCACCGAAGGGCGGTCCCAGTACAGGCGGCCCATGACATCCCCCGAGCCCGACTTGTGATTGCGCCAACAGGGGGCGAGGTACTCGTCGCGGATGTCGAACCGATTACCACCGGGGGGAATGTCGCGAAAACGCTTCAGGGAAATGTCCCGGTAGTCGCGGGTGAAGTGGAGCTCATGCGTCTGCACGGGGCGTTCCGGCCGCAAGTGCGTGCTCGTCACTCGAGAAGGAACGCCGGCCAACACATCGGCGAGCGTCTTGCGGTCGTTCTCCTGAAGTTTGGTGGGCCACTTGGGGGCGACGGCCCCCTTCTTCCATCCCAGAGCTATGAAGCGCTTTCGTTTTTGGGCTGCGCCGAAATGACTGGCGTCCAAAACATCGGTGTCGAACCGATAGTTCTCGAGAATTCCTCCAGGTTCGAACTCACGAAAGAACAATGGTGCTTCCAGTGATTTGGCGAACTGGGGAACGTTCTCCATCACGAAATAGGTGGCTCCCGAGTCTCGGACGGCCTCGGCGTAATGGCGCCACAGGGCATTTCGTTCATCGTCGGCCTGCTGTTTTCCGAGCTGGGAGAAACCCTGACACGGCGGCCCTCCGACCACGACGTCGGCGTCGGGCACCGCCTCGTGCTCGGTCCAGGTTTCGATGTCGCCCGCGAACGTCACCGCCTCGCCGCCACCGTGGTTGGCATCGAACGTGCGCGAAGCGTCGGCATCCCACTCGACTGCACGTACGCAGCGGAACAAGTCGCTGGCCTGCTTGAAGCCTTCGGTGATGCCACCCGCACCTGCGAAGAGATCCAGGGTGCGAATGGGGTGAGGGATCATGAACCAAAGGCTAGCCGGCTACGCCCGCCGCACCAAACGCGCAGTAACATCGCCGGCATTCGGTGGCCTCGTCTGTGGTTTTTGGAGGTCACCTCAGAGCTTCCAGGCTTTCGCGGACCACGTCGTCCACGAACGTCTGGAGTTCTGGCGTCGTCAAGGAAAAGGTGTCGATGAATGCCAGTCTTCGCCGCATTCGCTTGGTGACGTCACGGACCCAAGTGCGACGGGGAAACTTGGTCAGGTGAGCCGCGGTCGCCTCCATGAAATAAAGGAAAAACTCGCGGTGACGGGTGAACGACGTCCTCTCGAAAAACTGGTTCAACTCGGATTCTTTGAATTTCTCCAGGAGACCCGGTCGTTCACGACAAACGGTTTCTTGCCACCAGAGCCGTCCCCATGCATGGCGAGTCGGGTCGATGCAGATCCAACGCTCCTTGGTGGCGGAGGGGCCATCGCCCCATCTCCATGCCGTGAGGTCGGGGAGGATGACGAGCGAAATCATCGACCATACGCCGGGCTGTCCAGCTTCTTCCCACGTCACGGCCATGTGATCGACCATCACCGGAGCGGCGTCCCTATCGAAGGCCGGGCCGGCACCTCCGGCATGGTCCGTGGTTCCGAATCCATGAATGCGCGCAACGTCGATGAGTGCGTTTCGAAGACGTTCGATCTCGGGGGTTCCGGCCCGTCCACCGGTCGGACCGTAGGTCATTTGGCCGTGACTCGTCGCGTAGGGCGGGATCTGACCTGCCAGGACCTCGGACTGGAAAATCGTTTCCGAAATCGACCGGGTGATCCGGGGCCACAGTCGAGTTTGATTGGCGGCCATCAGAACGAACGCCCCTTTCCTTGAGCTCGGGTGATTCCTTCGACGGTCGCCCTCAATCGAGCCATCTGGTCGATTCCGCCGCCCAAGCTCGCGCCGGACAGATCAGCCTGTTCGAGGAGGAGCGAAAACATCGCACCCAACGAGCCAACTTCCCATGAAGACGAGACGTCGAGGTTTTCCAATCGATCAACTTCCATCGCGAGGTAGAGCATGTGCGTCGAAAGTCCGTGGCTGAGTTCTTGAAGGAGCCGTTTTTGCCCTGCGGTGGGTTCCTCGGCTGTCGTCGCTTCGATCAATTTCGAGTCTCGTTGGTTCAAGTGGAGGACGGCGGCCGAGTTGAACGATGCGGTCAGATCCGTTGTGTCGATTTCGAGGTACCAGGAAGCGTCCACGTGGTAGGGCGTGTGCGCGAAGTCATCGATGCAGACGGGGAACTTGCCGTCGTCGGTGCCGAGGACCACGCTTTGGGTGTCCTCGTAGAGGACGGTCCCGGCAACGGATGGTGAGCCGTCTTCCGAGCCCGCCGCGGGCACTGCGGTCACCGTCGTCCTGAGGGTGAGTCTGCCACCGATTTCCATGCCGTCCAGACGCCCTCGAACAATCCGTTGCTTTTCATCCACGACGATGTCGATGGCGACCGTCCCGCCCATCTTGGTGGAATCACTCGACCAGGACACGGTGACGCGTACTCCGGAATTCGGGGCCAAACCACAGTCCAGACGGATGCCCTCCACGTCGATCTCGTAGGGACGAGAGATCTCCAGACTCGTTCCGGCGTTCCAGTCGGGAATCTGGCTCTCCAGGGAGGACCAGTCCTCTCCGATTCGTCGGCTCCATCCTTCGAACGCGATGCGTCCGGGCCCAGGTACAAGATAAGGACGGTTGCGCATCAGGACTCCCTCGTTGCCACTGCCAAGCCCACGGAAGCATTTGGGACTCTGGAAATCTCGACTTGGAGTACGTCATAGTCCGAAATGTCACCGGTGACGACCAGTTCACTGCCTTCGGCGATCAATTGGCCGGAGGAGTTCCGCCATCCGATGACCCGCGGAACCGGAGCGTCCTTCGGAGGTTCGTTCTCGCGTCTGCCGTCATCGAGCACGACGAAGGTGTCGGCGATCAGTGTGACGGCGCGATGGCGGACTTCCGGCGGACTGACGACCGCAATCAATTTCAATCCTTCGTCGGTGCGAATGAGTGCCGGCTGATCGATGACACGTGCGGTGGGGCCCCGTTTCGATCTGGTGGACGTCGAAGACTTCTGCTGCTTGGGTTCCGTCGGTCCGAGCTCCCTGCCATCGAAGGGGATCAGTCGACCAAGGTTCGAAGAGAGACGGCCAAGTCCGGCCAAATCCGAGGAGCGGGTCGAAGCCTTGGTGGACAGGAACTCCTTGATTCCCTTTCGAAGATTCGATGCAGCGTAGTTGACGACGAGGCGAGCCTTGTCGGGGAGACCACGGGTCTCCCACTTGTCGTGGGTTGGAGGTTCCGCATCGGCGAAGCACTGGTCGAACTCGGGTGAGGCGATGAAGGTTGCGCCATATCCCATGTCCTGGCCGGGGAACGGCTCGCAGTCGAAGTAGTCCACCACCAATTTGGCCTGACGCATGCGGGCCGCGTGGTGGTAAGGGCCATTGAACGGTTTCGCGGACAGCAGCCCCGCGTGGGATCCGGAAGTCGGATCCGGCTGGCACAGGTGGATCGCCCAATGCCCGACTTCTCCGGGGTATTTCGGAGTTTTCCGAATGATCGGTGTTCCTTGCCCTTCGTGAATCGCGTCCAACGACAGCGTGAAAGGTCGAAGGAACGGGTACTGGTCCGGCCGTTGAATCGGGACCGGCTTGCCCTCCTTCTTCACGGAAACCTTGATTTCCGCTTCACGTGTCGCGGACCCGAGCTTCGGCCAGAGATGCCAAAGAAGCGCTGACACCACTCGATCCGCGGCATCGTCAATGTTGTCGTGGCGAGACTCTTCCTCACCATCGGCGAGGCCGAGATTCGGCAACAGAATGGCGATATCGGTTCCGGTTTCACCCTCCGTGAAGCCCGGCAGGCCGAACTGCGCCGACATGCTGGCCGCCTCGTCTTCGAGCAATGGCAGCGGCACGCCGCGCTCCGAATCAGTTGCTCCCCACCAGTGTCGACCGGTGTAGCGAACACCATCCGAACCGCTGAAAGGACTACCGAGTGCGGCGCCCATGAGCCGCCGGCGGTTCACCCGATCCGTACAGTTCGTGTCCACGAGGATGGCCCCGCATGAGCTGAGGTTGTAAAAGATGGCCTTTCCGAAGCCATACGTGCCACCACCGAGATCCTTGTCCCTCGGCTCACCGACGTTGCGGAGAAACTGGACGAAATTCGCCACCTGCCCCGGCTTCAACTTTTCATCGGCCAAGAGCGGACCGCCCAGGCCGGAAGTGCCTCTGTCGCTCACGATCATGATCAAGGCATCGGAAGTCAGATCACCCGGATGGACGACGGTGCCGTCGGTCGAATCCGCGTCTCCGATCAGCCGACGCCATGCCTCGGCATGCTCTCCCAATCGCCGAAACTCGATGGAGTAGCTGATCGACCCGTTAATCGAAGCATCCCAGCTGTTCTGAACGGATTCGCGTACGAGCACGTCCAACAGCTCCATCGACGGCGTGCCCAACTGGCGCATGACTCCCGAACCGGTGACGCCGCCTTCCGGAGGAAAAGGCTGGGACCACCATTTGATGGCACTCATTCGCCGACCTCCGAGAGCCACGAATCGATGTTGGAGAAAACGTCGCCGGTGATCAGATCCTCTGGCTCGATCGAGTACCTGAGGCGCTCGATCGCGGCGGGGAACTCGCCATCCGCGAAAGACGAGGCGACGATTCGAGGAGTCTGCTCGTTGACCTCGAAGAGAGATTCTCGAACGACCGAGTACCTGTAGTGCTCGAGGGCTTCGTCGTCGTCCAGCACCCCGATCTTGTTCAGCGTCGTGCGAAATCTCTGCGGATCTTCGACTTGATCTTCGATCTCTTGCGCAAGTTCCAGCAGTGTATTACCTGCCTCGTCCTCCTCGACCTGTCGAAGGCACAGGTACAATGGTTTGCCTTCGATGGTGTCAAGTTGAAGTGGGCCGTGGAAAGTCACCTGATCGGAGCCAGCACCGTAGGCCTTCACTTCGAGCGACATTGTGTCGAACTCGAAATCATGGGGTGCTTTAGAAGGACCGGTCCACGCGCTTGTTTCGACGATCTGTTGGGCATCGACGAAATCCTTCAGCACGCCGAGCTCGGCGAAGATCCCGATGCGCTGTTGTGGAGTGAGCGAACGACGACGCCTGTCGATGAAGAGGTTCTTCCACTCTCCAAGGCACTTGAGTGCGTCATGCACGGGATCGGTGCTGGTACCGGCGACCTCGATCAGGGCTGCCGCGAGCCGATCGAACGCGCGGGTGAGCGAGGGGTTGACGCAATAGATGTCGAGGTGCGACTCGTACCGGAGCCGATCGACCCCGACCGGGTGGATTCGGGTGCGGAGCGAATCACCGTCGTGTGGGATTGAGCAGTTGTAATTGCCGGCCGGGATCAGGACATGGTGCTGTCCCTCTTGATCGACGGCGAGACGGATCCGCGTTTCTGCAACGAATCCCATCGTAAACTCACCCGTCGCGGGTCGGTCCAACTCGGCCCAAAGGTCGGAGAATTTTGCGGCGTTCATCAGTCGTCCTCCGCGTCCGTATCGAAAATAGTCTGCACTTCCGCGGCTGCCTCGTCCGCGATGTCTTCGTACTGCGGCAATTCGACCGCCATGTGCGTACGGAGCCTGCGCTTCTTCACGTCGACCTCGCCGTTCAACTCGGGCTCCGGGAAACCGATGCCGATGCCTATCGGCGCGATCCCACCTGCGGCGTCGATGTTGTATTTGCGCATCTTGGGAGTCTTAGGTGTCTTTTTCGGTTCCGATACCGGATCAATGGGATAAATGAGGAGAATGCCCTTCCTGCACTGGGTGTCATCGAGCCCGCGCAGCGTCAGCATGCGAGGATCGGACAGCCTGCCGCCTGCGGCTTCCTCCAGTTCGGCCCGAGACTTGCCCAACCCCAACCCAAAATCGGGCGGACTGCTGAGGGTGTGGATTCGCTTTTTCTTGGGATCGGGAATTTCCGCTGAACGGCGGGACGTAGAGATAGGCCCGATGGGGCCGAGTTCGACGGTGCTGCCTTCTCCGGCCACGAATGCCACCGTCCACTTTTGCAGGTACCCATCTTGAACGCCGACACTGTCGCGGATGAATTGAGACAGGAGTCGCGGGTCCATGTTGGGCTGTGAGTCATGAACCGAAAAGTCGGCAAGAAAATCCAGAACAGCATCGGCCGGCACATCGTCGAAGACTTGGGTTCCGCTGGAGGCGCCGCTTTCGGACAGTCGGACTCCCAGAGATTGCGACGCGCGCGCCAATTTCACCGCAGCATCAAGGTTTGCCTGAAGCAAAGTCTCGTCGCTCACGTCGAAGTATCGGGTCGTCAACGCATGTCCGGTGAAGGTGATGTCGGTGGTCTTCGCGGCCCCCATTTTGGCTGTGATGGCCAACGCAGGATGAGTGAGAATGCGAACCGATACGTCCGTCGGCGTCAAGTCCTGTTCCTGGTAACGGTCGATGTCCATCCGCATCTCGAACTCGACTTGCGCGAGATGGCGGAACTGGTCGCGCAAGTCCTCCGTCATCCAAATGCGGGGTAGTTCTTCATATCCGTTGCGGAATCCGAACCAACGCCCCATCTGAAGAAGCGTGTCGTAGGCGCGCGCTGTTCGGACGAATACGGACGAGACCAGGCCTTCGAGCGTCAGGCCACGAGACAAGGTGTTTGCACCGACGGCGATGACGAGCTGAGGTTCTTTCGCACCCGTGTAGTCGAGACGGTCCTTGCTTCGATAGTTGTCCAGAACGATGCGAGTGCCGCGAATCACTCCCGGGAGTTGTTCGAGTACCTTGTCGAAGGGAAGACTCGCCCTTTGGAAGTCCTCGGCGGGTACCGCCGAGGACTCCTCGTTCCATGTGAGTCGAAGCCTCTCGATCGTCGCGGCGTCGTTTGACTCGAGTTTCGCCAACAGGTCATCACGGTACGTTTCGAGTGGTTCGCGGAACTTCTCGTGGACGTCCGTGACGATGTGAGTGTGAACCAGCATTGAACTGTGTTCTTTCTGACCGCGAACGAAGCGGGCGGCGGTAGCAAGGAAGAACCAGTTGACGGCCTTCTCCAGCACGCCCGTCACCTTCGGCTCGAAGGCTCGAATGTCCTTTTTGGTGGCCGGGCGGAGAGACTCGAGCTCGTTCTCCTCGACGAGTCTGACCATGTCATATCCCGCCGCCTCCTCCGAGTCATTCTCAGCATCGAGTCGACCGAAAATCATCTCCGGGCCGAAGTAGCCGTCGGGCCGAGGCAAATTCAAGATGAAGTCCCGAGGATAGAAATCCTCGGACTCGGAAGGGTCGATGAATACATTCGCGAACGGGGTGGCCGTGTAACCGATGTAGGTATTGCGGGGCATCAGCGCCAAGACATCCCTGATGAGGGGGTTGATCGTCGCGGTACCCACCGATGCTTGGTCGGCCTCATCGTCGATCACGAGAACCCTCAGGTTATTGAGGTGCTCACGCATGACCTCGGTGCCAAGCCAGTCACGAAGCCGGCGAAGTACAACAGGGTTCTTCTTGATCACCATCAGCCCGGTGGCGTTGCCTTCGCCAAGGGCGGCCTCGCCATTGAAAGTGGGTTTGCGGAAATCCGATTCCTCGGTAGTGAGAGAAAGCCACTTATCGGAGTTCAAGTCAGTGAGCTCGGATGACAGGCGACTCTGGGTTTGCTTCCGGAGGGAATTGTGGATGCCGGACAAAACGATGACGAGGTGATAGCCGAGATCGGCGGCCTTGGCTGCGACTGCAGTGAAGTTGGTCGTTTTCCCGGACTGGATGTACCCGACCACCAGACCGCGGCATTTGAACGCGTTGTCGTCGGGGCGATGGGTATGTGCGACAACGACATTCGACGCGTCGTCGACGGAGTTGACTTGTTCCTCCGGACGCTGCTTCTCGGTCAGGTAGTAGTCGCGCAGCCTCGGCCAACAAAGGTCGTCCTCGCCGGGACCGGGGTACCACGGTTCCATCCCCGCCGGACGAATCGCGGCCGGCTGCGACTCGATGATCTCGGTCAGTTTGAACTCGAACCCCCTGCACAACTCTTCAACGATGAGGGGATCGGGCACCATGTGCTTGAACCTCGAGCGAGCCGCGTCTACTCCGTGTGTCCGAGCGTACGAGTCGAAGACATCGCGGAAAGCGTCCACCATTTGCATTGCAACCTCCAGATTGAGTCTCGCTACCGAGGTTATCGTGTGTCCTGGATTGACCACATCGCGACGCGGTGAACTCGCTGCATTTTCGAACAAAATATTGAAGATCCGGAGTGTGCGGGGGCCCCCGAAGTGAAAATATGTCGTCAGGGGCAGGCCGGAAGCGTTTTCGTACGTTGTCGTCCTCGGGTTCTGAAATGCGGGGGCTCGCGTGGCCCAACCGGGAGGGGTGACGGGATGGAGGCCCGGCTACTCTCAGAGTCGACCGGCTCGTCAGTTCCCCCGTGGGGGCTGCGTATCAGCGTTGAAACCTTCTTCGAGGCTAGGGCCACTTGACCGGCGGGAGTCGAAGGTTGGTGGCGCGAGCTTCATCCAGCGTCCGTTGGCCCGTACGCAGGCACCGGGGCTCTATGCCGATGAAGTTTGCCCCTCATGTGTCGAGGGAGAGTTTGAGGCACCTTCCTTGGAGGATTTCACGAAGTCGGCCAAAGCTGCGGTAATGGCCGAACTGCCCTGAATTCTCGAATAGTAGTACGAAGCTCCGCGAACCGCCTCCTCTTGCTTCGGCAGATCCCAAACGGAAACGGCGCGAATCATGTCTTTGAGATCCATCACCTGGATGTTTCTGGACTCGATTTCGTATCGGGCGTCTTCGTCGATCGATGTGCAAGCGACCACGGCGGTCACATTGGGGAAGCGAGAAATGTCCTCGAGGTAAGCGCCGAGCTGACTATGAAGATTATCCAGGGTGAGGTGCAGATCTTTTACTTCAGCTGAAAGCTCTGTTTCCGATCCTCTGAATCCATCGACGTCGCCGAGCATGCGGGCGCGGCTAGAGCCCGTATTTACCTTGTGCGATTCGATGATCAGATTCGGAGAATCCGCGATGAAGTACCCGAATACCAATCCTTGAAGGCCGCAGCCCCCTGGGACGCCCTTGTGTGAACGGGGAAAAGTCTTCAACGTGCTTTCGAAAATTCGCACCTCCCGATCGCGAACTTGAGCAAGTTGAAACTCGGGACGTGTCAAGATTCCGGTGTCCCAAATGGTAAGGGCGAGTTCGGACCGTTCGCTTGAATCCATTTGATAGATCAGGTTGATGAAGTCACGATATTGACGCCAAGCTTGTGTGGCATGAGCTTCATTCTTCGGGTGTTCGCGCAGCAAATCGCCCGAAATGACGTCGAGCACCTCGTTGTAAATTGGTCGAAGTTTAATCCACGGGGCGTAGTCGCCCAATCGCACGTTCAGAGTGTTCACCACTCGTTCCGTGGTCGAGGTCTCGATCGAAAGCTCCTCGATCCCGTCCTTCAACTGTCCGGTCGGGTGATCGCGAAGGATCTTTTCCGCCTGCAAAAGCAGCGCGAGACTGAGGCCCGGCCAAAAGTTCTGCCGCATCGGCCGCTTCGTCTCGATCCAGTCCAATGCCGCGTCGAACTTGGGCGTGGGGGAAAATGAAGCGTTGGGTGCCCCGAAGGGAGCTCTCAAGTCAAGCTTCAGGCGAAAGTTGTCGAGGGGTTGATCTCCGCCGCGTCGTGACATGTCTCTCTCCAGGAACTCGGATCCAAGAGCGACCTTGCGATCGCTTCGGCCAGCATGGGAGGGACGGCGTTGGCGATCTGAAGTCGTTGGCTCGTCACTCCCTTTTCAAAATGGAACTTATCAGGAAACGACTGCAGTCGTGCCCCTTCGCGCGCGGTGAGACCCCGATTCTGTCTCGGGTGAACGCATCGGGATCCCGATGGCTTGCCCATGTTCTGGGTGACTGCCACGGCAGGCTTCCACGACGCCAACCTTGAGTAGGAATTGTGAAAACCTGACTTTGGCTGAAGGTGCGCGGGGATTTGGTTGCGGTTTCCACCATCTTCGATATGGGAGATGGCCTCGATCAAGCGGTCCGGATGATTCGATGCAGTGTGGCCTTGGAGCGTGGTGCTGCCAGCCCGCATGTTCTTTTGGTACTCCGTCCGTGGGCGGGTCCGTCTGTAACTTGTGACGGTCTCTCCGGCGCCAACCGGCGGCAGATCGCCGATCGCGGCATCGACGCTCGTGTACTCGGTCGATGAAACGATTGGAGGCGGCTTGATGTACGAGCGTCCGTCGAGTGTTCCGACGAAAATTACCCGACGGCGGAGTTGGGGGACGCCGTAGTCTGCGGCGGTGAACACGTTGAACTCGACCGTGTATCCGATCGATTCGAACTTTGCGGCGACTTCTTCTTCGAAGCTCATGTCCTTCAGTCCGAGAACGTTCTCGATTAGGAATCCACTCGGCCTGATGTCGTCCACGATTCGGAAGAACTCCAGGAAGAGCTGGTTTCGGGGGTCCGTCCGATTCCGCTTTCCGACTGTGCTGTAACCCTGGCAAGGTGGGCCGCCAATGATCCAATCGGGCGTTTTGCCTGCCGTCTCCAGAAGCTCGGTCGTGGAGACTTCTCGAATATCTCGCTCGATAAATGGGGTATTGGGAAAATTCGCACGGTAAGTTGCGGAGCTGTCGGCCCAGTAGTCGGTGGCGGCCAAGCATTTGAAACCGGCGTTTTCGAACCCGAGAGACATGCCGCCGGCGCCGGCGAAGAGTTCGATAAAGGTCTGCTGCTTCATGCTGATTGTTGTCTCGTTCGCGTGTTGAATGTTTGGTTGTTTTCCGAGTGTGTGCAGGCCAGCGGGGCAAGCGACGGGTGGTCCCGCATGGGCTGGGTCTCGTCGGTTCGCATCCGACTCGCTGCCGTCGCGTCCGAGTTGCATGCTAGTCCGTCGTGGGGAGATGCCTTCCTCGGAACTCCTTCGATTTCGAACAACTGTACAGTATAGTTTCGCTTTTTCGTCGCTCGCGCCGGAGTGACCTGCGCATACGCTTGGCCTTCCAGTGTGGCCAACCCGATCTCCCCACCAACCCCTACTCCGGCAGCACCTCGTCCAGCACGCGGAGAGTGTTACCGCCCATGATCTTGGCCGTGTCCTCTTCCGAGTACCCGCGGTCCATCAGCTCCTGGGTGATCACGGCCAGCTGCGAGGTGTCCCACGGCACCTCGACAGACCCGTCGAAGTCCGAGCCGAGCGCCGCCGCGTCGATGCCGGCGACCTCCACCACGTGGTCGATCGCATCGACGACCGGCCCCGTCCCCAGGCCGCACACCGCATCCTCCCAGTACCCGATGCCGATCACGCCGCCGGTGCCCGCGATCGCGCGGATCTGATCGTCCGTCAGATTCCTGTTCACGTCGCAGGTCGCGCGGACGCCGCCGTGCGAGTAGACGACGGGGCCGTCGGCAAGCGACACCATTTCCTCCATCGCCGCGGGACTCGCATGAGCCAAGTCCACGACCATGCCCAGCTCCTGCATCTGCGCGAACATCTCGCGTCCCAGATCGGTCAGGCCCCCGCGGTCGACGCCGTGCATGGAACCGGCGACCTCATTGTCGAAGAAGTGGGTGAACCCGGCCATGCGGGCGCCGGCGTCGTAAAGCCTCCGCAGATTCGACGCATCGCCCTCCAAATTGTGCAGGCCCTCCAACGCGTACAACGCGCCGATCGCATCACCGCCGGCCTCGCGATCGGCCAGCAACGCCCGCAATTCGCCCTTCGTCCGCACCCACCGCAACTGCCCGTCCGAACCCTCGACCGCCCGATCCAGCTTCTCCGCGTGATACATCGACCTCTCGAACGGCGAATTCCACGTCCGCGGCGGCTGCAGCTGCGCGGCCACCAGGGGAGTGATGTTGTCCGTCTCATCCGTGTTGCCGTCCAGATTCTGCCCGCGCGGCGACCGCGTCACCGACGCGAACACCTGCAGCGCCACATTGCCCTCCTGCAGCCGCGGCAGGTCCACATGGCCACGCTCGCCGCGCTCCAGAATCGACCGCTTCCACAGCAGCGCATCCGAATGCATGTCGGCGATGGTCAGCCGGTCGTGCAGCTCCCGGGCCTCCGGCGACGGGTCCTTCAGGTCCACGTCCGCCACCGGATTCAACTGCTTTTCGACGATCCCCGGCCCCACAACCAGCACCGCCGCCACCACGATGGCCAGCACCGCCAGCAGCGCCCCGCCGATCTTCAGGCCGCGGCGCTTCTTCGGCCGGCGCGCCCGCCCCGCACCGGATGTGGTCGCCGCCGTGCCGCCCGAGTTGTCCCGCTTCGCCGTATTCATGTTTGCCACGCTAACTGAATCGCTGGGTCGCGTGGCGCGGATTTCCGGGAAGGGCTACTCCAGTTCCTTCGTCTCGCCGCTGGCGTCCTTGATCGCCGTCCCCGACATCCCGAGTTCCCGCATCTGCCCGATGAGGGCGATGGCGCGGGCGGCGGCATCGTCGTAAAGCAACCCATTGGGGGAATGGACGTTGGAAATGCAATTGCGCATGCCGTCGTTCATGCCCGGGCGGGGCGCGTGCGTTATGTACAGACCGATGCTGCGCGGCACCGACAGGCCCGGGCGCTCGCCGATGGCCATGATCACCGTCCGCCACTGCTTCGCCTCGCCGATGTGATCGGCCAACGCCACCCGCGCGCCGAGGGCGAGCACCGGGGCGGCGAGCGTCCAGTCGTCGGGGACGGCCTTGTGGATGGCCTCCCACACGCCGCCCGCGTGATCCTCGAGCGCGGCGGGGGACAGGCCGTCGCCGAAGACGACGCCGATGTCCGCGGGCTCCGGCTCCAGCCCGGCGAGATCGCCCGGATCCGGCAGACGGCCGAGGTCCGGCCTGCGCAGGTACTCCTCGCGGTCGCCGGCCTTCGAGCGGATCACCTCGATGCCCTCGGGCAGGCCCTCGATGGCGTCGTCGAGCTCGGACAGGACGGCGTCCTTGGCCTCGGCATGTGCGGCGGCCAACGCCAACCGCGCCGCCGTCGTCTGCCCGCCGCCCGCACGGCCCGTGCCGATGCGCGCCGACGTCGCCGACGTCATGGCCTCCGGCAACGGCATGGGGACGACGGACGGCGCGGTATTGGGCTCCCCGGTATTGGACGGCCCGGTCTCCGTGCGTTCAATCTCCGACATGTCAGGCCCCTTCCAACTGCGTCGATGCGCCGGCGGCCAGCGCCCCCGACAGGTCGGGCACGGCGTCGCTGAGTCGGCCGCCATCTGCGATGCCCACCCGCGACTGCCACTGCTCGAACTCCGGCGTCGGGCGCAGGCCCATGGTCCGGCGCAGCATCGCGACGTCGTGGTGCGCCAGCGACTGGTAGCCGAGCATCACGTCGTCGGAACCGGGCACGGTGATCACGAACGACGTATTCGCCGCCCCCAGCAGATGCAGCAGCGTGTCCATGTCGTCGGAGGTCGCGTCGACGTGGTTGGTGTAGCAGACGTCGACGCCCATCGGCAGGCCCAGCAGCTTTCCGCAGAAGTTGTCCTCCAGCCCGGCGCGCACGATCTGGCGGCCATCGGCCAGGTACTCCGGCCCGATGAACCCGACGACGGTGTTGACCAGCAGCGGCTCGTAGATCCGCGCCAACCCGTACGCCCGCGCCTCCAGCGTCTGCTGGTCCACCACCTGCCCCGACGGGGTCACGTGGGCACCTGCGGACAGGCACGACCCCTGGCCGGTCTCGAAGTACATGACGTTGTCCCCGACGGTTCCGCGGCGGAGGTCGCGGGCGGCGGACAGGGCGTCGTCAAGCATGCCCACCTCCACCCCGAACGACTCCAGCGCGCCCTGCGTGCCCGCGATGGACTGGAACACCAGATCCACCGGCGCGCCCTGCTCGATGAGCTTGTTCGTCGTGGTCACGTGCGACAGCACGCACGACTGCGTGGGGATGTCCAGCCCCTGCCGCACCTCATCCACCAGCTCCAGCAGCGCTCGCGTCGCCGCCGGCGAGTCCGACGCCGGATTGATGCCGATCACCGCATCGCCCGCGCCCAGCAGCAGCCCATCGACCAGCGACGCCGCCACCCCGCGCGGATCATCGACCGGATGGTTCGGCTGCAGGCGCGTGGCCAGGCGACCGCGGCCGCCGATGGTCCCGCGGAACCGCGAGAACACCTCGATCGCCGACGCGACGTGCACCAGCTCGCCGTTGCCCATCAGCTTGGACACCGCGGCGGCCATCTCCGGCAGGATTCCCGGCGCCACCTGCGCGAACGTCTCGGCCGCATCGTTGCGGTACGCCGTGGCCAGCAGCCATTCGCGGAACTCGCCGACCGTCAGCGCGGCCAGCGGTGCGAAGGCGTCCCGGTCGTGGGTTTCCAAGGTCTTTTGCGTGACGACGTCCACCTCCCCGTCGATCACCGGTTCGTCCAGGAAGAGCGTCAGCGGCACATCGGCGAGCACCATCTGCGCGGCGACCCGCTCGGCGGCCGAGTGCGCGGCGCAGCCGGCGAGGACGTCGCCGCTGCGCTCCGGCGACGCCTTCGCCAGGACGTCGACGATGCCGTCGAACTCGTAACTGTGTCCCGCCAGGGACGTCCGGTACGTGGTCATGCGCGATCCGCCTTTCCGCGGGCGGCGGGGTCGGGGGCGTGAGTGCCGGCGGTGGGGCCGGCGTCGGTGTCGGGGTCGGGGGCGTTGGCGTCCGCCGCGTTGCGCGCCAGGGTAGCCAAACGTGCCCGGCGGATGGCGGCGTAGAGCGCCGCAGCACAGTTTCACGCAGCGCACGCACGCTAACCCACCTCGAATGGCCTAACCCACCCGTTATATCGGGCCATTTCCGACATTCGGGGCGGGTTAGCGGGGAAGGGACGGCGGAATGGGTGGGCGGTGGTCGTCGTCAAGCAGAATCGGTGCCATCCGGGCCCGAGGCTATGGTGGACGCATGCAACAAAACCGTGGGCGCCGCGCCGCCACGCCCCGGACGAAAACCCCCATCCCGCACGAGATATGGGTGCTGGTCAGCGCGGCGTTCGTCATCGCGCTGGGGTTCGGGCTGATCGCGCCGATCCTGCCGCAATACGCGCGGAGCTTCGACGTTTCGGTGTTCGCGGCGAGCTTCGTGGTCAGCTCGTTTTCCATCTTCCGGCTCATTTTCGCGCCGACGTCCGGGCGGCTCGTGGACAAGGTCGGGTACCGGCGGACGTACCTCGCCGGGCTGAGCATCGTGGCGGTGTCGACGCTGCTGGTCGGCGTCGCCTGGGACTACTGGTCGCTGCTGGTGTTCCGCGCGCTCGGCGGCATCGGCTCGACCATGTTCACCGTGTCGGCGATGGGCCTGATCGTGCGCATGGCGCCGCCGGACATCCGCGGGAAGTGCTCGTCGGCGTACGGCTCGGCGTTCCTGCTGGGCAACGTGTTCGGGCCGCTGCTCGGCGCGGCGATGGCGGCGTGGGGGATGCGGACGCCGTTCTTCATCTACGGGTTCGCGCTGGTCGTGGCCACGCTGATCGTCGCCGTGCGCCTCAACCCCGAGGCCCTGCGGCAGAAGGTGCCCGTGCGCACCACGCCCGTGATGACGTTCCTCGAGGCCTGGCGCGACTCCGCCTACCGCGCGGCACTGGTGTCGGGGTTCGCCAACGGGTGGTCGAATTTCGGCGTGCGCGTGGCCATCGTGCCGCTGTTCGCCGCGGCGACCTTCCAGCACGGCGCGGCGGTGGCGGGGCTCGCGCTGACCGCGTTCGCGCTGGGCAATGTCGTGGCGCTGCAGTTTTCCGGGTCGCTGTCCGACCGCATCGGGCGGCGGCCGCTGTTGTTCGCCGGGCTGGCGGTCAACGGCGCGTTCACCGGCGCGGTCGGCTTCGTCCACGGCGACATCGCGCTGCTGGCCGTGTCGGCGGTGGCCGGCTTCGGCGCGGGCATGATCAACCCCGTGCAGCAGGCCGTGCTCGCCGACGTCATCGGCTCCGACCGCCAGGGCGGCAAGGTCCTGGCGAACTTCCAGATGGCCATGGACCTCGGCGCCATCTCCGGCCCCCTCGTCGTCGGGCTCATCGTCGACCTGTGGGGGTACCGGGCCGGCTTTGTCGCCTGCGGCGTGATCACCGGCATCGCGCTGGTGGGCTGGCTCGGCGGCAGGGAAACGCTCGCTTGCGTGCCGACGACCCCAAAGCCCGCCGGGGAATAGTTCAGCGGCGGATGGGGACCTTTCGCCACCACGTCACGCACCGCCACGCCCATTCGGCCGGGCCGTAGCGGAAGCGCGCGAGCCACAGGGGGCTCCAGATCGCCTCGACGACGATGATGCCCACGACCAGCCCCGCGATCTGCGGCCAATCCGACGTGTCCGCGATGCCGAGGGCGGGGGAGGCGGCGAGGATGAGGACCGTGGCCATGAGGTAGTTCGTCAGCGCCATGCGGCCCATCGGTGCGAGGACGGCGGCGAGGGGGCGGCCGATGGGGATGCGCATGAGCAGGATCAACAGGCAGGCGAAGAACATGCCGGTGGCGACGCCGGCGAGCTGATCGGGCAGGGAGGCCAGGCCGAAGGACAGGCGCGGCAGGTCGATGCCGGCCCACACCGACCACCAATGGGCGGCGGTGATCGCGCCGAAGATGGCGGTCACCGCGGCCCATGCCCCCGTGTGCGTGCGCAGTGTTCGGTGTACTCCGAGGCCGGCCAACGCCAGGCCGATGACCAGCAGCCCCGGCATCACGCCATAGCCCGCGATGACCTGGCCGCCGATGAGCAGCAGCACGATGCCGACGGCCACTGTCGGCCATGGTTTCAGGAACGACGCCGGCAACAGGAAGATCAGGCCGAAGATCGCGTAGGGGAGCAGCGCCTCGCCCTGATGGAAGACCTGGTGGATGATGCCGATGACCGCCAGCGCCACGAGCCTCCTGGCCAGGACCGTGCGCGGCGAGTCGGTTTTGGCGGCCGCGGACTCCAAGAAGATGGCGAACCCCAGTCCGAACAACAGCGTGAAGATGGGGAAGAACCGTTCGTAGAACCCGTATCTGACCAGGTCCGGGAATACTGTGACGCCTTTGCCGCGCAGCTCGCCGAACATCGCCGGGAACACGACCTGCTGATAGACGTTCACCACGTGGATGCCGCACAGCGCGAAACCGCGGACCGCGTCGATTTCGACGATGCGCTTCTTGCCGGCGGGCGCGGAGGTTGGGCCGGTGCTGGTTGTGCCGCTCGAGCTGGGGCGCGTGTCGCCGTTGTGCCCGGAATCGGAGCCGGGCGCGGGAGGTGTCGTCGTCATGGCGTCGCCTATCGGGGAGTGGCGGGCAGCGGAGTGCAGGGATGCCGGACTTCGGTGAGCGCCAGTTTAGCCGAAGGTTAGGTTGTCGAAAGTAGAAAAAAGGGGGCGGCCGAGGCCGACAGCTCGCCGTCATTTCGCCGGAGCTCGCGACGAAATCAGGATTTGGGCGCTGGGTCACGATCTCGTCGACAAGCAGGCCCCGTGGAGCCCCAGTCCGCGGCCACTCGTCAGATGTGCAGCCGACTCGGTGGTTGTAGCCCCGGGGAATCCGAATGTGCGGCGTCTTCGTGTCGTATGGTCAACGCTCGCGAGTAGCACTTCTGACCACCTGCGGTTTTGCGAGGCTCGATCCGGGAGCGTTGATCGTATGGCACTAAGGCCCAGCCGCCGGTGCCAGAGTCGGCGACGAGTGTGCGCTGGGGTCCCGATTTCGCACACTCGTCAGATGTGCAGCCCTCGCGGCGGGCGTCTATGTCAGCGCCGCGTCCTGCTCGTGCATATGTGATGCCACCGCTTCATATGTGCAGCCCGTGACCTGCGACGATGTCGTTCGGGGCGGGTGGGGTGTAACCGCATTTGCACGAATCCCGCCGGCGGTGCCGCTAAATTGCGATTTCGACGCCGGAGGCGAGGGGAGTGTCGCGTCGGCGGCGGTCTCGTGCCGAGGAGATGCCACCGATTTCGGCGACCTGCGCAAACGTAGTTGTCGACGCGCCGTTGGTATCTCTGCGACACGAAACGGGGCGCGCAGGTCTCGTTGCTGTCCACGAGTGTGGCGCGCAGGGCTGGCGGCCGTCCAGGGCCGTCCACGAGTGTGCGCTGGAGGCCTCAGATCGCACACTCGTCAGATGTGCAGCCCTCGCAGCGCCAGGGGAGCGGTTCAGGCGGCGGTCGCACACCGCCGCACCCGCACCGCGCCCGCGCACCCGCACCGCGCCCGCGCACCCCGCACTTCGCCCGCGCACCGCCGCGCCCGCGCACCCCGCACTTCGCCCGCGCACCGCCGCGCCCGCACCCAGCCCCCACCCCACCCGCCACTCGATATGTCCGCACATATAGTGACCTCCGCCACCGTTGGGCCGAGTTAATCGCATTTCGGCATGTAGACGGGGTAACGTGGCGCGGGCAATGAGCACAACCGATGACGGTGCCGGCGACGCGAATACGCCGGAGAACTATGACGAATCGGTATCCACGGATAGCTCGCACGACAGCGCACCCCTCACCCTCGACGACGTATTGAACACGTCGACGGTTGATGCTGCGCAGGTCAGCAGGGATATGAGCACCACCGCGGACACTGACGATGGGCGGGCCGCAACGGCCCACGATGACAATTTGAATGCAGAGCACGCGGCGAACGAGACCGCGGACGAGACGGCCGGACGAGCCGCACATGAGGCCCCGAGGGGCCGGGAAGACGCCCCGACGACGGGCGATGAGATGGGTAAGAACATGGGAAATAACGAGAATAACGACGTGATCCGCGAAGAGCTGGGTGCGGAGCAGAACACCGAGGCCGTGCAGGTCGACGAGACCGAGGTCTCCAACGTCGACGAAGCCCCCTTCGAGGCCAACGCCGAGGTGGAAGAGGCGCAGAAGGGCGAGGACGTGGGCGTCGCAAAGCAGGAAAAGCTTGACGACGACGCGGCCGCCACCAAGTCCGCGGACACCACCAAGTCCGACGAGAAGAAGGCCGACAACAAGAAGGCCGGCAAGAAGAACGACGACGCCGACGAGACCCCCGGCTTCGACGAGCTCGACCTGCCCGACGAGGTCGTGCGCGCGGTGACGAAGGTGGGCTTCGAGACGCCGTCGCCGATCCAGGCCGCGACGATCCCGACCCTGATGAACGACCGCGACGTCGTCGGCCTCGCGCAGACCGGCACCGGCAAGACCGCCGCGTTCGCGCTGCCCGTCCTCGCCCGCATCGACCGCTCCGTCCGCGCGCCCCAGGCCCTGGTCCTCGCGCCGACCCGCGAGCTGGCCCTGCAGGTCGCCGACTCCTTCCAGTCCTTCGCAGACCACCTCGGCGGCATCTCCGTGCTGCCGATCTACGGCGGCCAGTCCTACGGCATCCAGCTCTCCGGCTTGCGCCGCGGCGCCCAGATCATCGTGGGCACCCCCGGCCGCGTCATCGACCACCTGGAAAAGGGCTCGCTGAACATCTCCGGCCTGCGCTTCCTGGTCCTCGACGAAGCCGACGAGATGCTCAACATGGGCTTCCAGGAAGACGTCGAGCGCATCCTCGCCGACACCCCGGAGGACAAGCAGGTCGCACTGTTCTCGGCCACCATGCCGGCCGCGATCCGCCGCCTGTCCAAGCAGTACCTCAACGACCCGCAGGAAATCACGGTCAAGTCGCAGACGCGCACCGCGGACAACATCCGCCAGCGCTTCCTCATGACCGCCCACCGCAACAAGCTCGACGCCCTCACCCGCGTGCTGGAGGTCGAGGAGTTCGAGGCGATGATCGTGTTCGTGCGCACCAAGCACGAAACCGAGGAGCTCGCCGAGAAGCTGCGCGCCCGCGGCTTCACCGCCGCCGCCATCAACGGCGACATCGCACAGAACCAGCGCGAGCGCACCATCGACCAGCTGAAGAACGGCCGCCTGGACATCCTCGTTGCCACCGACGTCGCCGCCCGCGGCCTCGACGTCGACCGCATCAGCCACGTGGTCAACTTCGACATTCCCCACGACACCGAGTCCTACGTCCACCGCATCGGCCGCACCGGCCGCGCGGGCCGCTCGGGTGAGGCGCTGCTGTTCGTCACCCCGCGCGAGGGCCGGCTGCTGCGCTCCATCGAGCGCGCGACGAAGTCGTCCCTGCACGAGATGCAGCTGCCGTCCGTCGACGAGGTCAACGACTCCCGCAAGTCCAAGTTCATGGACGCCATCACCGAGGCCCTCGAGGACGGCCAGGTGCCGGTGTTCCGCGAGATGATCCAGGAATACGCCGAGGAGCACGACACCCCGCTGGTCGACATCGCCGCCGCCCTGGCCGCGCAGTCGCAGAACGGCGACTTCCTGATGAAGGAGCAGCCGCGCCGCAAGCGCGACGACCGCGGCCGCGACCGTGATGGCCGCGGGCGTTTCGAGGAGGACCGCGGCGGCCGCGGCCAGCGCGACCGCCGCAGCGAGCATGCAGCCCGCCGCGCCGAGCGCGCCGAGTTCACCCGCGACGGCATGAGCAAGTTCCGCATCAGCGTGGGCCGCCGCCAGCACGTGCGCCCGGGCGCGATCGTCGGCGCCATCGCCAACGAGGGTGGCCTGACGTCGAAGGACTTCGGCCACATCGACATCCGCGGCGACCACACCCTGGTCGAGCTGCCGGCGAACATGCCGCAGCAGGTCTTCGAGAACCTCAAGGACACCCGCATCTCCGGCCAGCTCATCCACATCACCCCGGATGACGGCACGAACGTCGACGATGGCTCGCACGCCTACGACGATCGCGATGATCGCCGTGGCGGCGGGCGCGGCGGCGACCGTGGCGGGTACCGCGGTGATCGCGGTGGCCGTGGCGGCGACCGTGGTGGTCGCGGTGGTTTCCGAGGCGGCCGTGGCCGAGATGATGACGGTGGCCGTGGCGGACGTGGCGGCTACCGCGGCGGACGCGACGACGACGATCGCGGCGGGCGCGGCGGGTACCGCGGCAATCGCGATGACCGTGGTGGCCGTGGCGGCGATCGCGGTGGTTACCGTGGCGGCCGAGACGATCGTGGCGGGCGCGGCGGCGACCGCGGCGGGTACCGGGGCGGCCGCGATGATCGCGGTGGCCGTGGTGGCCGCGGCAGCTGGGACTAGTCCCGCCGCGGCTCACACCTGAGCTGCTTTACGACGCCCACGTCCCCCGCCCCTCACCGCATCCAACTGGTGCGATGTGGCGGGGGACGGGCGCATGACAGCCGGCCCGCACCCTTGAACGGGGTGCGGGCCGGTTCGTCGTAAAGCCATGTCGGCCGGAGGCATGCTCTGGCCAGACGGGCCCGGCGGCGTTAGTGCCATATGGTCAACGCTCATGAGTAGCAGGTTTGACCACCAGGGGTTTTGGTGAGGTCGAATCGGGAGCGTTGACCATACGACACGAACGGTCCGTGGGGCGCTACGGAATCTGAGGTGTGCCGGGCGCCTGTTGAGCAATCGGCCACGTGCCCGAAGCTGTGGTGCTCGGCGATGAGGCGGGGGACGGGCGCATGACAGCCGGCCCGCACCCTTCAACGGGGTGCGGGCCGGTTCGTCGTAAAGCCATGCCGGCCCGAAGGCCGGCCGGCCCTAGAAGCGGATCGCGTCGATGGGCTTGACCCGCACGGCGATGGTCGCGGGGATGACGCCGGCCAGCGCGCCGACCAGCGAGGCGATGGCCACGCCCATGAACGCCGCGGTCAGCGGATACGGCACGGTGCCCAGGTCGATGGGCATGCCGAGCATCGCCTCGAGCGGCAGCTGCTTGACGGTGACGATCGACAGCACCACGCCGACGACACCGGCGACGGTGGTGGCGACGATCGACTCGAGGAACACCGAAATGAAGATCCTCGCCGCCGACGCGCCCATCGCCCGGCGGATGCCGATCTCGCGGACGCGGTGGCCGATGGTCACGATCGACACCGTCAGCAGCCCCAGCGCACCCAGCGCGATGACGATGCCGCCGATGACGCCGAGCACCTTCGTGATCATCGAGTTCATCTGCGCCGTCTGCTCCACGCTGCGGTCGGCCGTCGAGCCGCTGATCTGCCAGCCGCCGCCGAGGTGGCCGCGCATCATGTCGGTCATGGTGCGCTGCGCCTGCTTGGCCTCCTCCAGCGGCGCGGCGACGAGCAGCCGCGGCGAGCCTAGGGCGGAGTGCCCGGCGTACATCAGCGAGTCGTACGAGGTCACGGCGAGCGGGGAGTCCCAGGTGCCCAGGCCCTTCATCACGCCGACGACGGTGAACTGCGTCGCGCCGGTCTCGCGGCCGGTGAACGTCGGGTGCGCGGCGGGGTCGGGGAAGCCGAGCTGCTCCCACAGGGCCTCGTTGACCACGGTGGGGTTCATCAGGCGCTCGCCGTCGCCCGGCTGCAGCGCGCGGCCCTCGATGATGGTCCGGCGATGAATGTCGAACCACCCCGGGTCGACGCCGTACAGGTCGGGCACCTGCGCCGGCACGCACGTCGGGTCGAGCACGGGGTCGCATGCGGGCTTGCCGGGGACGAGGACGTCGAGCGGCTGCGTCCGCATCCGCGTCCACGTGTTCGCGCGGACCTGGTCGACGGTGGCGCGCGCCGCGCCGGAGAACGCGTCGTCGATGGAACCGTCCGGCTTGACGACGTCCAACCCCTCCGCAGCGGCGTCTCCCGACCCGGACGGCGGGAAGAACCCCGCCATGGGACCACCGGAGCTTCCGTCGGGGGCGCCGCCGTTGGTCTCGATGCCGGAACCCGGCGACGCGGTGATGGTCACCGTGCCGGCGATGCCGGTGGACTGGGCGGTGGCGGCCTCGGAGGAGGACGTGAGGATGTTGCCCAGCGCAATCACCGTCGACATCGCCCACACGGCGGCAGCGACGCTGACCAGCGACAACATGATGCGATTGCGGTTGATGCGCAGCTCGTGCCACGCCTCCAGCAGCGCGCCGAGGTAGGGCGTGAGGGAGTAGGCGTACTTATTCATCGCCGGTCACCTCCGTGAACTCCACGGTACGGGCCGAGTCGTCGGCGTCCGCGTCTGGACCAGCGGCATGGGAATCCGGAGCACGGTCGGCGTCCGCGCCGGTCTCGGCGTCGTCGCCCGCGATGGGGAGGTGGGGGGAGCGGAGGAGCGAGTCGTCGTGAAGCCTCCCGCCCCGGAGTTCGACGATGCGGTGCGCCCGCTCGGCGACCTCCATGTCGTGGGTGATCAGGATCAGCGCGGAGTCGTTCTCGGCGGCGACCTCCTCGAGCAGCTCCATGACGATCTTGCCGGTGTCCAGGTCGAGCGCGCCGGTGGGCTCATCGGCGAGGATGACCTTCGGCCGGCGCACCAGCGCACGCGCGATGGCCACGCGCTGCTGCTCGCCGCCGGACAGCCGCCCCGGCATCGCGTCGAGGCGATCGCCGAGGCCCACCCTGTCGAGCATCTCCGCGGCGAGCTCGCGGCGCTTCCAGAACTTCGGGCCCTTGTCGTACATCAACGGGACCTCGACGTTGTCCAATGCCGTGCGCGAGGGGAAGAGATTGAACTGCTGGAAGACGAACCCGAAGGAATCGCCGCGCAGGGCGGCGAGGGAGGCGTCGGAAAGCGTGGACACGTCCGTGCCATCGAAGGTGTACGTGCCCTCATCCGGCAGATCGAGCATGCCGATGATGTTGAGCAGCGTCGACTTGCCGCTGCCCGACTGCCCGATGATGCTCACGTGATCGCGCGGCAACACCTCCAGGTCAACGCCCTGGAGGATGGGCAGCATCTCGCCATTGGGCAACTCCACCGTGCGGGTGACCCGCGTCAGATTCAGCATCGCGGCGCGCCGTCAGTTGCCGGCCGGGGCATCGGAGTTGGCATCGGCGTCGGGGTCGGCGTCGGGGGAGTCGGAGTCGGAACCGGAGTCGGATCCCGTGCCGGCGCCGGAGTTGGCGGGGACGAACATCAGGACCTCCTCGCCCTCCTTCAGGCCGCCCTTGATCTCGATCTTCTTGCCGTCGTTCGCCCCGAGCTGGACCTTGCGCTTGATGGGCTTGTCGGCGGGATCGGGGGCGGGCACGAAGACGACGCCCTCGTTGAAGCGGCCCTCCACGGCGGTGACCGGCAGGGTGTTGACCTCGCCCGTCGTCGCGCCGCCGATGGTCAGCGTCGCGGGGATGCCCTCGTAGACGGTCTGGTCGTTGGGGATGGCGCAGCGGATCTGCGGGCCGCCGCCGGAGCCGCCCGCGGCCGCGCCGGAGGATGCGGCGTCACCGGATGCACCGGCGCCACCGGTGGCGGCCGACGATGCAGTGACCACCTTCACCTCCGAGCACAGGAAGGGTCCCGGCCCGTCGGTGATGGACAGCGTGCCCGAGCGCAGCGCATCGCCCATCGAGTACAGCTGGCTCGGCTTGAGCTGCGCCAGCGCGTGGAAGGAGCTCGGCGAGATCGTGCCGATTTCCTGGCCCACCTCCACCGACTGCCCGACCACCACGGTGAGCTGCACGGTGCCGCCCGCGCGGGCCGGGATGTTGTTGTAGCTGACGACGGGCTGGGGCGTCGGCGCGGATTCGGCGGAATCGGCGTCCGCGTCGGTGCCCGAATTGCCGCCCGAGTTGCCGCCCGTGTTGCCGCCGGCGTTGGAGCCGGAGGTGCCGGCGCTGCCGGCGGGCATCGTCGTGGTCTTCACCTGGATCAGGCCCTGGCCTGCGTTGACCGGCTGCCCGGAGGCTGCGTAGACGGTGGTGACCTCGCCGGCGGCGGTGGCGCGGATGGGTGTCGGCGCATCGCGGAGGATGGTCGCCGACAGCTTGGTTTCGTTGTTGATCGTGCCCTTCTCCATCACCGCCGTCGGCTGGGAGAAGTCGCCTGAGCTGACGTGCTGGGGAGTTTGGTTGGCGGGGAAGAAGGCGATCTTCACCAGCGCAACGGTCGCCAGGACCAGCAGGGCGTACTTGAGCACCCGCAGGAACCCCGCGCCTCGCTTCTTGTTCTTCATCGTGGGCGTCGCGTCCGTTCGGGAAGAAGGGGCCACCCGCGTGGCAGCCCCGGCGGATATGTAACAACGCGACCCTATCACCTATTGAGCACTGCTCAGATTGTGTTGTCTGCAACAATTTTCAACACGCTGCGGGATCGGCCAGGTTCCGGCCCGGGCGGGCTCAACGTGTGTCGGCCGTGCGAGCGTCGGCGGATTCGTGCTGGCCGAGTGTGTGTTGGTGGAACGTGGGCCGGCGGGGGTTGCGCTCACCGAAGTCGTGTCGGCGGGGCTTGTGTGCACAGAAGTCCTGCCGGCCGAGGGCGCTCGAGCGGAGTTAGTGCAATATGGTCAACGCTCATGAGTAGCAGGTTTGACCACCTGCGGTTTTGACGCGGCCGTTTTGGGAGCGTTGACCATATGACACGAACGTCCGGCGCGGACTCTAGTGGTGGGCAGTGGGCGGACTGCTTTACGACGGTCCGGCGCTCCGAGTGTTGGGCGTGTCGACCGTTTTCGGCGTCAGGCAACGTCGCAGGTTCTCCCGGTCGTGGGATGTCGCCGGTAACGCCCACGACGAACGGCCCGCACCCGGGGGATGGGTGCGGGCCGGGACGTCGTGAAGCAGAAGCCGGAAAGCGGAGCTGCCGCTAGTTGTGGCCCGTGCCGTCGACCAGCTCGAACTCGTAGCGGGGCGGGCCGTCGGGGCCGTGGACGTAGCGGTAGTCGACCGTGGCCGTCGCACCGGCCTCATTGGCCCACTTCACGCGGATGACGTCGCGCGCCGTGCGCTCGATGTGGACCATGCCACTGGTCTGTGCGCCCCAGGCAGGGCCCTCGGCGACGAAGCCGGGGATCTCGGCCGCACGGGCGTACTCGCCACTGCCCGGGCGGAACAGCAGCAGCGCCGTCGGCGCCGACGGGTCACCGCCGCGAGCCGAGACCGGCTGGGCCGTGACCTCGTCGCAGTCGCCGCCCAGGTACTCCATGGCCTTGTTCGGTGCCCAATCGTGGCCCGCGGCGATGTCGCCGGTGGAGATGGCTCGGGAAATGGCATCGGCCGTGCGCTCGGGGGTGATCTCCGAGACGCACTCGCGGACCTCGCCGGGATTGGCCGTGGCCTGCGGCGCGATCGCCGCGGCGGCGGCGCCGAAGGTGAGGGTCGCGGCGGCGGCCGTGGCGACCGTCGCCGTGCGGATGGTGCGGGTGGTTCGGAAGCGGGGAGCGTTCAACATGTCGAACATGGTGTCCTCTCCGATCCGCCGGAGGTCGAACTATCGGGGTCGGGGGCGGCGGATCGCGTCGAGCGGGCCGTTATCCGTGTCCGGTTCCTGTGCCGTGTCGTTGCGCCGGAACCATGGTCCGATCAACGTGTGGGCCCCACCGTGGTCGTGTTGGGTGGGCAACGCAAGGGCTGACGGCGACCGTGGCCGCATCGTGGCCCCTGCGTTACTCAACCGTTATGCGCGCAGTGCCTTCCGCAGGCCCTCCTCCGCGCCGGCCGAGACGTGGCCGAAGCGGTGCAGCGACCACGAGATCGACTGTTCGCGCAGGTAGTGCAGCATCTCGTGGCGGCCGCTCTGCACGACGGGCGCCGGATCGAGCCACGAGCCGTTCTCGGCGGCGGCCTTCAGCGCGCTCGTCGGCACGGCGCCGAGGCACCGCACGCGCGACGACGGCGCCGCCGACACCCGGGCGGTGAAGTCGGCGTCATCCTCGACGACGACCTCGATCAGCTCGTGTGCCGACAGCACCCGCAGCGTCGAGGCGATGGGCGAATCGGCGCGGCTGGGGGAGGTGCCCGGCCGCGACGCCGCCTCCGCATCGCCGATCACCGACGGCGCGACGCTGATCACCGGAACCCCGGCGCGCCGCGTGCCCGTGGCCGACTCCGCCGCACCGACGGCATCGTGCGCGGCCGCCGCGGCGAGCACGGTGCGGGCCAGCTTCACGGCATCGGCTCCCGGCCCGACGCGCACCACGGGAGTCGGGTACGGCCGGTAGCGGAACACGTTGGCCTCGCCGATCAGCCCGGACTCGTCGCGCGGCACGCCGAACTCGGTGCCCGCCCAGTGCGCGTCGGATCCGGCCGCACCCTTCAGGTACTCGATGGCATCGTCGATGAGCTGCGCCGTCGCCTCGCGCGTATCGGCCGACCCCGCCGCGCCCTCGCGCAGCGCATTGGCCAGGTCCCGCAGGACCGCGCCGACGGCACGGCCCGGGCTGGCCTTCGGCATGCTTGACGACGACGCATCGTGCAGCGTCCCCAGCTGCGCCACGTAATTCGGCCCACCGGCCTTCGCTCCCGGCCCGACCGACGAGCCCTTCCAGCCGCCGAACGGCTGGCGGCGGACGATTGCGCCGGTGATGTGCCGGTTGACGTAGGCATTGCCCACCTCGACCTTGGACAGCCACGTGGCCACCTCCGACGAATCGAGGGTGTGGATGCCACCGGTCAGGCCGAAGTCGACGGCGTTCTGCCACTCGATGGCCGTCTCCAGGTCGGGGGCGCGCATGACGCCCAGGACCGGCCCGAAGCACTCGGTCAGGTGGAACCACGATCCGGGGCGCACGTTGTCGCGGATGCCAGGTGACCACAGCTTTCCCTCTTCGTCGAGCTGGCGCGGCCGCACCAGCCACGACTCGCCGGGCTCCAGCGCGGTCAGGCCGCGGCGCAGCTTGTCGCCGGGCTCCTCGACCAGCGGGCCCATGTCCGTGGACAGGTCCCGGCCATGCCCGACCTCGAGGGTGCGGGTGGCGTCGAGGATCTGCTCCAGCAGGCGCTCGGACTTGCCGGCCGCGCCGACGAGGATGACCAGCGACCCCGCCGAACACTTCTGCCCGGCATGGCCGAACGCCGAGGACACGATGTCCGCCGCCGCCAGATCCGGGTCCGCCGCCGGCGTGACGATGATCGCGTTCTTGCCGCTCGTCTCCGCCAGCACCGGCCGCTCCGGCCGCCACTTGCGGAACAGCGCCGCCGTCTCGGAGGCGCCGGTGAGCACGACGGCGTCGACGTCGTCATGCGTGATCAGGTGCTTGCCCGCCGCGCCCTCGTCGGTGTTGGCCAGCTGGATCAGATCGGGGTCCGCGCCGGCGTCCTTCAGGCCCTCGCGCAGCGCGGCCACGGCGACCTCGGCCACGCGCACGACCTGCGGCGCCGGCGAAATGATCACCGCCGAACCCGCCGCCAGCGCCGACACGACGCCGCCGACCGGGATGGCCACCGGGAAATTCCACGGCGGCGCGACCACCGTCACGCGATTGGGCGTGAAGGCCACGCCCGGCTCCTCGGCCAGCGTCCTCGCCGACGCCGCGTAGTACCGGATGAAGTCGATGGCCTCGCTGATCTCCGGATCCGTTTCCGCGACCGTCTTTCCGGGGCCGTGCACGGCGGCGGCGATGAGGCTGCCCCGTCGAGAAGCAAACCGCTCCGCGACGACCTCCAGCACCGACGCGCGCCCGTGCTCGCCGAGGTCCGCCCACGCCGACTGCACCAGCGTCGCGCGATGGACCACCGCATCGACGTCGGCGACGTCGTCGATCAGCGGCGCCCGCGACGGGCCCGGATCGCTCGCCGGATCGACCAGCGCCTCCGCCCACTCGCGGTTGGCCGGCAGCGCGGGATCGGTGTCGGGCTCGTTGGCGAAATCCGTCAGCGATGGCGCCCGCTTCGCCTTCCCCGCCCGCGGCGTCGTGGTCGTGCCCGGCTTCGCGTCCGCCGCCGTCGGCGGGCCCTCCACCCGGCGGTCCTGCGTGCGGCGCGGCTCGGCCAACGTCGCATCGCGCTCGTCGACCGCCTGCCGGAACCGCTCCTCCTGGCCCGACATCGGCGACTCCGGCGACCGCGGCGACGGCCCATCGCCGCCCGCGCGCTCACCCTCGTCGACAGAGGTCATCGCGTGCAGGAAGTTCTCCTCCGCCGCATTCTCCTCGAGCCTGCGCACCAGGTAGCTCACCGCGACGTCGAAGCTGTCCGCGTCGACGACCGGGGTGTACAGGATCAGGCGGCCGACGTCCTCCTGGATCACCTTCTGCTGCATCGGGGCCATGCCCTGCAGCATCTCGGCATCGATCTGCTTTTCGACGCCCCTGGACCGGGCAAGCTCCACCGCGGCGGCCATGGAGAAGAGATTGTGGCTGGCGACGCCGACGCGCAGGGCGTCCGCGACGTCCGGCCGCAGCGCCCGGTCGAGCAGCCGCAGGTAATTGGCGTCGGTCTCGGCCTTCGTGGCATACGGCGCGCGGACCCAGCCGTGGGAGTCGGCGGTGACGGTCTCCATGGACAGGTTCGCGCCCTTGACCAGGCGGACCTTCACCGGAGCGCCGCCGCGGGCAACCCGCTGCCTGGCGAAGCCGATCAGCCGCTCCAGCGCCGCCACCGAATCCGGCAGATACGCCTGCAGCACGATGCCGGCCTCCATGCCCAGGAACTCGTCCTCCGACAGGATGCGCTCGAAGACCTCCAGCGTCAGGTCGAGATCGTGGTACTCCTCCATGTCCAAGTTGATGAACGGCGGCGACGTGCGATCCGACTGTCCCGGCGCATCGGCCGCGATGCGGTAGAGCGGGCGCAGCGTGCCGACGAGACGCTCGACGCTGCCGTCGAAATCCCACGGATTGAGCTGGGAGACGACGCTCGACGCCTTGACGGAGACGTAGTCGACCATCGGATCGCGCAGCAGCGCCATCGTGTCGTGCAGGCGGCGCTCGGCCTCCTTCGCGCCGAGGACGGCCTCGCCCAGAAGGTTGAGGTTGAGGCGGCGGTCGCGGGTGCGTGCGTCGGCAAGCAACTCGTGCAGGGCCTCACCATCGGAGTCGAGGATGAGGTGACCGACCAGCTGGCGCATGCGGCGCCGCGCGATCGGCATGACCAGCCACGGCAGCTTCGGGGCCATCACGCCGCCGAGCTTCATCGCCGCGCGGTCGAGCATCGACAGGAAGGCCGGCGTCTTCGTGCCGCTGGTCAGGTTTGCCAGCTGGCGCGCGGCCGTCGCGTGGTCCTCGGGGCGGGCGACCTGGTCGACGAACGCCATGGTGTAGTCCACGCCCGCCGGGTCGTGGACCAGCTTGGCCAGCTGCTCGGCCGCGTGGTCCGAGGCGTCCTTGATCGGGTCCTCGGGCTCCTCGCCGCCGGTCGTCGCCGGCGAGACGGTGCCGGAGCCAGCGCCCGCGGCTGCGTTGCCGTCGCTCGAAGCGCCGTCGCCCGAGGTCGAGCGGCCGCTGACCTTCTCGGATTCGGCGAGCCAGCCGAGCGCGCGTTCCACCGCCGCGTCGACGAGGTCGTCGAGGGGGGTCAGGCCGTCGTCACGTCCGTCGTCGTCGATGTGGTGGCGTGAGTCATGCGTGGGGGCCATGGATCCTCCTCGTGCGAAATCGGGCGGTCCCCGCGCCGGACGGGGGTTGCCCAGTGCTGCGCGCGGGGCGGGTGCGGTGAACGCCGCTCCCTCCCCGCGACCCTACGTATCCTTCGGCTGCGAAAACAACGGTGCTGGCGAGCGGCCCAATTCCAGCGTGACGGCGTTATCGGGTGTCGGTGGGCGTCGCAAAGCAAAAGCTCTGTGCCGGTGCCCACCGCAATCCCGCCGCCGATCCGTCTATTCGCGCCTGCCCACAACGCCGGAGCGCTGTGCGGCCCGTAGCGGCGTTGGAGATCTCCCCGCGTGCACGCGTACCCGCCAACGTCGCTGCGGGGCTTGTGTGGCACGCTCGCGTTTGTGCAGGTCGGAGGCTCGAGTCGCGTCGCTTGGCGACGGCCATTCAATCTCGGAGTTTTCGTGGGACCTACGGAGGTCACGGATGCTCTGAGATTGAAGAATTGGGGGTCGAATTCTTCAACCTCAGAGTTTTCGTGGCCGGAAAAGCCGACACGAAAACTCTGATCTTGAATCTCGGGCACGCGGAGGCGACCGATGGCGGGGGAGTCGATGGTGTGGGGCGTGGCCGCGAGGCTGGAGTGGGGGAGTCGGCGGTGTGGGGTGCCCGGGAACGCGAAAACCGGCCGACGGGGACATCCCATCGGCCGGTTGGCGCGTGATCGAGGCGGTGTTGCTCGTTCCTGGCTGAGTGCCTAGATGAAGAACATGAGCACCGCGGTGATCAGCCACAGGGCGCCGAAGATGCCGGAGAACATGGCCAGCTGGCCCTTGGCCTTCTTCCAATCGAGGTTCGCGGCCTTGTCGGCGCGCTTGCGGAAGTCCGGATCATCGGCGAGCTCGTCCTCGCCGGCGACGCCGAGGCCGGCCATCATCACGGACTGCTTCGGCGTGATGACGAAGTACAGCAGCGCCCACGCGATCACCGCGAGGAGGATCGAGGTGTGCAGCGCGCCCTGCTTGAGGTAGTAATCCAGGTCGGTGAACATGACGCCGAAGCCCAGCAGCGGCACGGCCAGCGAAAACAGGCCGTACGTGCGGGTGATGGCATGCATGGCGCGGGCGGCGCCGATGGTGCCGGCTTCGCCGTCGCGGGCGGCGAGCGCGAGGCGGGGGAACATCGAGATGGCGACGGTGACCGGGCCGAGCAGCAGGATCGCCGCGACGACGTGGGCAATGAGGACGACGTTGTTCACGTGGGCCTTTCAAATGGCGGGTGTGGGCTGGTTCATAGGGAAACCGCCGGGTAAAGCGGGTTCTCCATCGGGGCGCCATGTTAGCGGATGGGGTGGGCGAGCGCCCAAGTGGTATCGACGCGGCGTCGATAAGTGACGCGTCGATGTGTGGTGTTGGTGAGTGCGGGGTCGGTGAATGCGGTGTTGTTGAGTGCGGCCTCAGTGAGCTCGGGGTCAGGTGCGGGCGCGGATGTTGCAGGAGTCGGCCATTGCCTTCCAGTCGTCGACGGAGATGGGCAACTGCCAGGAGGCGGCGACGCTCAAGTAGCGGTGGGAGTAGGGGCAGCGGAGATCGCGCTCCGGCGGGAGCCACTCGGCGGGCGTGAGATCCGACTTCTCCCGATTGACCGCCGAGGCGACCGGCACGAGATTGAGTTCGGCGTCATTGGCGAAGGCGCGCCTGGTCCGCGCGTCCCACGCATGCGCCCCGAAATCCCAGGCGGCGGCCAGCGGATACACGTGGTCCACGTCAATGTCCGCGATGTCCGGCTCGAGATTCTCGCCGGTGTACACGTCCGCGATCTGGCCGGTGCCCGCTGACCACTCGGCGAGCACGGCATCGCGGGTGTCGCGCACTCCACTGGCTCCGCCGCCACCAGTAACTCCGCCACCAGCAACTCCAGCGCCAGCAACTCCAGGGCCGGCTGATCCAGTGCCAATGACCGGAGCCCAATCGCCGAACAGAGCTCTGTCGTATCCGAGCACCGTCACCCGCTCCGGCACGACGCGGACGGACGCGAGGAGGACGGCGACCTCACGGGCATCGGCACCGGGCTCGGTGGAACACCCCGCGGCAGCTGCGAGGAGGAGGGCGGAAAGGGTGGGGAGGAGGCGTCGTAAAGCGAAGAACCGGGACGGGCAACGGGGGACGGGAATGCGAAAACGGCGGGCCACGTTCTTATGGACGCGGCCCGCCGTCATGCGGTTCCGTCTAATCTGCGGCCACCCCCGACGGGGTGTGCCCGGCGGAGCCTAGGCCTTGACCGCGGAACCCTTCGGCGCGGCCGGGGCCTTCGCCTCAGCGGCGGCGCGCTCGAACTCCTCGATCATGGCCGCGGACGGCTTCTTCGTCATCAGGGTGACGGCGACCATCGCGATGGTGGAGGCCAGCACGCCCGGCACGATCTCGTAGATGACGTCGGTCAGGGCGCTCTGGCCCCACGCGAACGACACGATCGCACCGACGATGATGCCCGCCGCAGCACCCGGCATGTTCAGGCGGCGCCAGTACAGCGACGCCACGACCACCGGGCCGAACGCGGAGCCGAAGCCGGCCCACGCGAAGCCGACCAGATCCAGGATGGACGAGTTCGGGTTCGCGGCGATGACGCCCGCGACGATGGCGACGACGGCCACCGCGATGCGCGACGCCAGCATCGACGTCGACGACTTCAGGTTCTTGTTCACGACGCCGCGGTACAGGTCCTCGATCAGCGCGGAGGAGGAGACCAGCAGCTGCGACGAAATGGTCGACATGATCGCCGCCAGGACCGCGGTGAGGATCAGGCCGGCGACCAGCGGGTGGAAGATGACGCGGGTGAGGTCCAGGAAAATGGTCTCGTACGCCTCCTTGTCCGTGATCGTCGCCTCCGGGTGGCGGGCGAAGAACACGGTGGAGATGATGGCGACCATCGTCGCGCCGATCATGCACAGGATCTGCCACGTGATGCCGTAGCGGCGGCCGGCGACGGCGTCCGCGGGGGAGCGCAGCGCCATGAAGCGCACGATGATGTGCGGCTGGCCGAAGTAGCCCAGGCCCCAGCCGATCAGGCCGACGGCGGCGAGGAAGGGGATGCCGGAGAACGGGTTGAAGAAGCCCTCGACCGGCGCGCCCTCGCTGCCCGGGTAGGGGTTCTCGGCGGCGAAGGAGAACAGGTCGGAGACCGGCTCGCCCTCGCCGGTGAGCACGAACATGGCGACGATGGGCACGATGATCAGCGCCAGGAACATGATGATGCCCTGCACGGCGTCGGTGTAGGACACCGCCAGGAAGCCGCCGAACAGGGTGTACGCGACGGTGACGCCCGAGACCAGCAGCAGGCCGGTCATGTAGTCGCCGCCGAAGGTGGACTCCCAGTAACGGCCGCCGGCGACCATGCCGGAGGACACGTAGAAGGTGAAGAAGACCAGGATGATGATGCCCGACGCCACGCGCAGGACCTTCGTCCGGTCCTCGAGGCGGTTCTCCAGGAACGACGGGATGGTGATCGAGTTCTTGGCCACCTTGGTGTAGCTGCGCAGGCGCGGGGCCGTCAGCTTCCAGTTCGCCCACGCGCCGATGCACAGGCCGATGGCGATCCACGTCTGGTTGAGGCCGGACAGGTAGATCGCGCCTGGCAGGCCCATGAGCAGCCAGCCGGACATGTCGGATGCGCCCGCGGACAAGGCGGCGACGAACGGATGCAGGCCGCGGCCGGCGAGCATGTAGTCGTCGTATTCGGTCGTCTTCCGGTAGGCCGCGTAGCCGATGTAGAGCATCAGGGCCAGGTAGATGACGATGGCGATGAGATACCAAGTCGTCGTTTGCAAGTGCTTCCACTCCTTCTGGTGTGGGATTTCATGTCTACGTGCGTAAAAGTGACTCAACGACGTTGTCATGCATCCGTTGGGGCGTGCAAAACGGTGACCTGGGTTTTTCCGGCCGACCGCCCATCCAGGAACCTTAATGCCGCCTGTGAGCGGCGAGAATAACGAATGCGTAACAATGTGGCGCGCATCATTTTGGGGGAGGTGGGTGCGGACTGGTCGGGGGCTGATCGCAGGCTGGCCGCGGGCTGGGCGAGGATCCGGCCGTCGAATGCGCCGTGGGCTGGGCCATTGCTGGACGGCGTTCAAGGATGGTAAGACTTACCTCGCCTGCAATGCGTGACCTTATTGAACGTTGTCGCGGGCTCGCGGCGATACGCCCACTAGGGCACCCGTCGCCGCGCGACGCACTCGGCCGCCACCGCGGCCCCGACCAGAAAGGCACACCACGTGCACCGTCCCATCAACCGAAAGGTGACCGCGGCGACCGCCGCGCTCGCCGGCGCCGCGCTCCTGCTCACCGGCTGCTCCATGCCCGGCGCGGCAGGCGGCGAATCCCCGTCCGGGGAGTCCGGGGGAGCCGGCGGCGGATTCACCGTCACCGACGTCGCCGGGCGCAGCGTCTCCTTCGACGCGCGCCCCGAGCGGGTCATCCTCGGCGAGGGCCGCGCGGCCTTCGCCACGGCGATGCTGGACAAGGACAACCCCACCGATCGCGTGGTCGCCTGGGGCGGGGACCTGCACTCCGGTGCCCCGTCATTCGAGGAGAAGCTCTTCGAGGCCCACCCCGCCGCGAAGGACATCCCGGTCATCGGCACGATCTCCAAGGGTGACGTGACGGTGGAGAACCTGCTGGCCCACGACCCCGACGTCATCGTCATGACCCTCGACCACAAGAAGGCCGCCGAGGAAAACGGCTTCCTGGCCAAGCTGGATCAGGCCGGCCTGAAGTACGTGTTCACCGACTTCCGCCAGAAGCCGCTGGAGAACACCACGACGTCGGTGCGCGTGCTCGGTCGGGTGCTCGACGAAGACGAGGCCGCCGAGAAGTTCGCCAAGTTCTACGAGGCCAAGGTCGACGAGATCACCGGCCGGGTAAAGGACGTCAAGGACAAGCCCCGCACCTTCGTGTGGCGCGCCGCGGGTCTGAAGGACTGCTGCGCCACGGTGAAGGACTCCAACATCGGCGACCTGGTCAACGCCGCCGGCGGCGACAACATCGGCGACGGCATCCTGGACACCGAGTTCGGCGACGTCACCGCCGAGAAGGTGCTGGCCGAAGAGCCCGAGGCGATCATCGCCACCGGCGGCTCGTGGGCCCCGGACCCGGAGAAGCCCGCGGTCCTGCCGCACGTCGAACTGGGCTACGCCGCCAAGGACGCCTCCGCCCGCACCGCGCTCGACGGGCTGACCGCCACGCCGGGCTTCGACCAGCTGGCCGCTCCGAAGGAGGGCAACCTCCACGGCCTGTACCACCAGTTCTACGACTCGCCCTACAACGTCTTCGCGCTGGAGCAGATCGGCGCCTGGCTCCACCCCGACAAGTTCAAGGACGTCGACCCCGTCGCCGACTTCGCCGAGTTCCACCGCGAGTGGCTGCCGTTCGAGCTGTCCGGCACCTTCTTCGCGTCCACGGGGGACGGCAAGTGACGCAGGCCGTCGTCAAGCCCGAACCGCACGCGGAGATCATCCCCGAACCCGCCGACGCGGCCGCCGGGTACCGCGCCCGCGCCCGGCGCAAGATCGCCGCGATCGCCCTCCTGACCGCGGCGGCCGCGACCGCATTCGTCGTGGCCACGGTCGTGGGCCCGCTGCCGCTGAGCGTCGGCGACGTCCTCGGCGGCATCGCCGACCCCGGCTCCGTCGACGACCGCACCCGGACGGTGCTGTGGGACCTGCGCCTGCCCATGTCCGTGATGGCGGTGCTCATCGGCGCCGCGCTGTCGCTGGCCGGCGCGCAGATGCAGACCATCCTGGACAACCCGCTGGCCGAGCCCTTCACGCTGGGCATCTCGGCGGCCGCGGCGTTCGGCGGGGCGGCGTCGATCGTGATGGGGTGGACGGTCATCGCCAACCCGCAGTTCAACCTCGCCGCGGTGGCGTGGGCGTCGGCGATGATCGCCGTCGCCGTGGTCATGATCGCCGCCCTCTGGCGCGGGGCGGGGTCGGAATCGATGATCCTGCTGGGCATTTCGCTGGTCTTCCTGTTCCAGGCGCTGCTGGCGCTGATGCAGTACCGCGCCAGCACCGAGGCGCTGCAGCAGATCGTGTTCTGGACCATGGGGTCGCTCGGCCGCGCGACGTGGACGGCCAACGGGCTGATCGCCGGGGCGCTGCTGATCGCGGTGCCGTTCACCATGGTCTCGGCGTGGAAGCTCACGGCGCTGCGGCTGGGCGAGGCCCGCGCCGCCGCGATGGGCGTCGACGTGCCCATGCTGCGCGCGACCACGCTGGTCATCGCGTCGCTGCTGGCGGCGACGGCCGTCGCGTTCGCGGGGATCATCGGCTTCGTCGGCCTGGTCGGCCCGCACGTCGCGCGCATCCTCGTCGGCGAGGACCACCGTTTCTTCGTCCCCGCGGCGATGGCCGCCGGCGCGGCGCTGCTGGCGGCGGCGCATGCCGCGTCGATCACGATCGTGCCGGGCATCGCCATCCCGATCGGGATCATCACCGCCCTGGTCGGCGTGCCCTTCTTCGTGGTGCTCGTGCTCGCGCGGCGCCGCCTGCTGGGAGGGCGCTGACATGGCTGCGACATTGACGGTGGAAGGGTTGCGGCGCTCCTACGGCCGCCGCGAGGTGCTCCGGGGCGTGGATCTGGGCCCGGTGCCCGGTGGCACGGTGACGGGTTTGATCGGCCCGAACGCGGCCGGCAAGTCCACGCTGGTCAAGGCGATCGCGGGCATCGACCGCGTGCGCCACGGCATGGTCGGCGTCGATGCCGGCGACGGCGTGCTCGCCGGGGCCGCGGCGCGCGATGCGATCGGGTACGTGCCGCAGGACCTGCCCGGCACGGCGTCGCTGACCGCGTTCGAGTCGGTGCTGGCCTCGTCGCGGCGCGGCGGCATGTGGCGCGTCGGCGACGATGCGCTGGCCGCGGCGGCTGCGGCGATGGCCGCGCTGGGCATCGAGGGGCTGTCCGACCGCGGGTTGGGCGAGCTGTCCGGAGGCCAGCGCCAGCTGGTCGCCGTCGCGCAGATGCTGGTGCGCCGGCCTGCGGTGATGCTTCTCGACGAGCCCACGTCCGCCCTGGACCTGCGCCACCAGGTCCGGCTGCTGGAGCTCATCCGCCGCGAGGCGACGGCCAATGGTGCGGTGGCGCTGGTCGCCATCCACGACCTCAACCTTGCGGCGCGCTACTGCGATCGGCTGGCGGTGCTGTCCGACGGCGTGATCCGTGCTGTCGGGGCGCCGGCCGATGTGCTGGTCCCGGAGCTGCTCGACGAGGTCTACGGCATCCGCGCCCGGGTCCTCGACGACGATGGCGTACCGGTGGTGTGCCCCGTGCCGGAGTAGCCGGCGCCGGATCGCGCCGGATCGCGCCGGGCGTTCGAACGCCGCGCGTGCCGGGGCCCGGTGCGATCCGGGGCGGGTGGCATGATCGGGGCATGTCTTCGACCACGCATCTGCTCCACGGCCTGTGGCTGCCCGGCACGGGGCTGAATTTGTGGTTGGAGCGGGTGGAGGGGCATCGGGTGCTCGGGGGGCTTGACGACGGCGCACGGATGGCATTGCCCTCCGCCGCCGTCGGGGTGCTGTCGTCGGTGCCCAGGGGCCGCCCCGAGGTGGAACTGCGCACGCCGAAGGGGAAGCGGGTGCGGCATGTGCTGCCGACGTGGACGTTCGTGCCGGAGCGCGCGGTGACGGTGCTGGAGTCGCTGCGCGGCGACGCCGGCGACGTGGCCTTCGCGGCGGATCTGCGTTTTCTGATCCGCGTGCAGGAGGCGCTGGAGCGGTGGGCGTGCGCCGGGCGTGCGCTGGTGGCCGTGACGTGGGAGGACGGGCAGTGGTGGCCGCAGTGGCGGTTGCCCGATGGCCTGAAGGAGACGGCGTGGCGGGCGCAGGTGGCGCAGCGCACGCCGCCGGTGCTGGCCGTCAACGGCGGCGGCGAGATGATCGACGATCTGATGGGGCGGCTGTTCCATTGGACGGTTAATGCGCTGTTGGCGGACATGCCGGATCCGCCGAAGGGGCGCCAGGCGTTCGTGCGCTCGCTGCTGGATTCGGAGCCGTTGCGGCGGGCGACGCCGGACGTGGCCACGGATCTGGCGCTGTGGCGCTCGTCGGCCTCCGGCGAGGACGTGCGGCTGCTGCTCGTGCTGGAGGAGCCGGAGGATTTCGACGATCCCGATCACGGGCGGGTGATCGACATCGTCAACAAGCGGGGCGGTGCCGGTAGCGCGGGTGGGGCCGCCGGCGCCGACGAGGACGACGGCCTGTGGTGGCCGCTGCGCATGCACTACCGCATCGGCGTCGACGCCCCGGAGCGGTTGGATCCGGCGATGTGCCGCGGGTCGGTGCTCACGCAGTTGCGGCCGCAGTTGGAGGTGGCGCAGCGGGCGTTCCCGCCGTTCCACAGTGCGGTGTCCGATGGCGATGGCCTGGACCTGCTGCTGCGCCCCGACCAGGTCGTGGAACTGGTGTCCACCGGCGTCGATGCGCTGCGCGACGCGGGCATCGCGGTGATGCTGCCGCGGTCGTGGGTCGCCGCCCAGCCGTCGCTGCGGCTGGAGGTCGATCCGCAGGAGAAGGAGCCGACGGGGTCGGTGCGCGGTGCCACGGAGTCGCGCGTCGGGTTCGACCAGATCGTGGATTACAAGTGGAGGCTGACCCTCGGCGACGAGGTGCTTTCCGACGATGACGTCCGCCGCCTCTCCGAATCCGGTTCCGGCCTGGTGCGGCTGCGCGACTCGTGGGTTGCGGCGGATCCGGAGGCGACGCGCAAGGCGCTGAGGTTCCTCGAGGAGCAGACGAAGGCCGGCGAGGCCACCGGCAAGGGGTCGGCGTCGCTGCGCGAGATCCATTTCTCCGAGGGGGCGGTGTCGCAGGCGCCGGTGCCCGTCGACGTCGATGCCCGCGGCTGGGCGCGGTCGCTGTATGACCCGGACGTCGTCGATCTCCAGCGGCCACGCGTGGACACCCCGGACGGCTTCGTCGGCGAGCTGCGCGAGTACCAGCGACGGGGCCTGGATTGGCTGGCGTGGATGTCCGGCGCGGGGTTCGGCGTGATCCTCGCCGACGACATGGGGCTGGGCAAGACGGTGCAGATCCTCGCGCTGCTGCTCCACGAGAAGGAGGCCCGGCTCGCCGCCGAATCGGAGGAGGATCGCCGCGCCCGCGAAACACTCGATGCGGCGCTCGATGCGGGCGGCGACTCGGTGAGGGCGCTGGATGGCGTCGTAAAGCGGTACCCGACCCTGCTGGTCGCGCCCATGTCCGTGGTGGGCAACTGGGCCAAGGAGGCTGCGCGGTTCGCGCCGGGCCTGAAGGTGGAGGTGCTCCATGGCGGAAATCGGCCGCGGGGCGAGGAGCTCAAGCGAAGGGCCGAGCGCGCGGATCTGGTGGTGACCACCTACGGCATCGTCGCGCGCGATCCCGGCGAGTGGGCGGCGGTGCAGTGGGACCACGTGATCCTCGACGAGGCGCAGGCGGTGAAGAACCCGAATACCGCCGTGGCCAGGGCCGTCCGGCTGCTGCCCGCGCGGCAGCGGATCGCGCTGACCGGCACGCCCGTGGAGAACAATCTCGGCGAGCTGCGGTCGATCATGGACTTCTGCAACCGCAACATCCTCGGTTCGGCGCGCTCGTTCCGGTCGCGGTTCGCCGCGCCGATCGAGCGCGACGGCAACGAGGAAATGGCCAATGAGCTGCGGGGGATCACGGCGCCGTTCATCCTTCGGCGCATGAAGACCGACCCCGGGATCCTCGACGACCTGCCGGAGAAGGACGAAGCCATCGAGCTGGTGCCGCTGACCGCCGAGCAGGCGCTGCTGTACCGCGGGTGGGTCAAGGAGCTGGAGCAGGAGGTCGACGCCGCGAAGGGGATGAAGAGGCGGGCGCTGGTGCTGCAGGGCATCACCAAGCTCAAGCAGATCTGCAACCATCCCGCGCATTTCCAGTCGGACGGGTCGCCGCTGCTCAATCGCGGCCGGCACCGGTCGGGCAAGGTGGCCGAGCTGCAGCGCATCGTCGACGACGCGGTGCTCGCCGATGAGCGCGTGCTCGTGTTCACGCAGTACACGACGTTCGGGCACATGCTGCAGCCGTGGCTGTCGGAGCGGCTGGGCCGCGAGATCCCGTTCCTGCACGGCGGCGTGTCGCGGGCGGCCAGGCAGCGGATGGTCGACGAGTTCAATGCGGAGGATGGCGCGCCGGTGATGGTGCTCAGCCTCAAGGCCGGCGGCACGGGCCTGAATCTCACGGCGGCCAATCACGTGGTCCACGTCGACCGGTGGTGGAATCCGGCGGTGGAAGATCAGGCCACCGACCGCGCGTACCGCATCGGCCAGCGCCGCGATGTCCAGGTGCACAAGCTGGTGGCCAAGGGGACCATCGAGGAACGCATCGACCAGGTCATCGCGGGCAAGGTCGATCTGGCGCGGGCGGTGATGCCCACCGGCGAGTCGTGGCTGACGGAGATGGACCTCGACGAGCTCCACCATCTGTGGAAGCTTGACGACGCCCGTTCCCACCGCGCAGCCCACGCCGCCGAAGCGGGGCACACGGTCGAGGACGAATGGGCGCAGGAGACCCGCGAGAAACACCGGCAGTCGATGGCGGACGTGATCGAGTTCGGGGCGAAGGCGGACGAAAAAGCGCCGGAGAACAAGGCGCCGAAGAAGACCCCGGCGACCGAGAAGAAGGAGCAGCGCGATGGCGAAGGGTGATGTGACCTGGGGCGACAACGTCATTTTCGCCGACTTCGGCGCGCGCGGTGCCGGCAAGGGGTCGGCCGCGGGATCCCGCGGCGGACGGGCGAGGGGCAGTGGGCGGAAGGATGCGGCGGGCCGTCGTAAAGCGGGGTCGAAGTCCTTCTCCCCGCGCACCGTCGTGGCCCGGAGGCTCTACGATTCCGCGGTCAACTGGGCCGACGACGGGCGGCTGGAACGCGGACACCTGTACTACGCCGACGGCCACGTGCTGGGGTTCCGCATGGTCGACGGGCAGATCGTCGGCGAGGTCAAGGGCAGCCAGCTCGAGCCGTTCACCGTGGTGATCAAGCTGCCGTACCGCGACGCGCGGGCCGCCGACGGCGTGCTGCGCTGGCTGGCGGAGACGGACGGGGCGGTCGGGGAGTTGGAGAAGGGTGTGTTGCCCGACGCCCAGCTCGATGACCTGCTGTTGTCGACCACCGAGGCGCCGACGCCGCGGTGCTCGTGCCCGGACCCGATGCCGGTGTGCAAGCACGTGGTGGCGGTGCTGACGGCGGCGGCCGGGGCCATCGACGCCGAGCCGATGAATGCGCTGGAGCTGCGGGGTGTCGGCGTGCATGAAGCCCGGCACCGGCTGGCGGGGCTGATGGCGGAGGCCGCGGAGAAATCGGCGGGGCGCGACGCGGAGGGGAAGGCGCGCACACCTGTGCGGCGGACGACGGGGCCGCGGACCGAGGATCCCGTGCTCGAACTCGTGGAACGGGACTTTTGGGGCAAGGATCTGCCGTCGATCGAGGTGCCGACGCCGGAGCCGATGGTCGTGCTGCGCGACACCGACCCGACGCTGTTGCACGCCGCGCTGCGGTCGGCCACCGTGTTGTCCGTGGAGACGCTGCGGGCGGTGTCGGATCTGGAGGACTGCTGGGACCACCTGGTGTCGCCGCCGTCGTTCGATGACGTTGATTTCGGCGACGGGCCCGGGCGTCCGCGCGGCGAAGATGACGACGGGGTGGTGGCGACGTCGTTCGACGATGAGTGAGGGGCGTGAGTGAGGGGTGGGCGCCGAACTTCGAACAGGGGTGCGATGCGGGGGTGTTTCGACCGGCGGTGATCCGGGGGCTCTGATAGGAATCGGGGCATGGATGAGCGGCGGGATTCGCAAGCGGGGGACGGTCGGGGCGCGGCCCCGGAAGATGCGGTGCGGTTCCTGCACACGTCGGACTGGCAGCTGGGCATGACGCGGTGGTTCCTCAAGGAGGGCGACGGTGAGGCGCAGGCCAGGTATTCGGCCGACCGGTTGGAGGCGGTGCGCAGGATCGGCCGGCTGGCGCGGGAGCGCGGGGCGGAGTTCATCGTCGTGGCCGGCGACGTCTTCGAGTCGAACACGTTGCCCGAGCGGGATTTCCAGCGCTCGCTCGACGTGATCCGCGAATTGCCCGTGCCGGTGTATCTGCTGCCGGGCAATCATGACGCGCTGGATGCGACGTCGATCTACCACCGGAAGGTGTTCGACGAGGTGGACATGAAGGGCGTCCACGTCCTGCGCGACTCGGAGCCGGTGGAGGTGCGGCCGGGCGTGGAGATCGTTGGTGCGCCGCTGACCAGCAGGTCGCCGGACTCCGATGTGCTCGCCGAGGCGCTCGAGCCGTTGGAGGCGACCGCCGGCGTGCGCATTGCCGTGGCGCATGGCCAGGTCGCGGGCTTCGGCGCCGAGGTGGGGGAGACGTTGTCGCTGGAGGCGGTGGAAGGGGCCGTCGACAAGCGGGCCGTGCACTACGTGGCCGTCGGGGACTCGCATTCGACGCAGAAGCTCGACGATGACGGGCGGATGTGGTTCTCGGGCTCGCCGGAGACGACGGACTACGACGACAAGGAGCGCAATTCCGGCTACGTGCTCGTCGTCGATGCGTGGCCGGATCGCCGGCCGTTGGTGGAGGTCGTCGGCGTCGGGCAGTGGGATTTCCGGGCGATGGAGCGCGACTTCGCCGGCGTCGAGGATGCGCGGGCGTGGTTGGACGAGCTGCGGATGCTCAGCGACAAGTCCCGGACCTGCGTGAAGTACTCGCTGCGCGGGACGCTGAACCTCATCGCCGACGCCGAGCTCAAGCGCGGGCTGCGCGAGATCGCGCCGTCGTTCGCCGCGCTGTACCGGCGGGGCAGCGGCTCGGAGATCACCGTCGTGCCGGAGGACGGCGACATCAGTTCGCTGGGCGTCAACGGGTTCCCGTTGGACGCCGCAGAGCGGTTGAAGGAACGGACGGCGGATGCGTCGCTGGCCGAGGATGACCGGCGCACCGCCGCCGACGCGCTGGCGCTGCTCGCGCGCCTGGCCGGGACCGGGAAGTAGGGGACACGCCATGAAGCTGCACTCGATCGAGTTGAAGAACGTCCGCGGCATCGATCGCCTGGTGGTCGATGACCTGCCGGATCGTGGCGTGGTGGTCATCGCCGGCGACAACGAGATGGGCAAGTCGACCATCGCGGAGGCCATCCACGTCGCGCTGTCGTGGCCGGCGAAAGCCGAGCGCAAGGAAACGAAGGCGCTGCGGCCCAACAATCGCGACGCATTCCCGGACATCACGCTGGACATGACGCTCGGCGGGACCCGCTTCACGCTGCGGAAGGTCTTCGCAGGGGCGCGCGCCGCGACGGTGACGGAGGTGTCGGTGACGGAGCCTGCGCCGAAGACGCTGACCGGCGATGCCGCACAGCAGTGGCTCGACGAGCTGACCAGGGGCGAGGGGACCCGCGAGCTGTGGAATGCATTCGTAGCTCGCCAGGGCACGGAACAGAAGGCGCTGCGGATGGGTGCTTTCGCGCAGGTCAACGATGCACTTCAGGAGGCATCGGGCGGGACGGCGGAGACGGAGGAACAGCGGTCCATCGTCGAGGCGGCGTTGGCCGAGCGCGCGTTGTACTTCACGGCGCAGGGCCGGGAGAAGGCGTCGCTGAAGGAGGCGCGCGAAGCCGTGGAGGCGGCGGAAGCGCGGTGGTCGGCGGCGTCGGCGCGGGTCGCGCAGGTGCGGGGGCTGGTCGACGAGGCGGAGAAGAACGATGCCCGCCGCACCGCCCTGGAGGCGTCGCTGCCGGAGGCCGAGGAGGACGTGGCGCGGTGGCGCCGCACGGTGTCGGAGCTGTCGGAGTTCCGCCACGCGAAGTCGAAGGCCGACGACGCCGTGACGCTGGCGACCGTCGAGCTGGGCAATGCCCGGCAGAGCAGGGAAGCCCGCGATGAGCTCATCGCCCAGGAGAAGCAGGCGCAGGCGTCCCTGGAACGGGTCATCGCCGAGCTCAAGCCCCTGCGCGAGGCATATGAGGCGGAGTCGCGCGAGGTCGACGAAATCGAGGCGAAGGTCGTGGAGACGCGGGGGCGCCGGGATCGCGCCCGCCGATTGCTGCAGTTGGCGGGGGACGATCTGACGCATTGCGCGAACGTCCGCACGCTCGCGGAACTCGACGAGGTCCTGGAGCGGGTGCGCGAGCTCGACGAGGTCGTGCGCGACAAGCGCCGAAAGCTCGCCGAGCACCGCATCACCGCCGATGACGCGAAGCGGGCGTACGACGCCGAACATGAATGGCGCACCGCGACGACGGTGCTGGAGGCGTCGTCGTCGGAATTGACGGTCTCCGCGGTCTCCGAGTCGACGGTGGCCATCGACGGTGCCGAGGTCGAGGTCGGGGCGGCGCCCGTGACGCGCCCGGTGACCGCGCCGACGAGCGTGCGCGTCGGAGAGGTCACCGTCACCGTGACCCCCGGCGATGGGGCCGGCGAATATGCGGGACGCGCGGCGCTGGCGAAGGAGAAGCTCGACGACATCCTCTCCGAGCTCGGGGTGAGCTCGGTGCAGCGCGCCGAGGAGAAGGCGAAGGCGCGGGCGACCGTCGAGTCGGAGCTGGAGATCGCCCGCACCCGCCTGGACGCCGAGTTGAGCAACCGAGATCTGGGTGAAATCCGGGATGCCCGCGATGGCTTCGACGCCGATGTGGAGGCCTATCCCGCCATTCGCGCCGACATGATCGCGGGGTGGTCGGGCAACGGCGACGGCAATGGAGACGCCGCCGACACCGACGACGAGACCGACGCGGCCGCCGCAGGTGCCTCGGCCGTCGGCACATTCGGCGATGTCGCCATGCCCGCCGACGAAGGCGACGCGCAGCGCATCCTCGACGAGGCGAAGGAGCGCGAGCGCACCACGGCGGGCGAGTACGAGGCCGCGATGCAGGCCGCGCAGTCGATGAGCTCCCGCCCCGCCCGCCACGAACTCCACGCCAAGCAGGCCGACGAGCACGCGCGGACCGAAGACGTCCGCCGCGCCGTCGACGCGCTCGCCGATGCGCGGGGCCGCGAGAGCGATGACGCGCTGGCGACGCGAGTGGCGTCGGCGGCCGAGAAATTCGAACTGGCCGGGGCCGCGGCCGAGCGGGCGCGGGTCGCACTTGTCGAGCGTGGCGCCGAAGATGCCGACGAATCGCTGGCCGGCGCCGAATCCCACTTGGCCGGGCTCAAGGACGAGCAGATCCGCCTGCGCATCCGCCGCGGTGCCTTGACCGGCGAGCTGAAATCGGTCTCCGGCGTCAACGAGGAATTGGCGGAGGCAGAGTCCGAGAGGACTCGGCTGCGCCGGGAACTCGACTCCATCAACCGGCGGGCGGCGGCGGCCCAGCTGCTCTACGAGACCCTCGAGGAGTCCCGCCGGGAGACGCGCCGGACCATCGGCGAGCCGCTGCTGCAGAAACTCTCCCAGTACGGCGGCGCGGTCTTCGGCCACAGCACGACCTTCGAGCTCGACGAGGGCATGGCGGTCAAGTCGCGGTCGAGTGCCGCGGGCACGTTCGAGTTCGATGCGCTCTCCGGCGGCGCGCAGGAACAGATCGACGTGCTGCTGCGGCTGGCCGTCGCCGGCGTCATGGACGGTGAAGGCGGCGCGCCCGTCATCATCGACGACGCTCTGGGGTACTCGGACCCGGATCGGCTGCGCAAGATGAACAACGCCTTCGCCCGCGCGGGGGAGGATAGCCAGATCCTCGTGCTCACGTGTTACCCGGAGCGGTTCTCGCGCATCGCGGACAGCCATCGCCTGGACATGGCCGATCTGCTCCAGCCCGAGCTGCACCACCCCGGCTGATCCCGCCGGGTGGACCGCCCCGGCTGGGCTGCCCCGCAGGCTGGACCACGCCAGACCATGTCCACGCCAGACCATGGACACGACGAAGGCGGCGCCCCCACGGTGGATGTGGGGGCGCCGCCCGTCGTAAAGCAATCGGCCGATGTCCCGCCGAAGCGGGACCAATCAGCCCGGCCGGACCAGGTCAAACCAGGTCGGGTCGGAGCAATTAGGCCTTGATCGCGGAGATCTCGATCTCCAGGACGACCTTGTCGGAGACCATGACGCCGGAGTTCAGCGGGGCCTGCCAGTCGACGCCGAAGTCCTTGCGGTTGATGGAACCGGAGGCGGTGAGGCCGATGCGCTCGAGGTCGTAGGCGTCGACGTTGGTGCCCTCGAACTCGACGTCGAGATCGATGGACTTGGTCACGCCCTTGATGGTCAGATCGCCGGTGAGCACGCCCTCGTTGTCCGCGGTGACCTTGGCGCCGGTGGCGACGAAGGTGATCTCGGGGAACTTTTCCACCTCGAAGAAATCGCCGGTGCGGACGTGGTTGTCGCGGTCCTCGTTGCCGGTGTCGATGGACGCGGCCTGGATGACGACGTTCGCGGCGTTGTCCTTGTTCTCCGGATCGATGGTGAAGGAGCCGGTGTAATCGGTGAACTGGCCGCGGGTCTTGGTGACCATCGCGTGGCGGACCATGAAGCCGATCTGCGAGTGCGAGGGGTCGATGTTCCAGGTGCCGGCGAAGTTGGAGGAGAGAGCCATGATGGGTCCTTTCAGAGGTTTATGGTGGTGCCGCCCGCGAGGGGCGGCCGGAAAGAGAGTGCTTTCCGACGGCCTGTTGCCGTATCAACAAAACCGAGTGTAACGGGTTGTCGGTGACGTGTCAACAACTTTCTGGATTTTGGTGAAACTGGTGGTCATTGCGGTACGGTGAGCGACATGCAGCAGGAAGTTCCGTGGCTCAACGACGATGAGCAGACATTGTGGCGCGCAATGATGGACGCCGCCAAGGCCGTCGAGCGCGCAATGGACACGCGCCTGCTCACCACCGAGGAGATCTCCAGCGCCGACTTTTCCGTGCTGGTGCAGCTCTCCGAAGCCGAGGGCGGCACCGTGCGCATGCGCGAGCTGTGCGAGGGCCTGAAGTGGGATCGCAGCCGCATGTCGCACCAGATCACGCGCATGGAAAAGCGCGGCCTGGTGACCAAGCTGCGCTGCGCCGCCGATAGCCGCGGCATCGACGTCGAGCTGACCCCGACCGGCCGCGACGTCATCGAGCGCGCCGCCCCGGACCACGTCCGGATGATCCGCAACATCGTCTTCGACGAGCTCGACGCCCTGCCCGGCCTCGACCGCGCCGCCGCGCTGGCCGCGATGCGCAACATCTCCGCCGCCGCCGAGGGCTTCCGCGACAAGACGCTGGGGCAGTAGGGGAGCCGGGTCGGCGGGGCTGGGCCGGCAGGGCCCGGCAGGGGGAGCCTCGCCGCGGGGATTGCGGGGCAAAGTACGACTTTGGGCGGTATCCCCGTTAGCCTGAATGCCATGAACGACTATGAGTGGCTGACCGACGACGAGCAGCAGTTCTGGCAGATGCTCGTGTCCACCTTCCGCAGCGTCGAGCGCAACATCGAGGCGAGCCTGCGGGAGAACACGGGCCTGACGTTCGGCGATTTCACGGTGCTCATCGCGCTGAGCGAGACCGAGGACGGCGTGATGCACGTCGATGAGCTGTGCCGCCGCCTGAAGTGGAATCACCCCCGTGCGCTGCTGCACACCACGCGGATGGAGAAGCGCGGCGTCATCAGCGTCGAGGATCCGGGCGCCGACCCGGATTCGGATTACACCGTCGCGCTGACCGGCGTCGGTCGCCACGTCTTCGCGGAGGCGGCGCCGGACTACGTCGGCACCGTCCGGTCGGAGGTTTTCGAGCAGCTTTCCGACGACGACCTCGCCCACATGTCCCGCTGCTTTACGACGATCATGCGCCACGCCGAGCAGGGCAACGGTTCGAATCTGCTGTAGTTTGCCTGCGCCGGCTCCTCCTGCCCTGGCCTGCGGTGAACGTCATGTTCCCGTATAACGGGGGCATGGCGAACATTGATAAAAACGGACTTTTCGATCAGGCGAAGATTTCCCGGGCGATCGACGATTTCGTCGGCAAGCCCGTGCGCCGCAGCCACTCCAACAAGTGGATCGCCGGCGTGTGCGGCGGCATCGAGGAGGCGACCGGCTTCAACGGCACGGCGCTGCGCGTCATCTTTGCGATCCTCGGCCTCACCGTCGCGCCCGTCGCCCTGGTGCTGTACCTGGGCGCGTGGCTGGTGATCCCGGACGCGTAGCTTTCGGCGCGCGGGACGCGGCGACCGGGCCTTTCGTTGTTCCGCGTGAGGCGGTGCTAAAGTATCGGTCGTTGCCCGCAAGGGCGCACGCCTCCGTAGCTCAGTGGATAGAGCACCGGTTTCCGGTACCGAAGGTCGTAGGTTCGACTCCTATCGGGGGCACCGGCAAAAAGTCCCGCACCAGCAGGTGCGGGACTTTTTCGCGCCGCGGGCGGCCGCCCCGGGCTGCACATCCGACGAGTGTGCGGTGAGAGGCACAGAGCGCACACTCGTGGGCGAGGGTGGGCCCTGGATCTCGTCGGAGATTGCCCGATAGATGCGCGCTCGGCGGGGGAGGGGGCATGGAAGTGGCGTCGGCGTGTGAAACGACCACAAAACGTTTCGCCGCCGGAGGTCGACCTGGGGTTTTGCGGAGCGCTGGTAGTAGTTTGCGACGCCATTGGCCGCCCATGGGCTCCGGCCAAGGCTGCACATCTGACGAGTGTGCGGTGGGCGGCCTGGAGCGCACACTCGTGGGCGAGTGCGGGGCTGCAGATCTGACGAGTGTGCGGTGGGAGGCCCGGAGCGCATACTCGCCAGATGTGAAGCCCGGCGCGGGGCCGGGATCAGCGCGAGGGCCGGGGTCAACGCGGGCGCCGGCCCGGCAGCCGGCTTACCCCGCGATGATGACCACCAGCGTCCGCGGCCCGTGCACGCCCTCGACGCGGTTGAGCTCGATGTCCGACGTCGCCGACGGCCCGGAGATCATGGTGATCGGCGCCGTCGGCTCCAGCCGCGCAATCGCCTCTGGCACGCCATCGACGATGGAATCCACCGGCACGATGCACACGTGCAGGTCCGGGACCAGCGTCAGCGCACGGCGGCCGCACGTCGGCGAGCCGTCGAGGAAGATGGTGCCGGTCTCGGCGGAGGTGACGGCGGAGGAGGTCACCACGCCATCGAGCGCGTCGAGCTCCGTCGGGGCGAACAGCCCGGGCTCGTCGATGACCATGTCGCCGTGGTCGGCGCCGAAATCGCCCAGCCAGGCCTCGTCCAGGCCCGCGGGAATGCCGACGCGGTCAACGCCACGCTCGGACAGGACCCGCGCCACCGCCTCGCCTATCCCACCGGGCCCGCCGGCCTCGCCGGAGCACCGGATGACCTCGGCGCGGTAGTCCACCAGGCGATCGACCAGCAGATCCACCAACTCGGCGCCGGGCGTCTCGCGCCCGCGGATGTAGTCGCGCGGCACGGGATACGCCTCACCGGGCACGCCGGGGTCGATCCCCGCGCCCTCCGAAATGACGTCACCCTGCGCGGCCCGCGCGTGCGCCTCGCGGATGCGCTCGAGGATCTCTTGCTTTGCGACGCTCATCGGTCCTCCACCTCGCGGTTCTCTCCGTTTTCGCCCTTCACGCCGATCTCTCCGTTTTCGGCGCTATTGCCCGCCTCGTGTGCGCCCCCGCCGCCGGTGATGCGGGAGGGGATGGGGTGCGCGGCTTCGTCGTCAAGCAACGCCTTGGCCGAATCGGAGTCCCACCAGGACCGGAACGGCTTCTTCGGCGGCACCGGGGTGTCGCGGGCGTCGGACCAGCCGGACAGGAACAGGGGCAGGCGGTGGATCTCGCCGTCGCGAAGCCCCAGCACGCGGATCAGCGACGCCGACCGCACGGTCATGTCCCACAGCCGCGAGCCGCCCATGACCCAGCCCATCAGGCCGAACAGTTTGCCCTCGACCGGCGGGCGGTGATCGCGGACCTTCTGGTGGCGCAGCTCCAGCAGCGCCGCCGGGATGTCGATGCGCACCGGGCAGACCTCGAAACACGCCCCGCACAGCGACGACGCGTACGGCAGCGACGCATTCGGGTCCTGCCGCGAATCCATGCCCGTCAGCTGCGGCGACAGGATCGCGCCGATCGGCCCCGGGTACGTCGAGCCGTAGGCGTGGCCGCCGGCGCGCTCGTAGACGGGGCAGATGTTCAGGCACGCCGAGCAGCGGATGCACTTGAGCGCCTCGCGGCCGATCGGGTCGGACAGCGTGGCGGTGCGGCCGTTGTCCAGCAGCACGATGTGGAATTCCTGCGGCCCGTCGCCGTCGGTGACGCCGGTCCACATGGAGGTGTACGGGTTCATCCGCTCACCGGTCGACGACCGCGGCAGCAGCTGCAGGAAGACCTCCAGGTCCCCGAACGTCGGCAGCAGCTTCTCTATGCCCATCACCGTGATCAGCGTCTCCGGCAGCGTCAGGCACATGCGGCCGTTGCCCTCGGACTCGACGACGGTGACGGTGCCGGTCTCGGCGACGCCGAAGTTCGCGCCGGAAATGGCCACCTTCGCGCCCATGAACTGGTCGCGCAGGAACCGCCGCGACGCCTCCGCCAGCTCCGCCGGCTCGTTGCCCAGGTCCGGGTCGACGCCGGGGATGCCGCGGCGGAAGATGTCGCGGATCTCGTCGCGGTTGCGGTGGATGGCCGGCACGAGGATGTGCGACGGCTTGTCCTCGCCCAGCTGGACGATCAGCTCCGCCAGGTCGGTCTCGCGGGCGTGGATGCCGGCGTCTTCCAGGGCCTCGTTGAGCCCGATTTCCTGCGTGGCCATCGACTTGACCTTGATCACGTCGGTCTCGCCGGTGGCCTGCACCAGTTCGGTGACGATCCGGTTCGCCTCCGCCGCATCGCGCGCCCAGTGGACGTGACCGCCGCGGGCGGTGACGGCGGCCTCGAACTGCTCGAGCAGCTCCGGCAGCCGCGCCATGACGTCGCGCTTGATCGCCGAGCCGGCCAGGCGCAGCTTCTCCCAGTCGGCCTTCTCGCCGACGACGGCGGCGCGCTTGCCGCGGATGGTGTGGGTGGCCTTGTGCAGGTTGGAGCGCAGCTGCGCGTTCTTCAGCTCGTGGCGGGCGGCATCGGTGAATCCCTCGTCGCCGCGCAGATGGCCGACGCCGCCGGGCGCGCGCGGGGGAGTGGGCAGTCCCAGGTGGACGGGGCTCATCGCGCACCACCCAGCTGGTTCGCGCCCTGCTTTGCGACGCCTCCGCGCCCGTGGCCCGCCGGCACCTCATAGGGCCGCCGCCGCGTCGACGCGAGGATCTCGGCGATGTGGATGGAGTGGACGGCCGAGTCGTTCTTGCGCAGCTTGCCGGTGATGTTGAGCAGGCACGACGCGTCGCCGGCGGTGACGAACTCCGCGCGGGTCTCCTCGATGTGCGCCACCTTGTCGGTGACCATCGCCGCGGAGGTCTCGGCGTTCTTCACGCTGAACGTGCCGCCGAACCCGCAGCATTCCTCGGCACCGGGCAGGTCCACCAGGTCGATGCCCTCGACGGCGCGCAGCAGCTTCACCGGGCGCTCGCCGACGTGGAGGACGCGCAGGCTGTGGCACGTGGAGTGGTAGGTCACCCGGTGCGGGAAGTACGCCCCGACGTCGGTGATGCCGGCGACGTCGACGATGAACTCCGACAGGTCCAGGGTCTTGCCGGCGCAGGTGCGTGCGGCGTCGGCCTGGGCGGCGGTGCCGAAGCGCGACGCGAGCATCGGGTGCTGGTGGCGCACGGCGCCGGCGCAGGACCCGGACGGCGCGACGACGTAGTCGATGGACGGGTCGGAAAACGCCTCCGCGTACGTGTCCAGCTGCGGCAGCGCCTCCTCCTGGTATCCGGTGTTGACGTGCATCTGGCCGCAGCACGTCTGCTTTTCGGGGAAGACGACGTCGCAGCCGAGGCGGGTGAGCACCGCCGCGGTGGCCTGGACGGCGGACGGGAACATCACGTCGCCGACGCAGGTGGCGAATAACGCGACCTTCATGTGGGCTCCTGGGTGAGGCTGGTGGTGGGTGGGTTGCGCCGCCGAGTCTACGCCGCACCCCGGATCGCCGATCCGGCCCGCGGCGCCGGGTGAGCATGGTTCACCATTGCTTTGCGACGCCTCCGCGCACCCCCTTCGCCCCGGCGGAAAAGAGCGATGTGGGGGACGTTCGACCGTCGTAAAGCGGGGTCCGGGCCACCCGCTAGGATGGGCAACCATGACTCCAGCCGAACTCGCCGCCCTGATCCGCGGCCTCGCCGTCGACGTCTTCGCCGAACATGACCTGGACCCGGCCGTGCTGCCGGAGGAGGTCGTCGTCGAGCGGCCCCGCAACCCCGAGCACGGCGACTACGCCACCAACGTGGCCATGCAGGCCGCCGGGCGCGCCGGCGCGAAGCCGCGCGACGTCGCCGGCTGGCTGGTGGACAAGCTCGCGGCGGCCGACGGCATCGACGAGGCGTCGGTGGCCGGCCCGGGCTTCATCAACATCCGCCTGGGCTCGGCGGCGCAGGGCAAGATCGTCTCGGAGATCCTCGCCGCGGGCGAGAAGTGGGGCCATGGCGACGATTACGCCGGCACCAAGGTCAACCTCGAGTTCGTCTCGGCCAACCCGACCGGCCCGATCCACCTCGGCGGCACCCGCTGGGCGGCCGTCGGCGACGCGCTGGGCCGCGTGCTGTCGGCGCGCGGTGCGCAGGTCACCCGCGAGTACTACTTCAACGACCACGGCGGCCAGATCGACCGCTTCGCCCGCTCGCTCGTCGCGGCGGCCAAGGGCGAGCCGGCGCCGGAGGACGGCTACGGCGGCGACTACATCGCCGACATCGCCGCGCAGGTCGTCGCCGCCCACCCCGACGCGCTCGACGGCGAGCCGGCGGCGGTGCAGGAGCTGTTCCGCGCCGAGGGCGTGGAGCTGATGTTCGGGCACATCAAGAAGTCGCTGCACGAATTCGGCACCGACTTCGACGTCTTCTTCCACGAGAACTCGCTGTTCGAGTCCGGTGCCGTCGAGGCGTCGGTGGCGAAGCTGAAGGACGACGGCAAGCTGTACGAGAACGACGGAGCCTGGTGGCTGAAGTCGACCGACTACGGCGACGACAAGGACCGGGTGGTCATCAAGTCCGACGGCAACGCCGCCTACATCGCCGGCGACATCGCCTACGCCAAGGACAAGTTCGACCGCGGCTTCGACCTGTGCATCTACATGCTCGGCGCCGACCACCACGGCTACATCGCCCGCCTCAAGGCCGCCGCGGCTGCGCTGGGCTACGACGCCGACGCGGTCGAGGTGCTCATCGGCCAGATGGTCAACCTGGTGCGCGACGGTGTGGCGGTGCGCATGTCCAAGCGCGCCGGCACCGTGATCACCCTCGATGACCTGGTGGAGGCCATCGGCATCGACGCCGCCCGCTACTCGCTGATCCGCTCGTCGGTCGATTCTTCGCTGGACATCGACCTGGCGCTGTGGGCGTCGCAGTCCAACGACAATCCCGTCTACTACGTGCAATACGGCCACGCCCGCATCAGCTCGATCGCGCGCCGTGCGGCCGAGGCGGGCGTGACGTCGGAGGGCGCGGACTTCGGGCTGCTGACCCACGACCGCGAGGGCGAGCTGATCCGCACCCTCGGCGAGTTCCCCGCCGTGGTCACCGCGGCGGCGCAGCTGCGCGAGCCGCACCGCGTCGCCCGCTACGCCGAGCAGCTCGCCGGCGTGTTCCACCGCTTCTACGACGCCTGCCAGATCCTGCCCAAGGCCGGCGAAGAGGCCGAGCCGCTCCACGCCGCCCGACTGGGCCTGGCCGAGGCCACCCGCCTGACCCTGGCCAACGCCCTCGGCCTGGTCGGCGTCACCGCACCGGAGAGGATGTAGCGCATGACCGGATCGAATTCGGCAGAGGCCACCGCAGCGTTCAATGGGGCCAATGGGGCCAATGGGTCCACTGGCTTCAATGGCCTGCCCGCCCACGTCTGGCCGCGCAACGCGGTCCGCGGCGACGATGGCGTGGTGTCCATCGCCGGCGTGGCGCTGACGGACATCGCCGCCGAGTACGGCACGCCCGTCATGGTCGTCGACGAAGACGACTTCCGCTCCCGCTGCCGCGACATGGCGCGCGCCTTCGGCGGCCCGGAGCACGTGCACTACGCGTCGAAGGCGTTCCTCACCCGCGCCGTCGCCCGCTGGATCGACGAGGAGGGCCTGGCCCTCGACGTCGCCTCGCTCGGCGAGCTGCGCATCGCGCTGATGGCCGACTTCCCGGCCGCGCGCATCACCGCCCACGGCAACAACAAGGGCGACGACTTCCTCCGCGCCTGCGTCGACGAGGGCGTCGGCCACGTCGTCCTCGACAGCGACCAGGAGCTCGAGCGCCTCGACGCCATCGCCGGCGAGGCCGGTCGCGTCCAGCACGTGATGATCCGCGTCAAGCCCGGCATCGAGGCCCACACCCACGAGTTCATCGCCACCAGCCACGAGGACCAGAAGTTCGGCTTCTCGCTGGCCTCCGGCTCTGCCTACCGCGCGGCGGAGGCCGCCGTGAAGGCGGGCAACCTCGAGCTGGTGGGCCTGCACTGCCACGTCGGCTCCCAGGTCTTCGACGCCCGCGGCTTCACCGCCGCCGCCGACCGCGTCCTGGAGCTGTACTCCCGCATCCACGCCGAGCTCGGCGTGGAGCTGCCGGAGCTCGACCTCGGCGGCGGCTACGGCATCGCCTACACCAAGGACGAGCAGCCGCTCAACGTCGACGAGGTCGCCCACGACCTGCTCACCGCCGTGGCCAAGACCGCCGCGGAGCTGGGCATCGAGGCCCCGTCGGTGCTCGTCGAGCCCGGCCGCGCCATCGCCGGCCCCGGCACCGTCACCGTCTACGAGGTCGGCACCGTCAAGGACGTCACCGTCGACGAGGGCGCCCAGCGCCGCTACCTGTCCGTCGACGGCGGCATGTCCGACAACATCCGCCCGGCGCTGTACGGCTCGCTTTACGACGCCCGCCTGGTGTCCCGCATGGCGCAGGGGCAGCCCACGCCCACCCGCCTCGTCGGCTCCCACTGCGAATCCGGCGACATCCTCGTCCGCGACGCCGATTACCCGGACGACATCCGCCGCGGCGACCTCGTCGCCCTCGCCGCCACCGGCGCCTACGCCTACGCCATGGCCAGCCGCTACAACGCCTTCAACAGGCCCGCGGTGGTCACGGTGCGCGACGGCGTCGCAAAGCAGATGATGCGGCGCGAAACCATCCAGGACTTCCTGGCCCTGGAAGGGTAGGGGACCGGCCCCCGCGCCCGTCACCCGACAGGCGCGGCGCCGACGGCCCCCAGTAGGCTGATCGGCGTACGAATCCGGTTAGGACACGGGACGAACACAGACGAACACTGACGAATACAACGGGAGAGCAATGAGCGCGAACAACGAGACCACCTTCAACCCCGGCAAGGGCGAAGGGCAGTCCGTCGGCGTTGCCATTCTCGGCCTCGGCACCGTGGGCACGCAGGTGCTGCGCCTGCTGGGCGAGAAGGCGGAGGACTTCGAGCGCCGCGTCGGCGGCCCCATCGAGGTCAGGGGCGTCGCCGTCAGCGACAAGTCCAAGCCCCGCCCCGGCATCGACCCCGAACTGATCACCGACGACGCCTACTCGCTCGTCGAGCGCGACGACATCGACCTGGTCGTCGAGGTCATCGGCGGCATCGACTACCCGCGCCGCGTCGTGCTCGCCGCCCTGCGCGCCGGCAAGTCCGTGGTCACCGCCAACAAGGCGCTCGTCGCCGCGCACGGCGCCGAGCTGTCCGACGCCGCCGACTCCTCCGGCGCCGACCTCTTCTTCGAGGCCGCCGTCGCCGCCGCCATCCCGATCGTCGGCCCGCTGCGCCGCTCCCTGGCCGGCGACACCGTGAACAAGGTCGTGGGCATCGTCAACGGCACCACCAACTTCATCCTCGACGCCATGGACTCCACCGGCGCCGACTACGGCGAGATGCTCGCCGAGGCCACCCGCCTGGGCTACGCCGAGGCCGACCCGACCGCCGACGTCGAGGGCCACGACGCCGCCTCGAAGGCCGCGATCCTGTCCTCCCTGGCGTTCCACACCCGCGTCACCGCCGACGACGTCCACTGCGAGGGCATCTCGGACATCACCGCCGAGGACATCGCCGCCGCCCAGGCCGCCGACTGCACCATCAAGCTGCTGGCCACCTGCGAGCGCGTCACCGACGAAAACGGCAACGAGGGCATCTCCGCCCGCGTGTACCCGGCGCTGATCCCGCGCCGCCACCCGCTGGCCACCGTCCGCGAGTCGTTCAACGCCGTGTTCGTCGTCGCCGAGGCCGCCGGCAGCCTCATGCTCTACGGCAACGGCGCCGGCGGAAACCCGACCGCCTCGGCCGTGCTCGGCGACCTGGTGGCCGCCGCCCGCAACATCGTCCACGGCGGCCGCGCCCCCGGCGACTCCACCTACGCCAACCTGCCCATCCTCGACTTCGGCGAGGTGCGCACCCGCTACCACATCGACCTCCACGTCGACGACCGCCTGGGCGTGCTCGCCGAGGTCGCGCGGACCTTCGCCGACCAGGACATCTCCCTGCGCACGGTCCGCCAGGAAGGCGCCAACCCGGGTGCGCGCCTGGTGATCATCACCCACCGCGCCAAGGAGCGCGAGCTCGAGGCCACCGTCGACGCGCTGTCCAAGCTCGACGCCGTGCTCGAGGTCAACTCCGTCATCCGCATCGAGGGAATGGACATCTAGCGATGGCACAGGAACTGCTGCCCGGCCAGAAGGTCCGGGTGACGGTGCCGGGTTCGTCGGCGAACCTGGGCCCCGGCTTCGACACCCTGGGCCTGGCGCTGTCGATCCACGACACCGTCGAGGTCGAGGTCACCGAATCCGGCATCGAGGTCGAGCTGCACGGCGAGGGCGCCGAAGAGCTGCCCACCAATGAGTCGCACCTGGTCGTCCGCGCGATCCGCGCCGGCCTGCGCGCCGCCGGGATGGAGGCGCCGGGCCTGCGGGTGGTGTGCCACAACACCATCCCGCAGTCGCGCGGCCTGGGTTCCTCGGCGGCCGCCGCCGTCGCCGGCGTCGCCGCGGCCAACGGCCTGTGCGGTTTCCCGCTGTCGGATGACCAGCTCATCCAAGAGGCCTCCGTCTTCGAGGGCCACCCCGACAACGCCGCCGCGTCCGTGCTGGGCGGGGCCGTCGTCAGCTGGACCGACAAGCCCGTCGACGGCCGCACCGCCCCGCAGTACCGGGCCGTCGGCCTGGACGTGCACCCCGACATCCGCGGCACCGCGCTCGTGCCGTCGTTCCACGCGTCGACGAACGCCGTGCGCCAGGTGCTGCCCAGCGACGTCAGCCACACCGATGCGCGCTTCAACGTCTCGCGCGTCGCCGTGATGGTCACCGCGCTGACCAGCCACCCCGAGCTGCTGTGGGAGGGCACCCGCGATCGCCTGCACCAGACGTACCGCGCCGAGGTGCTGCCGGTGACCGCCGAGTGGGTCAACCGCCTGCGCAACCGCGGGTACGCCGCGTTCCTGTCCGGCGCCGGGCCGACGTGCCTGGTGCTGTCGACCGGTGAGGTCCCCGCGAAGGTCCTCGAGGAGGCCCGCGAGGCCGGCATCAAGGTCATGGAGCTCTCCGTCGCCGGCCCGGTCCAGGTCGAGGTCGAAGGCTAGGCGCTCCGCAGCGAATCGGGGCGCTCCCCGGCTCTTCCCGGCTTTCCGCAGCGTTTCGGGGAGCTCGGCGGCGTTCTGCCCGGCGCTCCGCAGCGCAGATACCTACGTTCCGGCCAGATACTCACGTTCAAACATGAGTTTCTGGCCGGAACGTAGGTTTTTGTGCGGCCGGGGCGGGCCAGCTTGGAGGAGGCGGCCGAGCTGGACGGGGAGGGGACCTTGGCGGGAGTGCGCGGGAGCGCCCCGGCTACCTCTCGGCGCGGCTACTTCTCGCCCGGGCCCTTCAACTTGATGACGTCCAGCTCATCGGCCGCCAGATGCGCCCGCAGATCCTTCTTGTCGAACTTGTCCACCGATGTCTTGTCGATCGCGCCGACGAACGCCCAGTAATCCGGGAGCATCCACTTGGGGAGCTTGGGGCGCAGCTCGTCGCGAAGCTTCTCGGCCTGGCCCCGATCCGCCGGCACATCCGGGTACAGGACGGTGACGGCCAGCGGCCGCTCGCCCCACTTCTCGTCGGGCACGCCGATGACGGCGCACTCGACGACCTCCTGCGACTCCATGACCAGGTTCTCCAGCTGCACCGAGTAGATCCACTCGCCGCCGGAACGGATGACGTCCTTCGCGCGGTCCTGCACGGTGAGGTAGCCGTCGCGGGTGATCGAGCCGACGTCGCCCGTGCGCAGCCAGCCGTCGGCCGTGAACCGCGACCGGGCGGCGTCGACCTCGCCGCCGCGGAAGAAGTGGGCGTCGCCGCCGTCGTCCTCCTCCGGCGAGTGGTAGTACGTGCCGGTCACGGTGTTGCCGCGGACCTGCAGCTCGCCCTGGTTGCGGTCGTGGAGATCGAGGATGCGGCCCTCCTCGTCGACGATGCGGAACTCCATGATGTCGGGGAACCGGCCCTGGCTGACGCGGTAGCGCTGGCGGGTTTCGCCGGACGCGCCCGACGGGGGACGCGCGACGGTGCCCACCGGCGACGTTTCCGTCATGCCCCACAGGTGGATGACGTCGACGCCGTAGCGCTCCTCCCACATCCGGATCAGCGCCGGCGGGGCGGGGGAACCGCCGACGAAGATGTCCTGCAGGCTCATCCGCTCCGGCGGGTTGTTCAGGTAGTGCACCATCAGCGAAATCCACAGGGTGGGCACGCCCTGCGCCACGCGCGGCAGGGAGGTGGCGATGATCTCCGCCAGCCGCGGCGCCGACAGGTCCGCGCCGGGGAAGACCATCGGCGCCCCGCACATGAAGTTCGCCAGCGGCACGCCCCAGCTGAGCACGTGGTAGATGGGCACGCAGCACAGCCACGGCGTGCCGTGCGCGATGGCGAACGAGTCCGTGGTGCGCAGGTTCAGGCTGTGCAGGTACAGCGACCTGTGGGAATAGATGACGCCCTTCGGCGCGCCCTCGGTGCCGGTGGAGTAGCACATCGCCGCCCCGAGCGTCTCGTCGAGTTCGGGCCAATCGAAGGTGGACGGGCGGCCGTCGAGAAGCGCTTCGTAGGAGTGCCACGGCACCCCGTCCGGCAGGTGCGCGGCGGCCTCCTCCAGGCCCGACGTCCCGATGAACACCACCGCCCGGACGCCCGGGCACTCGGGCAGCATGCGGCCCAGGCCCTCGGCCAGCGCCGGATCGCAGATGATGATCTCGTCGTGGGCGTGATTGATGATGTGCACGATCTGGTCGTCCATCAGCTGCTGGTTCAGCGGCTGGAACACCGCGCCCATCGACGCGACGCCGAGGAACACCTCCAGGTGCTCGGCGCAGTTGTACATCAGGGTGCCCACGCGCTGGTCGCCGTCGATGCCGAGCTCGTCGCGCAGCGCGTTGGCCAGCGCCGATGCGCGCGACGCGATGGCGGCGAAGGTCGTGGTCTCGGGGCCGTCCGCGTGCCACGAGGTCACCGTGGTGTTCGCGTGGATGGTGCGGCCGTACTCGAGGATCCTCGCCACCGAAAGCGGGATTTCCTGCATCGTGCTGCGCATGTGTACAGGGTAGCCCGAAGGCCGGGCCGACACGCCGCCCCGGGCCCGGTTGCCCCGCGGCGGCGGCGGCGATTACTCTGGGAACCCAGGACGCCGCGACGTAGACCGCCGGACCGCTCCGCCACCCCCACTTTTCGCATCGTTTCGCGCACCGTTCGCGTGCGCGGGTGTGCGGGGGTTGACGCCAGGTCCCGCGATCGGCACCGATCGCCCCCGGGGATTCGATGGGGGCGCGAGGATTTCCGCGGCGCCGGCACCCCACGACACCCGCGCGACGGGTTCGGCCGCCAGATGCGGCCGGGTTGATCGGGGCCTTGCGTTCCCGGCCCCCGTTTCGAGCCGCACCGGATTGCGGTGCGGGCGACGATGTCGAGGGAAAAACACGAAAGGACTTCCGTGACCGATACGGACACCACCGGCGCCACCCAGGGCCAGGAGAATCTGACGGCGCTGCGCATGGCGGATCTCCGCGCCATCGCGTCGGGCAAGGGCATCCGCGGCATTTCGGCGATGCGCAAGCATGAGCTGATCGCGGCCATCCAGGGGGGAGGCTCCGGCCAGGCGCCCGCGGCGAAGAAGGGCTCGGGCGAGGATTCCGGCAAGAGCTCCGGCAAGGGCTCGGGCCGGGAGTCCGGCAAGGATTCCGGCTCCGCCGGGCGTGACGACGACTCGTCCGCCGCCGATTCCCGCAACGGAAACCGCGATTCCGAGGGCAACGACGGCGGCAACTCCCGCAACGGCGGCAACTCGGATGGTCAGAACGACCAGAACGACTTCCCGTCGCGGTCGCAGTCCCGCCGTGCCCGCCGCGACCGCGCCCGCCAGCGCAACAACAATGGCGGCGACAACAATCGCGACAACAACCGGGATAACCGCGACAACAACCGCGACAACAACCGCGACAACCGGGACAACCGCGACAACCAGGGCGGCGACAACAATCGCGGCGACCGGGATAACCGGGACAACCGCGATAACCAGGGCGGAGACAACAACCGCGGCGATCGCGACAATCAGGGCGGCCAGAACAACCGCGACAACCAGGGCGGCGGGCGCAACCGCAACCGGAACCGCAACGATCGCAATGACCGCAACGACGACAGCGAGGGTCGCGGCGGACGCCGCAACCGCCGCAACCGCCGCGACCGCAAGGGCCGCGACAACCAGGGCGGCGGCAACGACGAGGGCGTGCGCGAGGGCGACGTCCTGCAGCCCGTCGCCGGCATCGTCGACGTGATGGACAACAACTCGGCGTTCGTCCGCACCTCGGGCTACCTGTCGGGCTCCAACGACGTCCACGTCTCCCAGCAGCTCGTGCGCAAGTACGGCCTGCGCAAGGGCGATGCCATCACCGGCCAGGTCCGCATGCCGCGCGACGGCGGCGGCGGGCAGGTCACCCACGGCAACGGCCGCAACAAGCGCAAGTACAACCCGCTGGTCCAGGTCGACACCGTCAACGGCCAGACCCCGGACCAGGCCAAGGGCCGCCCGGAGTTCGGCAAGCTGACGCCGCTGTACCCGAACCAGCGCCTGCGCCTGGAGACCGAGCAGAAGATCCTGACCACCCGCGTCATCGATCTGATCATGCCGATCGGCAAGGGCCAGCGCGCCCTCATCGTCTCCCCGCCCAAGGCCGGCAAGACGACGATCCTGCAGAACATCGCCAACGCGATCGCCACGAACAACCCCGAGTGCTACATGATGGTCGTCCTCGTCGACGAGCGCCCGGAGGAAGTCACCGACATGCAGCGCTCCGTGCGCGGCGAGGTCATCGCGTCGACGTTCGACCGCCCGCCGGGGGACCACACCACGGTCGCCGAGCTGGCCATCGAGCGCGCCAAGCGCCTGGTGGAGCAGGGCCAGGACGTCGTCGTCCTGCTCGACTCCATCACCCGCCTGGGCCGCGCGTACAACAACTCCTCGCCGGCGTCGGGCCGCATCCTGTCCGGCGGCGTCGACTCCAACGCGCTGTACCCGCCGAAGCGATTCCTCGGCGCGGCGCGCAACATCGAAAACGGCGGTTCGCTGACCATCATCGCCACCGCGATGGTCGAGACCGGCTCCGCCGGCGACACCGTGATCTTCGAGGAGTTCAAGGGCACCGGCAACGCCGAGCTCAAGCTCGACCGCAAGATCTCGGAGCGCCGCGTGTTCCCGGCCGTCGACGTCAACCCGTCGGGCACCCGCAAGGACGAGCTGCTGCTGGCCCCGGACGAGGCGCGCGTCATGCACAAGCTGCGCCGCATCCTGTCCGCGCTGGACCCGCAGTCGGCGATCGACCTGCTGATGAAGCAGTTGAAGAAGTCGAAGAACAACCGCGAGTTCCTCATGCAGGTCGCCTCCAGCGCGCCGATGGCCGCGGACGTCGACGTCGACGAGATGCTCTGAGGGAGGCACCCGAAATGTCCGACAAGGTCACCGCAGTCGATGACGTCCTGTCCGAGTACCACGGCCTCGAGGCCCAGCTGGCGGACCCCGAGCTGCACAACGACGCCTCGCGCGCCCGCAAGGTGGGCAAGCGCTTCAACGAGCTGCAGCCGATCATCCAGGCCCACGCGCGCCTGACCCAGGTCCGCGAGGACATGGAGGCCGCCCGCGAAATGGCCGACGAGGACGCGGAGTTCGCGGCCGAGGCCAAGCGACTGGAGGTCGAGGAGGTCGAGCTCGAGGAGCGCCTCGCCGACCTGCTCGCCCCGCGCGACCCGCACGACTCCGACGACATCGTCATGGAGATCAAGTCCGGCGCCGGCGGCGAGGAGGCCGCCCTGTTCGCCGGCGAGCTGGCGCGCATGTACCAGCGCTACGCCGAGAAGAACGGCTTCGCCACGGAGATCCTCGGCCTGTCCGAGTCCGACCTCGGCGGCGTCAAGGACATGACCTTGTCGGTGCGGGCGAAGAATCCGTCGCGCGATGGCGCGTGGAGCGTGTTCAAGTTCGAGGGCGGCGTCCACCGCGTGCAGCGCGTGCCCGTCACCGAGTCGCAGGGCCGCATCCAGACCTCCGCCGCCGGCGTCCTGGTCTACCCGGAGCCCGACGAGGTCGAGGACGTCCAGATCGACGACAAGGATCTCCGCGTCGACGTCTACCGTTCCTCCGGCAAGGGCGGCCAGGGCGTCAACACCACCGACTCCGCCGTGCGCCTGACGCACCTGCCCACCGGCCTGGTGGTCACGTGCCAGAAGGAGCGCTCGCAGATCCAGAACAAGGCCCGCGCCATGCAGGTCCTGGCCGCGCGTCTGCAGCAGATGGCCGAGGAGGAGGCCGCGGCCTCCGCGTCGGACGCCCGCAAGTCGCAGGTCCGCACAATGGACCGGTCCGAGCGCGTGCGCACGTACAACTTCCCGGAGAACCGCGTGTCCGATCACCGCATCGGGTACAAGGCCCACAACCTGGACGCGGTCCTCGGCGGCGACATGGAGGACCTGCTCAAGGCCCTGCACGACGCCGAGCGCCAGGAGCGCCTGGAAGCCGAGTAGGTGGCCGGGCACTCCACCGCGACCGTCGGGTCGATCCTGTCGGCGACGGCGGCCGCGCTGTCCGAAGCCGGCTGCCCCTCGCCGCAGGCCGATGCCGAGCAGCTGGTCATGCACGCCGGCGGGCTGTCCCGCACGGACATGATTTTCGCGCGCCGCGATCCGGTCGGGCCGGGCGATCCGCTGCTCACCGAGCTGCCGCCCCTGGTCGCCCGCCGCGCCGCCCGCGAGCCGCTGCAGCACATCCTGGGCACGGCGCCGATGGGCCGCCTCGATCTGGCCGTCGGCCCGGGCGTCTTCGTTCCCCGCCCAGAAACCGAGTTGGTCGCGCAGTGGTGCGTCGATGAGCTGGGCAAAGATCTGCTTGACGACGCTCCGGACCGTCGTAAAGCACCCCAACCCACCGGAGCCGGGCCCGTCGTGGTCGACCTGTGCACGGGATCCGGCGCGCTGGCGCTGGCCATCGCCGACCAGATCCCCGCGGCGTCGGTCACCGGCGTGGAGCTCGACCCCGTCGCGCTCGACTGGGCGCGGCGCAACCTGGCCACCTGCCGCGAAATGTGGGCGGGGGAGCGTGGCGCGCGCAAGGGCGAGGTGCGGCTCGTCGGCGGGGACGTCACCGACCCCGCGCTCGTCGGCGAGGCGTCGATGCTGGCCGACCTTCGCGGCCGCGCCGACCTCGTCGTGTCCAACCCGCCGTACGTGCCGCTGGCCACCGACGTCGACGCCGAGGTGCGCCACGACCCCCATCACGCCGTGTTCGGGGGAGACGACGGGCTCGACGTCATCCGCCCTATGATGAACACCGTGCGGGCGCTGCTGAAGCCCGGCGGGATCGTCGCCATCGAGCATGACGACGACTCCGGCGCCGACATGACGGCGCTGCTCGCGGGCACCGGGATCTTCCACGGCATCGAGGTCCACCGCGACCTCGCCGGGCGCGACCGGTTCACCACCGCACGGCGCCGCTCCACCGACGAAGGGACAGACCAGGCGACATGAGCATCATCCACGACTGCTCCACCGACGAAGGCCGCGAAAACGGGCTGAAGGCCGCGGTCGACGCGGTGCAGGCCGGCCGGCTCGTCGTCCTGCCCACCGACACCGTCTACGGCCTCGGCTGCGACGCGTTCAACAACGCCGCCGTGGCCTCGCTGCTGCGCGCCAAGCACCGCGGCCCCGACATGCCCGTGCCCGTGCTCGTCGGATCGTGGACCACCGTCGACGGCCTGGTGCGCGAGCACACCGCCGCCGGCCGCGCACTCGTCGAGGCCTTCTGGCCCGGCGGCCTGTCGCTGGTGGTCAACCAGGCGCCCAGCCTGCCCTGGAACCTCGGCGACACCCGCGGCACCGTCATGCTGCGCATGCCGCTGCACCCCATCGCCATCGAACTGCTGCGCCGCACCGGCCCGATGGCCGTGTCCAGCGCCAACATCTCCGGCCAGGAACCCGCGCTGACCGCCGTGCGCGCCAAGCAGCAGCTCGGTGCCGAGGCGGCGGTGTACCTCGACGGGGGACGGGCGACCATCGGCAAGCCGTCGACCATCGTGGACCTGTCCGGCCCCGAGGCCCGCATCCTGCGGGAAGGCGCCATCACCGCCGAACAGATCGGCGAGGTCCTGGGCAAGGACGCCGCCGCCCTGCGACGCCCGGCCAACGGCTGACGCGCCGCCCGCCGCCATGACCAACGACGTCGCACTGCACGCCGCCTCCGGAGCCGGGGCAGGCGTGCCCCTGCGCGAGCTGGCGCTGCTGGTGCTCGTCGCCGCATCGGTGAGCTACCTGCTCACCGGCGTCATCCGGTACATGGTGGTGCGCACCGGGTACCTGGACATGCCGCGCGAGCGCGACGTCCACGACATCCCGAAGCCCCGACTCGGCGGCGTGGCCATGTACAGCGGCATCATCGTCGCCATCTGGGTGGCCAGCGAGTTGCCCGCCCTGAACAGGGGATTTCCGCCGATGACGCCGGACATGAACGCCATGGCCGTCGCCGCGACGATCCTGCTGCTGGTCGGCATCCTCGACGACCTCTTCGACCTCGACGCCCTGACCAAGTTCGCCGGGCAGGTGCTGGCGGCGATCGTCATGTCGATGATGGGCGTGACCTGGTACCTCATCTACATCCCATTCGGCGGGGGCACGACGCTCATCCTCGACCCCGTGTCGTCGACCCTGGTCACCGTGCTGTTCACCGTCGCGCTGATCAACGCCATCAACTTCGTCGACGGCATCGACGGGCTCGCCTCCGGCCTGGGCATGATCGCCGCGGGCTCCCTGCTCATCTACTCGATGGTCATGCTCCACGACCAGGGCGGCACCGTCTCGGCGTACCCGCCCGCGATGATCTCCGCGTGCCTTCTCGGCGCGTGCATCGGGTTCCTGCCCCACAACTTCGAGCCGGCGCGCATCTTCATGGGCGACTCGGGGGCGATGCTCATCGGGCTCATGCTCGCCGGTGCGTCGGTGTCGGCGTCCGGGCGCATCTCGCCGTCGATGTACGGCACCGCCGATGCGCTGGCGCTGATGTCGCCGATCATCGTCGTCGTCGCCGCGCTGAGCGTGCCCATGCTCGACCTTCTGCTGGCGGTGATCCGCAGGACCCGCCGGGGGCAGTCGCCGTTCGCGCCCGACAAGATGCACCTGCACCACCGGCTGCTCGAGATGGGCCACAGCCACCGCAAGGTCGTGCTCGTGCTGTACATGTGGGTGTCCGTCGTCGCCTTCGGCGCGGTGGGCACCACCGTGTTCCCCGCCCCCGTCGTCGCCGTCGGATTCGGCCTGCTGCTCGTGCTCGCCGTCGCGTTGACCATGCTGCCTATCTGGCGGCCCGGGGGAGCGGGTACCATGTCACCCCGTGAGCGAAGACACCCCCAACACTGACAGCGGCCGCGACGCCGCCGACGCCGCCGCGGCTTCCGCGCCGACGTCGAAGTACGACGATCCGCGGATCCCGCTGATGTCCGCCGCGCGCTCCGGCGCCATCGCGCTGGCCATCCTCACCGTCGCATCGCTGCTCATCTGGGGCGGCAAGGACGGCATGCCCGGCGTGTGGGGCGTCCTGCTCGGAGCGGCCATCGGCGGCGGGTTCGTGCTGCTCACCGTCGCCTCGGTGCTGGTCACCGCGAAGTCGACGCCGACCATGACGGGGGCCGTGGTCATGTTCGGATGGCTGGCGAAGATCGTGGTGCTGATCCTCATCCTGGTCATCATCAAGGACATGGAATTCTACGATCCCATGGCCTTCTTCATCACCGTGGTCCTCGCGCTCATCGTGACCCTCGGCGCGGAAGTGTGGGGGATGTCTCAATCCAATCTGACCTACATCACCGGCGGCTGAACGGGCGTTCCGGCGAACACGTGTCCGAGCATTTCCGGGCACGCGGGTGTTGTCGCACGTCGACATCCCGGCCACTTCCGCTTTTCACCCGAAAACGGCGCAATCCCACAGGATCAGGCGCCGTTTTCCTGCTTTGCGGGGTCGATTGCCCGGGGGTGTGTCCAATGTGAAAAACGTGCCGCAACTGTTATCCTGAGCGATGGGTAAGACGGCTTGACCCTGCCATCGGTGCGCCTCGGCGCGTCGGTGCTGGGCACGGGTCGGCGTCCGTAGGGATACGGGGCCGGCTTGATGCTGGCCGCCCCGTGTACGCCGTGCAGATGTGCGATTGGAATCCGCGGCGTCCCACGTTAAACGACGTCCATCGCACCGCTTGACCCAGTTCTTGCGGCCCAATCACGGGAGAGAACGCTGAGCGTTTCAACACTTGCCATGAAGGGCGAGTTCCACTCGCCCAACTTGGAATCGGAGTATTTCCCGGGCGAGAAGTACGGTCAGTTCCTCATCGGCGACGCGGGCGACTGGTTCGCCCTCGACCGCCTGATGTTCGTCCGTCTTCTCATGGCCGTCATCGTCGCCATCTTCTTCGTCGTCGCGCTGCGCCGGCCGAAGCTGGTGCCGACGGGACTGCAGAACGTCGCGGAATTGATGCTGGACTTCGTCCGCATCCACATCGCGGAGGAGATCCTGGGCAAGAAGGAGGGCCGCCGGTTCCTGCCGGTCCTGGCCACCATCTTCTTCCTGGTCGTCTCGATGAATGTCGCGGCCGTCATCCCCGGCCTCAACATTTCCCCCAACGCGCGAATCGGCATGCCGCTGATCCTCGCCCTGTTCGGTTACCTGGCCTTCATTTACGCGGGCGCGAAGAAGTACGGCTTCTTCAAGTTCGTGAAGTCGTCGGTCGTTCTGCCGAACCTGCCGCCGTTGCTCCACGTCATCGTGGTGCCCATCGAGCTTTTCTCCACCTTCGTCCTGCGTCCGGCCACGCTGGCCATTCGTCTCATGGCCAACATGCTGGCCGGCCACATGGTCCTCGTCCTGCTGTTCGGCGCCACGAACTTCTTCTTCTGGCAGCTGAACGCCTGGACGGCCCTGTCCGGCTTGACCCTCGTCGCCTCGATTCTGTTCACGCTGTTCGAGCTTCTGGTGATCTTCCTGCAGGCGTACATCTTCGCCCTGCTGGTCGCCGTTTACATCGAACTGTCGCTGCACGCCGACGAGCACTAGCTGTCCCTCGCCGGCACCCGCCGGCGAAGGGCACAATTTCATAGCACGACCCACATGACCCCAGCCCGGGCAACTAACTACGACTCTGACATCGCCCGGGTCTCCTCAGAATAGCACGACCCACATGACCCCAGCCCGGGCAACTAACTACGACTCTGACATCGCCCGGGTCTCCTCAGAAAGGGAACGGTTCATAATGAACGACGTCATCCTCTCCGCCCAGGACGCTGCCGCCGCCGAGGCCACCGCCTCCGGCCTGAAGACCATCGGCTACGGCCTGTCGACCCTGGGCCCGGGCCTGGGCATCGGCATCGTCGCCGGCAAGACCGTCGAGGGCATGGCTCGCCAGCCCGAGATGGCCGGCCAGCTCCGCACCACCATGTTCCTGGGCATCGCCTTCACCGAGGCGCTGGCCCTCATCGGCCTGGTCGCCGGCTTCATTCTCTAGTCCGGACCTCAACTAAGCGGAGAACACTGAACCATGACGGATTTCATTTACTACCTGGCCGCAGAGGAGGCGCTCCCGTTCGAGGAGCAGATCAACCCCCTGCTGCCCAAGTCCTATGACGTCGTCTGGTCCATTGTCCCGCTCATTGTCATCCTGGTGCTCTTCTGGAAGCTCGTGCTTCCGAAGTTCCAGGAGGTCCTGACCGAGCGGGAGGACCGGATTGAGGGCGGCATCGAGCGTGCCGAGGCCGCGCAGGCCGAGGCCAAGGCCGCTCTCGAGAAGTACAACAGCCAGCTCGCCGAGGCCCGCACCGAAGCCGCCAAGATCCGCGATGAGGCCCGAGTTCAGGGTCAGAAGATCATCGCGGAGGCGACTACCAAGGCCAACGACGAGAGCGCACGAATCATCGAGTCCGGTGAGAAGCAGCTGTCGGCCCAGCGTGAGCAGGTCGTGGCGGAGCTTCGCAAGGAGATGGGGCAGAACTCGATCAACCTCGCGGAGCGTCTGCTCGGCGAGCAGCTGTCCGACAACGTGAAGACGTCGGGCACGATCGATCGCTTCCTCAGCAACCTTGACACCGTGGCCCCGGCCGGAAAGTAGGCGACATGCACGCAGCTAGCCGCGAATCTTTGGCGCAGCTCCGCACGGAGCTGGACGCCGCCATCGGCGGTGCCACCGTCTCCGTCGCGAACGCGGCCCAGACCGGCTCCGAGCTTTTCGACGTCGTCGAAACCCTCGACTCCGACCGCGGCCTGCGTGTCGCCGTCGCCGATCAGTCGGTTGCGGCGGAGCAGCGCACCGGAATCATCCGGGGCCTGTTCGAAGGCAAGGTGTCCGAGACGACCCTCAAGGTCATCTCCGACGCCGCCGCGCAGACCTGGTCGAACTCGCGCGAATTCCGCGCGGGCCTGGTGGAGCTGGGCCGTCGTGCCCTGCTGCGCTCGGCCGAGGGCCAGGGCCAGCTGGAAACGGTCGAGGATGAGCTGTTCCGTTTGGGCAGCATCCTCGTCAATGAGCCGCAGCTCGAGCAGCTGCTGGCGGATAAGGCCGCGACCCCCGAAGCCAAGCGGGGTCTCTTGGCCTCCGTGCTGTACGGCAAGGTCACTTCGGTGACCGAGGCGTTGGCGCTGCAGGCCGTCGGGCGCCCGGAAAAGCGCCCCGCGGACGACATCGACTCCCTGTCCCGGCTTGCCGCCGGCCTCCGGAATCGCACCGTCGCCCGTGTGACCAGTGCAACCGCTATCTCTGATGAGCAGCAGCGTGCGCTGGCGGACAAGCTCGGCCGAGTTTACGGCGAAGAGATGTCCATCCACACCGAGATCGATGAGTCGATCCTCGGTGGACTGGTCATCCGGGTCGGTGACGAGGTCATCGACGGCAGCCTTTCGAGGAAGCTCGAGAAGTTGCGCGTTGGCCTTGGCTGACGGATGGTTTGACGAAATTTCACTGGACGTAGAATTTACCGAGAGCAGGAAGAACATGGCGGAGCTGACGATCTCCTCCGACGAGATCCGTAGCGCGATTGCGAATTACACCTCGAGCTACTCCCCGGAGGCCTCCCGCGAGGAGGTCGGCGTGGTCATCAGTGCTGCTGATGGCATTGCGCAGGTTGCGGGTATGCCGTCGGTCATGACCAACGAGCTTCTCGAGTTCCCGGGCGGCGTCATTGGCGTCGCGCAGAACCTCGACACCGACAAGGTCGGCGTCGTGGTGCTGGGCAACTTCGAGTCGCTCGCCGAGGGCGACGAGGTCAAGCGGACGGGCGATGTCCTGTCCATCCCGGTCGGGGACAAGTTCCTCGGCCGCGTTATCAACCCCCTGGGCCAGCCGATCGACGGCCTGGGCGACATCGAGGCCGAAGAGGACCGCGTCCTGGAGCTCCAGGCCCCGTCCGTGCTGCAGCGTCAGCCGGTCGAGGAGCCGATGGCCACCGGCATCAAGGCCATCGACGCGATGACCCCGATCGGCCGCGGTCAGCGACAGCTGATCATTGGTGACCGCAAGACCGGCAAGACCGCGGTCTGCCTGGACACCATCCTCAACCAGAAGGCGAACTGGGAGTCCGGCGATCCGACGAAGCAGGTGCGCTGCATCTACGTCGCGATCGGCCAGAAGGGCTCGACCATCGCCGGCGTGCGCAAGACCCTCGAGGATCACGGCGCGCTCGATTACACCACCATCGTGGCCGCCCCGGCCTCCGATGCCGCCGGCTTCAAGTGGCTGGCCCCCTTCGCGGGTGCCGCCCTGGGCCAGCACTGGATGTACCAGGGCAAGCACGTCCTGGTCATTTACGATGACCTGACCAAGCAGGCCGAGGCCTACCGTGCCATCTCCCTGCTGCTGCGTCGTCCGCCGGGACGCGAGGCGTACCCGGGTGACGTCTTCTACCTGCACTCCCGTCTGCTGGAGCGCGCGGCGAAGCTGTCCGACGACATGGGCGCCGGTTCGCTGACCGCCCTGCCGATCATCGAGACCAAGGCCAACGACGTTTCCGCCTTCATCCCGACCAACGTGATCTCGATCACCGACGGTCAGGTCTTCCTGGAGTCGGACCTGTTCAACCAGGGCGTCCGCCCGGCCATCAACGTCGGCGTCTCGGTTTCCCGAGTCGGCGGCGCCGCCCAGACCAAGGGCATGAAGAAGGTCTCCGGCAACCTGCGTCTGGACCTCGCGTCCTACCGCGACCTCGAGGCGTTCGCCATGTTCGCGTCCGACCTCGACGACGCCTCCAAGCGTCAGCTCGAGCGCGGCCAGCGACTGGTCGAGCTGCTGAAGCAGAAGGAGAACCACCCGCAGTCCGTCGAGTACCAGATGACGTCGATCTACCTCGCCGGCGAAGGCGAGTTCGACGATGTCCCGGTCGAGGACGTCCGCCGCTTCGAGACCGAGCTGATGGAGTACCTGTACTCCAACAACGAGGCCGTTTTCGAGCAGATCGACGGTGGCAAGCCGTTCTCCGACGAGTCGAAGTCGGCCCTGAAGTCCTCCGTCGAGGAGTTCAAGAAGGGTTTCCAGACTTCGGAGGGCGCGCCGGTGGCCAAGGAGGCTCCCGCTGAGCCCCTCGCCGAAGGCGAGCAGACCAAGCAGCAGATCTCGGTCTCCCGCAAGTCCTCCGCGAAGTAGTCGGGGCGTGCTTGCAATGACCGTTATCGAAAAAGAAGGGAGGCGTTAGAACATGGCGAATCTTCGTGAATTGCGAGACCGCATCAAGTCGGTCAACTCGACCAAGAAGATCACCAAGGCACAGGAGCTCATCGCGACGTCGCGCATCACCAAGGCGCAGCGTCGGGTTGCCGACTCCCAGCCCTACGCCGACGAGATCGAGAACGTCATCGGACGCCTCGCCTCGGCTTCCTCGCTTGATCACCCGATGCTGCACGAGCGCGAAGGCGCCAACCGTGCCGCCATCCTCGTGGTGACGTCCGATCGCGGCATGTGCGGCGGTTACAACCACAACGTCCTGAAGAAGGCCGCGGAACTGCGCGCCACCCTGAAGGACTCCGGTTACGAGACCGTCACCTACGTCACGGGCCGCAAGGGCATCGATTACTACGATTTCCGCGAGATGCCGATGGCCGGCACCTGGGAGGGCTTCTCCCAGGACCCGGACTACGATCTCACCCACGACGTCCGTCGTCACCTGATCGACGGTTTCGTGGCCACCTCCGAGGGCACGGCCAAGCACCGCGATGGCCTGCGCGTGGCGGATGGCGAGGAGATCCAGGGCTTCGACCAAGTTCACGTGGTCTACACGGAATTCGTGTCGATGCTGTCCCAGGTTCCCCGGGCACACCAGATGCTGCCCATCGAGCCGGTCATCGAGACCGAGGAGATGGATCTGGGCGAGGACATGCTCTCCAACGGCGGCGGCGACCTCCAGCCGGACTACGAGTTCGAGCCGGACGCCGACACCCTGCTGTCGGAACTGCTTCCGCAGTACGTGTCCAAGAGCCTGTTCGCCGTGATGCTCGAGGCCGCGGCCTCCGAGTCCGCGGCGCGGCGCAACGCCATGAAGTCGGCGACCGACAACGCGACCGAGCTGGTCAAGGACCTCTCTCGCGTGGCCAACCAGGCCCGTCAGGCGCAGATTACCCAGGAAATCACAGAAATCGTCGGTGGCGCCGGTGCGCTCGACGACAGCGGAGAAAGTGACTAGATATGAGCACAGCTCTCAATGAGCAGAACACCGCGACGGCCGTCGGCCGCATCGTGCGTGTCATCGGTGCCGTCGTCGACGTGGAGTTCCCGCGTAACGAGCTCCCGGCACTGTACAACGCGCTGACCGTGGAAGTTTCCCTTCCGTCGGTCGCCAAGACCATCGTCCTCGAGACGGCGCAGCACCTGGGCGACAACCTGGTGCGCACCATCGCCATGGCCCCGACCGACGGCCTGGTCCGCGGCGCGGACGTCACCGACACGGGCAAGCCGATTTCGGTTCCCGTCGGCGACGTCGTCAAGGGCCACGTCTTCAACGCCCTGGGCGACTGCCTGGACGAGCCCGGCCTCGGCCGCGACGGCGAGCAGTGGGGCATCCACCGCGACCCGCCGCCGTTCGACCAGCTCGAGGGCAAGACCGAGATCCTGGAGACGGGCATCAAGGTCATCGACCTCCTGACCCCCTACGTCAAGGGCGGCAAGATCGGCCTGTTCGGTGGCGCCGGCGTCGGCAAGACCGTTCTGATCCAGGAGATGATCACCCGTATCGCGCGCGAGTTCTCCGGCACGTCGGTCTTCGCCGGCGTCGGTGAGCGCACCCGTGAGGGCACGGACCTCTTCCTCGAGATGGAGGAGATGGGCGTGCTGCAGGATACGGCGCTCGTCTTCGGCCAGATGGATGAGCCGCCGGGAGTCCGCATGCGCGTCGCGCTGTCGGGCCTGACCATGGCGGAGTACTTCCGTGACGTGCAGCACCAGGACGTGCTGCTGTTCATCGACAACATCTTCCGCTTCACGCAGGCCGGTTCCGAGGTGTCGACCCTGCTGGGCCGCATGCCTTCGGCGGTGGGTTACCAGCCGACGCTGGCCGACGAGATGGGTGTCCTCCAGGACCGCATTACGTCGACCAAGGGCCGTTCGATCACGTCTCTGCAGGCCGTTTACGTGCCCGCCGACGACTACACCGACCCGGCTCCGGCGACCACCTTCGCCCACCTCGACGCGACCACCGAGCTCGACCGCTCGATCGCCTCGAAGGGCATCTACCCGGCCGTGAACCCGCTGTCGTCGACGTCTCGAATCCTCGAGCCGTCCATCGTCGGCGAGGAGCACTACGGTGTGGCGCAGCAGGTCATCAACATCCTGCAGAAGAACAAGGAGCTCCAGGACATCATCGCGATCCTGGGCATGGACGAGCTGTCCGAAGAGGACAAGATCACCGTCCAGCGCGCCCGCCGCATCCAGCGGTTCCTGGGCCAGAACTTCTTCGTCGCGGAGAAGTTCACCGGTCTGCCGGGCTCCTACGTGCCGCTGAAGGACACCATCGTGGCCTTCGACCGCATCTGCAAGGGCGACTTCGACAACTACCCGGAAATGGCCTTCGACGGCCTGGGCGGCCTCGACGACGTCGAGAAGAAGTACGCCGAGATGCAGAAGAAGTAAGGGGCGTTCCACATGGCTGACATCGCCACCGAACTGGTCGCCGTCGAGCGCATGCTCTGGGAGGGCAAGGCCACTTCCGTGACGGCCGAGACCACCGAGGGTGAGATCGGCGTGCTGCCCGGCCACCAGCCTTTCCTCGGGCAGTTGACCGAGAATGGCACGGTGACCATCCGGACCGACGACGGCCAGGTCATGGTCGCCGCCGTCCAGGGCGGGTTCCTCTCCGTGTCCACGAAGAAGATCACCGTTCTCGCCGACAAGGCCGTTTGGGCCGACGAGGTCGACGTCTCCGACGCCGAGTCTCGCCTCCAGTCGGATGATCCGGAGGTCAGGGCACGGGCCGAGTCCGAGCTGCGCGCCACGCGCCGCGCTTCGGGCGCCGCGTAAGCGGTAGCCGGTCGCACGACCGGGTTCTCCACCCGCATCAGGGGAGGGGCGCCGGTTCCACACGAAAGTGTGGTGCCGGCGCCCCTCCCCTTTGCTTTGCGACGCCGCCGCTCGTTTTACGGCTGCCGTGCACGTCGACTAGGATTTGTCCAATACCCGTGTTCTCCAGCCAGCCCGCCCCGCCGCCCGCGGGGCCGAGTGAAACGAGGTCATTGTGGACGCCCTGAACGTCTTCGTGGTCGTTGTGGCCTTCGTTCTGCTGCTCGGGGGCGTGCTCGCCCTGTGGCGGTTCACCAAGCTGCGCTCGAAGGGCACGCCGGTGATCATCCGGCCGATCCCGGCCGAGGACGGCGCGGCGTGGCGCCATGGGGTGATGAAGTATTCGGACGGCACCGCGCTGGTGTACAAGCTCCGTTCGCTTCGCCCGGGCGCCGATCTTTCCTTCCCCCGCAACGACGTGGAAATCCTCTCGCGCAGAGAGCCGACCACCGTCGAGGCGGGGTTTTTCGATGACGGGCTCCACGTCGTGGGCTTCGCCGTCGCCGGCCAGGGGGAGTGGGAGCTCGCCGTCGACGATTCGGGCGACACGGCGCTCGTGGCGTGGGTGGAGTCGTCGCCGTCGGCGCGCCAGACGCGCGCGCTGCCCACGAACATCGAGGAGCGCTTCCGCAGCGCCCGCGCCCGCGGTGCCGGCACCTCCCGCTCCAACGGCACGGCACGCTCCAACGGCTCTGCCCGCTCCAACGGCGGCTCGCGCCCGAATGGCGGCAACCGCCCCCACTGATCCGGCAGGGCCCCGGTCCCCGCGCGGTGGCCGACCGTTAGGGTGGTGGGCATGCGTCTCGTCATCGCCCGCTGCACCGTCGATTACGTCGGCCGGCTCACCGCCCACCTTCCGGAGGCCCCGCGCCTGCTCCTGGTCAAGGCCGACGGCTCCGTGTCCGTCCACGCCGACGACCGCGCGTACAAGCCGCTGAACTGGATGACCCCGCCGTGTTCGCTGGCGGAGCAGCCCATCCTCGACGAGGCCGGCGACGACACCGGCGAGCTCCTGTGGGTCGTGGAGAACTCCAAGGGGGAGCAGCTGCGCATCACCATCTCCGAGATGCTTTCCGACGTCTCCCACGAACTGGGCCAGGATCCCGGCCTGGTCAAGGATGGCGTGGAGACCCACCTGCAGGAGCTTTTGGCGGAGCACTTCACCACCTTCGGCGAGGGGTGGACGCTGATCCGCCGCGAGTACCCGACGGCCATCGGCCCGGTGGATCTGCTCGGCCGCAACTCCGATGGCGCGACGGTGGCCGTGGAGGTCAAGCGCCGCGGCAACATCGACGGCGTCGAGCAGCTGACCCGCTATCTGGAGATGCTCAACCGCGACGAGATGCTCGCGCCCGTCGTCGGCGTCTTCGCCGCGCAGGAGATCAAGCCGCAGGCGCGGACGCTCGCGGAGGACCGCGGGATCCGCTGCGTCGTCGTCGACTACGACGCTCTGCGGGGCACCGAATCCAACGAGCTCCGGCTGTTCTAGAGGCACGATCGGGCCACCACGGGAGGCGAGGACATGGGCCGGGGAAAGACGAGGCGGGGGAAGGGGCCGTCGGCAAGCAGAAGCGGTGAGTTCCGCCCGTTGCCGAGCCTCGGTGCATTCCAGAACACCCGGACCGAATCCGGGCCGGGGCGGCTGGCGGGGGAGGACTTCCAGGTCCGCGACGTCGCGTCCGGGCAGGCGACGAAGTGGTACCGCTGCCCGGGCTGCGACCAGGAGATCCCGCCCGGCGTCGCCCACGTCGTGGCGTGGCCCGCGGACTACGGGGGTCGCGCCGAGGATCGGCGGCATTGGCACCGCAACTGCTGGGGCAAGCGCGGCGACCGGGGGATCACGCGGCGCTGGGGCTGAGCGGCCTTTCTGCACCCCTCATGCAGGGAACGGGCACAACCGGGAACGCCCGGGAAAATGACTATTCCGTTCGGGCATGTGCGGGGGTAATCTGAATCATGACAGTCCCGGAAACGGGCCCTGATTCGGACATAACCGCACGTCCCGCGGTGTGAGGCGGGAACCGCGGGGCCGGTCGGCGCCTTCTTCCGGCAGCTACCGCGGCCGGCCACGACGGCCGCCGCGGCCGACGAAAGGGACCCCAATGGCCGCAACGGTCGAGTCCACCGCCCAACACATCCTCGACAAGGTCGGCGGTCCGGAGAACATCACCTCCGTGACGCACTGCGCGACCCGCCTCCGCTTCCACCTCCGCGACCTCTCCGCGGCCGACCAGGAGGCCATCGACGCCGACGACAAGGTCCTCGGCGTCGTGCCCCAGGGATCCACCGGCCTGCAGGTCATCATGGGCGGTGACGTGGGCAATTACTACCAGGCAATGGTCCGGCGCCCCGGCATGGCCGATGCGGCGGACGACGGGGGCGCGAAGTCGTCGTCAAGCAAGAAGAAGGCGACCGGAGGCGCGAAGGATGGCGCGCAGGACGGCAAGAAGGAGTACGACGGCGTCCGCGGCAAGTTCGGCTGGGTCGACTACTGCTTCGAGTTCCTGTCCGACACGTTCCGCCCGGTGCTGTGGGCGCTGCTCGGCGCGTCGCTGATCATCACCCTGCTGGTCCTGGCCGACACGTTCGGCATCCAGGCCTTCGACCCGCCCGAGGGCGAGACCCTGCCGCCGACGTGGCAGTTCCTCCACGCGATGTGGCGGTCGGTGTTCTACTTCCTGCCCGTCATGGTCGGCGCGACCGCGGCCCGCAAGCTCGGCGCCAACGAGTGGGTCGGCGCCGCCATCCCGGCCGCGCTGCTCACCCCGGAGTTCCTCGCGCTGGGCGAGCAGGGCGACACGGTCACCGTCTTCGGCCTGCCGATGGTCCTGAACAACTACGCCGGCCAGGTCTTCCCGCCGCTGTTCGCCGCGGTGCTGCTGTTCTTCGTGGAGAAGGGCCTGAAGAAGATCATCCCGGGCGCCATCCAGATGGTGTTCGTGCCGTTCTTCTCGCTGCTGATCATGATCCCGCTGACCGCGTTCATCGTCGGCCCGTTCGGCATCGGCCTGGGCAACGGCATCTCCAACATGCTGCTGGCCATCAACGGTTTCTCGCCGTTCATCCTGGCCATCGTCGTGCCGCTGATCTACCCGTTCATGGTGCCGCTGGGCCTGCATTGGCCGCTCAACGCGATCATGATCCAGAACATCGCCACCCTGGGCTACGACTTCATCCAGGGCCCCATGGGCGCGTGGAACTTCGCGTGCTTCGGCCTGGTCACGGGCGTCATGATCGTCGCCATGCGCGAGAAGGACGCCTCCATGCGCCAGGTGTCGTCGGGCGGCATGTTCGCCGGCCTGCTCGGCGGCATCTCCGAGCCGAGCCTGTACGGCGTGGTGCTGCGCTTCAAGAAGACCTACCTGCGCCTGCTGCCGGGCTGCCTCGTCGGCGGCGTGGTCATGGGCCTGTTCAACGTCAAGGCTAAGGCCTTCGTGTTCACCTCCGTGCTCACCGTCGGCGCGTTCGACCCGCTGGGCGGGTACATCATCGGCATTGCCGCGGCGTTCTTCACGTCGCTGCTGCTGGTGCTGTTCTTCGACTACCGCTCCGCCGACGAGAAGGCCGCCGCCCACGAGCGCATCGCCCGTGAGCGCGCCGCCGCGATGGCCGAGGTCGAGGAGGCCGCCAACGCGCCTCTGCCGTCGGAGTCCGGCACCGCTTCTTCGCGTGACGACGCCACCGTCCCCGCCACCGCCGCCGGCGTCGCGGGTGCCGGCGCCGCCACCGCCGTGGCCGTGAAGGAGCCCGAAACCGACGCCGACCTCGAGTTGGCCATCGTCGCGCCCATGAGCGGCACCCTGCTGCCGCTGTCCGAGGTCCCCGACGCCGCCTTCGCCGCCGGCAAGGTGGGCAAGGGCGCGGCCATCGACCCCGACGGCGACACCGTCGTCGCCCCGGCCGCCGGAAAAGTCATGGTGACGTTCCCGACCGGCCACGCCGTCGGCCTCAAGCTGGACAACGGCCTGCAGGTCCTGGTCCACATCGGCGTCGACACCGTGAACATGGACGGGGAGGGCTTCGAGTTCCTCGTGGCCAAGGGCGACCGCGTCAGCGCGGGCACCCCGCTGGTGCGCTTCGACCGCGATGCCATCGTCGCGGCCGGCTACTCGCCGATCACCCCGGTGCTGGTGACCAACCACAGGAAATTCGGTGCGGTCGAGGTCGTCGCAAAGCAGGGGCCGATCGCGATCGGCGACGACCTGCTCGAGGCGACGCCCAAGCCCCCGAAGACGGAGGCCTGAGCCCGGCTCCCCGGGCACCGACCCCGCTAACCCACCTTGAATGACTTAACCCACCCGCTACAACGGGTGGGTTAAGCCATTCGGGGTGGGTTTGGCCGATTGCATGGAACCGATCCACCGCGAACCGCGTCTAAGACAACGAAGGGGCCACCGGCGCCGGCCACGCGGTCGACCGTCCGGCGGCGACGACCAGGACGCGAGAGGACGGCGATCGATGACGGGGGACCGGGGAACTTTGGTAGCGCATCCGGCGACGGGGCTGATACTCAGCTCGATGCAGGGGGAGGCCGGGCCGAAGCTGCTGCAAGCGGCGCTGAAGGAGGGGAGGATCGAGCGGATCGTGCGGGGCGTGTACGCGACCGTGGCGGCCAGGGCGCGACACGAGACGTTCGTGCTGCTCGCCTTGGCGATCGGGCTGACCAACGGCGCGGGGATCGTCACCGGGCCCGCGGCCGCCGCGATCATGGGGTTCGGGTTCATCGTCCCCGACGACGGGCGCGTCGACGTGCTCGCCGTCGGGTCGAAGGATCGCCGGGCGGGGCGCGCGGTCGCGCGGCACGCGGTGACGGGGATCGGGAGGGAGTACATGTCGCGCGGCGTGCGCGTGACGTCGCCGGCTCGAACCGCACTGGAAACGTGCCTGTTGCACGGGATGAAGGCGGGATTGGTGGTCGTCGAATCGGTGCTGTGGACCGGCAACGGCGATGTCGCCGCGCTGGCTGCGGAACTGCGGACGATGGGCAGGCGGCGCGGAATCGGCTCCGCGCGCAGGGTCCTCGCCCTCGCCTCCGACCGCAGCCAATCCGCCGGAGAATCGCTCGTGCGCTGGTGCATCGACCGGGCGGGACTGCCCCAGCCACTGCAGCAGGTGGCCATCTTCGACCGCCACGGCACCTGGCTCGCGGTGGTCGACTTCTTTTGGCCGGAACTGGGGCTGGTCATCGAATTCGACGGATTGGTGAAGACCTCCGGCGACTACGGAGACCCCGTCCAGGCGGCCAGGAAGCAACTGGAGAGGCAGAATCTGCTGCTGCATGCCGGGCTGCGCGTCATCCGCCTCGGCTGGGGCGACGTAGTGACCGGGCGGTGCGTGCCCGTCCTGATCGACGCGTACCGGCAGCGCCGCGCCCAGGGGTCCGACTTCACCGGCCACCATCGCCTCGCCGATGTCGCGTCGATGTCGCGTCGGTGAGGGGGCCGGGGAGGAGGCCAGGGAGTCGCGAGTGAGGGGCATCGACGGGCAGCGGCGGGCAGCAAGAGGCAGCGACGAGCCGATGTGCCCGACGCGCCCGATGCGCGCTCCATGCGCCGCTTAACCCACCTTGAATGACTTAACCCACCCGCTACAACGGGTGGGTTAAGCAATTCGGGGTGGGTTAGCGGGCTTGGGGGCGAGGGGGCGAGGGGTGATGTGCGGGGACTGGCGAGGGGACGAAGGGACGAAGGGAGAGGGGCGCTGGGGGGCGGCCGCCCGGCTACGCGGGGATCTCGTCCTTTGCGTAGCCCGTCGCCGGGCCCTCGGAATTGGGCCGCCAGCCCAGCTCCGGGGCGACGTGCTCGGCGAACGCGGACAGCAGGTGCATGTTGTAGTCGACGCCGAGCTGGGAGGGGATGGTCAGCATCAGGGAGTCGGCGCTCATGACGGCCTCGTCGGCCTTGAGCGCCTCGACCAGCTGATCGGGCTCGCCGGCGTAGCTCTTGCCGAACGTCGACCGGAAGCCGTCGATGACGCCGATCTGGTCGCGGCCCTGCGATTCGCGGATGAACAGTTGGCGGTCGTAGTCGGTCATCAGGGGGAAGATGCTGCGGCTGACGGACACGCGCGGTGTGCCCTCGTGCCCGGCGGCGTCCCATGCGGCGCGGTAACGGGCGATCTGCTCTGCCTGCAGGGCGGCGAAGGAATCGCCGGTGGCCTCGGTGAGCAGGGTGGAGCTCATCAGGTTCACCCCGGCCGCGCCCGCCCACTCGGCGGTGTCGCGCGATCCTGCGCCCCACCAGATCCGCGACGCGAGCCCGGGGGAGTGCGGCTCGACGCGCAGGTGCCGGTTCGGCCCGTACTGGTCGGGGTCGGCGGTGGCCAGGCGCTCGCCGCGCACGGCCCGCATGAACAGGTCTGTCGGCGCCGCGGGGGTCGGTGGAGCCGTGGTAGCCGAAGGTCTCCCAGCCGCGCAGGGCCGGCTCCGGCGATCCGCGGGAGACGCCGAGGGCGACGCGGCCGTCGGAGAGCAGGTCCAGGGCGGCGGCCTCCTCGGCGAGGTACAGCGGATTCTCGTACCGCATGTCGATGACGCCCGTGCCCACCTCGATCCGCTTCGTCCGCGCCGCGATCGCCGACAGCAGCGGCATGGGCGACGCTGCCTGGCGGGCGAAATGGTGGACGCGGAAGTACGCGCCGTTGACGCCGATCTCGTCGGCGGCGACGGACAGCTCGACGGCCTGCGTGAGCATGTCGGCGGCCGTGTGGCCGGAGCCGGGGCCACCATAGTGGCCGAAGGACAGGAACCCGAAAGTTTTCATGTTCATGTCAACAAAAAGAGCGCGGGTGCTATTCCCGGTTGCTCGGGTACCACTGCTTGACGACGGCCCGCCGACACCCCATCCGGCCAGGACCCACCGGCGGCGGGGGACCGGCCGGCGGCTACGTCGACGTCTTCTTGCGCGCCTGGAACACCATCAGCGCCAGCAGGCCCAGCGTGATCCACAGCAGGTAGCGGTTGACCACTTCGACGACCTCGAGGATCTGGTCGCCGAAGGTGAAGCCCAACCACATAAACAGGCCGTTGACCGCCAGCACGGCCAGGACGTTGAGCGCCAGCAGCGGCCAGAACCCCACGCGCAGCAGCCCGGCGATGGCATTGAGCAGGTTGCCGGGAACGGGACCGGGCGCGTAGCCCAGCGGCAGCAGCCCCAGGATGGTGGCCTTCGTTTTGCCGGACTCCTTGGTCAGCGCCTTGGTGAAGAAGCGCCGCGCCCTGGGCATGTACTGCAGGGACATCTCGATGAACTCCATGCCCCAGCGCCGGCCCATCAGCCAGTAGACCGGCATGAACTTCAGGGCGCCCACCAGCGTCGCCGCCAGGAACAGCCACCACATGCCATTGCCCACCGACGCGTTGGCGCCGCCGATGGTCGCGCTGGTGTAGCCGCCGACCATCAACGCATACGCCATGGGATGCGACAGCAGGAACGCGCGCATGGCCAGCAGCGCCATCGAGTAGACGCCCATCGCCATCAGCGCGACGAACAGCACTTTGTCCAGCGGCTCGGGGTTCCTCATGAACTCCGGCAGATCCGGGTTGCCGGCGCCGGCGTCGTCCCGGGGCTCCTGGTCGTCTCGCTGCTCACTCACCCTTGCGAGACTAGACGAGCACGGCGGGACCGCGCGCCGGACAGGGGGGACGCGGCATGACGAAACCCGGCGCCGCATGGTGCGGACGCCGGGCCGTCGTAAAGCGAAAAGCTACTTGGCGGGCTCGACGAGCTCCAGCAGCACGCCGCCCGCGTCCTTCGGGTGCACGAAGTTGATGCGGGAATTGGCCGTGCCGTTCTTGGGCACCTCGTAGAGCACGCGCGTGCCCTGCTCCTTCAGATGCGCCATCAGGGCATCCATGTCCGTGACCCGCAGCGCGTACTGCTGGATGCCCGGGCCCTTCTTGTCGATGTACTTCGCGATCGTCGACTCCTCGTTCAACGGCGCGAGGATCTGGACCAGGGTGCCGCCCTCGACCTTCTCGGCCGGGCCGAGCATGGCCTCGCGGACGCCCTGCTCCTCATTGACCTCCTCGTGGTAGTTCACGAAACCCATGTTCGCGCGGTACCACTCGACGGCGGCGTCGAAGTCGGGCACGGCGATGCCGACGTGATCGACGGCCGTGACGAAGTTGTGGGGGACGGTGACGTTGATGTCGCTCATGCCCTCCAGGATACGGCGTTTCCCGCCGCTCCCGCCGCGCCGCCCGGGGTGGTGCCCCCGCGCTACCCTGGGGCCATGATCGTCGCCTTCTCCGTCGCCCCCGCCTCCGCCGACCCCGACGAAGGCATGTCCGCCGCCGTCGCCGAAGCCGTCCGCGTCGTCCGCGAATCGGGCCTGCCCAACGAGACCAACTCCATGTTCACGCTCATCGAGGGCGAGTGGGACGAGGTGATGGACGTGGTCAAGCGCGCCACCGAGGCCGTGTCCTCCGTCGCGCCGCGGACCTCGCTGGTGCTCAAGGCCGACATCCGCCCCGGCTACACCGGGCAGCTGGCGGCCAAGGTCGATGCGGTCGAGCGCCGGCTCGCCGACTAGGATCCCATTCCCATGACGCACGCCCACGGACATTCCCACGGCCACTCCCATTCGCACGGCGGCCACCGCGAGTGCTCGACGCCCCCGCCGCCGCCCGGCACCGTCGATCTGGAGGCGCTCAAGCGCGAGGCCGACGCCCGCGCCGAGGCCGAGCGCCGCATCTCCGACCAGGGCGAGGGCCTGCCGCCGCTGGTCGAGGTCACCGGCGAGAACTTCGACGCGGAGGTGGTCATCCGCTCCGAGCAGGTGCCGGTGGTGGTGCTGATCGGTGCCGCGGCGTCGCCGGAGTCGGTGCGCATGCGCCTGCTTCTCGACGAAATGGCGCGCGAGGCCAACCTCAACTGGATCGCGGCGTGGGTCGACGCCGACACGCAGATGGACGTCGCCCGCGCCTTCGGCGTGCAGGCGCTGCCGACGGTCGTCGCCGTGGCCATGGGCCAGCCGATCGGGCAGTTCGCAGGGGAGCAGACCCGCGACTACATGGACCAGTGGATCGACGCCGTCATGGACGCCACCCGCGGCCGCCTCAAGGGCCTGCCGGCGGGCACCCGCATGATGGGCGAGGGGGAGGAGGGCCCCGACGCCGACGGCGGCCCGAAGCCCCCGACGGACGACCCGCGCCTGCAGACGGCCGAGGACAAGCTCAACGAGGGCGACTTCGACGGCGCGGTGGAGGTCTACGACGAGATCCTCAAGTCCGAGCCCGCCAACGCCGAGCTGAAGGCCGCGCGGACCAACATCGCGTTCCTGGCGCGCGCCCAGAAGATCGACCGTTCCTCGGATCCCGTGGCCCGCGCCGACGCGGACCCGAAGAACGTGGGGCTGGCGCTGGAGGCCGCCGACGTGGAGATGCTCGTCGGCGACCCCGCCCTGTCCCTCGAGCGGCTGCTCGTGCTGCTGCCGACCGTCTTCGGCGACGACCGCGCGGCGGTCAAGGACCGGCTGCTGGACCTGCTGCAGCTTTTCGACGCCGCCGACCCCGTCGCACTCGACGCCCGCCGCCGGATGGCCAGCGCTCTGTTCTAATGCCGCGCATCGTTGGGCGCCCCGGTCACGCCTCCTGGCGCGTGTACGGCCAATCGCCCGGCGCCACGAAGTACCAGACCGAGGCCATGATCGCCGCCACCGAGATCACCAGCGCCGCGCCCAGGGCGAGCTGGGTGGCCCAGTGGCGGCGGCGGAACCATGCCTCGAAGGCGTCGTAAAGCCTGGCCAGCCTGATGTTCAGCCGGCGCATCGGCGGATGCACCAGCGACAACAGGCCCAGCGAGACGAAGATGAGCAGCCAGCCCGGGGCCGGCGTCGGCAAAATGACGATGCCCACGATGAGCAGGCAAAAGCCCAGCACCAGGATCACCGGCGACAGAAAAGCGCCGTACCACGTCGCGCGCATCGCCGCGTGACGCTCGGCCATCACGGCCATCATCGCGGTGATGCGCCGCTCCATGGTGCGGCGCCCGTCCTGCCCGGTCATCTGCCCCGGATCAGCCCTCGTGGCGGAACCAGATGGCGGTGTTCGCCGGCAGGGTCAGCTCGATGGACTGATCCTGGCCGTTCCACCCGTGCTGCTCGGCGGTCAGCGTGCCGTTGAGGCCGTAACCCGACCCGGCGTAGCGCTCGTCGTTGGAATTGAGCACCTCGCGCCACTGGCCCGCGCGCGGCACGCCGATGCGGTAGCGCTCCTGCGTGGCACCCGACAGGTTGAACACGCACGCCAGCGCGGAACCGTCCTCGCCGTAGCGGACGAAGGACAGCACGCTGTTGTTCGTGTCGTCGGCGTTGATCCAGGAGAAGCCCTCCGGGCGATCATCGCGCGACCACAGGGCGCTGGTGTCGCCGTAGACGGCGTTGAGGTCCTTGACCAGCAGCTGGATGCCGCGGTGGAACTCGCCGCCCCACCCGTCGAGGTTGTCCCACGCGATCGACTCGTCGTGGTTCCACTCGCGGTTCTGGCCCAGCTCCTGGCCCTGGAACAGCAGCTGCTTGCCCGGGTGGCCCCACATGAACGACAGCAGCGTGCGCAGGCCCGCGGCCTTGTTCCAGTCGTCGCCCGGCATGCGCTCCCACAGCGAACCCTTGCCGTGCACGACCTCGTCGTGGCTGAACGGCAGGATGAACTTCTCGGAGTAGGCGTAGACCATCGCGAAGGTGACCTCGTGATGGTGGTAGGAGCGGTGGATCGGATCCTTGGAGAAGTACTCCAGGGTGTCGTTCATCCAGCCCATGTTCCACTTCATGTTGAAGCCCAGGCCGCCGTCCTCCGTCGGGGCGGTGACGCCCGGCCACGACGTGGACTCCTCGGCGATGGTGAGGAAGCCCGGGTGGTGCTTGTGCACCGTGGCGTTGAACTCCTGCAGGAACTGCACGGCGTCCAGGTTCTCGCGGCCGCCGTACTGGTTCGGCAGCCACTCGCCCTCCTCGCGGGAGTAGTCGAGGTAGAGCATCGACGCGACGGCGTCGACGCGCAGGCCGTCGATGTGGAACTCCTCGGCCCAGTACAGGGCGTTGGCGTAGAGGAAGTTGCGGACCTCGTTGCGGCCGAAGTCGAAGACGTAGGTGCCCCAGTCCTTCTGCTCGCCGCGGCGCCAGTCCGGGTGCTCGTAGCAGGCCGTGCCGTCGAAACGCGCCAGCGCCCAGTCGTCCTTGGGGAAGTGGCCCGGGACCCAGTCCACGATCACGCCGATGCCGGCGGCGTGGAAGGCGTCGACGAGCGCGCGCAGCTGATCCGGCGAACCGAAGCGGCTGGTCGGCGCGTAGTACGAGGTGACCTGGTAACCCCAGGAACCCGAGAACGGGTGCTCGGCGACCGGCATGAACTCCACGTGCGTGTAGCCCATGTCCTTGACGTAGCGCACCAGCTGCTCGGCCATGACCTCGTAGGACAGGCCCTGCTTCCAGGAGCCCAGGTGGACCTCGTAGATGGACATCGGCTCGGCCTGCCAGTCGGTGGTCACGCGCTTGGCCATCCACGTGTCATCGCGCCACTGGTACTCGGACTCGGCGACGATCGAACCGGTCGCCGGCGGCACCTCGGTGGCGTAGGCCATCGGGTCCGCCTTGTCGCGGCGGTGGCCCTCCGGGGTGGTGATGGCGAACTTGTACACGTCGCCGGGGCCCACGCCCGGGATGAAGACCTCCCACACGCCCGTGCCGCCCATCGAGCGCATCGGGAACTGGGCGCCGTTCCACATGCAGAAATCGCCGATCACGGCGACGCCGCGGGCATTGGGCGCCCAGACGGAAAATGACACGCCGGAGACGTCGCCAAGCTCCGTCTCGTACGTGCGCACGTGCGCTCCCAGCGCCTCCCACAGGCGCTCGTGGCGGCCCTCGCCGATCAGATGCAAGTCGCCCTCGCGGACCGTCGGCAGGAAGTGGTAGCCGTCGGCGCGATCCTCGGTCGAACCATCGGCCCAGGTCACGCGCAGGCGATAATCGAAGTTCGACTCGCCCGGGACCAGCGCCGCGTAGACGTCGTCGCCCACCGGCTCCGCCTCGAACTCGCCGCGGGCCGTGACCACCGTCACCGCCGACGCACCGAAGATGCGGGTGCGGACGACGGTGTCGCCGTCGATCAGATGCGCACCGTAAAACGCGTGGGGATCATGGTGCGTGCAGCTGCGGAGACGATCCATGTCTCCGGCCGGAATGGTCAGGCGCGGATCGGTGGGGGCGCTCATGGCGGTCCTTCCAGGTGAAAACCGGGTTGTGCGTCAGTTTGTCGGGTCGATCATGCTCGGGGCGCGGAAGCCCGCCTCCAGCGTATGCGCGCGGGGCGGGTCCCGTTGACGGATTCACCCCGGGTGGGGCGGGTCCGTCTTATCCCTCGTAGTCGGGCACATCGCGCCACGCCAGCTTCCGGCGCGTGCCCTCCGGCACGTCCGGCAGCTGGATGATGTGCGCGACGTTGGACCACGGCTCGAGGCGGACGAAGTTCTCCTTGCCCCAGTTGAAGCGCTGGCCGGTGATCAGGTCCTCGACGTCCATGCGGTCGGTGCTGCGGCGGCCGATGGAGTTCATGTCGATGTCGAGCATGCCCTCCTGGGCGTTCCACGGATCGAGGTTGACCACCACGAGCACGGCGTCGCCGGTGAGCGGATCGATCTTCGAGTACGCCAGCAGGTTGTCGTTGGCGACGTCGTGGAAGCGCAGCGTGCGCAGCTGCTGCAGGGCCGGGTGCTCGCGGCGCAGGGTGTTGAGCAGCGTGATGAACGGCTCCAGGGAGTCGCCCGACTCCAGCGCGGCGTCGTAGTCGCGGTGGCGCAGCTGGTACTTCTCGCTGTCCAGGTACTCCTCCGAGCCCTCCTTGACCGGCACGTTCTCGTAGAGCTCGAAGCCGGAGTACATGCCCCACAGCGGCGACAGGGTCGACGCCAGCGCCGCGCGGATGGCGAAGGCGCCGCGACCGCCCTTGACCAGGAAGTCGTGGAGGATGTCCGGGGTGTTGACCCATAGCGACGGGCGGGCGATGTCGGTGTGCTTGACGATCTCCTCGCCGAACTCCGTCAGCTCCTTCTTCGTGGTCTTCCACGGGAAGTAGATGTAGGACTGCGTGAAGCCGGCCTTGGCCAGGCCGTACAGGCGGGCCGGGGCGGTGAAGGCCTCGGCCAGGAAGATGACCTCGGGGTTGGTCTGGTGGACGGTCTCGATCAGCCACTCCCAGAAGTTGCCGGGCTTGGTGTGCGGGTTGTCCACGCGGAAGACCTTGACGCCGCGCTTGACCCAGAAGCGGACCACGCGCAGGACCTCCTCGTAGAGGCCCTTCGGGTCGTTGTCGAAGTTCAGGGGGTAGATGTCCTGGTACTTCTTCGGCGGATTCTCGGCGTAGGCGATGGTGCCGTCGGGCAGGACGGTGAACCAGTCCGGGTGGGCCTTGGCCCACGGGTGGTCGGGCGCGCACTGCAGGGCCAGGTCGAGGGCGACCTCCAGGCCGCGCTCCTTGGCCGCGGAGACGAACTCGGCGAACTCGTCGTCGCCGCCGAGCTTCGGCTCGAAGGCGTCGTGGCCGCCGTTGGCCGAACCGATGGCCCACGGCGATCCGACGTCGTCGGCGTCCGGGGTCAGGGTGTTGTTGCGGCCCTTGCGGTTGATCTCGCCGATCGGGTGGATCGGGGGCAGGTAGACGACGTCGAAGCCCATGCGGGCGGCGCGGTCGAGCTGCGGGATGGACGAGCGGAACGTGCCGTGGCGCAGGTTGCCGTCCTCGTCGAAGCCGCCGTTGGAGCGCGGGAAGAACTCGTACCAGGAGCCGAAGAGGGCCTCGCGGCGCTCGACGAGGACCTTGCGGGTCTTGCCGCGGGTCAGCAGCTCGCGCAGCGGGTGCAGCTCGAGGATGCCGCGGGTCTCGTCCGACAGGGCGGGGGAGACGCGGGCGCGCAGCTCGGCGTCGGAGCGCAGGGACTGCGCCACGCCGCGCAGGTGCGACCGGTAGACGGTGGCGGCGCCGGCGGCGGCGCGGTCGAACAGGCGCGCGCCGATCTCCAGGTCGTTGGTCAGCTCCGCTTCGGACTGGCCGGCCTCGATCTTCTTGGTCACGGCATTGCGCCACGTGGCCATCGGGTCGGACCAGGCGTCGACGCGGAACGTCCACAGGCCCGGGGCGTCCGGCACGAAGGTCGCGTTGACCTGGTTGGCGTCATGGTCGCTGACGCGCATGGGGATGCGCTGGGTGCGGGCGGCGAAGGACGATTCCTTCGGCCCCTTGACGTTGAGGGTCGCGTTGAGGGCGTCGTGGCCCTCGCGCCAGACGACGGCGAAGACGGGGACGACTTCGCCGGCCACGGCCTTGGACGGGGTGGCACCGCCGTCCACCTGGGGTCGTACATCGTCGATTCCGAGTCGTCCGGTCACCTTCGAGTCTCCTCCGCGCCGGGGGCGGCGCTATTGCTTGTCGTTCACTGCTTGTCGTTCACCATCGCCCGCCGCCGGCAAAAGCCGCCGGTCGGCGGGGTCACCCCACAAGGGTAGTGGAGGTCCGGCCATCCCACACGGGAGGAAAGCCCCGGTCGGCCCCGATCGGGGAACGGTGGACGCCGGGCGGCGCCGCGGCCTGCGAGCGTACGCCGTTAGTCGGTCCTCGCCGTCCCACCACGCCACGCGGGGGAGCAAGACGGGGCGCGGGGCGGGGAAGTGGGGCACGATGGACGCGTGGCTGACTTTGACTCTGACTTCAACGACGACGACTTCGACGAGGACCTGCTGGTCGACTTTCGCGGGGTCTCGCTCAAGCGCGGCGGCCGGACGCTGATCGGCCCCCTGGATTGGCAGGTGGAGCTCGACGAGCGCTGGGTGGTGCTCGGGCCGAACGGCGCGGGCAAGACGTCGCTGATGCGCATCGCCGCCGCGGAGGAGTACCCGTCGTCGGGCGTGGCCCGGGTGATGGGCGAGCGGTTGGGCCGCACGGACATGCGCGATCTGCGGACAATGATCGGCCTGACGTCCTCGGCGCTGGCGCACCGCATCCCGGTCGACGAGAAGGTCGCGGACCTTGTCATTTCCGCGTCGTATTCGGTGCTGGGCCGGTGGCGCGAGTCCTACGAGGAGATGGATTTCGACCAGGCGTCGGAGATCCTGGAGAAGATGGGCGCCGAGCACCTCGCCGACCGAACGTGGGGGACGCTGTCGGAGGGCGAGCGCAAGCGCGTGCTCATTTCGCGCGCCCTCATGGTCAATCCGGAGCTGCTGCTTCTCGACGAGCCCGGCGCCGGCCTCGACCTCGGCGGCCGCGAGGATCTGGTGGGCTACCTCGGCCAGCTCGCGCTCGACCCGGATGCGCCGGCCATCGTCATGATCACCCACCACGTCGAGGAGATCCCGTTCGGTTTCACGCACGCGATGCTTCTCGACGACGGCGGGGTCGTCGCCCAGGGCCTCATCGAGGATGTGCTGACCAGCGAGAATCTGTCCAAGGCGTTCCATCAGGCGATCGCCGTGGACAGCATCGACGGCCGTTTCTTCGCCCGCCGGGCCCGCCGGGCCGGGGCGCACCGGAAGGGGGAGTAGGAGGACATGGTCGCAGAGGAGAAGGCGCAGCCGCCGACGCCACAGACGCCGCCGACGCCGCGCCTGGCGTCGACGGTGCTGCTGGTGCGCGATTCGCTGCACGGCATCGAGCTGTACGTGCAGGAGCGCGTGAGCACGATGCGGTTCGCGGCGAACATGACGGTGTTCCCGGGTGGCGGAGTCGACGCGCGCGATTTCCCCGGCGACCTCGACGGCGACGGGCACGACAGCCCGCGGTTGAACTGGTCGGGGCATCCGCCGCAGTGGTGGGCCGACGCCTTCGACGTCGCCCCCGCCACGGCCCGCGCGCTGGTGTGCGCGGCCGTCCGCGAGACCTTCGAGGAGACCGGCACGCTGCTGGCGACCGATGCGTCGGGCGGGACCATCGCCGATTCGGGGCGCTTCCACGCGCAGCGCAAGGCCATGGAATCCCATGAGCTGGCGTTCTCCGATTTCCTGGCGGACAACGGCCTGTGGCTGCGCTCCGATCTGCTGCGCCCGTGGAGCAATTGGGTGACGCCGGAGAATTTCCCCACGCGCTACGACACCTACTTCTTCCTGGCCGCGCACCCTCCGGGCCAGACCGCTGACGGCGACACCTCCGAGGCGTCGTCGACCGGGTGGTTCCGCCCGACGGCCCTGATGGAGGGCTGGCGCGACCGCAAGGTGGGCCTCATGCCGCCGACGTGGGCGCAGATCAAGCGGTTGCTGGGGTACGCGACGGTGTCCGAGGTCCTCGCCGCCGCCGACGAGGGCAAGGAGCCGCCGGCCCGCACGACCAGCGATTTCTTCGGGGACCCGTTCATGGACGAGTTCTTCGCGGTGGCCACGCACCTGGGCCACCTCCGCGAGGACGCCGCGCGGGGTCGCCCGTGAGCCTGTCCGTCGCGGAGGTCCGCGCGCTGCTGGCCGATCCGGGGCTCGCCGCCGCGGCCTCGGGCCTGGAGCTTTCCGACGCCTCCCTCCTCTCCGATCTGGCCCACCTCAAGAGTGCGCTGGGCGCCCGCGGCGTGGCCGGGGACATGGCGCGCGCGGTGGTGGAGCTCGAGCGCGCCCGCCGGTCGACGGCGGGCAAGGTGCCGTCGTGGTGGCTGCTCGATTCCGACTCCGCCCAGCAGGCCACCCACGCCGCCATCGCGGCGCGCCGCGCGGATCGGCTCGCCGCCGCCGTGGCCGCCGGCGTCGCGCCGGGCGTCCACGACGTCACCTGCTCCATCGGTGCGGAGATCGCGGCGCTGGCGTCCGCGCGCGCACCCGACCCTTTCCCGGTCATCGGCACCGACATCGATCCCGCCCGCGCGCTCATGGCCCGCCACAATGCGCCGGACGCCCACGTCGCCGTCGCCGATGCGCTGGCCCCGGTGAGCGAGGGGATGATCATCGTCGCCGATCCCGCGCGCCGGGCCGGCGGCCGCCGCATCCCGCGCCCCGAAGACCTGCTGCCGCCGCTGCCGGATCTGGTCGACGCCTGGCGCGGGCCCGGGTCCCGGGTGCGCCACGAGATGGCCATCAAGTGCGCCCCGGGCATCGACTACTCCGAGTGGGAGGGCGAAGCCGCCGTCACCTCGGTCGATGGCGGCGTCAAGGAGGTCTGCCTGTACACGCCGGGACTGGCGGGCGGGCCGGTGGCGGGCGCGGGCGGCGTCGTCACGCGAAGCGCGCACGTGGTGCGGACCCGGGGCGGGTCGGTCACGATGGAGCTTTACGACGACACCCTGCCCGACGACTGCGGGACCGGGGAGCCCGGCCGATTCATCATCGACCCGGACGGCGCCGTGGTGCGCGCGGGGCTGGTGCGGCACTACGCCGCCGCGCACGGGCTGCGGCAGCTCGACGAGCGCATCGCCCACCTGACCGGGGACGCGATCCCGCCGGGGGCCTCGGGATTCGAGGTGGTCGAGCAGGTGCCGCTGAAGAAGGTGCGGCAGGCGCTGGCGGCGCACGGGTGCACGTCGGCGGAGATCCTCGTGCGCGGCGTCGACGCCAACCCCGACGTGCTGCGCAAGCAGTGGAAGTTGGCGGCGAACAAGAAGGGTGCCTCGAAGGGCTCTGCAAAAGGCTCAGTTAAAGGCACGGCGATGGGCGTCGTCGTGACGCGGATCGGGTCGGCCGGGACGGCATTTGTATGTCGTCAGAGGCAGTGGGGACCCGGGGCATAAGTCACGGGGGCACCCGACGTGCGCCTTTGCCACGCTGCGTTAATGCTGGCTAACTAAACTAGAACCGAAAAAATATCGACATTGTTACGTGGATCACCTACAGTCCGGTGTTGACTCTGTTACCTTCGACACAGAGGGCGCGGCAGTCGGGCCAGGTCACGCGAACACCGTTTTTCGGTGCGGGCGAGACCGCCGGACCGGCGCGCCGGACAAATTCACGACACGTACACAGTCACTCAACCAGTAAGGACGACAGACACATGCCGAACATCGTGGTTCTGGTCAAGCAGGTCCCGGATACCTGGTCCGAGCGCAAGCTCGCCGACGACGACTTCACGCTCGACCGCGAGAGCGCCGACGCCGTGCTCGACGAGATCAACGAGAACGCCGTCGAGGCCGCGCTGAAGCTGAAGGAAGAGCACGGCGGCAACGTCACCGTCGCCACCATCGGCCCCGAGCGCGCCGTCGAGGCGCTGCGCAAGGCGCTGTCCATGGGCGCCGACGACGCCGTCATCCTCACCGACGACGCCCTGGCCGGCTCCGACGCCGTCCAGACCGCGTGGGCCCTGTCCACCGTCATCGACGCCATCGGCGACGTCGACGTCATCATCACCGGCAACGCCTCCACCGACGGCGGCACGGGCACCGTCCCCGCCGTGCTCGGCGTGTACCGCGGCCTGCCGGTGCTGACCCACATGCGCTCCGTCGCCATCGACGGCACCACCGTCACCGGCGAGCGCGAGACCGAGGACGGCGTCCACCAGCTCAAGGCGAACCTCCCGGCCATCGTGTCGGTGACGGAGAAGGCCAACGAGCCCCGCTTCGCCTCCTTCAAGGGCATCATGGCCGCGAAGAAGAAGCCGGTCCGCGAGCTGACCCTCGCCGACGTCGCCGCCGAGGCCGAGCAGGTGGGCCTGGAGAACGCCGCCACCTCCGTGACCTCCGCGACGCCGAAGCCGCCGAAGTCCGCGGGCGAGCGCATCAACGACGAGGGCGACGCCGGCGTGAAGCTGGCCGAGTACCTCAAGGCCCAGAAGTTCATCTAAAGCGTCCATCGCGAACACCGCACGAACGAACAGCAGGAGAAGAATCACCATGACCGACGTCCTCGTTCTCGTCGACCACACCGATGGCGAGCTGAAGAACTCCACCGCCGAACTGCTCACCGCCGCCCGTGCCTTCGGCACCCCCGCGGCCGTGGTCGTCGGCAAGCCCGGCACCGCCGAGAGCTTCGCCGACACCCTGGGCAAGTACGGCGCCGGCGAGATCCTCGCCGCCGAGTCCGATGAGGCCGGCAAGCACCTGATCACCCCCGAGGTCGGCGTCCTCGTCGGCCTGGCCGCCGAGCGCCAGGTCCCGGTGCTCGTCGCCGCCTCCGCCGCCGGCAAGGAAATCGCCGGCCGCGTCGCCGCACTGACCGGCTCCGGCGTCCTGTCCGACGTCATCGAGATCAAGGAGGACCGCTCCGCAGTCTACTCAATCTTCGGCGGCGAGTTCATCGTCGAGGGCGCCGGCTACGGCGCCTCCCCGGCGTACTCGCTGCGCCCGGGTTCCGTCGACCCGGTCGAGGCCGCCGCCTCGCCGTCGGTCACCGCGGTGGAGTACCCGGCCGCCGACGAGACCTCCGTGGAGATCGTGTCCTTCGCGCCGGCCGAGGGCGGCGACCGCCCCGAGCTGACCGAGGCCAAGATCGTCGTCTCCGGCGGCCGCGGCGTCGCCTCCGCCGAGGGCTTCAGCGACGTCGTCGAGCCGATGGCCGACGCGCTCGGTGCCGCCGTCGGCGCCTCCCGCGCCGCCGTCGACGCCGACTACTACCCGGGCCAGTTCCAGGTCGGCCAGACCGGCAAGACTGTCTCCCCGGACCTGTACGTCGCCCTGGGCATTTCCGGCGCCATCCAGCACAAGGCCGGCATGCAGACCTCGAAGACGGTCGTGGCCGTCAACAAGGACGAAGAGGCCCCGATCTTCGAGATCGCCGACTTCGGCATCGTCGGCGACCTGTTCAAGGTCGCCCCGCAGGCCACCGAGGAGATCAAGAAGGCGTAAAGCCTCCAGAGTCTCCAGAGCTCTCGCGGGTCATCCCGCACTCCCCGACGGGGCGCCGTCCGCATCATGCGGGCGGCGCCCTTTCGCGTTCCGGGCGTGCCCGCGCCATCCGCGCGACGCGCTACTCTGTCCGGGATGTCCGCGACCATGCCCCGCCACCACCTCGACCATGCCGCCACGTCTCCGCTGCGCCCGGAGGCCAGGGCGGCGATGGTCGATGCGCTGGGCGCCGGCAACCCGAATTCGCAGTACGCGGAGGGCCGCGCGGCGCGCAAGATCCTGGAGGAGGCCCGCGAGTCCATCGCGGCCGATCTCGGCGCGGAGCCGGTGGAGGTCATCTTCACCTCCGGCGGCACCGAGGCCGACAACCTCGGCGTCCGCGGCCTCTACCTCGCGGCGGCGCAGAAGGCCGGTGGCCCGGGCACGGTGGTGACCACGCCGGTGGAGCACGATGCGGTGCGCAAGGCCGTCGCCCACCTCGCCGAGCACCACGGCGCGCACGTCATCGAGGCCCCGGTGGACGCGGCGGGCCGGGTTGCGGTGGACCGGCTGGAGGGGCGTGGCGACGGCCCCCATCACCTGTGGACCTGCCAGTGGGCCAACAACGAGACCGGCGCGATCCAGCCGATCGGCGAGTTCATCGCCGCGGCCGGCGAGCATGGCGCCCCCGTCCATGTCGACGCCGTCCAGGCGGCCGGGCACGTGCCCGTGGACTTCCACTCCTGCGGTGCGACGGCGATGGCCGTCTCCGCCCACAAGTTCGGCGGCCCCCGCGGCATCGGCGCGCTGCTGGTGCGGCGCGCGGCGTCGCTGACCCCGCTCAACGCCGGCGGCGGCCAGGAGCGGGGGCTGCGCTCCGGAACCCCGGACGTCGCCGCCGCGGCCGGGATGGCGGCGGCGCTGCGCGCGGCGACGGGGGCGATGGGGGAGGAACGGCGGGCCGTCGCAAAGCTCAGGGACCGTCTGCTGGCAGCCGTGCGGGACCTCGACGGCGTCGTGGTGCACACGACCGAGCCCGCGCTGCCCGGCCACCTGCACCTCAGCGTCACCGGCGCGGAGGGCGACAGCCTGATCATGCTGCTCGACGCGGCGGGGATCTCCGCGGCGACCGGCTCGGCGTGCGCGGCCGGCGTCAACCGGGCCAGCCACGTGCTCGAGGCCATGGGCGTCGACCTGGCCGTGTCGCGCGGGGCGCTGCGGCTGACCCTCGGCTGGGATTCGGCGGACGCCGACGTCGACGCGGTGATTTCCGTGCTGGGTGATACCGTCGCACGGGCGCGCGCGGCGGGAATGGCCTGATCGGGCGCGGAAAGACGATGAGGCGAGGCACGGGAGGACACGCGATGCGGGTGTTGGCGGCGATGAGCGGCGGGGTCGACTCGGCCGTGGCGGCGGCGCGGCTGGTCGACGCCGGCCATGACGTCGTCGGCGTGCACCTGGCGCTGGCCAAGGATCCCGTGACCCTGCGCGCCGGCGCCCGCGGCTGCTGCTCGCTGGAGGATTCCGGCGACGCCCGCCGTGTCGCCGACCTGCTGGGCATCCCGTTCTACGTGTGGGACTTTTCGGAACGCTTCCGGGCCGAGGTCGTCGACGACTTCATCGACTCCTACGCCCGGGGCGAAACGCCCAACCCCTGCCTGCGGTGCAACGAGCGCATCAAGTTCCAGGCGCTGCTCGACCGCGGGCTGGCGCTGGGCTTCGACGCCGTGGCCACCGGCCATTACGCGCTGGTCGACGGCGAGGGCCGCCTGCGCCGCGCCGGCGACCAGGCCAAGGACCAGTCCTACGTGCTCGGCGTGCTCGACCGGAACCAGCTGTCGCGGTCGCTGTTCCCCATCGGCGACACGGAAAAGCCGCAGATCCGGGCGGAGGCGGCGGCGCGGGGGATCACCATCGCCAACAAGCCGGACTCCACCGACATCTGCTTCATCCCCGACGGCGACACCCAGGCGTTCCTGGGCCGCCACATCCCGCGCCGGCCGGGCGCGGTCGTCGATGGCGCGACGGGGGAGAAGCTCGCCGACCACGACGGCGTCGATGCCTTCACCATCGGCCAGCGCAAGGGCCTGGGCCTGCCCGGCCCCGCGCAGGACGGCAAGCCGCGCTACGTCACCGGCATGGACGTCGGCACCGGCACGGTGACGGTGGGCCGGCGCGAGGATCTCGACGTCGGCGTGCTGTCGGTGGACCGCGCCGTGTGGCTCGGCGCCGATGTGCCCCCGGCCGATTTCGACGCCGAGGTGCAGGTGCGCGCCCACGGCCGCCCGGTGCCGTGCCGCGTGGAATGGACCGGCGCGGTCGACGACGGGGGGACGGGAGGAGCATTCACGTGCACCCTCGGCGAGCCCCTGCGCGGCGTCGCCCCCGGCCAGGCGGCCGTGCTCTACCGGCCGGATCGGGCCGGCGACGTCGTCCTCGGCTCCGGCACGATCGTGTCCACGGGCGGCGCCCGATGACCGCCTTCCGCGGCCTCGGCCCGCTGCCCGGCACCGACGTCCGCGCGGTGGCGGAGATCCTCGCCGGCGAATGCGGCGCGCACCCGCATCTGCCCGTGCTCGCCGACCGGGGCCTCGGCGCCGATGCCGTCGGCCGCACGGGGGCGATCTGCGCCGACCTGGGCCTCGACGCGGGACCTCGGTCGTGGCGCATCGCCGAACGCGGAGGCCGGGCGGTGACGGTGGCCGCCGATCATCTCGAGCGCGACCTCGACGTATGCGAGGAGTTCTGGGGCACGGCCCCCGAGACCGTCACCGTGCCCGTCGTCGGGCCGTGGACGCTGGCCGCGGCGATCGAGCTGCCCGGCGGCCACCGCATGCTCGTCGATCGGGGAGCGGTGGCCTACCTCGCCGCCTCGCTGGCCGAGGGCCTTGCCGCCCACGTCGCCGACGTGCGGGGGCGCTTCGGCGCGGAGGTCGACGTCGTCATGCACGAACCCGCCGCACCGGCCATCGCAGCGGGGCTCGTGGAGGGCGCCATCGAGGGCACCACGCTGCCGGCCGTCGGCTACCGCGAGCTCGCGGAGCAGTGGCGCACGCTGACAGGCGGCGCCGCGGGGCTGCCGCCGATCACCATCGCGCTGCCCGGGCTGGCGGCGGCGCACCCGGGGCCGCGGCCGCCGTCGCTGGAAAAGGCGCTGCTGGAATCCGGGGCCGCCGGCATCGCGCTGCCCATTGGCGCGATCAGCGGGTCGGCCATGCTCGACGAAGTCGGGCGGCTGCGCCAATCGGGCCTGGACCTGCTGCTCGGCGCCGTGCCCGCGACTCCCGGCGGGAGCGACGAACACACCGGCGCCCACCTCGAGCCCGACGCCCGCGCCATCGCCGAGCGCGTCGCCCGGCTGTGGGACGAATTGTCGTTCCCCCGCGCCGACCTGGTCGGCCACGTCGGCGTCACCGTCGACCGTGGCTTCGCCGGCGCCCCCGCGTCGTGGATCGCCCCCGCCTACGCGGGCGGGCGGCGCACCGCGGAGTTGATCTCGCGGGCCGCCGGCGACTTGTAGCTAGGCCTTCCGCCCGCCGGTCGCCTCGTCCATCATCGCGTCGGCCGACGCGGTGAACAGGCGGATGTGGGCCTCGACCGACTCAGGGTGGTCGGACGCCGCGAGGACGCCGCCGCTGATGAGCATGCGCAGGCCGTCGCGAAGCTGCTCCCGCGCGACGTCGCCGTCGAGCCCGGGCAGGTCGGCGACGCAATCGGTGAGGATGTCGGTGGCGGTCTCGTGGCGCTCCATGACCCGCTTGTACGTCAGCTCGTCGAGGTGGACGCGCAGCAGCTGATTGCGCCACCGCAGCTCGCCCTCGGGGGCGCGGCGCAGGTTGTCCTCGGTGAAGGCGAGGATCGCGGCGCGGGGGCCGGAGGCGCCTTTGACGGACTCCACGTGCTCGCGGGTGGCGGTGACCCACTCGTCGAATCCGCGCATGGACACGGCCTCGATGAGCTCCTCGACGCCGGCGAAGTAGCGGTACAGGCTGGATCGGGCGAGCCCGACCTCCTTCGCCACGTCGCCGAGGGTCAGGGGCGGGATGCCCGTGCCCTCGGTGTCGCGCCGCAGCAGGGCTTCGGCCGCGTCGAGAATCTTCTCGGTCATCGCGGCGCGGTCCCGCTGGGCGGTGTGCTTGGTGCGCCTCGGCATCGTTGCTGGGTTCCTTCCGGGTGGCGGTGCGGGCCGTGGAAGGGTCGCTTCCGCGCCGTATCGCCGGTGGTTTCGGACCAGTTCAATTTATCAATTGCGAAAGCGAAATGCAGAATTGTCATTCGACGGGTGGCCGCGACAATCTTCGGCAGCACCGGATTATCGCAGTGAGCGCCGTACATTCGTGCGCCAAGGACGCATTGTGCAGATGGCCGGGCGTCGATGCCCGATTTTCGGGCCGATTCGGAAAAGCCCGGACGCCAATCGAATGTCCGGAATTGACGGGGGGGAATCACCCCCGGTGGGTGCCCGGCTCAGCGCGCCGTGGTCTCCAAAAGCTTGACGACGGCCGGCGTATCCCGCAGATCACCGATGATCGCGGATCCGTCGGGGAGATCATCGTCGGTGAAGTACGGCGTCGACAACCGGTTGACGTTGACGAGTGCGGCGGTGAGGTCCGAGGCCGAATGGCGGCCGGTGGTGACGCCGACGAATCCGATCCCGTTTTCCAGGGCCGCCGCCGCATCCGCCGGGGTGTCGCCGACGGCGACGACGGGCCCGCGCCCGCCCCATTCCATGAGCGCGACGTTCATCAGATCGGAGCGGTCGATGGCGTAATCGCCGAACGCCGAGAATCGCGGGGCCATGAATTCGGACAAATGAGCATGACGCAATTTCAGCCACCCGGTTTCGGCCATGTTCCCGGACACCACCGTCTGGGAATGGCCGGCCCGCGCCAGCGACGACACGACATCGCGCACGCCGGGCAGGGGAAAGCCCTTCCATTCGGCCACCGCGCAGGCGTCGGCGAGGTCGGTGAGGAAATCACCGAGCTCGGCGTCGCCCGGCTGCGCACCGAGGACGGACCCCCAGATGTCGGCGTCGGTGCGCCCGGCGAAGCTCAGGTCCGCGGGGCGCTCGATGCCCCGGGCGGCGAGGAGCCGGTCGGCTTCGGCGTGCCCGAAGCCCGCGTTGTCTATGAGCGTGAGATCGATGTCCCAGATGACGAGCACTGGTTCAGCCCCTCGGCGCGTCGATGGGCCAGGCGCTCATGCGGAAGTCCGACACGTCGCGGCCCTGCTTGACCAGCCACTCGCGCAGAGAGCGCTGCTGCTCGAAGTGGGAGACGGCCTGGTATTCCATGAGCTCGTCGCCGTCCATGGTGGCCAGGTCCGGCCACACCTTCTTCGCCATCACCCACGCCAGGCGGGCGGCGGCCAGCGCATCGGCGGTCGCCTCGTGTGCGTTGTCCAGGCGCACCTGGTAGTGCTCGCAGACGTTGCCCAGGGTCTTCTTGCCCTTGCGGAACTGGTCGCGGGCGCGGTCGATGACCAGGGGGTCGAAGACGAGCCCGTCGACGGTGAAGCCCGGATCTTGGCTGCGCAGCACGGTGAGGTCGTAGGCGGCGTTGTAGGCCACGAGCGTCAGCCCGTCGCTCCACGCCCGGCGGATCTCGGCGATGGTCTCGGCGAGCACCTCGTCGTGGGGGCGGCCGTGCTGCCGCGCGTGCTCGGTGGTGATGCCGTGGACCGCGGCGGCCGCGGCGGGGATCTCCACCCCCGGGTCGGCGAGCAGCTCCGTGGCCTGCGGCGGCCCCCCGTCGATGCGGACCAGCGCGGATGTCACGATCCGGCATTCATGCGGGTTAGTTCCCGTCGTCTCCAGGTCGAAGGCGAACATCCTGCCCGCGTCGAATGTGGTCATGTGGCCACTCTAAACGGCGCCCCGGATCGCGGCGGGTTCGGGTGGGAGCGGGTGATCCGGCCCACCGCCTAGAATCGTCCGCGTGACCGATCGCAGCGAAGACCTCACCGACTCCATCCCGGACAGCACCGTGGATTCGCTTTCCGACGGGCCGGCGCCCGACGTCCGGCGGGCGTGGGAAGAACTGGCCGACGAGATCCGCGATCATTCGTCGAAGTACTACACGGGCCAGCCGGTCATCTCGGATGCGGAGTACGATGAACTGTTCCGCAGGCTCCAGGAGCTGGAGGCCGCGCATCCGGAGCTGGCCGTGCCGGACAGCCCGACGCAGCAGGTCGGCGCCCGGGTGGAGGCGCCCGCCGATGGCGTCACCTTCGAGCCGGTCGAGCATCTGCAGCGGCTGTACAGCCTGGACAACGTCTTCGACGAGGCGGAGCTGCGCGAGTGGCTGGCCCGCACTCCCGCGGCGGCGTACCTGACGGAGCTGAAGATCGACGGCCTGTCCATCGACCTGGTCTACGAGAAGGGCCGCCTGGTCCGCGCCGCGACCCGCGGCGACGGCAGGGCGGGCGAGAACGTCACCGCCAACGCCCGCACCATCGCGGACATCCCGCACGAGCTGACGGGCACCGGCGAGTACCCGGTGCCCGACGTCCTCGAGGTCCGCGGCGAGGTCTACATTCCGGTGGACGAGTTCGACGCCCTCAACGCCGGCCGCGCCGAGGCGGGCCAGCGCACCTTCGCCAACCCCCGCAACGCGGCGGCCGGTTCGCTGCGGCAGAAGGATCCCGCCGAAACCGCCAAGCGCCCGCTGGCCATGATCTGCCACGGCATCGGCCACGTCGAGGGCTGGCGGCCCGACACGCAGCACGACGCCTACCTGGCGCTGGCGGCCTGGGGCCTCCACGTCTCGCCGTACACGAAGAAGGTGGAGGCGGCGGAGGACGTCGTCAAGCACATGCTGTACTGGGGCGAGCACCGCCACGACGCGGAGCACGAGATGGACGGCCTGGTGGTCAAGGTCGACGACCTCGCCGAACAGCGCGCGCTGGGCGCGACGTCGAGGGCGCCGCGGTGGGCGATCGCGTTCAAGTATCCGCCGGAGGAGGTCACCACCGACCTGCTGGACATCCGCGTGTCCATCGGGCGCACGGGCCGCGCGACGCCGTATGCGGTGATGCGCCCGGTCACCGTCGCCGGGTCGACCGTCGAGATGGCCACCCTGCACAATCCGACCGAGGTGACGCGCAAGGGGGTGCTCATCGGCGATCGGGTGACCATCCGCAAGGCCGGCGACGTCATCCCCGAGGTGCTCGGTCCCGTCGCCGACGTGCGCGACGGCACCGAGCGGGAGTTCATCTACCCGACGCTGTGCCCGGAATGCGGCACGCGCCTGGCGCCGGCGAAGGAAGACGACGCCGACTGGCGCTGCCCCAACACCCGCTACTGCCCGGGGCAGCTGCGCCGGCGCGTGGAGTTCCTGGCCTCGCGCGGCGGTTTCGACATCGAGCACCTGGGGGAGCGCGGCGCCGCCGACCTCATCCACCGCGGCGTGCTGTCGGACGAAGGCGACCTGTTTTCGCTCACCGCCGCCGATCTGGAGCGCACGGAGGTCTACACCACCGCCGCGAAGAAGAAGGTGGGCGACGACGGCGTCGCGCGCGGCACCCTCAACGCCAACGGCAAGAAGCTTCTGGAGTTCATCGGGGCCGCAAAGTCCCGCGAGCTGTGGCGCGTGCTGGTCAGCCTGTCCATCCGACACGTTGGCCCGACCGCCGCCCGCGCGCTGGCCCAGAAGTTCGGGTCGATGGAGGCCATCCGCGGGGCCTCTCGGGAGGCCCTCGCCGATACCGATGGCGTCGGCGGGATCATCGCCGACTCCGTCATCGCGTGGTTCGGCGTCGATTGGCACCGCGAGGTCGTGGACAAGTGGGAGGCCGCCGGGGTGCGCATGGCCGACGAGGTCTCCGACCGCCCCGAGCAGGTCCTCGAGGGGCTGACCGTCGTGGTCACCGGCTCGCTGGAGGACTTCACGCGCGACAGCGCCAAGGAGGCCATCCTCGTCCGCGGCGGCAAGGCGGCCGGTTCGGTGTCGAAGAAGACCTCGGTGGTCGTCGTCGGCGACAACGCCGGCTCGAAGGCGGACAAGGCGGAGCAGCTGGGGGTGCCGATCCTCGATGAGGCGGGTTTCCACCGATTGCTTTCCGACGGCCCGTCCGCCATCCCCGGAACCGAGTAGCCGGTGGTCTTCAGGAGCGGGGGCGGCGAACGTGCGTCCTATGGCTGGATCCGTGCCGACCGCACGACCCAGCCGGAGTGGGCGCTGCCGGCGGAGGCGATCATCTCCGTCCTGCCGCCGCTGCTGCTGGCGGTGAACTTCCTCGGCGGCACCATCGGGCCCACCGTCTCGGGGTACGTGGTGCTCGCCGTGATCGTCGCGGTGCTCATGGCCCTGCCGGTCTTCGCCATCCTGCGGCAATCGGTGGTCGGTCTGGCGCTGATGTTCGCGCCCGTCGCCGCGGGGTGGATGCTGCCCGGCGAGATGGGGCATGCCGCCGGCACCTACATCGGATTGCCGTGGGCGGCCATCGCCGCGGTCAATCTGGCCTATCTGCGGCGGTGATCCCGGTCACGTCCGGGCGGATCGGCGGATTATGACACATTGTGTCCCGCGCCATAGTCGCCCCAGGTGGGGCGCCGATAACGTGCGTACATGGCGGCGACTATCCAGAACACGAAGGTCCACAAGACCGAACGCGCACTGGTCACCGTCCCGGACGCCACGAAGCGCCCGGGCCGGATGGCGGAACAGATCACCATCGGACGCGACGCGTGGGGGCGCAACTGCCTGACGCGAACCATCGCCGAACGGCGCACCTCGAACGGTCCGATGCGGCATGAGGTGGTCAAGCTCAAGTCGCTGGACACCGGGCAGCTCATCGACATGGTCCTGCACGTGTCCCGCAGCGCATCAACGTTGGAGGCCCTGCAGTTGGCCTGCCACGCGCACCACGGCGTCATGCGCCGCGATCGCGTCCTGGGCCGCGAGCACCCCTACATCGACCATCCGCTGCGCAATGCGCTCCGCGCGTTCCTGTGGGTCGCGGACCGCTGGCCGGGCGCGGACGTCGAGCTGGTGCTGCAGGGTTGTCTGCTTCACGACGTCGTCGAGGATGCCCCCGACCGCGTCGTTTCGTTCTACGGCGGCGACGGCTCGGACGCGGCGGCGGCACTGGGGGAGAACCTCGGCCCGAGGCTGCGGGCGGCGGTGGCGGCGGTAACCAACCCACCGGAGCTGAAGAAGCTCGAGGGCGGCGACAAACGCGAGGCCTACCGCGCGCACCTGGAGCGGAGCCTGGCGGATGACCCCGTGGCGCTTCTGGTCAAGGCGTCCGACCTGTGGGACAACGCAGGCTCGGCGTTCTACGCGGACGCCGCGTTCGCCAGGAAGATGACGGCCAAGTACCTGCCGGTCATCCGGATGATCTCGGGCATGGCCGCCGACCTCGGCGATGAGGTCGTGGCGGGTCGGGTGTCCCGGTCGATGGCGGCTCTGGCCCAGAAGATCGACGTCTGGGACTGACGTTCAGCCGGGGCGGCGCCGGCGCAAATGCCGAGGCCGGGTCCCGCTCGTACGCGGGACCCGGCCTCGAACCGGACTGATCCGGATTACTTGATCGGGGTGGCCTCGATCTTCCACACCTCGTCGGCGTAGTCGCGGATGGTGCGGTCGGAGGAGAAGCGGCCCGAACGGATGATGTTCAGGAAGCACATCCGCGCCCACTTCAGCTCGTCGCGGTAATCCTCGGCCATGCGGTCGCGGGTCTCGCGGTAGTCGGTGAAGTCGCCCAGGACGTAGTACACGTCGGCGGGCTCGTAACCGGGGGAGTTGAGCAGCGAGTGGTGCAGGTCGTGGAAGATGCCCGAGCCGCCGTCGCTGAACGTGCCGTCGACGAGCGAATCCAGGGCGCGCTTGAGGCCCGGGACCGACTCGTAGGCCGCGCGCGGGTCGTAGGTCTTGCGCAGCTCCGGCAGCTCCTCTTCCTTGGCGCCGAAGATGTAGGCGTTGTCGTCGCCCACGGCCTCGACGATCTCGACGTTCGCGCCGTCGAGGGTGCCCAGGGTCAGGGCGCCGTTCATCATGAACTTCATGTTGCCCGTGCCCGAGGCCTCCTTGCCGGCCGTGGAGATCTGCTCGGAGATGTCCGTGGCCGGGATGATGTGCTCGGCGGGGGAGACGTTGTAGTTCTCCACGAACACGACCTTGAGCTTGTCGCCGATCTCCTCGTCGTTGTTCACCAGCTCCGCGATGGCGTTGATGAACTTGATGATCGCCTTCGCCCGGACGTAGCCCGGGGCCGCCTTCGCGCCGAAGATGGCCACGCGCGGCACGACGTCCCACTCCGGGTTGTCCTTGATGCGGTAGTACAGGTCCAGGATGTACAGCGCGTTGAGCAGCTGCCGCTTGTACTCGTGCAGGCGCTTGATCTGCGAGTCGAAGATCGCGTCGGGGGAGATCTCGATGCCCTGGCGGGCCTCGATCCACGCCGCGAAATCCTCCTTGTTGCCGCGCTTGATGGCCATGACCTCGCGCAGGACGTCCTCGTCGTCGGCGAACTTCTCCAGCTCGGCGAGCTTGTCCAGGTCCGTCACCCACGCATCCGAGCCGGACAGGCGGGTCAGCAGCTCCGGCAGGCGCGGGTTGCACTGGTTGAGCCAGCGGCGCGGGGTGACGCCGTTGGTCTTGTTGTTGAACTTCTCCGGCCAGATGCCGTGCCACTCGCCGAGCGTCTCGCGCTTGATGATCTCCGTGTGCAGCGCCGCGACGCCGTTGATGGAGTACGCGGTGTAGCAGGCGATCCACGCCATGTGGATCAGGCCGTGGGAGATCGGCGCCATGTAATCGATGGTGGCGTGGTCGATGCCGCGCTCGTCGAGGTCGGCGCGGAAGCGGCGGTCGATCTCCTGGATGATCTCGAGCACGCGGCGGAACAGGCGCTCGAAGATGGAGAACTCCCACGTCTCCAGGGCCTCCGCCAGCACGGTGTGGTTGGTGTAGGCGAACGCCTTGGACGTGATGGCCCACGCCTCTTCCCAGCCCAGGCCGTGCTCGTCGAGAAGCAAACGCATCAGCTCGGGGATGGCCAGCACCGGGTGCGTGTCGTTGAGCTGGATGCAGTTGTACTCCGCGAAGGAGTCCAGCGAATCGTGGTTGGCCAGGTGCGAGTCGATCATCGCCTGCAGCGAGGCGGAGACGAAGAAGTACTGCTGGCGCACGCGCAGCACCTTGCCCTCGTACGTGGAGTCGTTCGGGTACAGCACGCGGCAGAGGTCGTGGACGCGCTCGCGCTCGACGATGGCGTCGGTGAAGCGCTGCGAGTTGAACGCGTCGTAGTCGAATTCGCGCATCGGCTCGGAGTTCCACAGGCGCAGGGTGCCCACGTTGTCGGTGCCGTAGCCGGTGATGGGCATGTCGTGGGGGACCGCGCGGACGGTGAGGTCGTCGAAGCGCACGATGCGGGCCTCGTCCTCGCGGCGGACGACGAAGGGGTAACCCTCCTCCATCCACGGGTCCGGGTGCTCGTCCTGGAAACCGTCCTCGAAGGTCTGCTTGAACAGGCCGTAGCGGTACAGGATGCCGTAGCCGGTGGCCGGCAGGTCCTGGGTGGCGCAGGAGTCGAGGAAGCAGGCGGCCAGGCGGCCGAGGCCGCCGTTGCCCAGCGCCGCGTCGTGCTCGGCCTCGAGCACGTCGGTGAGGTTCTTGCCGTAGGCGGCGACGGCCTGCTCCGCCTCGTCGACCAGGCCCAGGTTCAGCAGGTTGTTCAGCAGCGCGCGGCCCATGAGGAATTCCGCGGAGAAGTAGTGCTGCTGGCGGGTGGCGGCGTAGGCGCGGGTGGTGGCCTCCCAATCGTCGGCGAGGTGATCGACGACGACGCGGGACATGCCCGACCAGAACTCCATCTCGGACGAGGTTTCGGGAGTGCGGCCGGATTCGGCGCGCACGTGCGAGGCGAGCCGATCAGTGAAATTCGACATGTGGGGTGGGTCTCCGATTGCGGGGTGGGGGATGGTCCTGGCCGCCCCCGACGGGTGGTCGGAAACGGTGGACGCAGGCGGCATCCGACCTTACCCGCACGGTGCGCGGGTCTCGCGCCGAGCGCGCCGGGCGGGGCTGCTTTGCGACGGCCCTCAGTTCGCCGTGGTCGCCATCATCCGCCGCCCCAGGGCGATGACCGCGGCGGCGGTGAGGTACATGACGATGGAGTAGACGGCCGCGGGGACGGCGAACTCCTCGTCGCCCACCACGGTCAGCGCGATGACCAGGCCGAGGGTGGAGTTCTTGATGCCGTACTCCACGGCCAGCGCCAGCTGCGAGGCGCGGTCGACGCGGGCGGCCCAGGCCAGGGCCCCGCCGGCGAGGATGACGGCGAGGTTGAACACCAGCACCGCGGGGCCGGCGAGGATGACCATGTCCACGATCTCGGAGCCGAGGTCGACGGCGACGGCCGCGATGGCCAGCAGCAGCACGACGGCGCCGAGCGCCGACATGCCGCGCTCCAGCTTCGCGGCCAGGTCCGGCTTCTTGGCGCGCAGGAGCATGCCGGCGGCGACGGGGATCAAGATCACACCGACGAGCAGCCCGAAGGTCTGGCCCAGGGGGACGGACACGGCCAGATCGGTGGCGCCGGGCAGCAGCCGCCCGGCGACGTCGAGCCAGCCGGGCAGGGTGACGATGACCACCAGCGACGCGACGACGGTGAGGATGATCGACAGCGCCACGTTTCCGCGGGCCAGATACGTCACCAGGTTCGACGTCGACCCGCCGGGGCAGGCGGCGACGAGGACGAGGCCGAGCGCCATGATCGGCGGCAGGTCCATGGCCATGGCCACCGCGATGCCGATGGCCGGCACGAGCAGCACCTGGCCCAGCGTGCCGATGATCGTCGCCCGCGGCGTGCGGGCCTGGGCGCGGAAATCGGCGAGCGTCAGGCTCAGCCCGATGCCGACCATGATGACCGCGAGGGCCACGGGCAATCCGATGGCGATGACCGGGTTGTTTTGCATGGGAGAAGGCTATCGGGCCGCGCGGCCCGCGGTGGCGGTTTAGTGCAGAATCGCGCCGACGATGTCGCCGATGCGGCCCAGGTGCTGGACCTCCGAGGGCAGGAAGTCGGGTCCGCCGGGCCGCCCGATGACCAGCGTCCAGCCCTTGCCCATGGGGGCGGCGGCCAGCGAGGACTCCATGAGGGTCCACGATTCGGGGATCCAGGGCTCGTTCTCGCCGTCGAGGCGGCGGGCGGTGTCGACCGGCGGCTCGGCCAGCGTGCGCCCGTCGTCCTCGGGGGCGGCGATGGAGGCGACGACGCGCCGCGTGCCCGTCGCCGAGTGCCCGAGCACCAGCGCCCACCCGGCGGTCATGGTGCGGGGCAGGCCGTCGACGATCTCGCCGAGCGCTCGCTGCGGCTGGCTGCGGTGGCGGGAGAACTCGGCGAGCATGGCGATCTGTCCGCGTCGGTCGACCGACCCGGAAAACGGGCGGATCGAGTCGACTTCCACGCCGTCGATGGACTGCGCGGCGGTGATGAGGGTGTCGGGCAGGCTGCCGCTGGGCAGGTCCACCACGATGTCGTCGACGACGGTGCCGTCGGTGCCGTGCTCCACCACGTCGACGGAGCGGATGTCACCGCCCGTTTCGCCGAGCGCCGCGGCCAGCAGGCCCAGCGAGCCTGGGCCGTCGGGGATCTGCACTCGCATGAGGTACGACATGGGTTACGGGGACCTTTCGTGGCCGCCGCGACCTGGGGAATCCCGGGTGACGGAGGCGCGTATCGGCAAGACGGTTCACCAGGTTACATGGGACGCCCCGGGGGTGCGCCGTGACCCGTGCCACACAGGTGAGTAGGGCTTCTGCTTCCCGTGAATCCTCCGCCGCCCGCTTTACGACGGTGTTGCGCGCCCGTTGAGGGGGCGTGAACCCGCGCCCCGGCCGCAGCGGCTAACCTGATCGGGTAAAACCCGGAGACAACGAAAGGGGTCACGCGTGCCCGCAATCTCGCGCGACGAGGTCGCCCACCTCGCACGACTGTCCCGCCTGGCGCTGACCGACGCGGAGCTCGACGAGTTCGCCGGCCAGATCGACGGCATCATCAACCACGTGCAGGACGTCCAGGAGGTCGCCGCCTCCGACGTCGAGCCCATGAGTCACCCGTCGTCCCTGTCGGGCGTCATGCGCGACGATGTGGTCAAGCCGACGCTGACCGCCGAGCAGGCCCTGGACCAGGCGCCCTCGGTCGAGGAGCAGCGCTTCGAGGTCCCGCAGATCCTGGGCGAGGAGGAGTGACCATGACCAACCCCACCCTGTTCACCGCCGTCGCGGACGACCCGATCCTGGGCCTGACCGCCGCCGAGCTCGCCGCCAAGATCCATTCCCGCGAGCTGACCTCCGTGGAGGTCACGCAGGCGTTCCTCGACCGCATCGCCGCGGTCGACGAGGGCATCCACGCCTTCCTGCACATTGGCGCCGACGAGGCCCTGGCCGCCGCGAAGGCCGTCGACGACTCCCTCGATGCCGGCGATGCCCCGGCCTCCCCGCTGGCGGGCGTGCCGCTGGCGCTCAAGGACGTGTTCGTCACCACCGACGCCCCGACCACGTGCGCGTCGAAGATGCTCGAGGGCTACATGAGCCCCTACGACGCCACCGTCACCGAGAAGCTCCGCGCCGCGGGCATCCCGATCCTGGGCAAGACGAACATGGACGAGTTCGCCATGGGCTCGTCGACCGAGAACTCCGCCTACGGCCCGACCCACAACCCGTGGGACGCCGAGCGCACCGCCGGCGGTTCCGGCGGCGGCTCCTCGGCCGCGCTGGCCGCCGCGATGGCGCCGCTGGCCATCGGCACCGACACCGGCGGCTCGATCCGCCAGCCCGCCGCGCTGACCGCCACCGTCGGCGTCAAGCCGACCTACGGCACGGTCTCCCGCCACGGCCTCGTCGCCTGCGCGTCCTCCCTGGACCAGGGCGGGCCGACGGCGCGCACCGTGCTGGACACGGCGCTGCTCCACGAGGTCATCGCCGGCCACGACGAGCGCGACTCGACCTCCACCGAGCAGCCCATCGCCGACGTCGTCGCCGCCGCAAAGGCCGGTGCCGACGGCGACCTCACGGGCGTGAAGGTCGGCGTCGTCAAGCAGTTCGACCGCACCGACGGCTACCAGGGCGGCGTGCTGGATTCGTTCCACGAGGCCGTCGACAAGCTCAAGGAAGCCGGCGCGGAGGTCGTCGAGGTCGACTGCCCGAACTTCGACCATGCGCTCAGCGCCTACTACCTGATCCTCCCGTGCGAGGTCAGCTCCAACCTCGCCCGCTTCGACGGCATGCGCTACGGCCGCCGCGCCGGCGACGACGGGACGCTGTCGGCCGACCAGGTGATGGCCAAGACCCGCGCAGAGGGCTTCGGCGACGAGGTCAAGCGGCGCATCATCATCGGCACCTACGCGCTGTCCGTGGGCTACTACGACGCCTACTACCTGCAGGCCCAGCGCGTGCGCACGCTGATCCAGCAGGACTTCGAGCGCGCCTTCGAGCAGGTCGACGTCCTGGTGTCCCCGACGACGCCGACCACCGCCTTCAAGCTGGGCGAAAAGGTCGACGATCCGCTGAGCATGTACATGTTCGACCTGTGCACGCTGCCGCTGAACCTGGCGGGCATGTGCGGCATGTCGGTGCCCTCGGGCCTGGCCGCCGACACCGGCCTGCCGGTGGGCCTGCAGATCATGGCCCCGCGCCACGGCGACGACCGCCTGTACCGGGTCGGCGCCGCGTACGAGAAGGTCCGCGGCCCGGTCGCCTAACCTTCTTGCTTTACGACGCCCGACCGCCGCCCCTTCCCGGGGCGGCGGTTTTGCGTCCATTGGCGCACCTCGTCGGAGGAGATGGCCAGCAGCGCGACGAGGCTGACGGCGGCGGTGACCAGATGGACCGTGATGGTGCCGGCGTCCCCTGCGCGGCCATCGCGCAGCTGGAGGAACAGCCCCGCCGTGAGCAGCGCCATGAGCGCGATGCGCGGCCACGCCCGGCCCGCGAGCGTCAGCGCGGTGAGGATGACCAGCCCGGCGGCCCACGCCGACAGGAAGATGACGAATGCGGCGGCGTTGACCTGATCCGATTCGCCGGTGGCGCCGATGACGTCCTCGGGGGAGCGGACGAACCCCCACGCCAGCATCGCGCACTGCCCCAGGAACGACGCCATGAGCATGACCAGCGCCAGCATCAGCTTCGGCGGCCGGTGGGCATGGACCTGCGACGGTGCGGAGACCCGGGCATCCGGGTCCGGGGAGGCGACGGGGCCATCGGGCACCGCGAACCCGGCGGCGGCCTCGGCGACCATCGCGGGCACCTCGGCGGCCGGAGCCACGCGCACGCCGCCGACGTCGATGACGGGCAGGTCGCCGTCCGTGCGCACCCTGTCGCCGCCGCCGTTGCGGTGGTGGTAGCCGGAGGAGAACTCCCGGATGACGTCGATGGACGAGCCGGGCACGGCCCGGACCGAGTCGACGATGTAGTCGCGCTCGACGTCGATGTTCTCGTCGATGCGGTGTGTGACCTGCAGGGTGAACAGGCTCAGGCCGACGGCGGTGTCGAAGGTGCCCGCGCCCAGCCACCCCACGCGGCGCCCGCCCGGCAGCGGCCAGTCGTCGGGGCAGCGCCAGAACCGGACGTGGTGGCGCTGCGACGGCGATCCCTCGACCTCCTGCTGGTAGGCGAGGTCCTGCATGCGGCCGAAGAGGAACAGCGGCGACACCGGCGCTTCCGGGTAGGAGCGGCCCAGCACCGAGGACACGACGATGCGCCACGACGTGCGCAGATTCACCGGATCCGCCAGCGTCCAGCCGGCGGCCGTCATCGCGGCATGGATCTGCGCCGCCGTACCGTCGACGGCCAGGTTCACCGGATCGCCGAGCATCCCTTCGGAGGTGCGCGTACGGCCGAAGAAGTAGTCCGGCACGTACAGCGAGGTGAGGATGCGGTGCAGCCGCGGCAGCGTCAGATACGCCGTGACCGCCCAAAACGGCACGAGCAGCACCAGCGACCATCCCAAATGGATGGAGTTGCCCAGCAGCAACAGCGCGAACCACACCGCCAGCGCGCCGGCGGCGACGAAGAATCCGACGTCGATCCACTGCGCTCGGGAAGTGGACCGGATCTGGGCGTCCAGGACGCGACGTGATTCGCGTTGCCTACTCATGGGGACAGCATATCGCCGACCACGGATCGTCGAAAAGCAAATGAGCAGCAGATTTCCACCTCGCAGGTGAGCAAGTACCTGCGCGGCGATCGGCATCAGTTTCGAGCTACTCGTGGTGGAAGCTGTCCACCGGACCCGCGGCGAGGGCGGATGGTGGGAGCCGGGGGAGTAGCATCGTCGCGACGTGACGTAGAGGAAAGAGGCGGGCACATGCGGGACACGGCCACGGCGGCGCAGCACCATTTGCCGCCCAAGCAGGCGTATCTCGCGTTGTTCGCGCTCTGCGTCGGGTTCTTCATGAACCTCCTCGACCAGTCGATCGTCGCCGTGGCCACGCCACAATTCATGGAGCAGCTCGGCGCCGAATACGCCGCCGCGATCTGGGTGACCTCGGCGTACCTGCTGGCCTACGCCGTGCCGCTGCTGGTCACCGGCCGCCTCGGCGATCAGTTCGGGCAGAAGCGGATCTACCAGATCGGCATGGTCATCTTCACGCTGTCGTCGTTGTGGTGCGGGCTGGCCGAATCCATCGAATCGCTCGTCGCCGCCCGCTTCGCGCAGGGCCTCGGCGCCGCGCTGATCGGCCCGCAGACGCTTGCCATCATCACCCGCATTTTCCCGCCGGAACGCCGCGGCGCCGCGATGGGCTGGTGGGGCACCGTCGCCGGCCTGGCCACGCTGACCGGCCCGCTGCTCGGCGGCTTCCTCACCACCACCGTCGGCTGGGAGTGGATCTTCTTCGTGAACATCCCCTTCGGCATCCTGTCCATGGTCCTCGTGGCCAAGTGGGTCCCGGACCTGCCGTCGACGTCGCGCAGCTTCGACGTCGCCGGCATCGCCGTGTCCACGCTGGCTATGGTCGGCCTGGTCTTCGGCCTCCAGCAGGGCCAGGCCGCCGGGTGGGCGCCGTGGATCTGGGCGATGCTCGCCGCCTCGGCGATCCTCTTCGCGGTGTTCGTGCGGCTCCAGGCCACTGCGCCGGGGCGCGGCGTCGAGCCGCTGGTCCCGCTCCGGCTTTTCGACGACCCCAACTTCGCCCGCGGCGCCCTGTCCATCGCCACGATGGCCTTCGCCACCGCGGCCAACGCCTTGCCCGTCATGCTCTACGTGCAGACCTACGACGACCTCACCGCCTTCCAGGCCGGCCTGCTCGTCGCACCGATGGCCCTGCTGTCCGGCGTGTTGGCGCCGTGGGTGGGGTCGATGGTCGAGCGCACCAAGGCCAACCGGCTGTCCATGATCGGCTTCGGCGCCATGATCGCCGGCCACGTCGCCATGTTCGGCGTCCTGCGCGAATCGGTGCCCACGTGGACCATCGCCGTCGTCGTGCTGCTGCTCGGCGTGGGCAACGCCTTCGTGTGGGCCCCCAACTCGACGATCACCCTGCGCGGCCTGGACACCCGCATCGCCGGCGCCGGCTCCGGCGTCTACAACACCACCCGCCAGGTCGGCGCGGTCTTCGGTGCCGCCGCCACCGCCGCGTTCATCGCCGTCGGCCAGGCCGCCGGCGCCGGTCCCGCTATCTTCGGCCAATCGCTGCTGCTCCACGCCGCCGTCCTGTGCATCGGATTCGTCGCCGTCGCCGGCTTCAGGAGGGCGCCCGGGGCGTCGTAAAGCAACCCGAAACGGGCACGATCGCTCACCGCGATGCCCGAGGCGCGTCCGGGCGGAACGGTCGCTAGAGTGGGGGGCATGCGAATCGCGACCCTGACCTCCGGTGGCGACTGCCCCGGCCTCAATGCCGTCATCCGCGCCATCGTGCGCACCGCCAGCTCCGAATACGGCTCCACCGTCGTCGGCTTCGAAGATGGCTGGATCGGCCTCATGGAGGACCGCAGGGTCCAGTTGTACGACGACGAGAACATCGACCGGATGCTGCTGCGCGGCGGCACCATGCTCGGCACCGGCCGCGTCCACCCGGACATCCTCATGTCGAACCTGGACCGCATTAAGGACAACCTCGCCGACGCCGGCATCGACGCCCTGATCCCCATCGGCGGCGAAGGCACCCTCAAGGCCGGCAAGTGGCTGTCCGACAACGGCGTGCCCGTCGTCGGCGTGCCCAAGACCATCGACAACGACGTCAACGGCACCGACTACACCTTCGGCTTCGACACCGCCGTCGCCGTGGCCACCGAGGCCGTCGACCGCCTGCACACCACCGCGGAGTCCCACGAGCGCGTCATGATCGTCGAGGTCATGGGCCGCCACGTCGGCTGGATCGCGCTGCACGCGGGCATGGCCGGCGGCGCGCACTACATCGTCATCCCGGAAGAGCCGTTCGACATCAACGCCATCTGCAAGTCCATGGAGCGCCGGTTCCAGATGGGCGAGAAGTACGGCATCATCGTCGTCGCCGAGGGCGCCATGCCGGCCGAGGGCACCATGCAGTTCGAGGAGGGCGGCGTCGACCAGTTCGGCCACCAGACCTTCAACGGCATCGGCCAGGTCATCGGCAACGAGATCAAGGAGCGCACCGGCTACGACGTGCGCACCACCGTGCTCGGCCACATCCAGCGCGGCGGCACCCCGACCGCCTACGACCGCGTGCTGGCCACCCGCTACGGCGTCCACGCCACCCGCGCCGTCCACGACGGCGACTACGGCAAGATCGTCGCCCTGCGCGGCGAGCACGTCGAGCGCATCGACATCGACGACGCCGTCTCCGAGCTCAAGGTCGTGCCGCCCCGCCGCTACGCCACCGCCAAGGCGCTGTTCGGCTGATCCCCCGGAGTACACTTCGGGGGTGCTCAAACGTTCAGTAGCTATTGCCATGGCCGTCGTAGGCCTCATCGTCGGCGCCGGATTCGCGTCCGGCCAGGAGATGATGCAGTATTTCGTCGCCTTCGGGCGCTGGGGGATCGCCGGGGCGGTGCTGTCCGGGGTGGTCATGGCCGCCGCGGCGGCCGCGGTGCTGTCGCTGGCCAGCTATTTCCTGGCCGGCGAGCATACGGCGGTGTTCGACCGCATTTCCTCCCCGATCATGTCGCGCATCCTCGATGTGGCGGTGATGGTGACTCTGTTCAGCACCGGCTTCGTCATGTTCGCCGGCGCCGGGGCCAATCTGCGCCAGCAGTTCGACGTCCCGCTGTGGGTGGGCTCGCTGCTCATGGTCGCGCTGGTCGCGGCGACGGGCATGCTCGACGTGGACAAGGTGACGCGGATCATCGGCGCGATTTCGCCGTTCATCATCGTCTTCCTCGTCGGCGCGTCGATCTACTCCATCGTCCGCGCGGAGGGCACGCTCGCCGAGCTCGAGCCGGCGACGGAGGGCCTGTTGACCACCCTGCCCAACTGGTGGGTCTCGGCGATCAACTACGTCGGCTTCAACTTCATGGTGGCGGTGTCCATGGCCATCGTCATCGGCGGCACGCACCTCAACCCCCGCGAGGCCGGCGTCGGCGGCCTGCTCGGCGGCGTGATCTTCGGCGGGCTGCTCATCATCGTGTCGGTGGCGCTGTTCTACTCGGTGGAGTCCGTCGGCGGCGATGACCTGCCGATGCTCACCATCGTCGACCGCGTCAACCCCGCGCTGGGCGTGGCCATGGCCGTGGTGGTCTACGGCATGATCTTCAACACCGCCATCGGCATGTTCTACGCCTTGGGCAAGCGCCTGACGCGCAACCACAAGGACAAGTTCCGCCCGGTGTTCCTGGGCTCCGTCGCCGTCGGCCTGGCGCTGAGCTTCATCGGCTTCCAGACCCTCGTGTCCACCGTCTACCCGGCCATCGGCTACATCGGCATCGTGCTGATCATCGTGGTCATCGCCGCCCGCCTCACCGGCCGCGCGAAGCTCGCGGAGGAGGCCGAGCGCCGCGCCGTCATCCGCGACCTGGTCCGCCGCCGCCTCGATCCCCGCGCCGTGTTCAGCAGGGACGACCGTGCGCGCCTCGAGCGCGAGGTCGCCGCCTCAAACGCCGACGACGGGGAGCTCATCGACGCCGCTCACGGTGAGGTTTCGGGTGAGCTTGACGACGACTCGGCCGCCAGCACGAAGGAATCCGACCGGTAGGGCAGCGCGACCGAGTCGTCCGGGGCGAATCCGAGGTGGTCGAGCAGGTACCACCGGAGATTCGCCTCGACCTTTTCCCGGGTCTCCGGCTTCGACCGCAGCCAGTACGAGCGGGTCCTGGCCAGCGCGACGATCTGCCCCGGCGTCAGCGCCTGCTCCCATTCCGTGCGCAGCTCGGCGGTGATCCGCAGGGGAGCGGCGACGCCGGGGACGAAGCCGGGCTTCTGCACGTCGCCCGCGTGCATGATGCGCGTGAGCCTGTGCACCCAGGGGATGCGGACGTCGAGGGTGTTCCACGTCAGCACCACGCGCCCTCCCGGCCTCAGCAGCCGGGCGAATTCGGCGGAGGCCGCCGGCACGTCCACCCAATGCCACGTCTGCGCGCAGGTGATGGCGTCGAAGGACCCGGCGGCCAATCCCGTCGCCTCCGCGGTGGCGCGGACGGCGGGGACCCCGGGGCAGGCGCGGGCCAGCGCCGCGAGCATTTCCGCACCGGGTTCCAGCGCGGTCACCCTGTGGCCCGCTGCCACCAGCGCGGCGGTCAGCTTTCCGGTTCCCGCCCCGACGTCGAGCACGTCGAGCGCCGGAGCGCCCGCCAACCCCACGACCTCCGGCGGATACCCGGGGCGGACGTCGTCGTAGCGTGCCGCGTCGCCGTCGGAAAGCAAATGCCCGAAGGCCCCCGCACCGGCCGCGCGATGCACGCCGTCGCGGAACACCGGCATCGCGGCGCGCGACGTGGGCGGGACCGGGGGATGTTCGCTGGGGCCGGGCACGGGCTAGAGCAGGCCGTGGGACTCGGCGAAGGCGCGGGCGGCGGCCTCGTCGGCGTAGGGGCCGAAGCGCAGGACCGACGTCTCGGTGACGTCGTAGATCAGGCCGGTCTCCGCCAGCCACGTCAGCTCATGGGCTCCGTCGGAGGAGGAGCCCAGCTCGATCATGTCCACGCCCTCGGCCGGGTCCTTCACGGCGGCGGCGTACTGCTCGTCGGAGACCATCGTCGTGGACACGCCGTTGGGGCTGCCGTCGTCGAGGAGGCAGTTGATCGCCGGCAGCTGCTCCGGGAAGTCCTCGCCCGGCGTGCCCAGGCCGCGGGGCTTGTCCATGAGCAGGAAGCACATCTCCGACTTCCAGCCCTCCGCCAGCTCCGCCGGCAGCGCGTCGCGGACGTCCTGCTGGCGCAGCTCCGCGCCATGGCCCTTGTTGGACGAGCCGAAGAACATCGACGCGACGACCGCGATGGTCACGATCACGGCGGCCGCGATGACCAGCCCCGCCAGCAGTCCCCTGCGGCGGGAAACGGGGGTCGCGTCGTCGGTGCGGGCGTGGGTCATCGGGGCTCCCGGTGATAGTTCGGCGATAACGGTCGGGCAACGAGATCAGGGTAGTCCACCGGCCCGGCCCCGGGGTGCCCGGCTCTCCGCGGCCACTAGTACGATGTCCCCCATGACCGCCGCTTACGCTGATGATCTGATGGACTACGACGAGGTCCTCGAGCGCTTCGACCCCGTTATGGGCATGGAGGTGCACGTGGAGCTCGCGACGAACACGAAGATGTTCTCCGCCTCCTCCGCCAACTTCGGCGCCGCGCCGAACAGCAACGTCGACCCGTGCAGCCTGGGCCTGCCGGGCGCGCTGCCCGTGGTGAACAAGACCGGCATCGAATGGGCCATCAAGATCGGCCTGGCGCTCAACTGCGAGATCGCGGAGTCCTCCCGCTTCGCCCGGAAGAACTACTTCTACCCGGACCAGCCGAAGAACTATCAGATCTCGCAGTACGACGAGCCCATCGCCTTCAACGGCCACCTCGACGTCGTTCTCGACGACGGCACCGAGTGGCGCATCGAGATCGAGCGCGCCCACATGGAGGAGGACACCGGCAAGCTGACCCACCTTGGCGGCGCCACCGGCCGCATCCACGGCGCGACCCGTTCGCTGGTCGACTGCAACCGTGCGGGCGTGCCGCTGATCGAGATCGTGACCAAGCCCATCACCGGCGCCGGCGAGCGGGCCCCCGAGGTCGCCCGCGCCTACGTCACCGCCCTGCGCGACCTGGTCAAGGCCCTGGGCGTGTCCGATGCCCGCATGGACCAGGGTTCCATGCGCGTCGACTCCAACCTGTCCCTGCGCCCGATCGGCCAGGAGGAGTTCGGCACCCGCACCGAGACCAAGAACATCAACTCGCTGAAGTCCGTCGAGCAGGCGGTGCGCTACGAGATGCAGCGCCAGGCGCAGGTCCTCACCGACGGCGGTTCCATCCGCCAGGAGACCCGCCACTACCAGGAGACCGATGGTTCGACGTCGGCCGGCCGCATCAAGGAGACCGCGGAGGACTACCGCTACTTCAATGACCCGGATCTGCCGCCGGTCATCGCCCCGCGCGAGTGGGTCGAGGAGATCCGCGCGACGCTGCCGGAGCTGCCGTGGGTGCGCCGCGCCCGCATCCAGCAGGAGTGGGGCCTGAAGGACGAGGAGATGCGCGACCTGGTCAACGCCGGCGCCCTGGATCTCATCGTCGACACCGTCGAGGCCGGCACCACCCCCGACGAGGCTCGCGCGTGGTGGGTCGCCTACCTGTCGCAGCAGGCCAACGCCCGTGGCGTGGAGCTCGCGGCGCTGGAGATCACGCCGGAGCAGGTCGCCCGCGTCGTCGCGCTGATCAAGGAGGGCAAGCTGACCAACAAGCTGGCCCGCCAGGCCGTCGATGGCGTGCTGGCCGGCGAGGGCGATGTCGATGAGGTGGTCAAGGCCCGTGGCCTGGAGGTCGTCCGCGATGATGGCGCCATCGAGGCCGCCGTCGACGAGGCTCTCGCGGCGAACCCGGACATCGTCGAAAAGTACAAGGGCGGCAACAAGAAGGTCGTCGGCGCCATCGTCGGCCAGGTCATGAAGGCCACCCGCGGCAAGGCGGACCCGGCACAGGTCAATCAGCTGATTGCCAAGAAGCTCGGCTAGCTTGCTTTGCGACGCCTCCCGGCCCGGAATCCACCGCGGATCCCGGGCCGTTGGCGTTGGATGATGGAGTTGGCCGGTCAGCCGTCGGTGGGCTTGTTCTCCTTCTTCCACGCGCGGAAGCCTTCTTCGGTGCGGCCGACGCGCCAGTAGCCGGAGATGGAGGCCCCGCGGACCTGGATGCCGGCGTCTTTGAGCATGGGGCGGATGCGCTTCATCACCGCGTTGGCTTCGCCGTGGACGAAGACCTGCATGCCGGCGGCATCGAAGTCGGGGCGGCCCGCCAGCTTCCCGACGATCGCCGTGGTCATCTCCACCAGCGCGTCCCCGGGTGCGGCGTCCGGGCCGGTCGCCGGGGTGACGTGCGTGATCGATGCGCCGGGGTGGTTGTCGATGAGGTCGACGTCCGCGTAGTCCGGTGCTTCCACGACCACGTCGGCGATGGCGTCGGCGGGCAGTGCCTTGATCGCGGCGGCGATGGCGGGGATTGCGGTGGCGTCGCCGCAGATCAGGTGGCGGGTGGCGCCGGCGTCGGGGGAGTAGGCGCCGCCCGGGCCGCGGGCGTCGATGACGTCGCCCGGCCGCGCCGACAGCGCCCATGCGCAGGCGATGCCCTCGTCCCCGTGGAGCGCGAAGTCGATGGCGAGGGATGCGTCGTCGACGTCGATGGAATGCACTGTGTACGTGCGCATCGTCGGCGGAGCGTCGGCGCCGGCGTCAGTTTCCGTGCCGTTGCTCGAGTCGTCGCCGGTGCTCGAGGTGAACAGCAGCTTCACGTACGCGTCGGTGTGGGGGTTGTCGGCGAAGGGAGTGATGTCCGAGACGTCGAAACGCACCCTCTGAATGGTCGGGGAGACCCGGTCGGATGCCGTGACGGTGAACGTGGAGGTGATTCGAGCCATAAAGGAACCATAACCTAACGTCGGCGGCCTAGAACGGAATCGTGGGGTCCGGGCCGAGTGGATCCGGCGGCTCCGGCCGCATGGTCGGGTCCGCATCGATCGATGCCCGGCGGATCCACGTTAAGCAGTTCTCCGACCAGCCCCGCCGTGAGGAACGCTCCGGAGAGACTCCCCAAAAGGCATCGGCCTCCGGATTCTCATCGGCCAACCACCCGAACCGAGACCCAGACTCGCCGCGTGCCCTTTCACCGGGCACGCCGGAGTGGTTGGTCCGTCCCGATGATCGGGCCTCCCACCCCGGATCCCACACCGGATCCTCGGCTGCCGGCCATCCATCGTCGGCAGCATCGGCCAGGCACCGTGCCTCTTCGGCGACCTCCCGGTCCGGGTCATTGAGTGGCCCGGCGGTGAACTCCGCCATCGCCCTTTCATAGTCCGCGGTGGCCTTCGCGTGGTTGGCCAGTGCGTCAGCAACCTCGGCGCGGTGCATCGCCTCGGCGGCTTCGGCTTCGGCGCGCATCCGTTGGGCGTTGGCACCGCGGATGGTCTTGGCCAAGCGGGTGGCCTTCTGGTCGAAGGTCTGCCGCTTGATGTGGGCGATGGGACCGTGCGGTACCGAGGTGGCGAAGGCGGCACCGGTGTGGTCGAACCAGTCGACGGAACCGTCGTCGTTCATCACGGCGTTCCAGTGTCGGCTGGTCTTGAGGTTGTGGTGGTGTTGGCACAGGCACTGCAGATTCCACGTTGCGGTCACGCCGAGCAGGTTCGACCCGTCACCGGCGATGAACGCGGCCTCTCCCGCACAGTTTCCGCCGCCGATGACCATCCCCGGTGCACCCTTCATGGCGTCGGGGTCGTAGTTGATGACGTGGTCGATCTGGCACCTGTGCGCCGGCACATCACACCCCGGGAACCGGCACCCGCCATCGCGGGCACGCACTCTCGCCTTCTGTGCATCGGAGGGCACGTAGCCATCGACCTGGGAGTCGGCGGAGAGCCGGACGTCGTCGCAGCGCTCCAACCACTGCTTGGTCAGGTACTTCGGCAACCATCCGGCGCCGTCGATCCACAATCGCAGCTCGCCATCATCGGAGTTCGCGTCGGCGTAGACGTTCATGGTGACCTTCGCCCCGGCGAAATCACCGCGCGACATGGCCATCAGAGCGTCGGCGAGGGTGCAGTCCTCGCCTGCCTTGATCTTGGCGTCGCGGATGGCGCGCAGGGTGGCTTCGAACTCGGCCATGCGATCCTTGCGCAGGCACACCTCCATCGCCGCGAAGTCGCACGCGTAGTCGTTGACGATGGTCACCTTCTCCGCCTCCAGCGACTTCTTCTCCTCTTCATCGGGTGGGGTGGAGATGGGTTCGACTGATTCGATGATGGCGCGGAGCTTGCGCATGAAGACCTTCTGTCCCGGCAGTGCCTGAAACTCCTTGTTGGGGATCAGGTACTCGAGGATCTGTTCTTCGACGTCGGCGAGATGCTCGTCGGACACGGCGACGGTGGCATCGGCGATCTTCGCTAGGCGTTCCAGGGGCAGTGCGCCGGAGTAGGCGAAGTCGAGGATGCGGGGCATGCGGGCGAGCATGGTGCCGACGTCGCAGTAGATCTCCGCCCAATACGGCGTGACACCCAGCCGGGTGGCGATGGAGGCGATGTGGGAGTCGACGTCGGCACCACCGTCGGGCGTGGAAGCGATGGCGGCGTCGATGTTGGCGATGTTGCGGGCACGCCCCATGGCGGCAACGGGCTCATCACGCTCGGTCACCCACCGCTTCCTGGGAGGGGCCGGCTCAGCGTCTGAATCAGAGTCGGACTCAGGCTTGGAGTCAGGCTCGGGCTGGTTGTTGCAGCCATCGCTTGGTTCGGGCGGTCGCTGCTTGTGCTGCTCGTGTTGGTTGTGGTGGTGGGCCGGATCGTCGTGCTCATCGGCTGCGTCATGGTCGAAAGCCATGTCGGTTCCCCCGGGAATGCGAGTACGGATCGAGAGTGGATCTTTGTGTGATCGCTGGTGCTGATCTGCCCTGTAGCGGAACCAAACCCCCGGCCCCGCCCCTATGTCTTACTGCGCTACTGCTTGGTCTTGCTGTACTTCCTTGCTTCACCATCGATGATACACGCGTTCGAGCGATCGGAGGTGAACGGGAGGTGACGGTTTGGCAACTTTCAGCAGCATATACGGCGCATTATCTCACCTGGTGCCGTACAATGTTCCATCCGGCGGGATCGAACTATAAGGCGAATGGGCACAGGTTGCGGGCAAGGCCAGGCGCAGCTTCGTGTCTGCCCGTGACGGCTGTGCGCCGACCGGGGATGTGAGGGCGAACTGGTGGGGCCGAGACGTCGTAAAGCTAGGTGTGAACCGGTCTAATTCGGCGAACCGCCGGAACTGCCGCCGGAGGGGAGGCGGAAGACGCGCTCGTCGGAGGCGCCCCCATCGCGGCCCGCGGCCTTGTTGACCGTCGCGCCCCACACCTCGATCCCGCCATCGGCGACGACGGGCGCAACCCAGCCGACGTGTCCGTACTCGCCCTCGAGCATGGTCTCGGGGGAACCGGCGACCGTCCATACGCCGAACGGGCCCGGCTCCGGCGGCGCGATCGGGATGGACACGACGCGCTGCGCATCCGGCACCGCCACGACCACCTCCTGGCCCACGACCGCGCACCCGCCGAGCGAATCATCGAGGTCCACTCCGCCCACCGGCTGGATCAGGCCATCCGACCACTGGGCGAGCATCGGCGTGCCATCCAGGCGCACCGCCATCAGCGGCGGCGTCCCGTGCGGGGCATGGCACATCGAAATGACCTCGATGCCCGGGTCGCCCGCGAGCAGGGTGTTCACCTCGCCGGATGCGTCGAGGTAGAGGCCCAGGTTCATGGGATTCGAGTACTGCGGCAACTCGCGCAGGTCCGCGCCGCCGCCGGGGAGGAGGGTGAGGCGGGCGACGGAACCATCGGCACGCAGGAGGAACAGCTGACCGTCCTCGGCGGCGGTGGGGCTGGCGGTGATCTGCGCGACCCGCGATCCGGCATCGGCGATCTCGGTTGCGCCCGCGCCGGCGACGACCAAATGCAGTCGGCCCTCCGCCGTCGCCACCACCGACCGGCCCGGCCCCGGCGACGCGATGGCGGTGGTCTCCGGCAGGCACGCGGCGAGAACTACGTCGTCGATCGCGCACGGATCGTCCTGGCCGCGCGGCTCGCGCTGGACGCCCGGGGTGGGCATCGCGTCGCGCATGTGCGAATCCGGCATGGGCACCCCGGTCGGCTCCGAGGGCTGCTCGGCGAACTGACCGGCGAGGTCGGGGGAGTCGTCCATGCACGCCGCCAGCGACAGCGGGAGCGCCGCGGCCAACGCTGCCGCGGCGATCCTCGCGCACGCCCGCCCGTTCCATTCCATGCCCGCCAGAATAGGAAAAACGCCCCGCGCCCGGCACGTCACCCGACCCAACCGCTGCGCAGCGCATACCCTGGGCCCTGTGAGCGACAACACCAAGAACCCGAATCCCCGCAACTTGGGCGACTACGAGGAGGGGCTTGACGACGACTTCGACGTCCCGACCTACCGTCGAATCGCCGACGACGGCCCCGCAGCCGATGTCGCCCCCGACACCACGCCCGACGCCCGGACCGAAGCCATCGCGGTGCCGGCTTCGCAAAAGGGACTCGCCCCGGAGGCCGACGCCAAGACCGAGATCGTCGACGGCACCGGCGCAGGCCCGTTCGCGGGTGGGGCGGAGGGGGCGGACGACACCGTCGCCGCCGCCACGTCCGCGAGCACCGGCACCGCCGACTCCGACGTCACCGATTCTGGCGAGACCCAGGTGATCCCGCGCCGCGACATCTACGCCGCCGCCGGGCGCACCGCGCCGCAGAAGATCGAGCCGCTGGCCAAGACCGACGACTACCGCGAGGCCGACGCCGACTTCGCCGCCGACGAGCCGACCCAGGTCGCGCCCGCCCCGACGGGGTACGACACCGCGGGCTCCGACAACACCGACACCGGTTCCGTCGGGGCGGTCGGGGCCGTCGGGGCGGCGGGCCTCGGCGCCACCGCGGCCACCGCAGGCCGGGACTCCGACTCGGACGTTGGCACCGGCACCGGCTACGCCTACGACCATGACCACGATCGCACGAGCGCCGCCGCCGCCCCGGTGGTCGGCACCGCGGACTCCGATGACCGCGACTTCCGCGACGACGACCTCGACCGGGACCATGACCGGGACCGCGACCTCGATCCCCGCCGCGGCACGCTCGACTTCGGCCTGCTGCTGCTGCGCCTCGGCGTCGGCGGCATGCTGCTCATGCTCGGACTGGCCACCTTCTTCCAGTTCGGCGGCGCCCCCGGCATCGGCGCGCTGGAGGCCCAGTTCGCGGACAACGGGTACAACCTCGCGGGCATCATCGCCATCGCCATCCCGACGGTCCAGGTCATCGCGGGCGGGTTGCTGGTGCTTGGCTTGGCGACGCCCCTGGGCGCCGCACTTGCACTGGCCATCTCCGCGTTCCTGACCATGTTCGAGGTCGCGGTCGGCGATTCCGGCTGGAACGTCCTGGCAGTCGGCGCCGAGCCGGTGCGCCTGCACCTGGCGCTGACCGCCGCCGCTCTGGCGCTGCAGTTCACCGGCCCGGGCCGCTACGGCATCGACTTCAGCCGCGGTTGGGCGCGACGCCCGCTGGCGAGCTCCTGGATCTTCTGCATCCTCGCCGTCGCCGCGGCCGTCGGCCTGTGGTACCTCGTCGCCGGGCAGCTGCCGTTCGTGGACACCACCACGGGCGCGACGTCCTAGCCACGGGGCCGCGCCCCTTTACGAAACAGCCCGCGCTCCCGATCACGTTGATGATCGGGGGCGCGGCACGTATAGGCTTCCTGAATATGAAATCATACGCGCGGGCCATATGTTTTCCGTCGAAATGGAGGCGCCGGGTGGTCTCCTTACGCCTGCGTGAACATCATTCGAAAGTAGGTGCCACATGTCCAGCACGTTGATTACGATCGTCGTCCTCGCGTTCTGGCTGTCGCTGATCGTGGCGATCGGCCTCGTCGCGTACAAGCTGTTCCAGCTGGAACGAAGCCTGCGGGAACTGGCAGCGAACTCGCGGCGCAATGAAGAACCGCGCCAATCTGAATAGATCCCGCTGAGCAGGACCGTCGCAAAGCAAAAAAGAAAGCCACCTCCGATCGGAGGTGGCTTTCTTCGTGCTGGGACCCTAGTCCACGACGCGGACCGCGCCCTTGTCGGCGCTGGAGGCCATCTTCGCGTAGGCGCGCAGGGCCTTGGTCACGCGGCGCGGGCGCTCCTTGTGCGGCGTGAAGGGCTTGTCGCGGGCGAGCTCCTCCTCGCGGCGGCGGGCCAGCTCGGCGTCGTCGACCTGGATCTCCAGGCGGCGCTCCGAGACGTCGATGTAGACCGGGTCACCGTCGCGGACCAGGGCGATGTCGCCGCCGGCCGCGGCCTCGGGGGAGAGGTGGCCGATGGACAGGCCCGAGGACCCGCCGGAGAATCGGCCGTCGGTGACCAGTGCGCACTTCTTGCCCAGGCCGGCGCCCTTGATGAACGCCGTCGGGTGCAGCATCTCCTGCATGCCCGGGCCGCCCGCGGGGCCCTCGTACAGGACGAAGAGGACCTCGCCCGGCTGGAGCGTGCGGGTGAGGATGACCGACACGGCCTCCTCCTGGCTCTCGACGACGCGGGCGGTGCCCTCGAAGTGGAACTGGTCCTCGGAGATGCCGGCGGTCTTCAGGATCGCGCCGTCGCGGGCGATGTTGCCGCGCAGCACGCACAGGCCGCCCTCCTTGGTGTACGCGTGCTCCACCGAGTGGATGCAGCCGTTCTCGGCGTCGACGTCGAGCGACTCCCACCGGTTGTCCGTGGAAAACGGCTCGGTGGTGCGCACGCCGCCGGGCGCGGCGTGGAACAGCTCGATGGCCTCGTCGGTGGCCTTGCCTCCGCGGATGTCCCACGCGTCGAGCTGCTCGGCCAGCGACGGGGCGTGGACCGAGTTGGCGTCCATGTTCAGCAGGCCGCCGCGGCGCAGCTCGCCCATGATGGCGGGGATGCCGCCGGCGCGGTGGACGTGCTCCATGTAATAGTCGGAGTTCGGCGCCACCTTGGACAGGCAGGGGACGTTGCGGGAGATCTGGTCGATGTCGTCCAAGTCGAAGTCGATCTCGCCCTCCTGCGCGGCGGCGAGGATGTGCAGCACCGTGTTGGTGGAGCCGCCCATGGCCACGTCGAGGGTCATGGCGTTGACGAACGCGTCGCGGTTGGCGATGTTGCGCGGCAGCACCGTCTCGTCGCCGTCGCGGTAGTAGCGGTTGGCGATGTCGACGATGAGCTCGCCGGCGCGGGTGAACAGGTCGCGGCGCGCGACCTGGGTGGCCAGCGTCGAACCGTTGCCCGGCAGGGACAGGCCCAGGGCTTCGGTGAGGCAGTTCATGGAGTTGGCCGTGAACATGCCGGAGCAGGAGCCGCAGGTCGGGCAGGCGGAGCGCTCGATGTCGAGCAGCTGCTCGTCGTCGACCTTGTCGTCGGCCGAGGCCGAGATCGCGGAGATGAGGTCCGATCCGGGCTTGACCACGCCGTCGACGACGACGGAGAAGCCGGACTCCATCGGGCCACCGGAGACGAACACGACGGGGATGTTCAGGCGCATCGCCGCGTTGAGCATGCCCGGGGTGATCTTGTCGCAGTTGGAGATGCACACCAGCGCGTCGGCGGTGTGGGCGTTGACCATGTACTCGACGGAGTCGGCGATGATCTCGCGCGACGGCAGCGAGTAGAGCATGCCGTCGTGGCCCATGGCGATGCCGTCGTCGACGGCGATGGTGTTGAACTCGCGGGCGACGCCGCCGGCGGCGGTGACCGCCTCGGCGACGATGTCGCCGACGTTCTTGAGGTGGACGTGGCCCGGCACGAACTGCGTGTACGAGTTCGCGATCGCGATGATCGGCTTGCCGAAGTCGTTGTCGGACATGCCGGTGGCGCGCCACAGCGAGCGGGCGCCCGCGGCATTGCGGCCGGCGGTGGTGACCTTGGAACGAAGGGGGATCATGGCTGCCCCACTCCTTTCTGGTTGGCGGCGAGGTTCCCCAATGATAGACCCCGGGACCCCGTCACGTCTCATTGGGTGGGCTTTCGTGTCCACTATGTGGACACTCTTCAGGTGTGCCTTGCTTGACGACGTCCTGCGGGATCAGGGGTGGCGGGGCTCGTCGGTGTTCTTGGCCTCGTACTCCTCGCGGGTCATCTTCACGGAGTTGCCGTCGCGGTCGAAGATCTCCACCTTGTCGCCCTCGGCGAGGTGCGCCGGGGTGACCGGGTCGGGGATGCGGCCGCCGGTGGCCTCGCTGAGGGCGGGCAGCGAATTGAAGGTGATGGCAGGGAGGGAGAAGCGGACGTCGTCGTCCTGCCCGTCCTCCGTCGAGCGGCCCACGGCGAAGGCGCGGCCGCGCTTGTCGAACAGCACGCCGCGGAACCGGTTCCACGGCAGGGAACGGCGGCCGCCGACCAGGTACACCGCGGTGATGCCGCGGGAGCTGACCGTGGTGCGCACCCGCAGGATCCACACCGAGTAGATGACCGGGACCAGCAGCAGCGGCGTCAGCCACAGGGAGAAGCCCATGGCCACGATGGCCAGGAACACCAGGAACACGACCGCCATGAAATGGGTCTTCTGCGGGCGGAAACGGGTGGTGGGCAGCGTGCTGGGCCGGTCGGTGCTCATGAGGGCACATTGTAGGGGGCCGGGGCGGGCGCGCCGCACTCGGCATGCCCGCTAATTGGCGGCGGAGTCCCCGGTGCCCGTGCCGGTGTCGCCGGTACCGGTTCCGGTTCCCGAATCCGTGCCGGTTCCGGTGCCGGTTCCCGTGTCGGTGCCCGTGCCGGTATTGCCGGAGTTGCCGGTGTTGCCGGTGCCGGGCGTGTTTCCGGTGTCGGTGCCGCTCTGCTGGCGCGGCACGTCGTTCGGGGTGGTGGGTGCGGTGGTGGTACCGCCGGTGCCGGTGCCCGTGTTGGGGTCGGTGCCCGTGCCGGTGTTGGCGTCGGGGGCCGGCTCGGTGGGGGTCTCCGTGGCCGTGTCGGCCTCGTCGTCGCCCGTGAAGCGGCTCGGCGCCAGCCAGCCGGCGACGCCCTCCTCGTCTTCGCCGGGTTCGACGGTGGCCAGGTTGAGCATGCCCAGGATCATCAGGGCGACGATCATCACCACCGTCGACGGGCGGGCGCGGCCGCCGGCGGACAGCACCTGGCGCACGCGCTGGCGCCTCGACATCGGCTTCTGCGGGGCGGGGTCGGCAGCCGCGGTCTCGTCCACCTCTCCGGCGTCCTCGGCCCGCCGGCGCCGATCGTCGATCGCGGCGCCCGCGGAGGGGAGGTCGCTGCGGCGGTGATCGGCGTCGTCGTCAAGCGACCCGTGCGAAGCCTGCGCGGCCTTGGCCGCATTCGCCTGCTCCACCTCGAGCGAACCCTCGCCGCGGCGCGCGGCGGCGTCGGCGGGATCCGGGGCAGGGGCGGGGACGGGCTCATCTTCATCGGGCCTGGTCACCGGCGAGCGGCGGATGGCGCCCAGCTGCGCGGTGAGGGCCTCGGCGGACTTCAGCGGATTCGACTCGGCGCGCTCGCCGTAATCGTCCCACCAGGTGTCGATGATCTCGCCGCGCACCGCGCGCTCGATCAGCCACTGGTCGCCCGGCTCGCAATCCGCGATCAGGCGCATGGTCACCGTCCACGGCAGGCCCATCGCCGTCGGCGGCACCAGCTCCGTCGAGGACTGGATGCGGATCTCCGACAGGACGTGCTCGCGCACGCCCGACGCGTCGATGGCGCGCTTGGCGGCCTCGAGGGTGCGTTCCTCCAGATCGCGCACCGAACCGCCGGCCGTCATGGGCACCGGGATCTCGATGACCGCGCGCGACCAGGCCGACGAGTAGTTGACGCACATGCGGGCCTGGGCGTTGGGGACCACGACCTCCTCGCCGTTGAGCGTGCGGATCGTCGTCGCGCGCAGGGTCATGTTGACCACCTCGCCCTGGACGGTGCCGGAGGGGGAGTGGAACTCCACCCAGTCGCCGATGCCGTACTGCTTCTCCGCGATGATGAAGACGCCGCCGATCAAATCGCCGATGACGCCCTGCGCGCCGAAGCCGATGGCCGCCGAGACGACGGTCGCCGGGACCGCCGCGGCCGTCAGCGAGACCCCGAACTGGTTGAGCAGGGCCAGGCCGATGACGAAGTAGGCGATCATCTCCACGATGTAGACGACGGCGCCGATCAGCGCTCGGCGGCCCTTCGTGGATTCCTCTCCGTCGGCCATGTTCCCCGTGGCGACGGCGATGACGAACCGCCGGATGCGGGGGACGAGGACGATCAGGATGAGCAGCGCCGCGATGGCCAACCCATTCGTGGCCATCCACGACCACGACCGCTGCAATAGATATAGAAGAAAGTCCATGCGCGCCACGGTAGGGCCGTAGGCTAAGAGGACGCTGAGGTGCGGGGGAGGAAACGGGGGAGGAAATTGGGGGAGTTTCCGCCGCTGGGGGCGGGTTGTCCAACTATGTGAGATTGACTGTCCACTATGTGGACGCTATTCTCGACAGCAACGCGGGCCCACCGGCCCGTCATGCTCGGACCAGCCAGTACCCGACCACAGGAGCGCACCGGAATGAACGCCGCCCCACAGAAGAGCCCCTCGCCCGCCACCGTGGCCGCCCAGTCGCGGCGCACGACGACCGAGCGCATCACCGGCGCGAAGGCCATCGTCCGGTCCCTCGAGGAGCTCGGCGCGGACGTCGTATTCGGCATTCCCGGCGGCGCGATCCTCCCGCTGTACGACCCGCTGTTCGACTCCGAGAAGATCCGCCACGTGCTCGTGCGCCACGAGCAGGGCGCCGGCCACGCGGCCACCGGCTACGCGCAGGTCGCGGGCAAGGTCGGCGTGTGCATCGCCACCTCCGGCCCGGGCGCCACCAACCTGGTCACCCCGCTGGCCGACGCCCAGATGGACTCCGTGCCCGTCGTGGCCATCACCGGCCAGGTCGGCATGCCGCTGCTTGGCTCGGACGCCTTCCAGGAGGCGGACATCCGCGGCATCACCATGCCGGTGACCAAGCACAACTTCATGGTCACCGACGCCAACGACATCCCCAAGGCCATCGCCGAGGCGTTCCACCTGGCCTCCACCGGCCGCCCGGGCGCCGTGCTCGTCGACGTGCCGAAGGACCTGCAGAACACCGAGATCGACTTCTCCTGGCCGCCGGAGGTGGACCTGCCCGGCTACCGCCCGGTGACCACCCCGCACTCGCGCCAGATCGAGGAGGCCGTGCGCATGATCGCCGCGGCCGAGCGCCCGGTGCTCTACGTCGGCGGCGGCGTGATCAAGGCCAACGCCTCGGCCGAGCTCATCGCGTTCGCCGAGATGACCGGCGTGCCGGTGGTGACCACCCTCATGGCCCGCGGCGCGTTCCCCGACGCCCACGAGCTGCACATGGGCATGCCCGGCATGCACGGCAAGGTTTCCGCCGTCGCGGCGCTGCAGAAGTCGGATCTGCTGATCACCATCGGCGCCCGCTTCGACGACCGCGTCACCGGTCAGCTGTCCACCTTCGCCCCGGGGGCGAAGGTCATCCACGCCGACATCGACCCGGCGGAGATCGGCAAGATCCGCGAGGCGCACGTGCCCATCGTCGGCGACGCCCGCGAGGTGCTCTCGGCGCTGGCCGACACGTACCGCGCGCTGGACCTGAAGGCCCCGGCGATCGAGTCGTGGCGCGGCGAGCTCAACGGCCTGCGCGACGATTTCCCGCTGGGCTGGGAAGAGCAGTCCGACGGTTCGCTGTCGCCGCAGTTCGTGCTGAAGACCCTGTCCGACGTCGTCGGCCCCGACGCCGTCTACTGCGCCGGCGTCGGCCAGCACCAGATGTGGGCGGCGCAGTTCATCCAGTACGAGAACCCGCGCACCTGGCTCAACTCCGGTGGCCTGGGCACGATGGGCTACGCGGTCCCGGCCGCGATGGGCGCCAAGGCCGCCGCCCCGGACAAGGAGGTCTGGGCCATCGACGGCGACGGTTGCTTCCAGATGACCAACCAGGAGCTGACCACCTCGGCCATCGAGAACTTCCCCATCAAGGTCGCGCTGATCAACAACGGCAACCTGGGCATGGTCCGCCAGTGGCAGACGCTGTTCTACGAGAAGCGCTACTCCAACACGAAGCTGCGCCCGCAGGACAACTCCTACGTGCCGGACTTCGTGCGCCTGTCGGAGGGCCTGGGTTGCGTGGCCATCCGCGTGACCAAGGAAGAAGAGGTCATCCCGGCGATCCAGAAGGCCCGCGAGATCAACGATCGCCCGGTGGTCATCGACTTCATCGTCGGCGAGGATGCGCAGGTGTGGCCGATGGTCGCCGCCGGCAAGTCCAACGACGAGATCGAGTCGGCCCGCGGCCTGCGACCGCTTTTCGACGAAGAGATGTCGGCGGGGGAGACCCCGGCGGACATCCACGAGACGATCTCGGACAACCCCGAGGACGCCGCGAAGGCGCCCGAGGCGAACCACCCGACCATGCAGACCCGGTAACCCGGCAACCAGACGAACCAGACGAAGAGGAAAGCGAAGCTCACCATGGCCGAACTGCACACCCTGTCCGTGCTGACCCTCGACGAGCCGGGCATCCTGGTCCGCATTGCGGGCATGTTCACCCGCCGCGGGTTCAGCATCCAGTCCATCACCTCGGGCACCACCGAGGTCGACGGAGTCAACCGCATCACCCTCGTGGTTGAGACGGAGGATCTGCCCATCGAGCAGATCACCAAGCAGCTGAACAAGCTGGTGCCGGTGCTCAAGGTGGTCCGTCAGCCGGACGACCAGCTCGTGTCCCGCGCGCTGCTGCTGGTCAAGGTCACGGCGGACAACAACAACCGTCCCCAGGTCGTCGACGCGGCGAAGCTGTTCCGCGCCCGCGTCGTCGACGTGGCGCAGGAGTCCGTGGTCATCGAGGCCACGGGCGAGCGCTCGAAGCTGCGGGCGCTGCTGGAGGTCCTCGAGCCCTTCGGCATCCGCGAGCTGGTGCAGTCCGGCACGGTCGCGGTGGCCCGCGGCCCGAAGCCGATGCTGGCGTCCCGGGCGCTGTAACCCCCGAAACAATCCCCTGGCTAGACTGTCCACGAGCGATCGCGGGCGGTCGACGCCGAACGCTGACAAAACCAGATTTCCACGAAAGGCAATCTCACTTCCATGGCTATTGAACTGCTGTACGACGACAACGCCGACCTGTCGATCATCCAGGGCCGCAAGGTCGCCGTGCTGGGCTACGGCTCCCAGGGCCACGCCCACTCCCAGAACCTGCGCGACTCGGGCGTCGAGGTCGTCATCGGCCTGCGCGAGGGCTCGAAGTCGGCGGAGAAGGCCAAGGAGGCCGGCTTCGAGGTCAAGTCCAACGCCGACGCCGCCGCGTGGGCCGACGTCATCATGGTGCTGGTGCCGGACACCACCCAGGCCAAGGTCTACGCCGAGGACATCGCGCCGAACCTGAAGGACGGCGACGCGCTGCTCTTCGGCCACGGCCTCAACGTCCACTTCGACCTGATCAAGCCGGCCGAGAACGTCACCGTGGGCATGGTCGCCCCGAAGGGCCCGGGCCACCTGGTCCGCCGGCAGTTCGTCGACGGCAAGGGCGTGCCCTGCCTCATCGCCGTGGACCAGGACCCGAAGGGCGAGGGCAAGGACCTCTGCCTGTCCTACGCCGCGGCCATCGGCGGCGCCCGCGCGGGCGTCATCCCGACCACCTTCGAGGCGGAGACCGTCACCGACCTGTTCGGCGAGCAGGCCGTGCTGTGCGGCGGCACCGAGGAGCTGGTGAAGGTTGGTTTCGAGGTGCTGGTCGAGGCCGGTTACGAGCCGGAGATGGCCTACTTCGAGTGCCTGCACGAGCTCAAGCTCATCGTTGACCTCATGTTCGAGGGCGGCATCGCCAACATGAACTACTCGGTGTCCGACACCGCGGAGTTCGGCGGCTACCTCTCCGGCCCGCGCGTCATCGACGCCGACACGAAGAAGCGCATGAAGGACATCCTGACCGACATCCAGGACGGCACCTTCACCAAGCGCCTCATCGCCAACGTGGAGAACGGCAACACCGAGCTGGAGGGCCTGCGCGCCGAGTACGCCAACCACCAGATCGAGGAGACCGGCACCAAGCTGCGCGATCTCATGTCCTGGGTGAAGAACCCCCTGGACGCCACCGCGTAAAGGCCCCGGGCTTTACGACGGCCAACCTCCCCCGCACATAGCGTGCGGGGGAGGTTTTCGTCGTGGTGCCCCCGGCCCGGGCGCGTACGACGGGGTTCGCTCCGGCGTCCGATAGTCTGATCGGGTAAACGATCGCCACCCCGCATTATGCCGGGACAATCGAAAGGCAGGCCCGCCTTGGTCTGGTCCGCTGCCCGCCCCTCGCCCCTCCGCCGGTCCCTGGCCCTCGTGGCCGGGGCCGCGACCGTGTTCTCCCTCGTCGCGTGCTCCGACGACGACGGCCCCTCGAAGGCCGCCGACGCCCCGGAGGAGCCCATCGCCGTCGCCGACGAGCTCGCCGCGTCGCAGAAGCTGCTCGATTCCGCCGAGGCCGTCGTGGTCTCCGCCGATGACGAGGATTCGCAGCGCCGCGCCGCCGGCATCGCGGTGTCGTCGGGCGTGCCCATGCTCGTGCAGCAGGCCACCGACGCGTCGTCGGTGGAGGAGGAGATCACGCGCCTCGGTGCCGGGACGGTCGTCACCGTCGGCGATGCCGAGGTCGCGGCCGAGGGCGAGCGCACCGTCGTCGCCGCCCCGGCCGACCTGGAGGGCCTGAAGGCGCTCACGGGCACCGAGTTCGCCGAGGCGGAGGTGGAGGAGGAGCCGGCCCGCGCGATCGTGGACATGGACGCCTCCGAGCCGACCGTCCCGCCGGCCGGCGATCAGGGCGGGGAGCAGTCCGGCGACGCCGGCGACGCCCTCGCCGCCTCGGATGCGGTCGACCCGAAGACCGGCGACGACGATCCCATCGCCTTCGCCGCCCCGGGCACCCCGCTCGGCGCCATCGCCACCGCCCGCGCCGCGGGCGTCGAGGTCAAGTGGCTGCCCATCGGCGACGCCCGCGCGACCTCCGAGTCGATCGAGGCCGCGCGCGGCGATCGCGCGCTCATCGGCCTCGGCGGCGCCTTCGGCGACGACGCGAAGTTCGCCAAGTCCGTCGAGCTCGCGGCCGACGAGAACATCGAGGAGCTGCCCGGCGGCGGCCAGCTGGTGTTCCCGGGCCGCCACATGATCGCCACCTACGGCCACCCGGGCGCCCCCGTGCTCGGCGTCATGGGCGAGGAGACCCCGGAGGAGGCCGTCGCCCACGCCAAGGAGCTCGTCGCGGAGTACCAGGGCATGACCGGCGATCCGGTCATCCCGGCCTTCGAGATCATCGCCTCGGTCGCCCAGGCGGCCCCGGGCCCGCGCGGCGACTACACGGAGCCCGCGCCCGTCGAGGTGCTCGAGCCCTACGTCGACGCCATGACGGAGGCCGGCGGCTACGTGATCCTGGACATCCAGCCGGGCCGCGCCGACTTCGTCGACGAGGCCAAGTTCTACGAGGAGCTGCTCAAGCGCCCCAACGTCGGCCTCGCGCTCGACCCGGAGTGGAAGCTGACCCCGGACGGTCTGCCCAATGTCGCCGTCGGCCACGTCCAGGCCGAGGAGGTCAACCGCGTCGTGGAGTACCTGGCGGACCTGACCGCGGAGAACAACCTGCCGCAGAAGGTGCTCATGCTGCACCAGTTCCAGCTGCAGATGCTGCGCGACCGCGACCAGATCGACGTGTCGCGCCCCGAGCTGGCCGTCGTCCTGCACGCGGACGGCCACGGCACCCCGGAGCAGAAGTTCGAGACGTGGGACGTCATGCGCCAGGACCTCCAGCCGGAGATCTTCATGGCGTGGAAGAACTTCATCGACGAGGATCAGCCGATGTTCACGCCGGAGCAGACGATGGCCATCGATCCGCGCCCGTGGATCGTGACCTACCAGTAGACCCCCATCCGGGCGTTTGCCCGGCGCCCGATCCGGGGGCTGCCACCCCCGGCCGGGGCACCCGGGGATATGATGAGCGGGCCCACGCCAACGAGCCGGCGCGGGCCCATCCTTTCGGGCGCGGTCGTGCCGGATCGGATCGGACGCATACGCACATAATCAGGAGTTGCTCGTGAGCCAGAACGCTCGCCCGGTCGTCCTCATCGCCGACAAGCTCGCGCAGTCCACCGTGGACGCGCTCGGAGATTCCGTGGAGGTGCGCTGGGTCGACGGCCCGAACCGCCCGGAGCTCCTCGCCGCCGTCGCCGACGCCGACGCCCTGCTGGTCCGTTCCGCGACCACCGTGGACAAGGACGTCCTCGAGGCCGCCCCCAAGCTGAAGATCGTCGGCCGCGCCGGCGTGGGCCTGGACAACGTCGACATCACCGCCGCCACCGAGCGCGGCGTCATGGTCGTCAACGCCCCGACCTCGAACATCCACTCCGCGTGCGAGCAGGCAGTGGCGCTGCTGCTGGCCACCGCCCGTCAGGTCCCCGCCGCCGACGCCACCCTGCGCGACGGCGAGTGGAAGCGCTCGTCCTTCAAGGGCGTCGAGATCTTCGGCAAGACCGTCGGCATCGTCGGCTTCGGCCACATCGGCCAGCTGTTCGCGCAGCGCCTCGCGGCGTTCGAGACCACGATCATCGCCTACGACCCGTACGCCAACCCGGCGCGCGCGGCCCAGATGAACGTCGAGCTCGTCGACCTGGAGGAGCTCGTCTCCCGCGCCGACTTCGTCACCATCCACCTGCCCAAGACCAAGGAGACGGCCGGCATGTTCGACGCCGACCTCCTGGCCAAGTCGAAGAAGGGCCAGATCATCATCAACGCGGCCCGCGGCGGCCTCGTCGACGAGCAGGCCCTGGCCGACGCCATCGAGTCGGGCCACATCCGCGGCGCCGGCTTCGACGTCTACGCCTCCGAGCCGTGCACGGATTCGCCGCTGTTCAAGCTGCCGCAGACCGTGGTGTCGCCGCACCTGGGCGCCTCCACCGAGGAGGCGCAGGACCGCGCGGGCATCGACGTCGCCAAGTCCGTGCTGCTGGCCCTGGCCGGCGACTTCGTGCCGGACGCCGTCAACGTCTCCGGCGGCGCCGTGGGCGAGGAAGTCGCCCTCTGGCTGGAGCTGGCCCGCGAGCTCGGCCTCGTCGCCGGTGGCCTGCTCGAGGGCGCGCCGACCGCGGTGGAGGTCACCGCGCGCGGCGAGCTGTCCACCGAGGACGTCGACGTGCTGGGCCTGGCCGCCGCCCGCGGCCTGTTCTCCTCGATGATCGAGGAGCCGGTGACCTTCGTCAACGCCCCCCGCATCGCCGAGGAACGCGGCGTGGAGATTTCCGTGGAGACCGCCCCGGAGTCCGTCACGCACCGCTCGGTGGTCGAGGTCAAGGTCATCGCCGCCGACGGCACCACCTCCACCGTCACCGGCGCCCTGACGGGCCTGGACCGCGTCGAGAAGATCGTGCGCATCAACGGCCGCGGCGTGGACATGCGCTCGGAGGGCCGCAACCTGTTCCTCACCTACAAGGATCAGCCGGGCGCCCTGGGCAAGGTCGGCGTCGCGCTGGGCCAGGCCGGCATCAACATCGAGGCCGCCGCGCTGTCGCCGGAGGCCGATGGCGACAACGCCATCCTCATCCTGCGCGTGTCGCAGGAGGTGCCGGAGGAGCTCATCGAGTCCATCGTGGACGAGATCGACGCCAACCGCGCGCTGCAGCTGGTGCTCAACTAGTTCCGGATGGTCCTGGTGACGGCCCGCATGGCGTAATCTCAACGTCGTGCGAGACCGCGAACTGGACACCGCCCCGAGGCCCGACGACACGGCCGACCGGATGCCCCCCGACGTCATCCGCCGGTTGTGGGCCTCGGGGCTTCCGTCTGCCCTGCCGGCCCGGGTGCGCGCCCACCGGCTGCTGCAGCGCTGCGCCCCGGCGTGGACCGCGGTGGCCGTGTTCCAGGTCGGGCGGGCCCTGCTGCTGCGGGCGTTTTCCGCCGAGGAGCTGGAGGCCTTCTTCAACGCCCCCGACGAGGGCCTCGACGTGGACATGATCGGCTGGGCCATCCTGGCGCTGTTCATCGCGGCGCTGGTCGTCCCGCTGATCACGTGGGCGGTGCTGAAGTTCCTGCCGCCGAAGGCCGCCACCGCCGGGGGAGCGGTGGTGCTGGTGCTCACGGTGCTGTCGCCGGGCATCGCGACGCTGCTGACCATCGGGGCGCCCGGGTCGGGCAACTTCGTCGACCGGGTGTCGGTGGTGCCGGTGGCGCTCATCGCGCTGTTCGTGTTCCTGGGGTGGGGCAGGCTGCTGGCGTGGACGCTCATGCGCGCGGTGCGCGAGGTGGCCGACTCGCTGACGCGGGCGGTGCGCACGCTGCCGCTGCTGCTGGTGGCGTTCCTGTTCTTCTTCTACAACGCGGAGCTGTGGCAGCTCGGCGTGGCGTGGACCGTGTGGCGGGCGGCCGCGGTGGCGGCGCTGCTGTGGGGCTTCGGCGTGCTGGCCTCGTTCATCGTGGTCAACGAGCACGTGCGCGAGGTCATCGAGGAGGACCGCAAGTTCCCGCTGCGGTTGAAGCTCAACCTCCGTTACGTCGCGGCCTCGGTTCAGGCGGCGCAGGCGAGCTTCTTCGGGGTGCTGGTCTTCGCGGGCTTCGTGTTCCTGGGCCTGGTGTCCATCCCGGAGGCGACCATCACGGCCTGGACGTCGAAGCCGCCGGCGATCGTCGAGATCGGCCCCCTGAACATCCCGGGCGCGCTGGTGAAGGTGTCGTGGGTGCTCGGCGCGTTCGCGTCGCTGTACATGGTCACGGCGACCGCGGCGGACAAGATCGCCCGCGAGGAACAGCTGGGCCCCATCACCGATGAAGTCCGTGGTGCGCTGGGCGCGGCGGGCGTCGTCGGCAAGCCCTCCCGGTGAAGTAAGGCATACCTTGCCAATGTAGCAGCGCGTTGGCTATTGTTCCCCCGGTGCGGCAGAGGGCCGCGAGTCTCATCGACGGGAGCGACGAAACGTGAATGACAACCAGGGCCGCAGTCGGATGGTCAAGGTCGCGGCGGTCGCCGCGGCGCTGGCGCTGACGGTGACGGGCTGCTCGCGCGGCGACGGCGGCGCGGCGGGGGAGAGCACCGGCGCGGGCGCCGAGCGCATCGCGGCCGTCGGCCTCGGCGACGCCGATACGCTGCTGGCGCTGGGCATCGAGCCCGTGCTGGTCGCGCCGTGGGGCGCGGAAGGCGACGTCGACCCCTCCGGCGTCGGCCCCTGGTCGAAGGAGCTGCTCGGCGACGCGAAGCCCGACGTCGTCTACGGCACGGGCACGGGCTTCACCGCCGAGTCCGTGGAGAAGATCGCCGCGTCGGACCCGACGAAGATCATCGCGGTCAACAACGCCGTCGACGAGCAGGCGAAGAAGGACCTCGAGGCCATCGCGCCGGTGACCCTCCACGACGACGCCCACGCCGATTGGCAGGTGCCGTGGGATTCGCAGGTGACGACGATCGCGGGGGCCGTCGGCAAGCAGGAGGACGGCGAGCGGCTGATCGAGGAGACCAAGGACAAGTTCGCGGAGTTCAAGAAGGAGCACCCGGACACCGCCGGCCAGACCGCGGCGATCATCATGCCCTACGACGGCAAGGTCGGCCTGTACACCGACGGCGACGGCCGCGGCCAGTTCATCGAGGACCTGGGCTACACCATCCCCGACGAGCTGCAGGCCACCGACGACGGCACGTTCTACAAGGATTTCGCGCCCGAGAACTACGCGCAGCTCGGCGGCGTCGACGTCCTGTTCGTCCTCGATTACATGGGGGCGGCCGATGCGCTGAAGAAGGACCCGACGTTCATGGGGCTGGACATCGTCAAGGAGGGCCGCGTGCGCTTCCTCGGCTCCGACACCGGCAACGCCATGAGCATGCCGAACCCGGTGACCATCCCCTGGGCGATCGACAAGTTCTCCGAGCAGCTGTGACCGGCACGCGGCGCGCCTGGCCCGCCGCGCTGGCGGTGGCCCTGGTCGCGTGCGCCGCGGCGTCGGTGTTCATCGGTGCCCGGCCGTCGGCGCCGGCCGACGTGCTGGCGGTGCTTTACGACGGCCCGGCCGCCGCACGGGGCGCCCTCGGGGACCTGGGCCACGTGGTCTGGGAGCTGCGGGTGCCCCGGACGCTGCTGGGCATGGCGGCGGGGGCCGCATTGGCGATCTCCGGTGCGATCGCGCAGTCGTGGACCCGCAATCCGTTGGCCGACCCCGGGATCATCGGCATCACCTCCGGCGCCGGCTTCGCCGTGGCCGCGGGGCTGACTGTTGGTCTGGCGGGCACGCCGGCGAAGGTGCCGCTGGCGCTGGCGGGCGCGGCCATTGCCGCGCTGGTGGTGTTCGGGGTGTCCCGGGCGTCGGCGGATTCGCTGACGCTCATCCTCGTCGGCGTCGGCGCCTCCGCGGCGTTCACCGCGGCGACGACGCTGTTGGCGCTGCAGTCCAGCGCGGTGCTCGACGGGATGCGGCAGTGGACCGTCGGGTCGCTGTCCGGCCGCGGTACCGGCGAGGTGCTGCTCGCCGTGGCGGGGCTGGCCATCGGCGGTGGCCTTGCCGCCGTGCTGGCCCGGTCGATGGACCTGCTGGCCATGGGCGACGACGCCGCGGCGGGGCTCGGGGCATCTCCCGCGCTGGTCCGCGCCGGGATGCTCATCTCCATCGTCGTGCTCGCCGGCACGGCGACGGCGGCCGTGGGGCCGGTGGCGTTCGTCGGTTTCGCCGCGCCCCACCTCATGCGGCCGCTCACCGGTCCGGCGCTGACCCGGCTACTGCCCGCCGCGGCGTGCGCGGGGGCGGCGCTAACCGTCTTCGCCGACGTCGTGGGGCGCCTGCTCGCCCGCCCGGGCGAGATCGAGGCATCGATCATGCTCGCCCTCGTCGGCGCCCCGCTGTTCATCCTCGCCGTCCGGAAGGGGGAGCGCCGTGCCGTCCGTTGATCGCCGGTTCCTCGCCGCGGCAGGTACCGCCGCCGGCTTTGCCGCGGTGGCCGTTGCCGCCTATGTGCTGCTCCTGGGTCTGGGCCCCGTTTCCATCGCGCCCGGGACCGTCCTGTCGGTGCTCTTCGGCGGGGGCACGGGCCGCGAGATCACCGTCGTGTGGGATCTGCGCATGCCCGTCGCCGTGGCCACCCCGTTCGTAGGCGCGGCGCTGGGCATCGCGGGTGCATGGACGCAGACGTCGTCGCGCAACCCCATCGCTTCACCGGACGTGCTCGGCGTGTCCGGGGGAGCGGCGGTCGCCGTGGTGCTGGGCACGCTCGTCGCCCGACCGGCCTTCGCCGAGGACTTCCCCACGTTCTGGTGGCGGTGCGCGCTGGCACTGGTCGGCGCGGCCGTCATCGTGGCGCTGCTGTTCGCCTTCGGCGGGCTGGGCACCTCGCGGCGGGTGATCCTCGTCGGCCTCGCGCTGTCGCTGATGTGCCAGGCCGCGGTGCATTACCTCATGGTCCGCGCCGATCTGTCGCGGGCGGCGGAGGCGCAGACGTGGCTGGCCGGCTCCACCGGTTTCGTCCGGTGGGAGGCGGTGCCGCCGATGGTGGCCGCCGCGGTGCCCTTCCTCGTTCTCGGCGCGTGGGGGTGGCGCGAGCTGCCGCTGCTCGCCCACGACGACGATTCGGCGCGGGCGCTGGGCGTCGACGTCGGCCGCGTGCGGACGCGCCTGCTCATCGCCGCGACGGGGCTCGTCGCGGTGACGGTGTCGGTGGTCGGCCCGATCGCCTTCGTGGCGCTGGTCGCCCCGCAGTTGGCCAGGCTCGTCGCCCGTGCCCCGGTCTCCCCGCCCATCGCGTCGGCCGCGGCGGGGGCGGCGCTGCTGTCGCTGTGCGCCGTCCTGGCCACGGTGCTGCCGGTGACCGTCCCCGTCGGTCTGATCACCGCGATCATCGGCGGCCCCGCCCTGATCGCACTCGTTCTCACATCCGCATCCGCGAGGAGGTTCGCATGAACGCGAGCATGACCATCACCGCCCGGGACATCGTCGCCGGCTACGGCGACGGGCCCGACATCGTCCGCGGCACGTCGCTGACCGCCGAGGCCGGCCGCGTGACCACGCTGCTCGGCCCCAACGGCTGCGGAAAGTCGACGCTGTTGCGCACGATGTCCCGGTTGCTCGCGCCGAGGTCCGGCAGCGTCGAGGTCGGCGGCGAGGACGTCCATGCGCTGACGGCCCGTGACTCCGCGCGCCGCGTGGCCGTGCTGCCGCAGCACCCCATGGCGCCGGAGGGCCTCACCGTCGGCGAGCTCGTCGCCCGCGGCCGCCACCCGCACCGCCCGCGGTGGCGGGGTTCCTCGGCGCACGACAGGGAGGTCGTCGCCCAGGCACTCGAGCGCACCGGCACGGCCGAGCTGGCCGACCGCGATCTCGCCGCATTGTCGGGTGGCCAGAGGCAGCGCGCCTGGTTGGCCATGGCCGTCGCCCAGGACACCCCCGTGCTGCTTCTCGACGAACCGACGACCTACCTCGACCCCGCCCACGCCATCGAAATGCTGGACCTGGTCCGTGGGCTGGCCGACGACGGGCGCACCGTGGTGATGGTCCTCCACGACCTGGCGTTGGCGGCGGCATACTCCGACACGGTCGTGGTGATGAAGGACGGCGCGATCCTCGCCGACGGCGGCCCCCGCGAGTCCATCACCCCCGAGCTGCTCGCCGCGGCCTACGGGCTGCGCGCCGACGTTCTCGACGACCCGTGCGGCGGGACCGCGCCCCTCATCGTGGCCAGGGGCACGGTCTGAGTCAGCCGGTGCGTCAGGCCCCTTCGCGGCCCATGCGCCAGTAGCCCATGAAGGACACGCGGGACTTGTCCACGCCGAGCTCGCGCACCAGATGGCGGCGCAGTCCGGTGACGGCGGAGGCCTCGCCGGCCAACCACGCGTACCCGCCGCCGTCGCTGCGGGCGTCGGCGACGTCCCACACGAGATCGGGGTCCGCGGCGTAGTCGGCGGGGTCCGCCGGTTCGACAGCCTGCGCCGCCGCCTCGCCCAGGAACCCGGGTTCGGCGGCGAGGAGGGTGCGGACGGCGTCGGCAAGCAAGGAGCCGGGCGCGGTGCCCTCCGGGCGCTCGAGACGGACGACGGTCCACTCGTCCGGGGCCCGCAGATCATCGAGGTCGCGGGCGTCGGGCGCCTCGACGACGATGCGGACGTCGGCGCCGGCGGGAACGCCGCCCTGCTCGACGATGCCGGCGATGGCGGGCAGCGCGGTCTCGTCGCCGGCGATGAGGATCGACGACGCATTGCCGGGATGCCACTCGATGCCGCCGAGGCGGCCGGGGGAGGCCTCGTCGGGGCCGAGGATGGTCATGGGATCGCCCGGGCGGACGCCGGCCAGCCAGCGCGCCGACGGGCTCGTGGTGCCGTGGGCGACCAGGTCGACGTCGAGGGCGGTGCCGGCGTCGTCGATGCGGCGGACGGTGTACGTGCGCACATGCGGCGCATCGGGGTCGGCGGCGAGGGAGCGCAGGCGCGAGAAGGCGGAGTCGGTGCCGGTGCCGTCGGCGTCGAAGAGGTCGGGGCCGAGATCCGGGATGGGCCGGGCCGCGCCGGTGGCCTCGTCGGTGCGGGGGAAGAAGAGCTTGATGCGCTGGTCCAGGCCGCCGCGGCCGAAGCGGGCCAGGCACTCGCCGCCGAACGTGACGCGGACGATGGTGGGGCGCGACCGGTCGATGGCGGTGACGGTCGTGCGGAAGAGCCGGAAGGGGGCCGTCGCGGCCGCGTCCGTACTGGGGGAAGTCTGCATGAGGGTAGGCTACCCATAATTCTGGCGCCGATGCGAGCCTCTGCCGGAACCTGCACGGCGCATGAAGGCAACGGCCGCGCGCCCAGTACAGTGAGACGTCGCTTCACCCACCGCACCACCCCGCCCGACCTGGAGGTCCCCGTGCCGCTGATCACCGCGCCGGCCACGCCGCCGCCCATTGCGCCGCCCGCCTTCGACGCCACCACGTCGCCCGCGAAGTACCAGTTGCGGGTGATGTTCTCGCGTAAGCCGGTGACCATCCCGGCCATGCTGCTCATGGTCATGCACCAGATCTGCGAGGCGCTGGTGCCCGTCGTCGCCGGCCGTACCGTGGACACCGCCATCGCCGACGGCAACTCGACCGCCCTGTGGTCGTGGATGCTCGTCCTCGCCGCGGTGTTCCTGATCCTCGACGTCGCGGCCCGCTTCGGCGGCCGCCTGGGCACCATCGCCATGCTCACCGTCGAGCACACCCTGCGCATGCAGCTCACCGACCGCATCGTCGACCGCCGCGGCTTCGCCAACGGCGCCCGCCCGCCGGGGGCGTTGCTGGCGGTGTCGACCACCGACGCGCAGAACACCGCCCGCGCCGTCATGGTCGGGCTGCGCCCGGTCGCCGAGATCGCGTCGCTGATCTTCGCCTCCATCATCCTGCTCACCGTGTCGGTGCCCGTCGGGCTCGTCGTCCTCGTCGGCGGCGCGCTGCTGACGTGGGGGTCGATGGCGGCGGGCGGGCCGCTGAGGCGGCGCGTGGGCCGTCGCCAAGCAGCCGCCGCCCGGGCCTCGGCCACGGCTGCGGACCTGGTGGCGGGCTTCCGCACGCTGGCGGGCCTCGGGGCCCGGCGCACGGCCGCGGGGCGCTATCGCGACAAGTCCCGCGAGGCGCTGGACGCCACCAACCACGCCATCGGCGCCGAGTCCCGGCTGATCGGGTCGGTGGAGGTGCTCGGCGGCATCTTCGTCACCATCGTCGCGGCGGGCTCCGGCATCGCCGCCATCGCCGGCCACCTCACCGTTGGCGAGCTGATCACCGTCGTCGGCCTGGCGCAGTTCATCATCGACCCCATGACCGCCCTGGGCAAGAACGCCTCGGCCGTGTGGGCGACGTCCGTGGCCAGCGCCGAGCGCGTGCTCGGTTTGCTCCGCGAGCCCTACGCAGTGACGGAGGACGGGGCGCCGGTGGGGGACGGCACTGACACGGACACCGGCACGAGCATCGTCATCGACGGCGAGGCCGTCACTCCCGGCGCCCACCGCGTGTTCGCGGTCGGGTCGGCGGAGATGTCCGAGATCGTCGACGCGCTGACCATCGCGCACCGGCCCGACCGCGGACGGTTCTTCGTCGACGGCGTCGATCTGGCCGACGCGGACCTGGGCGACGTGCTGTCTCGCGTGGTCACGGCCCCGCATTCGGCCGACCTCTTCGACGGCACCGTCACGGAGAACCTCCTGGCCGTGCGCCCCGACGCGACCGGCGCGCAGATCGACGCCGCGCTGGCCGCGGCGGGCTGCACCGACGTCATCGAGGTGCTCCCCGACGGCCTGGACACCCGCATCGGCGACGCCGGCGTCATGCTCTCCGGCGGCCAGCGCCAGCGCATCGCCCTGGCCCGGGCGCTGCTGGCCGATCCGCCGGCCCTGGTGCTCGCCGACCCGACCACGGCCGTGGACTCGGTCACCGAGCAGGCCGTGGCCCGCGGCGTGGCGCGCCATCGCGCCGGGCGCACGACCATCGTGCTGACGTCCGCCCCCGCGTGGGCGGCCGAAATGGAGGTGGCGTGACATGCGCGGCATGAATCAATTGACCGGGGTGCTGCGGCCGACGTTCGGCGCCGACAGCCGCGACGCCGCGATGACCGCCGACCGGTTCCCGGTCGCCGGGGCGGGGGAGACCCTGCGCCATCTGCGCACGCTGGTGCGCGGCCGCGGGCTGCGGCTGGCCGTGGCCGTCGCGGTGCTCATCGCCGCCGCGTGGTGCGGAGTGCTGGTGCCCAAGCTCATGGGCGGCATCGTCGACGTCGTCGCCGACGGCGGCACCCGCGGCGACATCGCCGACCTGGCCGTGCGCATGGTCGCCGCGGCCATCGGCTCCGGCGTGCTGTCGGCCATCGGCTTCCGCCTCGTCGCCCGCCTGGCGGAGACCGCCATCGCCGATCTGCGCGAGGACATGGTCTCCACCGCACTGGGCCTGCCCGTCGAGCGCGTCGAGCGGGCGGGCGCCGGCGACGTCGTCTCCCGCGCCACCGACGACGTCGCCCAGGTCTCCGCGGCCGTCACCCAGACCCTGCCCATCGCGGCGGGGGCGGTGTTCACGGTGCTGGTGTCCATCGCCGGCGTCGGCTCGGTGGACTGGCGGTTCATGGCGGCGTTCCTCATCGTCGCCCCGGTGCACGTCATCGCGGTGCGCGGGTACCTGCGCACGGCCCCGGCGGTCTTCGCCGCCGAGCGCGGGGCGATGGCCGAGCGCGCCCGCATGGTGCTGTCGACCATCCACGGCCTGCCGGCGGTGCGCGCGTTCGGTCTCGCTGCTTTGCGACGCCTCGGCATCGCCGAATGGAGCTGGAAGGTCGTCCGCCACGGCGTGGACGCCCGCATCACGCACAACATCATCATGGCGCGGATGCACTTCGCCGAGTTCCTGGGCATGGCCTCCACCCTGGTGCTGGGCTTCTACCTGGTCCAGGCCGGGCACACCACCATCGGCGGCGCCACCGCCGCGATGCTGCTGTTCATGCGCCTGTTCTCCCCGCTGACCCGCATGGTCATGGTCCTGGACGTCGCCCAGTCCGGCGCCACGTCGCTGACCCGCATCGTCGGCGTGCTGCGCGAGCGCCGCCCCGATCACGCCGACGCCGAGCCCGACCCCGCCGCCGGGGTCGAGCTGCGCGGCGTGAACTTCTCCTACGGCCGCGGCAGCGCCGTCGACGACATCGACCTGGCCATCGCGCCGGGGGAGACCGTCGCACTGGTGGGGTCGTCGGGCGCCGGCAAGTCCACCGTCGCCGCGATCGTCGCCGGCCTGCGCATCGCCGACTCCGGCACCGTCCGCGTCGGCGGCATCGACCTGGCCACCGGCGCCGAAGCCGCCCGCGGCCGCACCGTCGCCCTGGTCACCCAGGAGGTCCACGTCTTCGAGGGAAGCCTGCGCGACGACCTCACCCTCGCCGCGCCCGACGCGACCGACGAGGAAGTGCTCGCCGCCCTCGACCGCGTCGGCGCCGACTGGCGGCACCGCCTGCCCGACGGCCTGGACACCATCGTCGGCATCGGCGGCCACCGCCTCGACCCCGTCGCCGCCCAGCAGGTCGCGCTGGCCCGCGTGCTGCTGTCCGACCCGCCCGTCGTCGTCCTCGACGAGGCCACCGCCGAGGCCGGATCCTCCGGCGCCGACTCCCTGGCGCGCGCCGCCGACGAAGTCACCCGCGGACGCACCGCGCTCATCGTCGCCCACCGCCTCGACCAGGCCGCCGCCGCGGACCGCGTCGTGGTCATGGAGGGCGGCCGCATCGTCGAATCCGGGCCGCACTCCACGCTCGCCGCCGCCGGCGGCCGCTACGCCACCCTGTGGGGCGCCTGGTCCGAAGGCCGGCGCCGGCAGGCCTGACATGAAAAACGCCCGGCCCGCACATTCCATCGGGAATGTGCGGGCCGGACGTCGTCAAGCAGGAGCGCTACATTACTTCTGCTTCATGGAACCGGTCTCGACGAAGCGCTGGTGCCAGCCCAGGGCCTCCTTGAGATCGTGCGGGGTGTGCAGCGCGGACTGGCCGCCCTTCTCCGCGCGCTCGACGTACTCGGTGAGCGCGGCACGGTAATCCGGGTGCGCGCACTTCTCGATGACGACCTTCGCGCGCTGGCGCGGGCCCAGGCCGCGCAGGTCGGCGAGACCCTGCTCGGTGATGATGACCATCGCGTCGTGCTCCGTGTGGTCGTGGTGCGAGACCATGGGCACGATGGCGGAGATGTCGCCGCCCTTCGCCGTCGACGGGGAGACGAAGGTGGAGATGTAGGCGTTGCGGGTGAAGTCGCCCGAGCCGCCGATGCCGTTCATGATCTTCGTGCCCATGATGTGGGTCGAGTTCACGTTGCCGTAGATGTCGGCCTCGATCAGACCGTTGCACGAGATCACGCCGAGTCGGCGGATGACCTCCGGGTTGTTCGAGACGTCCTGCGGGCGCAGCACGATCTTCTTGGCGTAGTCCTCGGCCTGGTCGTTCATGCGCTCGGCCGCCTCCGGCGACAGGGCGAAGGACGTGGCCGACGCGACGGTCATGGTGCCCTTGTCCAGCAGCTCGACCATGCCGTCCTGGATGACCTCGGTGTAGGAGGTCAGGTTCTCGAAGTCCGAGTCCAGCAGGCCCGCGAGGACCGCATTGGCGATGTTGCCGACGCCCGACTGCAGCGGCAGCAGGTTCTCCGGCAGACGGCCCTGGGACACCTCGTTCTCGAAGAAGTCGATGAGGTGGCCGGCGATGGCCTTCGAGTCGTCGTCCAGCGGCTTGAACGGCGAGTTGCGGTCCGCGGAGTTGGTCTCGATGACGGCGACGACCTTGTTCGGGTCGATCTGGATGGACGTCTCGCCGATGCGCTGGCCGGAGCCGATGATCGGGATGATCTGGCGGTTCGGCGGCAGGCCCGCGTTCCAGATGTCGTGCATGCCCTCCAGGCCCAGCGACTGCCAGGAGTTGACCTCGATGATGATCTTGTCGGCGGCGTTCAGGTAGGAGACGTTGTTGCCCACCGACGAAGACGGCACGATGCCGCCGTTCTCGGTGATGCGCACGGCCTCGACCACGGCGACGTTGAGGTCGCCGAAGAAGCCCTGCTCGGTCTGCGGGCCGGAGTGCGACAGGTGGATGTCCGAGTACGCGGACGTGCCGTCGTTGATGGCCTTTCGCATGCTCGGGTCGGACTGGTACGGCATGCGCCAGGCGATGCCGCCGGTCTCCGCCAGCGCGGCGTCGAGCTCGGGGGCGGTGGAGGCGCCGGTGAGCACCTTCACGCGGAACTCCTCGCCGCGGTCCTTCGCATCGGTGATGCGCTTGGCCAGCGCGCCCGGCAGCTCCTTCGGGTAGCCGGCACCGGTGAAGCCGGAGAATCCGATCATGTCGCCCGGGTTGATGAAGCCGGCGGCCTCATCAGCGGTCATGACCTTGCCGCGCAAACCAGCGTGCGCGATGCGTTCCGACATTGTTCCTCCTGAAGTGTGGATGTTCGTCCTGAAAAACCGCCGACCCGCTTGAGGAACCGAACCGGTCATGGCGACCGCACCCGCGTTCCGTATTCGCATCGGTTTGTCGGCGAACCTACCATGCGAACGGCGTACCCCATCATAGTCGCAGTTGAGGGCATATGACGCAGGGTGCCCCTGTGGCGCCGCAGTGTCGTGGCGCACACCCCGGCGAACAGCGTGAACCGCCCCACCCCGGCCGCCGTGCGCCCCCATCGGCCCCGTTTGGAGGGGGCGGCGACGTACCCCCGCGAGTGATTTCGCCGCCGCCGGGGCCCCGCCGCGCTTCCCCCGGGCCTACCGCTCCGCGAGCAGCGCCATGGTCTCGTCGTCGGTGAGCATCGCCGCGCCGAAGGCCGCCAGCGCGGCGTCGGCGTCGAAGTCCACGCCGATGAGCACGACCTCGCTGGACGGGGCGATGTCGGTGCGCGCCCACTCCACGACCGGCTGGATGGACAGGTTCGGCCCGGCCTGGCTCCACACCTGGGCGACCTCGAGCCGGTCTGCGATCCAGCAATGGCCCTTCGAGCGCACGAGCCCCCGGGTGGAGCGCAGCGCGGCGACGAGGCGGTCCCTGTCGAAGGGCCGGTCGCCGCGGAACGTCACCGAGGAAATCCCGTATTCCTCCGTCTCCGGCGTATGCGGATTGGCCAGCTCCTCCGCGTAGCCGTGGTAGGTGGCGGCGGTGGCGGCGTCGTAAAGTCCCGCATCCAGCACGATGCCGGCCCCGACCTCCCCGTCGGTGACGCGCAGGATCCGCGCGCGGGGGTTCATGGCGCGCACGGCGTCCTCGGTGGCGCGGGCCAGGCGCTCGTCGACGAGGTCGGTTTTGGTGATCAGGATCAGGTCCGCGAACTCGACCTGGTCGACGAGCAGGTCCGAGACCGTGCGCTCGTCGTCGGGCGTGGCCTGGCGGTCGGCGGCGGCCAGCGCCGTGCCGGAGCGCAGCATCGACAGGAACTGCGAGGCGTCGACGAGCGTGACCATCGTGTCGATGGGGGCGATGTCGGCCAGCCGCGAGCCGTCGTCGAATTCCCACTCGAAGGTCGCGGCGACGGGCATGGGCTCGGAGATGCCGGTCGACTCGATGATGATCTGGTCGTACTTGCCCGAGCGGGCGAGCGCGCCGACGCCCTCGACGAGGTCCTCGCGCAGCGTGCAGCAGATGCAGCCGTTGGACAGCTCGACGAAGCGCTCCTCGCCGCGCGACAGGTGCGAGCCGGCGGCGACGAGGTCGGCATCGACGTTGACCTCGGAGAAGTCGTTGACGATCACCGCCAGCCTGCGGCCGGCGCGATTGGCCAGCAGGCCGTTGAGCAGGGTCGTCTTGCCCGCGCCGAGGAATCCGGACAGGACGGTGACGGGGGTCGGGCGGGTCGGGGTGCCGGGCTTGGCGACGAGGTCGGCGGGGGAGCGGTCGGCGTGGTTCTCATGGGACATGGGGACATCCTGTCCTAAATGAAAACCGATTGCAACAAGGCGCGAAATGGCCGCTAGATGGCCATCGGGTTAATGGCGGTGGGACGGAATCTGACATTCGCCAGTGAAGTGGGTCACAAGTTTGCGCCGAATCCTCTAATGTGTAACGCAGGGTTTACACAAGTGAACTTCGGGATTTTCACTGGTTCCATACATTCGTCCATGGAACCGTCCGGCGACCACTGCAAACGCCGGGGGCCGAGAACCTTCCCAACACCGGGGCACAACCCCGGCCGACAGAAAGGCACGACCATGAAGTCACAGAAGAAGGCGGTCATCGCCGGGCTCACCGCCATCGCGGCGAGCGCCGCGATGGTCGCGTGCAGCTCGGACGACGGAGCCGGGGGCGGCGGCGACTCGTCGGCCGCCATCAACGCCTACGGCTGCGAGCCGCAGTCGCCGCTGCTGTCCACCGACACCAACGAAACCTGCGGCGGCAAGATCGTCGACGTCCTGTACACCGGCCTGGTGTCCTACAACGTCGACGGCGAGACGGAAATGGCCGTCGCCGAGTCCATCGACGCCAACGACGACGCCACCGAGTACACGATCAAGCTCAAGGACGACTGGACGTTCACCAACGGCGAGGCCGTGACGGCCGACTCGTTCATCAACGCCTGGAACTACGCCGCGGCGTCAAAGAACGCCCAGAAGCAGCAGTACTTCTTCGAGAACATCGAGGGCTACGACGAGGTCGCCGAGGAAGGCGCCACCGCCGAAGAGATGTCCGGCCTGGAGAAGGTCTCGGACACCGAGTTCAAGGTCTCGCTGAACAACCCGGAGGCGTCGTTCCCGATGCGCCTGGGCTACTCCGCGTACTACCCGTGGCCGTCGGTCGCCTTCGACGACGTCGAGGCCTACGGCCAGGCGCCCATCGGCAATGGCCCGTACAAGCTCGAGTCGGACTCCGCCTGGCAGCACAACGTCGGCCTGAACACCGTGGTCAACGAGGACTACGCCGGCGACGCCCCCTCCAACGGCGGCGTGAACTTCGTGTTCTACCAGAACCTGGACACCGCCTACGCGGACCTGCAGTCCGGCCGCCTCGACGTCATGGACACCATGCCGACCTCGTCGCTGTCGAACTACACCAACGACTTCCCGGATTCCAACGACTCCAAGGCGAAGATGGTCTCCCAGACTTTCGTCATCCCGGAGAACCTCGAGCACTTCGGCGATGACGAGGAGGGCAAGCTCCGTCGCCAAGCCATCTCGCTGGCCTTCGACCGCCAGCTGATCGTCGACACCATCTACTCGGGTGCCGCCGACCCGGCCGTCGACTTCGGCGTGCCCACCCTGCCGGGCCTGCAGTCCCCGGACAGCTCCGAGACCGTCGGCCACGACCCCGAGCGCGCCAAGGAACTGTGGGCGCAGGCCGACGAGATCTCGCCGTGGTCCGGAAAGTTCGAGATCGCCTACAACGCCGACGGCGACCACCAGGCGTGGGTCGAGGCCATCACCAACGGCATCTCCGACACCCTCGGCATCGAGGCGACCGGCAAGGCCTACCCGCTGTTCAAGGGCCTGCGCGATGACGTCACCAACGAGACCATCGGCTCCGCGTTCCGCTCCGGCTGGCAGGCCGACTACCCGTCGATCGCCAACTTCCTGGAGCCGCAGTACATGACCACCGGCTCCGCCAACGACGGCGGCTACTCCAACGAGGAATTCGACAAGCTCCTCGAAGAGGCCGCCGCCGAGACCGACGAGGGCAAGGCCAATGAGCTGTACAAGCGCGCCCAGGAGATCCTGGTCGACGAGCTGCCCGCCATCCCGATGTGGGTGCCCAAGGCCGCCTACGCGTGGAACCCCGAGGTCTCCGGCGTCGACATGATGTGGAACGGCACGTTCGATTACGCGCCCATGAAGAAGGGCTGATCCGCAGTGCCGTGGTACATCGGCAAGCGGCTGCTCCAAATGATCCCGGTGTTCTTCGGGGCCACCTTCCTGATCTACGCGATGGTGTTCCTGACCCCGGGTGATCCGATCCAGGCGCTGGCGGGCGACAAGCCCCTCACGCCGGCGGTCGAGAACGAGCTCCGCGAGCGCTACAACCTGGACAAGCCCTTCCTCGTGCAGTACCTCATGTACGTCGGCGGCATTCTCCAGTTCGATTTCGGGCAGACCTTCTCGGGTCGGCCCGTCACGGCCGTTTTGGCCGAGGCATTCCCCGTCACCATCAAGCTGGCGCTCATGGCGCTGGTGATCGAGACCGTCTTCGGCATCGGCTTCGGCGTCGTCGCCGGCCTGCGCAAGGGCGGCTGGTTCGACTCGACCGTGCTGGTGGCGTCGCTGTTCATCATCGCGGTGCCCATCTTCGTCATCGGCTTCGTCGCCCAGTACCTCTTCGGCATCAAGTGGGCGGTGGTGCCGCCGACGGTCGGCGGCAACGCCGACTTCGTCGACTTGATCATGCCGGCCACGGTGCTGGGGCTGGTGTCCTTCGCCTACGTGCTCAGGCTCACCAGGTCCTCCGTCGCCGAGGCGGTCGGGTCGGACTTCGTCCGCACGGCCTACGCGCGCGGCATGTCCCGCCGCGGGGTCGTCGGCTCGCACGTCCTGCGCAATTCGCTGATCCCCGTGGTCACGTTCATCGGCGCGGACCTTGCGGCCCTGATGGGCGGGGCGATCGTCACCGAGGGAATCTTCAACATCCCCGGCGTGGGCGGCCTGATCTTCCGGTCCGTCACCATCGGCGAAACGCCGACCGTCGTCAGCGTGGTCACCGTGTTGGTGATCATCTACATGGTGGCCAACCTGCTCATCGACCTCCTGTACGCCGCACTCGACCCGAGGATCCGATATGCCTGATCCAAGAAACGTTCCCGCGGCCATGGGCGACGCCGACGTCCGGCTGCAGCGCGGGCACGCGCCCGTGTCGACCGAGGACGTGCTCACCCGCGACCAGAAGCTCCCCGACACCGTGCCCCTGGGCATGTGGGGGGAGGCCTGGCGGCGCATGCGCCGGCGGCCCCTGTTCTGGGTGTCCATGGCGATCATCGCCCTGGTCACCATCGTCGCGCTGTTCCCCGGCCTGTTCACGTCGGTGGACCCCCGTGCCGCCGACCTGCGCAATTCGCTGGGCGATCCCGCCGACGGGCATCCCTTCGGGTTCACCCAGCAGGGCTACGACGTGTACTCGCGCGTCATCTACGGGGCGCGCCCGTCCGTCATCGTGGGCGTGTGCGTGACGCTGCTGGTGACGCTGCTCGGCGTCCTCATCGGCGCGACCGCCGGCTGGGTCGGGGGCATCCTCGACGCATTCCTGTCGCGCATCACGGACATCTTCTTCGCCATCCCGCTGCTGCTGGCCGGCATCGTGCTGATGCAGGTCTTCCCGCAGCGCGACGTGTGGACGGTGACGCTGGTGCTGGCGCTGTTCGGCTGGCCGTCGATGGCCCGCGTCGTGCGCTCGGCGGTGCTGTCGGTGAAGAACAACGACTACGTCATGGCGTCGCGCGCGCTGGGCCTGTCCGGCGGGCGCATCCTGCTGCGGCACGTCCTGCCCAACTGCCTGGCGCCGATCATCGTCATGGCGACGACGTCGCTGGGCATCTACATCGTTGCCGAGGCCACGCTGTCCTACCTGGGCATCGGACTGCCGCCGACCGAGGTGAGCTGGGGCAACGACATTTCCGTCGCCCAGAACACCCTGCGCCAGTCGCCGACGACGCTGTTCTACCCGGCCGGCGCCCTGGCCCTGACCGTGCTGGGATTCATCCTGCTCGGCGACGTGGTCAAGGACGCCCTCGACCCGAAGGAGAGGAAGAAGTGACCGAATCACGCACTCCCGATCACGCTTCCGGGGCCACCGCGGCCGGCGCCGCCGAGCCGCTGCTGTCCATGCGCGGCGTGGACATCGCCTTCGGCGGGAAGAAGAACCCGGCGCCGACGGTGTTCGGCGTCGACCTGGACATCTACCCGGGTGAGACGGTGGCCATCGTCGGCGAGTCGGGTTCCGGCAAGTCGACGCTGGCGCACTCGATCATCGGGCTGCTGCCCGGCGGCGGCCACGTCACCGGCGGCACGATCACGTTCGACGGCGAGGACATCACCCACGCCGGTGACCGCCGCATGACCGCCCTGCGCGGCGCGGAGATCGGCCTGGTTCCGCAGGACCCGATGTCCAACCTCAACCCGGTGTGGAAGGTCGGCCACCAGATCAAGGAATCGCTGCGGGCCAATGGCATCGCCAAGGGATCGAAGGCCCATTCCCGGGCCATCGAGCTGTTGGAGGAGGCCGGGCTTCCCGACGCCTCCCGCCGCATCGACCAGTACCCGCACGAATACTCCGGCGGCATGCGCCAGCGCGCGCTCATCGCCATCGGTTTGTCGGCGCGGCCGAAGCTGCTCATCGCCGATGAGCCGACGTCGGCGCTGGACGTGACGGTGCAGCAGCAGATCCTCGACCACCTCGACGGGCTGACCCGCGAGTTGGGCACGTCGGTGCTGCTGATCACCCATGACCTGGGGCTGGCCGCCGAGCGGGCGTCCCGGATCATCGTGATGAGCCAGGGCCACGTCGTCGAATGGGGCCCCGCGCGGGAGATCCTCCAGGATCCCCGCCACGAGTACACCAAGCGCCTGGTGGCGGCGGCGCCGTCGCTGCGCGCCCGCCGCGACGACGTCCTCGATCGCCGCGCGGCCGTCCGTGCGGAGTCGATGGAGCATGCGACCGACCTCGCCGAGACCGTGGACACCCCCGCGGAGGCCCCGATCCTCGAGGTCCGCAACCTGACGAAGGTCTTCGACGTCCCGGGCGCGCGCCCGTGGAAGAAGGACTCCTTCACCGCGGTCGACGACGTGTCGTTCTCCATGCCGCGCGGCACCACCACGGCGATCGTCGGCGAGTCCGGTTCGGGCAAGTCGACGGTGGCGCAGATGGTGCTGGGGCTGTTGGACCCGACGTCGGGCTCGGCGCATTTCGATGGCGAAGACGTCGTCAAGCGATGCGCGAAGCGCGGCGGCGACGGCGGGGAGCTGGACTTCCGCCGGCGCGTGCAGCCGATCTTCCAGAACCCGTACGGGTCGCTGGACCCGATGTATTCGGTGTACAACACCGTCGTGGAGCCGCTGCGCATCCACGGCATCGGCGACGAGAAGTCGCGGCAGGCCCGCGTCAACGAGCTGCTCGACCGCGTGTCCATTCCCCGGCAGATGGCGCACCGCTATCCCGGCGAGCTGTCCGGCGGCCAGCGCCAGCGCGTGGCCATCGCCCGCGCCCTGGCGCTCAACCCGGAGCTGGTGGTCTGCGACGAGGCGGTCAGCGCGCTCGACGTGCTGGTGCAGTCGCAGATCCTCGACCTGCTCAATTCGCTGCAGGCGGAGCTGGGGCTGTCGTACCTGTTCATCACCCATGACCTGGCGGTGGTCAAGCAGATCGCCGACCAGGTGCTGGTGATGGAGAAGGGCCGGATCGTCGAGACCGGCCGCACCGACGAGCTCTTCGAGAACCCGTCGCAGGACTACACCCGCCGCCTCATCGATTCGATTCCCGGCGGCAGCATCGAGCTCCACGCGGGATAGTTTCCCGCTCCCGGTGCGTGACGACGCCCGTCCCCGGCCTTCGCGGCCCGGGACGGGCGTCGTTTCGCGTTGCGGTGGTCAGATCGGGTCGTGGTCGAAGTCATCGTCCATGTCGGCGTCGAGGGCCAGGACGGCCCGGCGGAAGCGGCCCTCCGACAGCCGCACCTCGCCGGTGATGGGGTGGGCCCCGTAGGACACCGACTCGATGGCCATCTCGCCGCCGTCCCAGTGCATGAACCACACGCCGGGCATGCCGGTCGGGTCGGCGGCGTCGGCGGAGAACTTCATCAGCAGCTCGATGCTCTCCAGGTCGCACGGCTCGGCCAGGCCGGTGGCCAGGATCTCGTGGCGGTGCGGGATGGCGAAGAGCATGCCGTGGCCCAGGGAGTCGCCCCATCGCGCCTCGCCGCGCACGCCGCCGATCACCTTGCGGATGGCCGCGGGCACGAACGGCAGCTTCGACGCCACCAGGTTCGAGTCGCCCTTGAACGACCACAGCATCGCGCCGGTCTCCGGGCTCGTCATGATGTCCACGTCGCAGTGGAGCATCTCGGTGTTCTTGCGGGCGGCGTCGAAAAGCAGATCCAGGTCGCGGCCCTCGACGGCATCATCCGAGAGGTACGCCAGATGCTGCCCCATCTTCATCTGCAGGACCTCGTGGAACGGGCCGAACTTCCGGGAGTACGTGTACGCGCCGGGCCCGAACTCGGCGGGCAGCTCCCAGAGCAGCCGGGAGTAGGTGTTCTTCAGCAGGTCCACCTCGTCGATCGAGGGGATGTCGGGCGTGCCGTCGATGGCGGGTTTGATGAAGTCCTCGATGATGCGCCGCCACTTCGAGCGCGGGGCGTTGCCGAGCATGTGCTCGAGGTTGTGCGTGTTGAAGATGGTGCCGTCGCCCAGGTCCAGGCGGGCCCCGGCGCCGTCGTCGGCGACCCCCTCCACCGTGATGCCGGCCCACTTGAGCGTGCGGATGATCATTGTCAGGGACGGCCGTGCCGTCGTCGTTTCCCCCATGGCCCCGGAAGATAGCGGGGCCGGCGCGGGTCCGCAGAAGTGCAGTGACGGGGGTACCGGGTCGGGGGAGGGCCGCGGCATCGGGGATCCGGCGTGCCGGGAGTATTCTTGCGGGTGAAACGAGATTCGCGCGGGCTTGGCCGGTGGGTCTCCGGGAACCGAGGAGGCCGGTGGGCCATGGGCAGCACGGACAATGAACCGCTTTACGACGATCACTCGTGGGGCACCGCAGTTCCCGCGAGCGCAGGGGCCGACCCGAATCGGATGTCGCCGACGCTGCGCGGGGCGATCATCATCGTCGCGTTGTTGGCGGTGATCGCGATCGCGGCGGCCGTCATCGCGGTGGCAATGCGCGGCGGCGATGACGAGGGGGATGGGGGCGTTGCGGCGCCGGACACGACGTCGCAAAGCAGCCCCGCCACCGGCAAATCCGAGGACGCGGAGGCGACCGAGGAGGCGCCCGCCATGGACTCCGCGGCGATGCTCGAGGGAGCCGGATTCGACGTCGTGATGTCGGGGCCCGCGCCGGAGGCCGTCGATGCGTGGGGCGATTACCGGCTCGAACGCTCGGCGAGCGGGCGCGTGCGGGTGTCGGAAGTCACCGGTCCGAATGCGGCGACGCTCGACGGCGGGCAGTGGCCGATGTCGATGAACGATTGCGGGATTGTGACGTACCTCGTGGTTTTCCGGGGCGTGAACGAGAACGTCATGCTGAATGCGAGCCTGGTCAACTCCGTGGGCACGGTCGTCGCGTCGCAGCAGGGGGACCGGGGATGGATGCTGCTCACCAACTGCGCGACCCCGCAGTGGGAGTTCCTGTCGACGACGGATGCGGGCAACCTCGCCGACGTCGTCTACGACGTGCACGAATACCGCCAGTCCGCGACTGCGTCGGCATCGGGCTCGGGGGCTGGTGCGGGCGGCTCCGAGGTCAACGCGGATGGGGGAGAGACCACGTACTTCTACTACTGCGTCGAGGATTCTCCCGGGCAGGCGATCATGACGGACGGATCCGTCGGGTACGAGGAATATTGCCTGCAGGATCCTCAGGCGACCCGAGCCAACTTGGGCGAGCGATGCTGCGGCGCGCTCAATGGCGCGGATCTGTGCGGTGAGGAGTTGTGGTTCGACCTGTGCCGTTCGCGTCCGCCGGGGTGGTGACGCGTCGCAGTGGTCGGCGGTGAATCCCATCTGATAGGATGGCAGCGTCCATATAGTGAGAAGGGATCCCCGCGACAATGAGCGATACCACCGGCACGCTGAAGATCGCCGTCATCGACGGTGACGGCATCGGCACCGAGGTCACCGCAGAGGCCCTCAAGGTCCTCCGCGCCACCATCGGCGACTTCGAGACCACCGAGTACGACCTGGGCGCCCGCCGCTACGAGCGCAACGGCGAGCTGCTCACCGACGCCGACCTCGACAGCCTGCGCGATCACGACGCCATCCTGCTGGGCGCCATCGGCGACCCGCGGAAGGTGCCGCCGGGGATCCTCGAGCGCGGGCTGCTGCTGAAGATGCGCTTCGCCCTCGACCACCACGTCAACCTGCGCCCGTCGAAGCTGTACCCGGGCGTCGAGTCGCCGCTGAAGAACCCGGGCGAGATCGACTTCGTCGTCGTCCGCGAGGGCACCGAGGGCGCCTACACCGGCAACGGCGGCGCGATCCGCGTCGGCACGCCGCAGGAGGTGGCCAATGAGACCTCGGTGAACACCCGCTTCGGCGCCGAGCGCGTGGTCCGCTACGCCTTCGACCTGGCCATGACCCGCCGCAAGAAGCTGACGCTGGTGCACAAGACCAACGTCCTGGTCCACGGCGGCGGCCTGTGGCAGCGCACCGTCGACGAGGTCGCGGCCGAGTATCCCGAGGTCGAGGTCGACTACAGCCACATCGACGCCGCGACCATCTACATGGTCACGCAGCCGTCGCGGTTCGATGTCATCGTCACCGACAACCTCTTCGGCGACATCATCACCGACGAGGCCGGTGCGATCTCCGGCGGCATCGGCCTGGCGGCATCGGCCAACATCGACGCCTCCCGCACCAACCCGTCGATGTTCGAGCCGGTCCACGGTTCCGCTCCGGACATCGCCGGCCAGGGCATCGCCGACCCGACCGCCGCGATCCTCTCCGGCGCGATGATGCTGCGCCACCTCGGCCGCGAGGACGACGCCGCCCGCATCGAGCGCGCCGTCGAGGCCGACGTCGCCGAGCGTGGCGACGCCCCGATCGTCACCACCGAGGTCGGCGACCGCATCGCCGCCGCCGTCGCAAAGGGCTGAAGTAAAGGGCTGACGCGAAGGGCTGAAGCACGCGGCCGACTGCGCCGTGCCGCGGCGCATTGCCGATGCGCATGCCGGAAAATTCCCGGGGTGAGCGACACTAACTGCCGACGCTTCCGCGATTTCGTTGCATGAAAACGCGGAAGCGTCGGCAGTTAGATCCCGCGGTGCGGTCGCCGTCGCCGATGATTCCGGCGAACGGCCGATAGCGGCATGGCGCGGGGAGTAGCGTGGCCGGCGCGAGACTGCCGGAACGACATTCGAGGAGCGGGGATTGATCTACGTCAGCAGCGGTGTGGTGGCCGCATTCATGGTGTGGATCGTGCTGGGGGTGTGCCGGTACGCGTACAACCGCTCCACCGGGAAGCGACTCCCGATGAAGCGGGACGTGTTTCTCACCATCGGCGCCGTGGCCTGGGCCGCGTATACGTCGAAGTTCGTGTTCACGGACCTCGGCGCCCTCACCCCGGCCTACTCGGCGGAGTCCCTGGGCTTCTTCACCGTGTGGTTGATTGCAGGGTGGGCGTGCTATCGCCGCGATGGCGGGCTGCCGGAGTGGCAGAAGTACCCGGGGCTGAAGCTCGACGAGTAGCCCGCCGCGTGCGGCGCAGCAGCCGCATCGCGTTGCCGATGACCACCAGCACCGACGCCTCGTGGATGAGCATCCCGATCGCCATGGTCACCCCGCCCGCGAACACGCCGGCGAACAGCGCCGCGACCGTGATCAGGGCGATGGTGATGTTTTGCCGCATTACCGCGCGGGTGCGCTTGGCCAGGTCGATGGCCTCCGGGAGGCGCAGCAGGTCATCGGCCATCAGCGCCACGTCGGCGGTCTCCACCGCGACCGCGGATCCTGCCGCTCCCATGGCCACGCCGATGTCGGCGGTCGCCAATGCAGGGGCGTCGTTGACCCCGTCGCCAACCATGGCGACCACGCGGCCGCGGCGCTGGAACCCGACGATCTCGTCGAGCTTGCCCTCCGGCAGCAGCCCCGCGCGGATCTGATCGACGCCGGTCTCCGCGCCGATGGCCCGGGCGACGGGCTCGACGTCGCCGGTGAGCATGACCACGTCCTTCACACCCGCGGCGTGGAGCGACTCGACCATGTCGGCCGCCGTGTCGCGGACCCGGTCGGCCACGGCGATGACGCCGGCGACCCGATCGCCGACGGCGACGATCATCGGGGTGCGGCCCGACTCCGCCAGCCCGGCGGCCACCTCGGACGCGCGGGCGGTCGCGGCGGGATCGGCGCCATCGACGCCGAACTCCGCCAGCAGCGCCGCATTGCCCACCAGCACGCGGGTGCCGCCGACGTCGGCGCGGATGCCCTTGCCCGGCACCGACTCGACCTCGTCGGGCAACGACGCGTCCAGCCCTTCGTCCGTCGCGGCCTCCAGGATGGGCCGCGCCAGCGGATGCTCGGACCCGGCCTCGGCCCGCGCCGCCCAGGCGAGCAGGCCGGTGCGGCCGAGGTCGCGGTCAAGCGCGACGACGTCGGTGAGCTGCGGGGAGCCCACGGTCAACGTGCCCGTCTTGTCCACGGCCACCAGGTCGATGCGGGAGGCGGTCTCCAGGTATTCGCCGCCCTTGATCAGGATCCCGTCGCGCGCGGCCCGGCCGATGCCGGAGACGATGGACACGGGAATCGAGATGACCAGCGCGCCCGGGCAGCCGATGACCAGCAGCGTCAGCGCGAGCTCCAAATCGAGGAACGCCAGCCCCGACACCAGCGCCAGCACGATGACGGCGGGCGTGTACCAGCGGGCGAAACGCTCCATGAACGTCTGAGTCGGGGCCTTGGCGTCCTGCGCCTCCTCGACTCGGTGGATGATCCGCGCAAGCGTGGTGTCCGCGCCGATGCCGGTGGCGCGCACCCGCAGGAAGCCCCCGCGGGAGATGGTGCCGGCGAAGACGCGGTCGCCGGCGACCTTCTCCACCGGCACCGACTCGCCGGTGATCGACGCCTGGTCGATCGCGCCGACGCCCTCGGCGACCACGCCGTCGACGGGCACCTTCGCGCCGTTTTTCACGATCACCGTTTCGCCCGGCTCGACCGACCCGGCCGGCACTTCCTCGGGCACGCCGTCGCGCAGCACGACCGCGACGTCCGGCGCGACGGCCACGAGCTCCTGCAGCGCCGACCGCGTCTTGGCCAGCGTCGCCGACTCGAGCGCCGCGCCGATGGCGAAGAGGAACGTCACCGCCGCGGCCTCCCAGTAGTTGCGCACCGCGATCGCGCCGACCGCGGCGACGGTGACCAGCGCGTCGATGCCGATGTCGCGGGCCAGCAGCGCGCGGACCGCGTTGACGGCGATCCGCCAGCCGGCGATGACGGCCGCGGCGACCATGAGGGCGTCGGAGCCGGTCGCCCACGACGCCGCGATGAGCGCGCCGGACACCGCCGGCACCGTCCATCGCCCGTATCTGATCCGATTGAACATGTTCATCGTCGTCTCCTTCGATTCACCAGGTGGGCGGGTCGGCGTCAGAACGCCGCGGGCTTTGCGACGTAGCCGGCCTTGCGGACCTGGGCGACGAGTTCATCGGTTCCGACGGCATCGGGGTCGTGGTCGACTTCGATGCGGGAGCTGGCGAAGTGGACCTTCACGGATTCGACGCCGTCGAGGCGGCCCAGGCGCTTCTCGATCTTCGACACGCACGACGGGCAGGAGAAGCCCTCGGCGCGCAGGAGGGTGCGGACGGAGTTGGTGGTGTTGGAGTTGGTGGTGGCAGACATGATCGTCGTGTCCTTCCGGGGCGGGGGCCGGGGTACCGGCCCGATTTCCTGTTGACGCCCCTGAAGTTATTGCCGCCGCGCCCGGCGGTCATTGACGTGGATCAATCAACTGCACATTCGCCGGAAAGCTCCCTCAAACCGGCCGTGTCCAGCAGGGACGTCCACTTGCGGCCGGAGTCGATGAGGCCGTCGCGGCGCATCGCGCTCATCGCCCGGCTCACCGATTCGGTGGTCGATCCCGCCATCGCCGCGATGTCCGCCCTCGACAGCGGCACCTGGATCACCAGCCCCTGCGGGCGCGTCTCCCCGAACTTCGCCGCCAACCGCAGCAGGACGTGCGCCACGCGTTGGGCCACCGTGCCGGTCGTCGTCGCCGAAAACAGCCCCCGCACCTCGTGCAGCTGCGCGGCGACCTCGTCGAACGCCCGGACGGCGACCTCCGGATGGTCGGCGAGCAGTGCGCGGAATTCGACGGCGCCGATGCGCAGGGCACACGTGGTTTGCAGCGCCCGCACGGATTCGCCGTGGCGGGTGACGCCGAGCGTCGTCAAGCCCCCGAAAAGGTCGCCCGGGCCCAGGACATCGAGGATCGTCTCCACGCCATCGGGGCTGGTCCGCAGCACCTTCGCCCGGCCCGACGCCAGCACGAACAGCTCCTCGGCCGGATCGCCCTCCACGTAGAGGTGCTCACCCCCGGCCCACGCGTGGGCGGCCATGCGGGAATCGACGTCGGCGATGACGTCGTCGCCGAGCCCCCGGAACAGCGGCGTGCGTGCGAGCACCCGCAGGCGCACCGGCTCCGGGCAATGGTGGGGATGCCCGCAGCCGTGGCGCAGGGGAGTGGTGCGCGGGGCCGCCGCGCCGGAATCGGAACGCGCCAACCCTATTCCTCCAGCAGCGCGATGAGCTGCTCGCGGACCACCCACCGGCGGCGCTGCGTGCGCTCGGGGCCGACGACGCCCTCGGACACGCGGATGCACGCGGCCTCGATGTCGACGGTGCCCAACTGCATCCCGTCGGTGGTGGTGATGACGTGGCCGCCGTAGTACTCGTCCGGCTCGATCGCGTCGGCGGGATGGCCCTGGCGGTCGAGCTCGTCGATGATCAGGTCCAGCACCGACCGCTTCTGTCCGGCGCGCGGCAGCCCGGCGAGCAGGGCGTCGCGGGTGATCTCCAGGTGTCCCAGGTGCTGGGCGCATTCGTTGTAGACGTGCACCATGACGCCGCCGATCGTCGGCAGCCACCAGCGCTGCTTGTCGGCCGGCGGTGCGGCGGGCGCGGCCTGCGGGTCGGCGTCGCGCAGCTGCTCGAGCGCGGCGGCGATGACCTCGCGCTGCGCCGCGTGGCGCTCCAGCTCCGCGGCGACGCTGCCGGAGGCGGAGAACTCGTCGCTGCGGTCGCGGACGTCCTCGTTGCCCAGGCACACGTGGTCGAGCCAGTGCCGCGCCGATCCGCCGACGTGGCGCAGCAGCACCAGCGGGGAGTTCACGCCGGGGATGTCGGGGCGGGCGTTGGCCACCTCGTCGTCCATGCCGCCGACGATCGCGGCGATCGCGTCGAACGCCGTGAGAATGTGGGATTCCAGGGGGCGGGCGGGGTTGCGCGTGTTCATGCATCCACCATAGCCGTGATCGATGTCACACGGCAGGCTTTGCGACGGTCACGGCTTTCACCGTTCACCTGGTCCGGCCCCGGCATCCCCGTCGGCCGGCCCACCGGGGTTGATCAGGCCCGCGCGCATCATCGCGTCCTCGAAGGGGCCGTCGACGACGACGGAGGGCTTGCCGCCGGGGCCCGAGGGGCCGCGGACGTTCTGGATCAGCGGGCCATCGCTGAAGCCCGAGCCGACGGTGGCGGAGGAGACCTCGGGGTCGTGGATGTAATAGAGGCCCTCGAAGCCGGTGTCGTCGCCGAAGCGGTCGAGGAAATCGAAGAGCATGCCCACGCCCTGCAGCGAGGACTCGTCGATGAGCGGCACGCCGACCAGCGAACCCCGGCGAGGGGCGACGACGAGCACGCCTTCGCCGACGGCCGGGACGCCCGCGCGCTCGGCGATGCGGGCGGGCAGAGACGCCAGCTGGGAGGACACGAAAAAGTGGTCGCCCTCCAGCAGCCACATCGGGCCACCGCCCTCGACCTCGACGGGGGAGAGGTCCGACGGCTCGACCTCGGTGTTCTTCCGCGCCGCGGCGAACAGTAGCTCCAGGTCGCGGCCCGCCAGCTGGGCGTCGGTCAGCGTGGACACCTGGGACGGCTGATCGCGGCACATGACCTCCACCAGCGGGCCGATGCGCCGGGAGTACGCGTACTCCGCGTCGCGGGTCTCCTCGGTCATCCGGTCGAAGAGCCGGGACCGCAGCGAGTGCATGAGCTCGGCGTCGTCGGAGGGGAGTTCAGGGGGAATATCAGTGGGAATGTCCGCGCTCACGGGTCGTTCCTCCATCGCGGGGGCGGGTTCGGGGGTGTCCCCGGGTCCTGTATTGCTGCGTCGGCTGAACATGGGGCCAACCTAGCAGCGGTGTTCGATATTCTGGGGGAAACGAATGCCGCCGGGCCCTTCCCGGCCGGAGCCACAGGAGACACCATGTCCGTCGAGCTCGACGAAATCCGCGATTTCCTTCGCCAGACGCCCCCGTTCTCGGAACTGCCGGACGACGAACTCGCGACTCTGCCCGGCCGTCTGACCATGCGCTACGCCCGCCGCGGCCAGGAGGTCATCTCCGCCGGCCGCACCAGCGACGCGCTGTTCGTGGTGCGCTCGGGCCTCGTCGACGTCTTCGACGCCTCCGGCACGCTGCTCGACCGCCGCGACGACGGCGCCACCATGGGCTACTCCACGATGCTGTCCCACGAGCCGTCGCTGTACACGATGACTGCCGTCGAGGACACGCTGCTGCTCGCGGTGCCGGAGGACGTCTTCGACGATCTGATGACCCGCTTCCCACAGATCAGCCACCACTTCGGCGGCGAGAACGCCCGCATCCGCGCCGTCGCCTCGGACCTGCGCAGCTCGGCGTCCTCCGACGCACTGCGCACCCGCGTCGCCGACCTCATGGCCGGCAACCCGGTGCACATCGAATCCACCGCCACCATCGGCGAGGGCGCGAAGGTGATGACCGAGCGCAACGTCTCCTCGCTGCTCATCATCGACGGCGGCGAGCTGGCGGGCATCCTCACCGACCGCGACCTGCGCCGCCGCGTGCTCGCCGCCGGCCACGGTCCCGAATTGGTCATCGGCGAGGTGATGACGCCCAACCCCGTCACCGTCGAGCCGTCGATGCTCGCCTTCGAGGCGATGCTGCTCATGGCCGAGCGCGGCTACCACCACCTGCCGGTGGCCGACGATTCCGGCGTGGTGGGCATGGTCGTCATCGGCGACCTGCTGCGCACGCTGCACACCGACCCCGTCTACGCGACGGCGACGCTGGCGCGGAAGAAGACCATCGCCGAGATCTCCGAGGTCGCCGCCAACTCCCGCCGCGTGGTCAGCCGCTTCATCGAGCGCGGCGTCTCCGCCGACGAGATCTCGCGCCTGCTCACCGTCACCGCCGACGCGGTGGCCCGCCGGCTGCTGGACATGGCCGAGGAGAAGTTCGGCCACCCGCCGGTGCCGTACTCGTTCGTCGTCCTCGGCTCCCAGGGCCGCCGCGAAATGGGCATGGCCTCCGACCAGGACAACGCGCTGATCATCGACGACTCCTACGACGAAGCGGCCCACGGCCAGTACTTCACGGACCTCACCGAGTTCGTCTGCGAGGCGCTGGCCGAATGCGGCTACCCGCTGTGCCCGGGCGACATGATGGCGTCGAACCCGGAGTGGCGCAGGAGCCTGTCGTCGTGGAAGACGGTGTTCCACCAGTGGATCACCAAGCCCGACCCGGACGCGCTGCTGCATGCGCAGACCTTCTTCGACATCCGCGGCATCCACGGCGAGGACCAGCTCGTCGACGATCTCCGCTCGACGTACGTGCCCATCGCCGAGGGCTCCAAGCGCCTCCACGCGCACCTGGCCAAGCTGGCCGCGCACCGCGAGCCGCCGCTGGGCTTCTTCCGCGGCCTGGTGCTGGAAAAGGGCGGCAGCCACGAGAACACGCTGGACATCAAGAAGGGCGGCCTGGCCACCGTCGTGCAGATGGCCCGCCTGTTCGCCGTGGCGTCGGGCCTGCCGCAGATCGGCACGCGCGAGCGCCTCAACGCCGCCGCCGGCGCCGGGGCGGTCAGCCGCCAGGGCGCCGCGGACCTGCGCGACGCCTTCGACTTCCTGGCGAGCGTCCAGCTCGCCCACCACCACGACGCGGTCAACGCCGGCGAGGACCCGGACAACCACGTCAACCCGAAGGAGCTGTCCCGCCTGGAGCGCGAGCACCTGCGCGACGCCTTCGGGGTGATCCGCCGCCTGCAGCAGTCGCTGGCGACGAAGTACCCCATCAACCAGATGTCGTGACGGGACGGTAGCAATGGGACTCTTCGATTCGATGTTCGGCGGTGGCCGTCGCAAAGCAACCGGCGTGCTCGCCGAGTTCTACGACACCCCCACCCGCGACGACCGCTGGCTGGCCGTGGACGTGGAGACCACGGGCCTCGACGCCAACAAGGACCGCCTGCTGTCCATCGGCTGGGTGCCCGTCGACGGCAACGAGATCGTGCTCGGCGGCGCCAACCACGTCATCCTGCGCGGCGCGGCGGGGGAGGCCTCCGTCGGCGAATCGGCGACGCTGCACGGCCTCACCGACGACGCCGTGGCCATGGGCGTCGAACCCGCCGAGGCCATCGAGATGGTCATCGAGGCGCTCAAGGGCCGGAAGCTGCTGGCGCACTTCGCCAAGCTGGAGATCAGCTTCCTGGACAAGGCCTGCCGCCGGCACCTCGGCGCCGGGCTCAAGGTCGACGTCGCCGACACCATGCAGCGCGAATACCTGAAGTACCAGGCCGCCGACCGCGAGCCGCGCCGCGATGAACTGCGCCTGTGGACGTGCCGCGAGCGCTACGGCCTGCCGCCCTACAAGGCCCACCATGCGCTCACCGACGCGCTGGCGGGCGCGGAACTGTGGCTGGCGCAGGACGCCGCGGGACTGCCCAGGTGAGCGGGGGTGCCCGGGCCAGTGGGCCCGATCACGGTGATCGACGGTTCACCATGTAACCTGTGCCGCATGCGTATTGCTCGAATCGCCCACCCCGAGGGCATGTGCTTCGCGCTCGTCGAAGGCGAAGATGACGGTGTCCAGCTGCACGAAATCGAAGGCCACCCGTTCGGCGAGGTGACCAAGACCGGCCGTTCCTGGCCGCTCGCCGACGTGCGGCTGCTCGCCCCGATGCTGCCGTCGAAGGTCGTCGCCATCGGCCGCAACTACGCCGACCACGTCAAGGAGGTCTTCAAGACCTCCGGCGAGTCGCTGCCGCCGACGATGTTCCTCAAGCCGCCGACGGCCGTCATCGGCCCCGAGGCGCCCATCCGCATCCCGGATTTCGCCACGAAGGTGGAGTTCGAGGGCGAGCTGGCGATCGTGATCGGCAAGCCGTGCAAGAACGTCAAGGCGGCCGACGCCGAGGACGTCATCTTCGGCTACACCATCGTCAACGACGTGTCCTCGCGCGACCTGCAGTTCGCCGATGGCCAGTGGGCGCGCGCGAAGGGCATTGACACGTTCTGCCCGATCGGCCCGTGGATCCAGACCGAGCTGGATTACCAGGACCTGCCGATCAAGGCGCACCTGACGCAGAACGGCGTGACCGAGACCAAGCAGGACTCGAACTCCGACCAGATGATCATGTCGATCCCGGAGATCATCGAGTTCCTCACCGCGTCGATCACCCTGCTGCCGGGCGACATCATCTGCACGGGTTCCCCGGCCGGCACCGCGGCCATGTTCCCGGGCGACCGCATCGAGATCGAGATCCCGGGCATCGGCAAGCTGGCCAACCCGGTCGAGCGCGCCTAGCCGGTTCTTCCTGCTTGACGACGAACCCCTCCCGGACCTTCGAGGTCGGGGAGGGGTTCTCGCGTGCCCGGGTGAGTTCGGTCGGGGAGAATCAGAGCCCGAAGGCGCGCAGGACGGTGCGGAGCTTCGCGGTGGTTTCGGCGAGCTCTTCTTCGGGGTTGGAGTCGGCGACGATGCCGCCGCCGGCCCACAGGCGGGCGTCGGAGCCGCGGGCGTCGATCTCGGCGCAGCGGATGGAGACGACGAACTCGCCGTCGCCGTCGGAGTCGCACCAGCCGACGCAGCCGGCGTAGAAGCCGCGGTCGGATTCGACGGCCTCGATGACGCTCATCGCCGATTCGGTCGGTGTGCCGCAGATGGCCGGCGTCGGGTGGACCAGCAGCGCCAGGTCCAGGGCGGAGATGACGGGGTCCTTGAGTTCGCCGCGGATGAAGGTGCCCAGGTGCCACATCTCGGAGGTGCTCAGCAGCTGCGGTTCATGGGGGACGTCGAGGTGCGAGCACAGGTGCTCGAGGTTGTCGGCGATGTCGTCGACGACGAATTCGTGCTCGTCGTTGTTCTTGCGCGAGGCGGTGAGCTTGGCGGCGGCGGCCTCGTCGGCCGCGCGGTCGCGGGAGCGGGGCGCCGACCCGGCCAGCGGGAAGGCCTCGACGTAGCGGCCGCGGCGGCGCACGAGCATCTCCGGCGAGGAGCCGACCAGCAGCCGTCCGGTGAAGCGGCCGCCGGCGGGGCCGAGGTCGGCGACGAAGCCGTCGCGGTTGGGGGAGCGGTCGATGAGGCGGGCCGACAGCTGCAGCGGGTCGATCGGCGGATCGATGGCCAGGTCCAGCGCGCGGGCCAGCACGATCTTCTCCAGGCCGGAGACCTTGATGGTGCGGATCGCCGCATCGATGCGCTCGAGATGGTCCTCCGGCGAGGGGTCATGGCCGACGATGCGGGCCTTCATGTCCGGCGAATTCCACCGGTAGTGGGCCGGCGGCTCCAGGGGCTGCTCGGAGCGGATGACCTCGCGCGGCACGGTCAGCGCGGAGGGGTGCTCCGGGTTGAACGGGATGGCGCCGACGACCATCTGGTGCTCGCCGCGGCGCAGGCGCTCGGCGGCCAGCCACGGGTCGGTGTAGGTGGCCAGCGAGCCCTGCGTGCGCACGGAGCCGTGGCTGCGGGAGAGCAGGAAATCCGGGGCGGTGGCGGGGCGCCCGTCGAAGGGGCCGCGTCGCCCGCGGACGCATTCGTCGCCTTCCGAAGTCATCGGACCCGTTCACCGCCTTCCGTCGCTCGACCAGTCGCGATGCCGGAAACGGGCCGGTGAGTGCGGTGCACTGCCCCGGCCGATCCGTCATCCCGGGTGTGATTCGATGATACCCAGCGGTGCCCCGGGAACCGATTCGGCGGTGAAACCTCCATGTCAGGGGTGTTCACGGTCGGCTCAGCCCCGCCCCGCGAACGGCATTCCGGCGGCGGTGACGGTGAGCTGGTCCACGACGGCCGACGGCGGCAGCGATGCGGCGTAGACGAAGGCCCGGGCGGCCTCGGCGGCGGGGAAGGTCGGCTCCTCCACGCGCGAGCCATCGGCCTGCAGGGCGCCGGTGGCGGCCCCGAAGCCGGCGAGAAGCCCGGTGGCCGCGTTGCCGATGTCGATGCGCGTCGCCGTGATGCCGTGGGCCCGGCCGTCGAGGCCGGTCACTGCGGCCAGCCCGGCCAGCCCCGCCTTCGACGCAGCATAGGGCGCCGAGTGCGGGCGCGGCGTCTGCGCGGCGATGGAGCCGTTGAACAGGATCCGCCCGCCGGCGGGGTCCTGGGCGGCCATGGCCCGGAATGCGGCCCGGGCGGTGAGGAAGGCCCCGGTGAGGTTGATCTCCACGGTGCCCCGGAATCCCTCGGCGTCGATCTCGCCCAGCGGCGCGGTCGGCCCGGGCACGCCGGCGTTGACCACGACCAGGTCGATGCGGCCGAAATCCTCGGCGATGCCCGCGAACAGCGCGTCGACGCCGGCCTCGTCGGTGACGTCGCACCGCGCCCAGCTCAGCCGCTCCGGGTCCGCCGCGCAGGTCCGTTCCAGGGCCTCCGACGTGCGCCCGCAGATCCGCACGGTCCATCCGTCGGCGGCGAGCGCGGTGGCGACCTCGGCGCCGATGCCCGCGCCGCCGCCGGTCACCAGCGCGAACTTGCGGCCACCCGTCCTTGCCTCGTTCATGGCTCGAATTGTGGCATGCGCCACTACGCTGGCGTGCATGACCCCCGCCGATCACGTGGCCAATTGCTCGATCCTCTTCCCGGGCCGCGCTCCCGCCGATGCCGCCCGCGCCGCCGCCGGCGCCGGTTACCGCGAGGTCGAATTCTGGTGGCCGTTCGCGGTGGAGGAGCCGTCGGCAAGCGAAGTCCGGGACTTCGCCGCGGCGCTGGACCTGGCGGGCGTGCGGCTGGTCGCCATCAATCTGTGGGCCGGCGACATGGCCGCCGGCGAGCGCGGGGTCCTGCACGAACGGATGCTTTCCGACGCCCACCTGGACGCCATCCGCCGCCTGCGCGACCTGACCGGCGTGGCCATGGGCAATCTGCTCCCCGGCGCGGGCGGCCCCGAGGTGACGGAGACGCAGCGGCGGCACGTGCGCGCCGTCGCCGACGCGCTGCCGGGCTTTACGCCGCTCATCGAGCCGATGTCCGGCAACCCGGACCTGCCCGTGCGCGGCCCATGGACTGCCGTCGAGCTGTGCCGGGACACGGGGGCCGGGCTGCTCCTCGACCTTTTCCACCTCGCGGAGCTGGGCGTCGACGTCGACGCGTGGCTCGACGACGTCGCCGCGGGGCAGCAGCCGCTGCCGCACCACGTGCAGATCGCCGACTCCCCGGGGCGCGGCGCCCCCGGCAGCGGCGCCGCGCCGATCGGGGCGTGGCTCGACCGGCTCGCGGACCTCGGCTACTCCGGGCGCATCGCCGACGAATGGGCCGGCAACTAGCCGCCGCCCGGTTGGCGCTGAGTGGGGGAGTGGAGGCGGGTATCGTCGTCAAGCATGTCTGATGTTCGCGTCCGCTTCTGCCCCTCACCGACCGGCACCCCCCACGTCGGCCTGATCCGCACCGCCCTGTTCAACTGGGCCTACGCCCGCCACACCGGCGGCAAGCTCGTGTTCCGCATCGAGGACACCGATGCCGCGCGCGACTCCGAAGAGTCCTACCAGGCCATCATCGACGCCCTGACGTGGCTCGGCCTCGACTGGGATGAGGGCATCGACGTCGGCGGCCCGCACGGCCCGTACCGCCAGTCGCAGCGCAAGGAGATCTACGCCGACGTCCTGGCCAAGCTCATCGAGTCCGGCGAGGCCTACGAGTCCTTCTCCTCCCCGGAGGAGACCGAGGCCCGCCACCGCGCCGCCGGCCGCGACCCCAAGCTCGGCTACGACAACCACGACCGGAACCTCACCGACGAGGAGAAGGCGGCGTTCCGCGCCGCGGGCCGCAACCCCGTCATCCGCCTGCGCATGCCCGACGAGGACATCGCCTTCGACGACGTCGTCCGCGGCCGCGTCGAGTTCAAGGCCGGCGTGGTCTCCGACTTCGTCATCGCCCGTTCCACCGGCGAGCCGCTGTACACCCTGGTCAACCCCGTCGACGACGCGCTGATGGAGATCACCCACGTCCTGCGCGGCGAGGACCTGCTGCCGTCGACGCCGCGCCAGATCGCCCTGTACCGGGCGCTGGAGCGCATCGGCGTGGGCAATGGCGCCCCGCACTTCGGCCACCTGCCGTTCGTCATGGGCGAGGGCAACAAGAAGCTGTCCAAGCGCGATCCCGAGTCGGACCTGTTCATCCACCGCCGCAACGGCTTCCTTCCCGAGGGCCTGCTCAACTACCTGGCGTTGCTGGGCTGGTCGATCTCGGCGGACAACGAGGTCTTCACCATGGACGAGATGGTCGCCGCCTTCGACGTCGCCGACGTCAACTCCAACCCGGCGCGCTTCGACCAAAAGAAGGCCGACGCCATCAACGCCGAGCACATCCGCCGCCTGGCGCCGGAGGACTTCGCCGCGCGCCTGCGCACCTACCTCGCCGAGACCCGCGACTGGCCGGTCGACTACCCGGCCAAGGACTTCGCGTTCCTGGCCGAGATGGTGCAGACGCGCATCAAGACCCTCGGCGAGGCCTGGGACCTGGTGAAGTTCCTCGTGGTCCCCGACGACGAGTTCGAGCTCGACGAGCGCTCCGCCCGCAAGAACCTCAAGGAGGACGCCGTGGCGGCGCTGGACGCCACCATCGCCGCGGTGGAGGGGCTTTCCGACGACGAGTTCACCACCCCGTCCATCGAGGCCGCCCTGCAGAAGGCGCTCATCGAGGATCTGGAGCTCAAGCCGCGCAAGGCCTTCGGCCCGATCCGCGTCGCCGTCACCGGGGCGCAGGTGTCGCCGCCGCTGTTCGAGTCCATGGAGCTGCTGGGCCGCGGGAAGTCGCTCGCGCGCCTGAAGGCCGCCCGCGAGGTCACGCCCTGGCAGACCGACGCCGCGCAGTAGCGGACTCACGGTCGGCGGCGCTAAAAGTGCCGTGACCAGTGGATTTGTGTGCTTCCGGGAACTCTGGCTATATTAGTCCTCGTTGCAACGGCAGCCGGTCGCAAGGCCGGGAGCCGGAAGCGCAATGGCCTATGGTGTAATTGGCAACACAGCGGTTTCTGGTACCGTCGTTCTAGGTTCGAGTCCTGGTAGGCCAGCTGAATTCCAGCTGATCAGCAATGATCGGCAGCGAGTTCTGCGCCCCGTTCGTCTAGCGGCCTAGGACGCCGCCCTCTCACGGCGGTAGCACGGGTTCAAATCCCGTACGGGGTACAACGAAGAAGACCTCCACCTTTTGGTGGAGGTCTTCTTTTTTTGCTTGGGCGGCGGGCCGGCACGAGATTCGGGATTCGCTCCAGAGGGCTGCAGAAGGTGTGAAAATCGGGTCTCACCAGGCGATTAGGAGTGCGCCGAGGGGTGTTGCTAATCTTCTTCAAGTCAGCGAAGAGCGCTTCCGGAAACGGGAACGTCATCGCGGTCTTGAGCCCCGTTCGTCTAGCGGCCCAGGACGCCGCCCTCTCACGGCGGTAGCACGGGTTCAAATCCCGTACGGGGTACAAAGCAGAAGGCCTCCACCACACGGTGGAGGCCTTCTTCGTTGTCGGGGTCCCGGGTACGGTGTCCTGTGTTCGAGGCCGCGGGAATGGGGAGCGTGGCCACGAGTGTTCGAACGGTCGGCGGGCACGATCCGGGGCGGGGGATAGTGTCGCGCATGCGTGGGCGTTGCCCGGCCACGCACGGCTCCGTCGAAAGGACCGCCATGGTTCCCCAGATTCAGGATTCCCGCCCGGACGGCTCCGGCCGCGCATCTGCGTCGACCCGGATGACGTCGACCCGGATGACCCCGAGAGTGATGAAGGCGATCGACGTCGCCAGCATCGCGCACCGCCATCACGTGCGGAAGATGACCGACACCCCTTATGCGGCGCACTTGTTCGCCGTCGCCATGCTGGTGGCGGAGTTCGCCGATGGCGTCGACGTCGGCGAGGCCGGCGAGGGCCGCACGAGCGATGCGGCCGATGCGACTGCGGAGGACATGATCATCGCGGCGTTGCTCCACGACACCCTCGAGGACGTGCCCGAGCATTACGGCGTCGACCGGATGCGCGCCGACTTCGGCGATCGGGTGACCGGTCTCGTCGAAGAACTGACGAAGGTCGACGACCCGTCGTGGCAGGTTCGCTCGGAGGCGTATCTGCAGCACCTCGAGCACGACGCCTCGATCCCCGCGGTCCTGGTCAGCACCTGCGACAAGCTGCACAACCTCAAGTCCACGCTCATCGATCTGGAGGCGCAGGGCGACTCCCTGTGGGATCGTTTCAACGCGGGCCGGGAGAAGCAGCTGTGGTGGTACTCCGAACTTGCCAGGGTCTACTCGGTGCGTCTCGGTGAGGTGCCTGGGTGCGGGCGGCTGACGGGTGAGTTCACCGCCCTCGTGGAGCAGCTGCACGCCATCGCGTAAGGCGCCCCCGGATCACGGCTCCAGGGTCGCGTGGCGGCGTTCGTCGCCGCGCGGGCCGACGGCCAGCGCCACGGCGGGGAATACTGCTGAGATGGCGAACAGCGCGGGGAAGCCCACTCCCGCGACCACGACGCCGGCGAGCGGAGGAGTGGCGGCGTAGATGATGTTCTGGAACGTGTTCTGCGTCCCCAGGGCGCGCCCCGACCACAGCGGGCCGGCGTACTCGGCCACGGCGGTGAAGGCCAGACCATTCGGCGACACGGCGGCGACCGCCAGCGCGCATACGACGATCGTCGCCACGATGCCCAGGGGAGAGGTGGCGAAGGCATCGGCTCCGGCCCCGTCGGTGGTGCCGGGTGCCCAGCCTGTGCCCAGGCCGTCGAAAAGCGCCATGATCAGCAGCAAACCCAGCGTGACCATGGCGACGTGCCGGTACGGGCGCAGGCGCGAGCGCGCGCGATCGGAGATGAAGCCCATCGCGGCCCGCGAACCCGCGCCGCAGAGCTGGGCGATCATGACGATGACGCCGGCGGAGACCTCCGAATGCCCGCGCCCGATGAGCCACACGAGGATGAACGAGCCCATCATCGACTGCGGCCACGACAGCATCGCCGACGCGACGTGGATGCGCACCAGGTACCGGGATCCTCGATACGGGCTCGCGGCGGCGGCCGCGTGATCGGCGGAACCGGACTCGGGGCGCGGCGGATCCTTGATGCCCAGCAGGCAGGCGATGGCGAGCACCGCGCACAGGACGGCGGCGAAGATCAGCGCCGCGCGGATGCCGTGGGCGGCGGCGAGGACCGGCAACGTCACCGCGGACAATGCGGCACCGAGCGGCTGGGCCATCTGCCGGATGCCCATCGCCGTGCCACGCTGCGAGGGCGGGTACCAGCCTGAGACCACGCGTCCCGACGCCGAATTGACCGACGCGGCGGCGCAGCCCGCGAGGAAGAGCGCACCGGCGAGCAGGGCGGGACCGGATTCGGAGGCCCATGCCGCGACGCCCGTCATCGCCGCCGTCGAGCCGAGGCCCAGCGACAGGGCGGCGCGCTCGCCGAAGACGTCGACGAACCATCCCCACGCGATGAGCGTGACCACGATGCCCGCCGCCGGCATCGCCGCGATCAGCCCCGCGGTCGGCAGCGACAGGCCCGACGCGGTCAGTGCGGGAATGAGAAACGGCGTGCCCATGTGCACCACCGACGACCCGACCGCGGCGAGCGTGGACATGCCGAGGACGAAATGGCGGTACATGGGCGACGGAGATGCGGACGGGGAGGGCATGGGCGCCGGGCCCACTACAACCGCTTCTCCATGTCGGCCGCGGCGGTGAGCACCTCGCGCCCCCAGGCCTCGTACGGCGACGGCGACAGGCGCTCGACCGGCCCGGAAATGGACAGCACCGCCACGATTTCCCCGGCGCCGTCGCGGATCGGGGCGGAGACGCTGGCCAGCGCGGGGTCGCGCTCGCCCATGGACTCGGCCCATCCCTGCTTTGCGACGTCCGCCAGCTCCCCCGCACCGAAATCCGCCTCGGGGAGGATGCGCTCGGCCAATCCCGGGGGACCGTAGGCCAGCAGGATCTTCGCCGCGGAACCGGCCGACAGCGGCATGCGGGAGCCGACGGGGACAGTATTGCGCAGGCCCGTCGCCGGCTCGAGGGAGGCGATGCACGTTCGGGTGTCGCCGGTGAGACGATAGAGCTGGACGGACTCCCCGGTGGTCTCCATGAGTCGGGGGAGGACGTGGGCGGCGGCGTCGGCAAGCAAGTCCGCGGTGACCGGCGTCAGGTCGGTGAGGCCCGGGCCCGTGGTCCAGCGGCCATCGGGCGTGCGGGTGACCAGACGGTGCACCTCCAGCGCGGTGGCCAACCGGTGCGCGGTCGCCCGCGGCAGCCCGGTGCGGTCGCACAGCTCCGCCAGCGTGCAAGGGCCGGCGGCGACCGTGGTGAGGATGAGAACGGACCGGTCGAGGACCTTGATCCCGCTCATCGGGGCGGCGTCGGCTGTGCTAGTCTGTCCCATGCCATGATATTAACATCTCACGATCTGGGATGTAACCATCGGAGCCTCCACCCGGGCCCGATGCGCCGGATCCAAGGATGACACAGCAGCCCATCACGACCCGAGAGGTGACCATGAGCACCACGGACGCCAGCCCGAAGACGCTCGCCGAAAAGGTGTGGCGCGACCACGTCGTCAAGCAGGGCGAGAACGGTGAACCCGATCTCATCTACATCGACCTCCACCTCGTCCACGAGGTCACGTCCCCGCAGGCGTTCGACGGCCTGCGCCTGGCCGGCCGGCCCGTGCGCCGCCCCGACCTGACCATCGCCACCGAGGACCACAACGTGCCCACCGACGGCGCCGCCGGCGGGGCGATCGAGCTGATCAAGGAACCGACGTCGCGCACGCAGATCGCCACGCTGCGCGCCAACGCCGAGGAATTCGGCGTCCGCCTGCACCCCATGGGCGACCGCGAGCAGGGCATCGTCCACGTCGTCGGCCCGCAGCTGGGCCTGACCCAGCCGGGCACCACCGTCGTGTGCGGCGACTCCCACACCGCCACCCACGGCGCGTTCGGCGCGATGGCCTTCGGCATCGGCACCTCCGAGGTCGAGCACGTCCTGGCCACCCAGACGCTGCCGCTCAAGCCGTTCAAGACCATGGCGGTCAACGTCTCCGGCGAGCTGCGCCCCGGCGTGACGTCGAAGGACCTGATCCTGGCGATCATCGCCGAGATCGGCACCGGCGGCGGCCAGGGCCACGTCATCGAGTACCGCGGCGAGGCGATCTCCAAGCTGTCGATGGAAGCCCGCATGACCATCTGCAACATGTCCATCGAGGCCGGCGCCCGCGCGGGCATGATCGCCCCCGACGCCACGACCTACGAGTACCTGCAGGGCCGCCCCCACGCGCCGCAGGGCGAGGAGTGGGACGCCGCCGTCGAGTACTGGGATTCGCTGGTCACCGACGACGACGCCGAGTTCGACACCGTCGTCGAGATCGACGGCTCCGCGCTGACGCCCTTCGTCACCTGGGGCACCAACCCCGGACAGGGCGTCCCCCTGGGCGAGACCGTGCCGGACCCCGAGCTCATCGCCGGCGACGACGAGCGCCTCGCCGCCGAGCGCGCCCTGGAGTACATGGACCTGAAGCCCGGCACCCCGATGCGCGACATCCCCGTCGACGTCGTCTTCGTCGGCTCCTGCACCAACGGCCGCATCGAGGACATGCGGGCGGTGGCGGACATCCTCAAGGACCGCACGGTCGCCGACGGCGTGCAGATGCTCGTCGTCCCCGGCTCCGCACGCGTCCGCGAGCTCGCCGAAGCCGAGGGCCTCGACGCCGTGTTCACCGCCGCCGGCGCCGAGTGGCGCCAGCCCGGCTGCTCGATGTGCCTGGGCATGAACCCCGACCAGCTCGAGCCCGGCCAGCGCTGCGCGTCGACCTCGAACCGCAACTTCGAGGGCCGCCAGGGCAAGGGCGGCCGCACCCACCTGGTCAGCCCCGCCGTCGCCGCCGCCTCCGCCGTCGCCGGCCACCTGGCGTCGCCGGAAGACCTGTAGACCGACCACCGACACGTACCTTCCGAAAGGACTCCACCCATGGAGAAGTTCACCACCCACACCGGTGTCGGCGTGCCGCTGCGGCGCTCCAACGTCGACACCGACCAGATCATCCCGGCGGTCTACCTCAAGCGCGTCACCCGCACCGGATTCGAGGACGGCCTGTTCAAGAACTGGCGCGTCAACGAAGACGAATTCGTGCTCAACCGCCCCGTCTACGCCGACGGCTCCGTGCTCGTCGCCGGCCCCGACTTCGGCACCGGCTCGTCGCGCGAGCACGCCGTGTGGGCCCTGATGGACTACGGCTTCCGCGTGGTCATCTCGTCGCGCTTCGCGGACATCTTCCGCGGCAACTCCGGCAAGGCCGGCCTGCTGGCCGCGCAGATGGAGCAGTCGGACGTCGAGCTGCTGTGGAAGAAGCTCGAGGAGGAGCCGGGCCTGGAGCTCACCGTCGACCTGGAGGCCCGCACGGTCGCCGCCGGCGATACGGTGCTGCCCTTCGACGTCGACGACTACACCCGCTGGCGCCTGCGCGAGGGCCTCGACGACATCTCGCTGACCCTGCGAAATGAAGCCGACATCAAGGCATTTGAGCAGTCGCGGCTCTCCCACAAGCCGCGCACCCTGCAGTAGCCCCCGGTTCGTCCCGGGGTGAGGGCGCCACGCTCGCGTGGCGCCCTTCGCCATGCGGGGTTACGTTGAGGGAAGCGTCATGGGATGGAAACGCGATCAGTCTGGTGCGTTGAACCTATTTTCCCATTCGGGCGCGTTGCCACCCTCCCCTGAAACCCCGAATTCCCCGGAGGTCACCCGCGATGAACAAGTCCGACCTCGTCGTCCAACTCGCCGAAAAGCTCGACGTCAACCACGGCGACGCAGCGGCCGCGGTGGAGGGCACCCTGGACCTCATCGTCCGCGCCGTGGCCATGGGGGATTCGGTGACGATCATGGGATTCGGCACCTTCGAGTCCCGGGAGCGCGCGCCCCGCACCGCCCGCAACCCGCACACGGGCGAGGCCATCGAGGTCCCCGCGACCCGCACGCCCGGCTTCCGCCCGGGCAGCTACTTCCGCGCCGTGGTCAGGGACGGCCTCACCGACGAGGACGGCATCTCGGTGCGCCGCAGCTCGTCCCACTCCGGCTTCGACGCCTGAGGCTCGGGCACCCCACCGCCGGCGTCACTTCACCGGCAGCGCGCTGGCGTAGTAGTCCGCGGTGGTCAGCACGCCGTCGTTGAAGCCCAGCACCCACGCCGAGCCCTTCTTGCAGGGGATGTCGGCGATGGGCAGGGTGCCGTTGGCCGACAGCCACGCGATCATGTCCGGGATGACGGTGCCCTGGGCGCAGATGACGGACACGCCGCCCTCGGCGACGACGTCCATGAACCGGTTCTGCGCCTCGACCAGGCGGGAGATGCACGCCACGTCGCCAAAGAGCTCGTCGACGACGACCTCGGCCCCCAGTTCCGCGGCCAGCGGTTCGACCGTGTGGATGCAGCGCACCGGCTCCGCCGAGTACACGCGCTCCGGGCGGAAGGGCAGCAGCTCGGGCACCAGCAGCTCCGACTGGCGGCGGCCCTTCTTGTCCAGGGGGCGCAGGTTGTCGTCGCCGGCCCAGTTCTTCCGGGCGTGCGCCCGGCCGTGGCGGACGTAGATGACGCGGGTGTCGGGCTCATTGCCCAGGCGCTTGCGGGCCTTGTTCAGCACGTCGACGTCGAGGTCGTAGGTCAGCAGCTCGGCGGCCTCGTCCATGCTCACCCAGCGCAGCTCGTCGACCTCGGAGTTGGCGGCGAACTCGCCGTCGAGGACCTCCGCGGTCCAGTACCAGACCAGCTTCGTGCGCCCGGAGACGGGATAGCTGACGGTGCCCAGCAGCTTGCCCAGCCGGACGGTGTAGCCGGTTTCCTCGCGGATCTCGCGCTCGGCGGTCATGGGCAGGTTCTCGCCCGGGTCGAGCTTGCCCTTGGGCAGCGACCAGTCGTCGTAGCCGGGGCGGTGGATCAGGCCGATCTCGGGGTCGGCGACGTCGCCGCGCCACAGCACCGCGCCGGCGGCGTAGGTGGGCTTGCGGACGCCTTCTCCCGGATCCACCCCGATCTCCCGCAACCGCCCCGTCAGGCTCTGGTCGTTGACCTGGTCCTTGTCGTTTTCATGCATGGTCATGTGGGTGGTGGCTCCTGTGCGCCGCGTCGGCGCGGCGATCGACGGTGGGCGGGGCGGTGTTGCTGTCACGCTCCGATCCAGCATAGTCCCGGCCATGTTGGCTCACCTCCCGAACGCCGCGGGCCCCGGGATGGCTAGGCTTGACGACGAAAACCGTTGACGGAAGGGGCGCGGCGCGCCCGATCCACCGGTTGCCCGGCAGCCGGGGAGAGCGGGCGGAATTCATGGGATCGATGGGATCGATGGGAAAGGAGCCAGCGATGGTGGACGTGGCCGTGATGGGCGCGGGTTCGTGGGGAACGACTCTGGCCAAGGTCTTCGCCGACGCCGGCAACCCGGTCCGGTTGTGGGCGCGACGCGGCGAGCAGGCCGAGCGCATCCAGACCTCCCGCGAAAACGCCGACTACCTGCCCGGGCTGGTGCTGCCGGAGAACATCACCGCCTCCGACGACGCCGGCGCGACACTCGACGGCGCCGACATCGTGGTGCTGGCCGTGCCGTCGCAGACGCTGCGCGTGAACCTGGCGGAGTGGCGCGAGCTCATCGATCCGCAGGCGACGCTGCTGAGCCTGGCCAAGGGCATCGAGCGGGAGTCGCACAAGCGGATGAGCGAGGTCATCACCGAGGTCGCCGAAGTCGCCGAGGAGCGCGTCGCCGTGCTGTCGGGGCCGAACCTGGCGCGCGAGATCGCCGCCGGCCAGCCCGCCGCCACCGTCATCGCGTGCACGGACGTCACCCGCGCCCAGCTCGTTCAGGCCGCCGTGGCCACCGGCTACTTCCGCCCGTACACCAACCCCGACGTCATCGGCTGCGAGATCGGCGGCGCGTGCAAGAACGTCATTGCCCTGGCCTGCGGCATGGCCACGGGGCAGGGGCTGGGGGAGAATACCCTGGCGACCATCATCACCCGCGGCCTGGCGGAGATCACGCGCCTCGGCGTCGCCGCCGGCGCGCAGGAGAAGACCTTCTCGGGCCTGGCGGGCCTCGGCGACCTCGTGGCCACGTGCTCGTCGCCGCTGTCGCGCAACCGCACCTTCGGCGAGCGCATGGGCCGCGGCGACTCCGTCGAGGAAGCCCAGCACGCCACCCGCGGCCAGGTCGCCGAGGGCGTCATTTCGTCGATCTCCATCCGCGAACTCGCCCGCGAGCACGACGTGGAGATGCCCATCACCGAGGCCGTCCACGCCGTCTGCCACCAAGGGGTGTCCGTCGACGAGATGGTCCGCGCGCTGATGGGCCGCTCCCGCAAGGCGGAGTGACGGGGCACGCGCGCCGGGCCGTCGCAAAGCAAAGTGGGCGACCCGCCCGGGGGTAGGATGCGAAACCATGACTTCGCCTGCACAGCGCCCCGCCGATGACCGCATCGCCGTCGCCGTCCTCTACGGCGGCGCGAGCCCCGAGCACAACGTGTCCTGCGTGTCCGCCGGCGCGATCATGGCGCATCTCGACGCCGGGAAGTACCGCGTCGTGCCCGTCGGCATCACCCGCCAGGGCACGTGGACGCCCGGCATCGCCGACCCGGAGGCGCTGAGCAAGCACGGCCGCGAGCTGCCCGAGGTCGCCGACGTCGCCGAGGGCGGCGCCGAGCTGCAGCTGTCCACCGACCCGCGCCGGGCCGGCGAGCTGCGCTACGTCGCCGGGCCCGAGGCGGGGCAGGTCCATGACGTCGTCGACGTCGTGTTCCCCGTGCTCCACGGGCCCAACGGCGAGGACGGCACCATCCAGGGGCTGCTCGAACTGTCGCGCATCCCGTTCGTCGGCCCGGGCGTGCTGGCATCGGCGGCGGGCATGGACAAGGAGCGGACCAAGAACCTCGCCGTCGCCGGGGGCATCCCGGTGGGCGAGCAGGCGGTGCTGCTCGAGGGCGAGGAGCTGACGCAGGCCGACCGCGGGCGGCTGGGGCTGCCGGTGTTCGTGAAGCCGGCGCGCGGCGGGTCGTCGATCGGCATCTCCAAGGTCGATTCCTGGGACGAGTTCGACGCCGCGCTGGAGCTGGCGCGCGCCCACGACGCGAAGGTGATCGTGGAGAAGGGCATCGTCGGCGCCGAGGTCGAATGCGGCGTGCTGCAGCGCCCCGACGGCGAGCTCGTGGCATCCGCGCCGGCGCAGCTGACCGGTACCGAGGATTCCGACGAGGGCTTCTACGGCTTCGACACCAAGTACCTCGACGACGTGGTCACCGCCCAGATCCCCGCACAGCTGCCCGCCGAGACCATCGCCGAGGTGCAGGAACTGTCCAAGCTCGCCTTCCGCTCGATCGGCTGCGATGGCCTGACGCGCGTCGACTTCTTCGTCACCGCCGATGGGCCGGTGCTCAACGAGGTCAACACCATGCCCGGCTTCACCCCGATCTCCATGTACCCCCAGATGTTCGCCGCCTCCGGGGTGCCCTACGCCGAGCTGCTGGGCACGCTCGTCGAGCGCGCGCTGGTCGCGCGGAGGTAGGCGAGGGCTCGGCAGGGCTTGTGGCTTGACGACGGGGCGGCGCACCGATCACCGGTGCGCCGCCTCTCGCATGCCCGGGGAGTGGTTTGGTGTGGTGCTCACATCTGCACCTCCCGCCACATTTTCCGACCGCTTAGTCGCGGACGAATCGAAAGTACAATCACGGGTGTAGTAAACGGGGGTAGCGTCGGTAATAACTTCAGCCGGGCCCAAAACCCCTGTGTGTCACCACATTCCACGAAGTGACCGTGCCGTGGGCCGGTAAACCTCGGTTTCGCACTGGCATACGACTCACCCCGGTCCTAGCTTGGGGCTCATGACCACCCCAGCCGGATGTGCCGCCGACTTGCTCGCCGCCATCGACGCCCTCGCCGACGCGGCCACCGTCGCCACCGGCGCATGGGACCGGCTCACCCGCACGCAGCGCGAGGCGGCCTACGGGCGCCTGGAGACCGCCCGCAAGCAGCTGGCCGTCGTCGACGCCCAGTACCTCCAGGCACGCCGCGACGACGCCCCGGTGGCAGACGGCAAGATCCCCGCGGCACTGGCACGGTCGCAGTGCATCAGCCGCGGTGAGGCACGCCGCCGCCGGGCAGCCCACCGCAGGCTCTCACCCGGACACCAAGCACTCGGCGACGCCGGCAACCCGGACTACATGCCGTGTCTGCGGGCGAAGGTGGAGGCCGGTGTCATCGGTGCCGATGCCGTCGACAAGGTCGACCGGGTACTGCGCGGCTTCCCGCACAGCGTCCATGCGGAGTTGACGAGGGTGGCCGACCCGCACATCGCCGAACTCGTCGAGCACGTCGACGTCGATGATCTCGATCAGTTGGCGCCGATGCTGCGGGCGATGTTGGGCATCGATGACCCGTATACAGATGCCGACCGCAAGCGCGCCCGTGGTGTGCGCGTCGGCGTGCAGGGCCATGATGGGATGAGCAAGATTTCGGGGCAGTTGACGCCGCACCTGGCGGCGATACTCAAGCGGTTGGCCGCCGATCATGGCCGGCCGGGTGGATTGTTGCCCGGTGGTGAGGCCGCCGGTGATGAGCGCAGCGCGTCGCAGCGTCTTCATGATGCTCTCGAGGCCGCGTTGGCCGCAGGCTACGGCCCCGGTGCGTTCCCGGCCGGTGACCAGGGTTGGGGCCCGGGGACTGCGGGTGCTGATGTGGGGCCTGATTCTGGACCTGATGCTGGTCCGGCGGCTGGTCCGGATGAGGGGCCTGATAGGGAATCGGCGGGCGAGTGCTCTGGCCAGCAGGACTTGAGTTCGGAGGATGGTGTGACGGGCCCTGGTGTGGGGCCGGTGCCACTGATCGACCCTGATTTCGGAGCGCAGGCCGACACGATGTTCGACCACACCATCGACGAAGCATCCCGCATGGCAGAGGAGCCTGCGACACGGGCCGCAGGGGCCGGACGGGCTCGGACGGGTCGGCCGCCGCTGCGCAGGAGACGGTTGCAGCCGGCGCGGGGTACGACGTCGGTGGTCGTGGTGGCGACGCTGGATCAGCTCATGGACATGACCGGTGTGGTGATGACGGATACCAACGTGCACATGTCGGTGTCGGAGGCCATCGAGAATTGCGATGTGAAGAATCTGTTTCTGGAGGTGCTCGATTTCAACGGTGAGCCGTTGTACTTGGGGCGTTCGGAGCGTGCGGGCACGATGGCGCAGTATCTGGCATTGCTGGGTGCCGAGGGAATGAGCAGTGCTCCGGGGTCGTCGGCGCCGGCGGCGTGGTGCCATATCCACCACACTGAGGCGTGGCAGTTCGGTGGTGGCACGGATTTGAACCTGATGACTCTGGTTGATCCGAAGACGCACGCCAATGTGGATGATTCGAGGCGTGATCCGGGCAAGTGGTGGTCGCGCAGGGGCCATGGTCCGGGTGAGCCGAGGATCGTGTGGACACCACCGCACAACGATCCGGGCGGGCCCGCAACTCCGCGCGGTCCGAGTCCACGAGGCGGTCCAGGCGGTGGTGCGGGTGATCCCGGGGGTTCAGGTGGTGGTGCGGGGCGTGTGCCGCGGGAGAATCAGCATCCTGCGGCGTGGGCGAATCCGGGGCGTGCGTTGCGCCGCCATGCGAGAAAGCAGCATGCGGGAAATAGGAGGAAGGCCACCCGGGAGACGGGGGAGGAAGAGCCCGAAAAGTGACGCCGTCAAGTGACTCCGCCAAGTGACTCCGAAAAGTGACGCCGGAGATGGAGGGCGGTGGCCGTCGTAAAGCTATTGCTCGCTCGGAGAGATGTTGCTCAAGTTGGCGGAGATGATGTCGGAGAGCATCGGCAGGACGCCGGACGCCTCGGACACGGGGAGGTGGACGGCGACGAAACGCTCGCGGCCCATCGCGTACCAGGTGCCCACGTCACCGGAGGTCAACGACGGCTCGGAGAACCAGACGATGTCGTTGATCTGGGTCAGCTGCTCCTCGGTGTCCGCGTACCCCGGGGGCACGCCGACGCCGCAGCGCAGGGAAATGAGATTGCCCGTGTCATCGGCCCACACGACGGAACCGGCGGGCAGATCCGCATCGTCGAGGCGGTCGCGGTCGCCGATCTCCCCGGGCAGCGCGGCGAGAAGGGAAGAGCAGCGGTCGTCGGCGTCATCGGCGGCCAGATCCGTCAACGGGATCGGATTCGGGGCGGGGGCGTCGCCGTGCTCGGCGTCGGCGAGCATCGCCCCCGACAGCTCCGGGATGGCGTCGGCGCGGGAACCGCTGGCCGTCACCGCCACCACCGGGGTGCGACCGACGGAAAACCACGTTGCCAGGTCGACGCCCTCGGAGGCGTCGTCGACGCGGACCCACGTCACGCCGTCATGATCCTCGGTGGCCGACAACTCCGTGTACTGCACCGGCACGGACGCGCCGCAGCGCAGCGTCACGCGCTCATCGGCGGTGTTGCGCCACACGGCAGCACCCACCGGGGCGGGCTCGGCGAGCTCGGCGCGCACGAGGCCGTCGAGACGATCGGGCAGGCGGTCGAGGAGCTCGGCGCACTTCGGGGAATCGTTGTCCGGCATCGGCGGCGACGACAGCATCACCGGATTGCGCGCCTGATCATCCTGGAACAGCTTCGCCCCGACGATGACGGCGAGGGCGAGCACAACGGCGAGGGCCAGTGCGATGCCCGCACGGCGACGGTTACCCTGAGCCTGAACGTTTTCTCCCATGTGGGAAAAGTCTACTTCGCCCTCGGGGCGGAAGGATCGGTGACCCCAAAGCCATGACAACAGCAGGAGAAGCCGGCGAACACGCCGTCATCGCGGCCATCCGGGAAGCCGCCCCCTCGGCCAGGAACGGCGACGACGCCGCCGTCCTGTCCATGACGACGCCCAACGCCCGCTACATCGCCTCGACCGACATGCTCGTCGAAGGCCGGCACTTCTCCCTGGACTGGTCCACCCCCGAACAAGTCGGGGCGAAGGCGGCGGTGCAGAACTTCGCCGACATCGAGGCCATGGGGGCGCGGCCGACGGCGATCCTCATGGGACTGTCCGTCCCCGCCGACACCGAACTCGACGTGGTCCGAGGCATCGCCACGGGCCTGCGCGAACAAGGCCGCAAATGCGCCGCCGAACTCGTCGGCGGCGACGTCGTCGGCGGTGAATCGCTGGTCATTTCCATCACCGCGATGGGCGAGCTCGGCGGTCCGGGGCGGCCGCTGGTGCGCTCCGCCGCCCGCCCCGGCGACACCGTCATCGCCGCCGGGCGCATCGGGCACTCGGGCGCCGGCCTGGACCTGCTGCAGCGGTACGGCTCGCCGTCGGCGGTGCCGGAGAAGTTTCGCGAGCTCGTCGACGCCCACCTCGTCCCCGACTTCGCCTACGGCCGCGGGCCGGTCGCCCGTGCGGCAGGCGTCAACGCACTGACGGACAACTCCGACGGGCTGATCGTCGACCTCACCGAGATCGCCTCGGCGTCGAACATCACCATCGACGTCGACGAAGACGCCGTCGCACCGTCCGAGCTGCTCATGGCCGCCGCCGACTGCCTGGACACCGACCCCTGGCGGTGGGTCCTCGCGGGCGGGGAGGACCACACCCTGCTGGGCACGACGCCGGGCGAGCCGCCGACGGGATTCCGGCGCATCGGCACCGCCCACCGTGACCGCGGCCTGCCCGTCACCGTCGGCGGCCGCGAACCGTGGCTGCGCGGGGGATGGGTGAGCTTCTGATGGCCGACTCCAGCGCCGATCCCAACTCCGACTCCAACACCGACCCCCATTCGCGCGCCCTTCCCGTCGAGGCCGGGTGGGCCCGCGCGCTGGAGCCGGTCGCCGACCGCATCCACGCGATGGGCGACTTCCTCCGCGCCGAAAACGACGCCGGCCGCGGCTACCTGCCGTCGGGCGACGACGTCCTGCGGGCGTTCACCACGCCTTTCGACGACGTCCGCGTCCTCATCGTCGGCCAGGACCCGTATCCCACCCCGGGCCACGCGATGGGCCTGAGCTTTTCGGTCCACCCCGACGTCCGCCCGTTGCCGCGTTCGCTGGCCAACATCTACCGCGAGTACGAATCCGACCTGGGCTTGACGCCGCCGGAGCACGGCGACCTCTCCCGGTGGACGCACAACGGCGTGGCGCTGTTCAACAGGGTGCTCACTGTCGCCCCCGGCCAGCCCGCATCCCACCGCCGCAAGGGCTGGGAGGACATCACCGCCGAGGCCATCCGCGCCCTGGCCCGCCGCGACGCCCCGATGGTCGCCATCCTCTGGGGCCGCGATGCCCAGACCGCCCAGAAGCTGCTCGGCGACGTCCCGTGCATCTGCTCCGCGCACCCCTCGCCGCTGAGCGCCTCCCGGGGCTTCTTCGGCTCCCGCCCGTTCTCCCGCGCCAATGACGCGCTGCGCTCGATGGGCGCTGAACCGGTGGACTGGACGCTGTAATATGCCCGCCATGTCCTCGCCCGACCGGCCCGCCAAGCTCGCCCGCATCGACGGCGCATCCCTGCTCAGCTGGGCCCGCCGCTGCGTCGCCGTGCTGGAGCGCCGCCGCGAGGAGATCAACGAGCTCAACGTGTTCCCGGTGCCCGACGCCGACACCGGCTCCAACATGGCCGCCACGATGTCGGCGGCGCTGGCCGAAGCGGAGGCGTCGCAAAGCAACCAAGACCCGGCCCCGGACGCGCACAACGACGCGCACGACATCGCCATCGCGCTGGCCGCCGGTGCGGTGCGGGGCGCGCGGGGCAACTCGGGGACGGTCCTGTCGCAGGTCCTGCGCGCGCTGGCCGAGGCCGCGGCGCCCGGCGGTTTCGGCGGCGAGCACGTGCAAAATGCGCTGGACACGGCGGTGAAGCACGTCGATCGGGCCATCGCCGATCCGGTGGAGGGGACGATCCTCACGGTGCTGCGTCAAGCCGCCGTCGCCGCGGGGCAGCGAGATCCGGGCGACCTCGTCGACGTCATCGCGGCGGCTTCGGAGGCCGCGCGGCAGGCCCTCGACCGCACGCCCACGCAGCTGCGGGCGCTGCGCGAGGCCGGCGTCGTCGATGCGGGCGGTGCGGGGCTAGTGCTGCTTCTCGACGCGCTTCTCGACGAAGTGTCCGGCCAGGCCCCCGACGACCCCGACCTCCACGTCACGGCGTCCGCGGCCGACGGCCCCGAGCTGGAGGTGATGTTCCTCATCGACGTCGCCGACGACCGCCTCGACGAGTTCCGCTCCACCATGCACGCGCTGGGCAATTCGATGGTCCTGGCCGGCGAGGGAGGGCAGCGGCACATGATGCACATCCACTCCGCCGACGCCGGCGCGATCATCGAGGCCGCGCTGGATTTCGGGCGGCCCGAGAACATCCGCATCGAGGTCATCGACACCGTGGCCCAGGGTGCCGCGGCGCAGGAGGCGCCGACGCGCTCCCTGCTGGCCGTCGCGCCGGCGGGGCCGATCGCCGAGCTGTTCGCCTCCGCGGGGGCGACGCCGGTGGGGCCCGACGGCGACGTCGTCGGGGCGATCCTCGGCGCCATCGCGGGCATCCCCGGCGACGGCGAGGTGCTGCTGCTGCCCAACGGGCTGGTGGGCAACCGCGAGCTGATCCAGGTGGAGCTGGCGGCCCAGGCCGGCGGGCATTCCATCACCATCCTGCCCACGGCGACGCTGGCCAACGGCCTGGCCTCCGTCGCCGTGCACGACCCGACGATCCCGCTGGCCGTCGACGCCTACGCCATGAGCGAGGCGTCCGCCGGCATGCGCACCGCCACCCTCGGCGCCGCCCCGAGCGCCGGTCTGACCGCCGCCGGGCCCTGCGCCAAGGGCGACGTGCTGGCCACCGTCGGCGGCGACATCCTCGTCGTCGCCGACACCGTCGCCGAAGGGCTGACCCGCACCGTCGAGCTGATGCTGCGCTCCGGCGGCGAGCTGGTCACCGTGCTGCTGGGCACCGGCGTCGACCCCGAGTCGGCCACCGCCCTGCGCCGCCGCCTGGAGGACGTCGCGCCCGGCGTCGACGTGGCGGCCTACGCCGCCGACGGCATGGCCGAGCTCGCCCAGATCGGCGTGGAGTAGCGGGGGCGGGCGATGCTGGGCTGGTTGGCCACGGCCACGGCGATGACGCCGCTGAAGTTCGTCCTCGATCCGAAGGCCGCCCGCAAGGCCGAGCAATCCCTCGGCGCGACGTCGGTGGGCGAGCTGCTGAGCATCCTGCCCCAGCGCTACGCCGCCCAGGGCCATAGCCTCGACGTCTCCTATGCCCAGGTCGGAGAGTCGATTACGGCGGTCGTGGAGGTCGTGAGCGTCGTCAAGCACGAAATACCCCCCGCCACACGCCGGCGGGAGGCGGTGCGTCACCCCCTGCAGGTGACCGTCACCGACGGCGTGCGCACCATGCCGATGCCCCTTTTCGGGCAGTCGTGGCTGGGCAACGTGCTGCGCCCGGGCATGCGGCTGCTGGTGCTGGCGACGCTGGGGGAGTTCCAGATGAAGGTGCAGCTGACCAACGCCGACATCATGGTCATGGGCGCCGACGGCAAGCCGGGGGCGGCGACGGGCAAGCTGAAGAAGCTCGTCGACGGCGTCGACGGCATGGCGGAGGTCCGCAACCTGCTGGCCCGGCCGTATCTGCCCATTTACCGGGGCCGCAAGGGGCTGCCGGGGATCATCATCGCGCTGTACATCCGGCGCGTGCTGCGGTGGCTGCCGCGGCAGCCCGAGCCGCTGCCGGAGTTTCCGGGCGCGCTGCCGACCTTCGACACGGCCCTGCGCGACGTGCATTTCCCCGGCGCCGACGGCCCCATGGGCGCGATCAACCGCCTGAAGTACGACGAGGCCCTGGAGCTCCAGCTGGCCCTGGCGCTGCGCCGCGCGGGCAACGCCGATCGCGTCGCCCCGCAGTGCCCGCCGGCCGACGAGCCGAGCCGCGCGTCGGCCCTGGCCGACAACCTCCCCTTTGAGCTGACCGGCGGCCAGCGCCGCGTCCTGGGCGACGTCTCCGGCGATCTCTCCCGCGCGACGCCCATGAACCGCCTGCTGCAGGGCGAGGTCGGTTCCGGCAAGACCGTCGTGGCGCTGCTGGGCATGCTGCAGGTCGCCGACGCCGGCCGCCAGAGCGCGCTGCTCGCCCCGACGGAGGTCCTGGCGGCGCAGCATGCGCGCACGATTGCGGGTTTGCTTGACGACGCCGGCGTCGACGCCACCGTGACGCTGCTGACCGGTTCGATGTCGGTGGGCGAGAAGCGCGCCGCCCTGCTGGACATCGTGTCGGGGGAGGCGGCGATAGTCGTCGGCACGCATGCCCTGCTCAGCGAGGGCGTGGATTTCTTCGACCTGGGGCTGGTGGTCATCGACGAGCAGCACCGGTTCGGCGTGCGGCAGCGCGACCGGCTGCGCGAGCGCGGGCGCGACGGGATGACGCCGCACGTGTTGGTGATGACGGCGACTCCGATTCCGCGCACCCTGGCCATGACCGTGTTCGGCGACCTGGACGTCTCGGAGCTCGCCGAGCTGCCGGGGAAGCGGCAGAAGGTGACCACGATCGTGGTGCCGAGCGTCGAAAAGCCCTCGTGGGAGGCGCGTGCGTGGGAGGTCATCCGCGAGGAGGTCGACGAGGGGCACCGGGCGTTCGTCGTGTCGCCGCGGATCATGGGCGAGGGCGAGTCCGTCGAGGACAATTTCGACCTGGCCCGGAGGAACCTGCCGGGGGTCGACGTCGGTTTCCTGCACGGGCGGATGGCGGCGGAGGAGAAGGCGGCGGCGATGGCGGATTTCGTCGCCGGCCGCACGTCGGTGCTGGTGGCCACGACGGTCATCGAGGTCGGCGTCGACGTGCCGGAGGCGACGGTGATGATGATCCGCCGCGCCGAAAGTTACGGCGTCTCTCAGCTCCACCAGCTGCGCGGGCGCGTTGGCCGAAGCGAGCTGGCCGGGCGGTGCTTCCTGTGCACCGAGACGCTTCCCGGCTCCCCGGAGCGGGCGCGGCTCGACGAGATCGCGGCGACCAACGACGGTTTCGCGCTGGCGGAGATCGACGTGCGCACCCGCAAGCACGGCGACGTCCTCGGCGAGGGGCAGTCGGGACTCAGCGCCGGGCTGGGGTTGCTCGACCTCGGCGAGGACAAGCGGATCATCGAGCGGGCGCGCGACGACGCGGCGCTGCTCGTCGCCCGCGACCCCGACGCTGCCGTGACGCTGACCTACGACATCACCGACGAGGAAGCCGGATTCCTGGACCGCAGCTGAGTGGGCGGGCGCGGCGCCCGTAGACTCTGGGGCATGAGCGAAACGAACGGTGACGACGGCGCCGTGGTCGTGTGCGCCCCCTTCGCGGGAGTGGCGCGGCTGCAGGTCGCCGAAGGCGATGACGTGACCACGGGGCTGCCCGTCGCGGTGGTCGAGGCCGTGAAGCTGGAGGCCCCCGTCCCGGCGCCGTGCCCGGCGACCGTGGTGAAGGTGCTGGTGGGGGACTTTTCCGACGTTTCCGGCGGCGACCCGCTGGTGATGCTGGCGCCGAAGGAGCCGCGCCGATGACCCGCATCATCGCCGGCGTGGCCCGGGGCCGGAAGCTGGTGGCGCCGAAGGGCGACGCGACCAGGCCTACGACCGACCGCGCGCGGGAGGCCATCTTTTCGTCGTGGTCGTCGCGCTTCGGCATCGAGGGCACGACCGTGCTGGACCTTTTCGCCGGCTCCGGTGCGCTGGGCCTGGAGGCCGCCTCGCGCGGGGCCGCCGAGGTCGTGCTCGTGGAATCGCATCCGGCGGCGTGCCGGGCGATCCGAACGAACATCGACACCGTCGGCCACCCGCGGGTCACCCTGGCCGAGATGAAGGCGTCGACGTACCTGGCGGGCGCGCCGGGTGATCATTTCGACCGCGTCATCGCCGATCCGCCGTATGAGCTGGCGGGGGAGGCTGTCACCGAGATGCTCGGGGCGCTGCGCCCGGCGTTGCGCGACGGCGCCGTGGTCACCGTCGAGCGGCATTCCTCCGACGACGAGACCGTCTGGCCGGAGGGTTTCGGCATCCTGGAGCAGAAGCTCAAGCGCCGCATCCACGGGCTGGCGCGCTTCGACACCGCGATTTACCGACGAGGGGAAGACCAATGACCCACGCCTGCTGCCCCGGTTCGTACGACCCGTTGACCAGTGGCCATCTCGACGTCATCCAGCGCACCTCGAGGCTTTTCGACGAAGTCACCGTGCTGGTGACGCACAACCCCAACAAGGAGGGGATGTTCACGCCCGAGGAACGGATGCGCCTGATCGAGCAGTGCACCGGCCACCTGGGCAACGTCCGCGTCGACTCGTGGTCGCAGCTGCTGGTGGACTACACCACCGAGCATGGCATCGCGACGCTGGTCAAGGGCCTGCGCTCGGCCACGGACTACGAGTACGAGGTTCCCATGGCGCAGATGAACCGCCGCATGAGCGGCGTGGACACCATGTTCATCGAGGCCGACCCGAAGTACGGCCACGTGTCGTCGACCCTGATGAAGGAAGTCGTCCGCTACGGCGGTTCCGTCGAGGGCCTCGTGCCCGACCCGGTGCAGGCGGCGCTGCGGGCGCGGCTGACGTAGCGGCCGGTGGCGCGGGTCCCGGCGCGGGTGAGAGGGCCGGGGAGGGGGCCGTCGTCAAGCCGGAAAACGCCGTGGCCAGCAATCACCGCGAACGTGCAGGTCATCGCGTAACCTGAGCGGCATGTACCGCGTCTTTGAATCCCTCGATGAACTTGTCCAGACCGTCGAGGAAGCCTATGGCGTCCCGATGACGGCGAACTGCATGGTGCCGCGCCGCGACGTGCTGGTGCTTCTCGACGAATTGCGCAACGCCTTCCCCGCCGAGCTCGACGACGCCCAGGACGTGCTCGACCAGCGCGACGTGATCATCAGCGACGCCGAGGCGTCGGCGGCCGAGTCGATCGCCGCCGCCGAGGAAGAGGCGCGCCGGATCATGGACGAGGCGGAGGACCGCGCCCGCCGCATGGTGGAGGACGCGGAGAACCGCGCCCACGTCACCGTGTCGGAGGCCCAGGACGAGGCCGACCGCCGCCGCGCCGACGCCGACCGCGAGTACCACCAGGTCACCGAGCGCGCCGCCTCCGAGGCCGACCGCCTGGTCGCCTCCGGTAACGCGGCCTACGACCGCTCGGTCCAGGACGGCCTCGCCGAGCAGCAGCGCCTGGTGTCCGAGTCGACCGTCGTCCACGAGGCGAACGAGGAGGCCCGCCGGGTCGTCGAATCCGCCTACGCCGATTCCAACCGCCTGCGCGGCGAGTGCGACGTGTACGTCGACGGCAAGCTCGCCGAGTTCGAGGCGTCGCTGTCGGAGACGCTGCGCTCCGTCGGCCGCGACCGTTCCGCGCTGCGCAAGGGCGCCGGTGCCGTGGGCGCCGGTGGCGCGGACCGCACCGACCGCACCGAGCGGCTCGACCGGGATGACCGCCTGGACCGCGACGACCGCGGCGATCTGGGCGCGGAGCGCCAGTACGACCGGGGCGGGGACTACCGCCGCTGACGCCGGTCGCCGTCGTGGACGGCGGGCCGGGGAGGTAGGATGACGGCATTATGACTGCCGTTTCCCCTTTCGTGTTTGACGTGGGCCGGGTGTTGCGCGAAGGCGCCCCCGAGCCCTTTTCCCGTGTCGGAGACACCCCGGAGCGCATCGGCGCCGAGATGATCGCCGTGCAGCAGGGGGCCGAGGTGCGCCTCGACGGCGTGGTCACCCCCCTGGGCGGCGGCGTCCTCATCGACGCCGACGTCCGCGCCCCGCTGCAGGGCCAGTGCGTCCGCTGCCTCGGCGACCTCGCCGACGAGCTGGACATCCACGTCTCCACGGTGTTCTCCGCCGGCGAGGGCTTCCTCACCGGCGACGTCGACGACGAGGACGCCGCCGAGGATCTGCCCGAGCTCGACGGCGATCTGGCCGACATCACCCAGGCCGTCATCGACGAGGCGGTCGTGGCGCTGCCGTTCAACCCGACGTGCGAGAACGTGGAGAACCGCCCCTGCCACGGCGAGGACACCGGCGTGCCCGCCCCCGACGGCGTCGCCGGCGAGCAGGGCGACGCGCCCGACCCGCGCTGGGCGGGCCTGGCCGAGAAGTTCGGCGACCTGGGCTCCACTGATGCGGGCTCCACCGACGCAGGCTCCGCCGGGGACGAGAAGTGAGCCGGAAGCGGCGCCTCAGCGGTGAGGCCGCGCGCCAGGCGGCGTTCACCTCGGTCGACCATGCGCCGCTGCTGCAGCGCCTGGGCGTCGACCTCGAGGACGACCGCCTGTGCCTGGCGCTGACGCACCGCAGCTTCGCCAACGAAAACGGCAACCTCACCAACAACGAGCGCCTGGAGTTCCTGGGCGACGCCGTGCTGGGCATGTGCGTCGCCGAGGAGCTCTACCGCCGCTTCCCGGATCGCGCGGAGCAGGACATCTCCAAGATGCGCGCGGGCGTGGTCAACATGTACGCGCTCGCCGACCTGGCGCGCCGCATCGAGCTCGGCGAGCACATCCTGCTCGGCCGCGGCGAGAAGTCCACGGGCGGCGCCGACAAGCATTCGATCCTCGCCGACACCGTCGAGGCGCTGCTGGGCGCGATTTACCTGCAGCATGGCTTCGCCACGTCCCAGGCCACGATCCTGCGCCTGTTCGACGCGATGATCGACGAGGCCCCGACGCAGTCGCGCGGCCGCGACTGGAAGACGCTGCTGCAGGAGCGCCTGTCGGCGAAGAACTTGCCGGCCGCGGAATACGTCGTCAGCTCCGAGGGCCCGGACCACGCCCGCACGTACTCCGTCGAGCTGCTCGTCGACGGCGCCGTCCGCGGCACGGGCACGGGCGCGACGAAGAAGGAAGCCGAGATGCTCGCCGCCGAGCAGGCGCATTCGGCTCTCGGCCAGGGGTGACGGGTGCCTGAGCTTCCCGAGGTGGAGACCATCCGCCTCGGCCTCGACCCCCACGTCCGCGGCCGCCGCATCGCCGCCGCCCGCGTCCTGCGCGATCGCGCGGTGCGCCGGCAGCCGGGTGGCGCGCCCGAGTTCGGGCGGCGCCTGGTCGGCCGGACGATCACCGGCACGGGCCGGCGGGGCAAGTTCCTGTGGCTGTCGCTTGACGACGGCTCGGCGCTGCTCATCCACTTGGGCATGAGCGGCCAGCTGATCGTGCCGGGGCCGGACACCCCGCAGTCGCCGCATGTGCGCGCGGTGCTGGAACTCGATGGCGGGAGTGAACACGGGGGAGAGCACGCGGAGGAGCACGCGGACGGCCTTACGTTGCAGTTCCGCGACCAGCGGACGTTCGGCTGGGTGTGGGCCTGCGACGCCGACGGCGGGGGAGTGCCGGCCCCGGCGGCCCACATCGCCCGCGACCTCATGGACCCGGCCGTCGATCCCGTGGAGCTGGCCCACTCCATCCGCCGCCGCACCAGCGGCATCAAGCGGGTCCTGCTCAACCAGGAGGTCGTCTCGGGCATCGGCAACATCTACGCCGACGAAATGCTCTGGGCCGCCCGCGTCCACGGGGAAACCCCGGCCGATGAGCTGTCGGTGCGCACGCTGGCCAAGCTCCTGCGCGCCGGCCGCGAAGTGATGGGCCGGGCGATCTCCGTCGGCGGCACCAGCTTCGATTCCCTCTACGTCAACGTCAACGGCGAATCGGGCTACTTCGCCCGCGATCTGGAGGCCTACGGCCGCGAGGGCGAGCCCTGCAGCCGCTGCGGCGCGCCGATCGTGCGCTCCACCTTCATGAACCGCTCCAGCTACCACTGCCCGCGGTGCCAGAAGCTCGCGCGAATCCGGAAGGCCCCATGACCCGCGACATCACCGACTCCCGCCGCGACTCGGCCACCGGACCCCTGGACCGGGTGGCCGAGGTCCTGCGCCTGCGGTGGGTGCGCGCCGTCATCGTCGTCGCCTTCCTCGCGTTCGCGGCGACGAAGCTCATCGACTTCTCGGGCGGGGCGCGTTACTTCCTCGACGCCGACGTCTACGTCGTCGGTGGCCGCCGCGTCCTCGACGGCCTGCCGCTGTACGAGGGCACGTTCCCCACGACCATCGACGTCTGGCTGCCGTTCACGTATCCGCCCGTCGCCGCGCTGCTGTTCGCGCCGCTGGCGCTGATCCCGCTGCAACTGGTCTTCGTCCTGGTCACCGCCGCCACGATCGGCGGGCTGTGGTGGGTGCTGCGCGAGGTCGTCGTCAAGCTGGGCGAAATGCGCACCGCCGACGCCGCGTGGCTGGCGCTGGCGCTGACCGCGGCCCTGCTGTGGTTCGGGCCCGTGCACACGACGATCGCATTCGGGCAGGTCAACGTCATCTTGATGATGCTCGTGGCCATCGACGTCCTCGTCGTCCCCCCGAAATACCGCGGCCTGCTCACCGGCGCGGCCATCGCCGTGAAGCTCACGCCCGCCGTGTTCGGCCTGTGGTTCCTGCTGCGCCTGGACTGGGCCGGCATCGCGCGCATCGCCGCCTCCGCCGGCGGCCTGACGCTGATCGGGCACCTGGCGCTGACGGAGGATTCGACGCGGTACTGGACCGACACGCTGATCAACACCGGGCGCATCGGCGGGCCGATGTACGCCTCCAACCAGTCCATCGACGCCGAACTGTGGCGCCTGGGCCTGCACACCGAAGAATCCGGCGGCGGCCTGTGGCTGGGGCTGGTGGTGCTCGCGCTGGCCGTCACGGTCGCCGTCATGCTGCGGCTGCTTCGCGACGGCCACGCCTTCCTCGCCGCGTGCGCCAACGCGCTGTTCGGGCTGCTCGCCTCGCCCGTGTCGTGGTCGCACCACTGGGTGTGGGTGCCGGTGATGATCGTCGCCGTGGTCATGCTCGTTCTCAGGAACGGGGACGGCGGCGGCCCGCATCCGGGCTCCCGCGCCGGGAAGCTGCCGTGGATTTTCGCGGGCACCGGGCTGGCGTGCTTCGCCCTCGAACCGCAGGCCCTCGCACCGGCCGAACAGGCCCGTGAACTGGACTGGAGTGCCTTCTGGCACGTGTTCGGCAACACCTACCTGTGGTGGGCCATCGCGGCGATGGCAATGCTGTGGTTCCTGTCAAGGCGTTTACCGTCGGCTGATGCGGGTCTAATGTCACGTTCATGAGTTGGATGGAAAGCGCCACGAGCGCCGTCACTGCCTGGAACGACAAGTACTGGCTGTTCATGATCGCCCTGCTGGTGCTCGCGGGGCTGTACTTCTGCGCCCGCACGTTCGTGGTGCAGATCCGCTACCTGCCGGAGATGTTCCGCGCCATCGGCGAAAAGCCGTCGGACATCTCCGAGGGCGTCAAGGGCATCTCGAGCTTCAAGGCGTTCACCATTTCCGCCGCGTCGCGCGTGGGCACCGGCAACGTCGCCGGCGTGGCGGTGGCCATCTCCACCGGCGGCCCCGGCGCCGTGTTCTGGATGTGGCTGCTGGCGATCATCGGCGGCGCGACCAGCTTCGTCGAATCCACCCTGGCGCAGCTGTACAAGGTCAAGGACAAGGAGTCCTACCGCGGCGGACCGGCGTACTACATCACCCGCGGCCTGGGCGAGAAGTTCCGCTGGCTGGCCATCCTCTTCGCCCTGGCCATCACCGTGACCTACGGCTTCGTGTTCAACGCCGTGCAGTCGAACTCCATCACCGCCGCCGTCGCCGAGTCGACCGGCAACGACTCCATGGGCACCAAGGCGATCATCGGCCTGGTCCTCGCCGCGGCCACCGGCCTGATCATCTTCGGCGGCGTGCAGCGCATCTCCAAGTTCACCCAGGTCATCGTGCCGGTCATGGCGATGGCGTACATCATCCTGGGCCTCATCGTGCTCGTCATCAACTGGCGCGAGGTGCCGGCGATGCTGGCGCTGATCGTCGAGCATGCGCTGGGCATCCGCGAGATCGCCGGCGCCGCGGTGGGCACCGCGATCATGCAGGGCATCCGCCGCGGCCTGTTCTCCAACGAGGCCGGCATGGGCTCGACCCCGAACGCGGCGGCGACGTCGTCGGTGTCGCACCCCTGCAAGCAGGGCCTGATCCAGACCCTCGGCGTCTACTTCGACACCATCATCGTCTGCACCGTGACCGCGGTGATCATCCTGCTGTCCAACCCGGAGTACGGCACGGGCGCCGAGGGCACCTCGCTGACGCAGGCGGCGCTGGCCGCGCAGATCGGCGCGTGGGGCATCCACGCGGTGACGGTGATCATCTTCTTCCTGGCGTTCTCGTCGATCATCGGCAACTACTACTACGCCGAGGCCAACGTGCCGTTCCTCAACGGCAAGAAGGCGGTGCTCAACGTCGTGCGCGGGCTCATCGTCCTGTGCGTGCTGGGCGGCGCCCTCGGCTCTGTGCCGCTGGTGTGGGCGCTTGCCGACGTTTTCTCCGCACTGATGGCCACCATCAACATCGCCGCGATCCTGCCGTTGGGCGGCGTGGCCGTGGCGCTGCTGGGCAACTACGCGGCGCAGAAGGCAAAGGGCCTCAACCCGGTCTTCCACCGCGATGACCTGCCGAACATCCGCGGCCACGAGAACATCGAGTGCTGGGACGGCACCGACCCGATGACCGTCCGCGCCGACGACGGCGGCGCCGCGCAGGTGGGCAAGTGACCGGATCGACGCAGCCCGGCTCCCGTCTGACCGCGTGGGCCCACGGCCACGTCCAGGGCGTCGGTTTCCGCTGGGCCACCCGCGTCCGCGCCCTCGAGCTGGGGCTGACGGGGTACGCGAAGAACTACCCCGACGGCCGCGTGCTCGTCATCGCCGAAGGGGAAGCGGCCGCCTGCGAGGCACTGCTCGACTGGCTCGAGGGCCCCGATGCCCCGGGCTCGGTGTCCACCGTCATCGCCGACTTCGGCGACGCCCGCGGCGGTTATGGGGGCTTCGAGCGCAAATAGAGCCCCGGGGTTGCCCGGTTCCGGGCGCCCGGCATGGCACAATCATCGGTCGTGCACCTCAAATCGCTGACCCTCAAGGGATTCAAGTCCTTCGCGTCGGCGACCACGCTGAAGTTCGAGCCGGGCATCTGCGCGGTCGTCGGCCCGAACGGCTCCGGCAAGTCCAACGTCGTCGACGCCCTGGCGTGGGTGATGGGCGAGCAGGGCGCCAAGACCCTGCGCGGCGGCAAGATGGAGGACGTCATCTTCGCCGGCACCTCGGGCCGCAAGCCGCTGGGCCGGGCCGAGGTGACGCTGACCATCGACAATGCCGACGGCGCGCTGCCGATCGGCTATTCCGAGGTCTCGGTGACGCGCCGCATGTTCCGCGACGGCGCCAGCGAGTACGAGATCAACGGCTCCCGCTGCCGCCTCATGGACGTCCAGGAGCTGCTCAGCGATTCCGGCATCGGCCGCGAGATGCACGTCATCGTCGGCCAGGGCCGCCTGGCCCAGATCCTGGAGTCCCGGCCGGAGGATCGCCGCGCCTTCATCGAGGAAGCCGCCGGCGTGCTCAAGCATCGGCGTCGCAAAGAAAAGGCCCAGCGCAAGCTGCAGGCCATGCAGGGCAACCTGGACCGGCTGGAGGATCTGGTCGGGGAGCTGCGCCGCCAGCTCAAGCCGCTGGCCCGGCAGGCGGAGGCCGCGCGCCGCGCGCAGACCGTCCAGGCGGATCTGCGGGAGGCCAGGCTGGCTCTCGCGGCGGCGGATCTGGTGGCCCTGCGGGAGTCGCTTGACGACGCCGCCGCGCAGGCCCAGGCCGTCGCCGCCAAGGTGGCGGCGGAGGAAGCCGTGGCCGAGGCTGCCGCGGAACGCCGCGATGATCTGGAATCCGAGCTCGAGGACGTCACCCCGCGCGCCGACGCCGCCCGCGAACTGTGGTTCCGGCTGTCGGCGCTGGCCGAGCGCGTGGGGGCGACGCGCCGCATCGCCGCCGACCGCGCCGCCGATTCGGCGCCGGCGCCGTGGACCGGCCAGGATCCCGAGGAGCTGGAGGCACGCGCCGAGCGCGCCGCGGCCGAGGAAGAAGAACTGGCCGAGGCCGAGTCGGAGGCCCGCGAGCGGCTCGAATCCGTCCGCGACGTCCTGGGCGAGGCCGAGGACGCGTTCCGCGCCGCCGATTCCGAGCACATGGCGCAGGTCCGCGCGCTGGCCGACCGCCGCGAGGGTGTCGTCAGACTCGTCGCGGCAGAGGAGTCCCTGCGGGTGCGCATCGAATCGGCCGAGGCGGAGTCGGCGCGCTTGGCCGAGCACGTCGCCGAGGCCGGGCAGCGCCGCGATGACGCCGCCGCCGCGCTCGACGATGCGGCGGAGGCCTTCGCCGACGCCGAGACCGCGCGCCCCGAGCTGGCCCGCGCCCACGAGCGCGCCGACGCCGAAGCCGCCGCGGCCACCGCCCGCGTGAAGGAGCTGCGCGATCGGGAACGGGCGCTGGAAAAGTCCGTTTCCGGCCTGTCGGCGCGCATCGAGGCCCTCGACGCCTCCCGCCGGGCGGCGGCCACCGACGGCGCCGGGTGGCTGCGCGACGCCCATGGCCTCTCCGCCCTGTCGGAGGCGCTGCACGTCACCGGCGGGTGGGATTCGGCCATCGCCGCCGCCCTCGGACCCGCCGCCGAGGCGCTCGTCGCGGCGTCGGCAGATTCCGCCGACGACATGATTTCCCTGCTGTCCGACGCCGAAGCCGGCCGCGCCACCGTCGTCGAGCCCGGTACCGGCTCGAGTTCGGGTACTGACTCCGGCTGGCGCCTCGACGTCGACGCCCCGAGCGGCTGCACGTGGGCGCTCGATGCGGTCGAGCACCCGCCGGAGCTGGCCGCGGCACTGTCTGCGCTGCTCGTCGACGTCGTCCTGTGCCCAGACGCCGCCACCGCACGCCGGGTCGTCGCCGAGGACAACCGGCTGCGGGCGGCGACCGCCGACGGGCGCCTCCACGGCCCCCGGTGGGTCGCCGGCGGCGCCGGGGGCGCGCGCTCCAGCGTCGAAATCGGCGCGGGCATCGCCGCCGCCGAAGAGGAACTGGCCGCCGCCCGGACGGAACTGGCCGACCTCGCCGGCGTCCTGGCCGGCGCCGTCGCCGAAGAAGAGGACCGCCGCACCGACGCCGCCGCGGCCCGCGCCGCCCTGCGCGAGCACGAGCGCGGCCTGAAAACCCTCAAGGACGCCCGCACCCGCGCGCAGTCGCAGCTCGCCGGAGTCGACCACGACGCCGAGCGCGCCGGCGCCCGCCGCGACGAGGCCGAAGCGCGCCTGGTGACCCTGCGCGGCGAACTCGACGAGGTGGCCGACCGCCTCGCCCGCGTCGACGACGACCCAGCCGACGGCGAGCCCTCCACCGAGGACCGCGACCACGCCGCCGCCGCGCTCGCCCAGGCCCGCGCCATGGAAACCGAGGCCCGGCTGGCCCTGCGCACCGCCGAGGAGCGTTCGGGAGGAGTCAGGGGGAAGGCCGAACGGCTGCGTCGCCAAGCAACGTCCGAACGACAGGCCCGTGCCCGCCACGAGGCTGCGCAGGTGCGCCGGGAACGCTCGCGCCTGCTGGCCGCCACCGTCGCCGAACTGTCCGGCGAGGTGGCCGAGCAGGTGTCGGTGTCGCTGGAACGCGCCGGCGCCGACCGCGAGGAACTCGACGCCGCCCGCACGGCCATCGCCGCGGAACTGAACAAGGCCCGCGCCGACGCCAACGCGGCGGCCAAGCGCGTCGCCGAACTCACCGACGGCGCCCACCGCGGCGACATCGCCCGCGCCGAGGCGCAGCTGCGCGTGGACCAGGCGGAGGAGACCATCGTCGACCAGCTCGGCGTGCCCGTCGCCGACCTGCTCGACTCCCACGCGCCGGGGGAGGGCTTCGACCGCGCGGCCGCCGAGGCCCGCCTCAAGCAGGCGGAGAAGGACCTGCGCGTCCTCGGCCGCGTCAACCCGCTGGCGCTGGAGGAGTTCAAGGCGATGGAGGAGCGCCACGACTTCCTGGCCACCCAGCTCGACGACGTCCGCCGCGCCCGCAAGGACCTCCTCGACGTGGTCGAGGACGTCGACGAGACGATCCTGCGGCTGTTCACCGAGGCGTGGTTGGACGTGGAGCGGGAGTTCCCCAGGGTCTTCGACACCCTCTTCCCGGGCGGCGAGGGGCGGCTGATCCTCACCGAGCCCGACGACATGCTGGCCACCGGCATCGAGGTCGAGGCGCGGCCGCCGGGCAAGAAGGTCAAGCGGCTGTCGCTGCTGTCGGGCGGCGAGAAGTCGCTGACGGCGCTGGCGATGCTCGTGGCCATCTTCCGCGCGCGCCCCAGCCCGTTCTACGTCCTCGACGAGGTCGAGGCCGCGCTTGACGACGTCAACCTGCGACGCCTCATCGCCCTGCTGGAGGAATTGCGCGAATCTTCTCAGCTGATCGTGATCACGCACCAGAAGCCGACGATGGATGTCGCAAATGTGCTGTACGGCGTGACCATGCGGGGCGATGGCGTGACCCGCGTGATCTCGCAACGGATGTCGCCGGAAACCGGAGAATAGCGGGCACTGCCGGAAATCGTCCGGGCGCATCCGGAAACTGGGATATGATCTCGGTCGACCGACCCAGAACCGACTCCCGGAGGTGGCCGACGATGCAGCAGTCGGACCAGCGATTCGACGCGCATCAGGCGCTGGCCCAGTGGCTGGCGCTGGCCGGCGACGTGCCATCGGAGATGTCGCCGCTGCCGGCGACCGCGCATTCGATGCTCGGCGAGGTCTGCGGGTCCCATGGGCAGCTCATCGCCGCGGCGATCGGGGAGATCTCCGGGGCCGTCGGCGGCGACCCGCGGTGGCCGATGATCCTGCGCGAGCGGCTGATCACCCGCCGCACGCTCGACAGCATCGGCACGGAGCTGGGGCTGACGCGCGAGCGCGTGCGCCAGCTGGAGTCGACGCTGCGGGCGAAGCTCGACGACTGCGCCTTCGTCGGCCTGGTCATCGACGGCGTGCGCCGCCGGCTGCACCCCTTCGCCCACGTCACGGAAATCCTCGCGGCGGTGCCGGCGCTGGCGGACCCGATCCCGGGCCTGACCGTCAATTGCCTCGACGTCGTGGAGGCGCTGGCCCCGGATTGGTCCATGGTGGGCTGCGGGTGGCTGGTCGCGGAGGGCACCGCCGAGCGCATCGACGACATCCTCGCCGAGCGCGCCGACGCCGTGGGCACCGTCGAGGTCCGCGCCGCCGCCGAGGAGCTGGGCGTGGGGGAGGCGGAACTCGCCGACTACCTGGCCACCGTCGGGCGCCGGTTCCTGTTCCGCGGCCGCGTGATCAACCGGGACCGCTCGATCGGCGACCGGGCGCTGGCCATTCTCACGCTGGCCGATGGCGCCATGACCACGGCGCAGCTGGCCGAGCTCATCCCGGGCCGGACCAGGCCGTCGATACGCAACGCGCTCAGCGCGGAGCCCGCGATCATCCGCTGCGCCCCCGACACCTGGACCACCGCCGGCCGGGAGGGCGCCGTGCCCGTCAACCACGCGAGGCCGGAGCTGACCGGGTCGATGTACCTGCACGGCGGCCGCTGGTCGGTGCTCGTCGACGCCGATGCCGTGATGGCCACCGACGAGTCCGTGGCCATCCCGCACGCGATCCCGGCGCTCGCCGGTGCGGCGTTCGACGCGCCGGTGCGCCTGTCCGGCGACGGGTGCTCCGCGTCGGTGCGGTGGCGGCGGCAGGGCGCGGTGGGCACGAGCATCGGCGCGACGCTGGCGGAGAGGGACTACCCGGGCGACCGGGTCCGCGTCATCGTCGAGGGCGGGTTCGAGGTCGTGCCGGTGCCGGAGACCACGGCGAGCGGCCCGTGGGCCGTGGCGTATTCGACGATGGGCCTGGGCGACCCCCCGGAGGATCCGCACGAGGCGCTGCGCATCGTCGCGGTCGCCATCGGGCTGCCCGCCGATGCCCCGTACTGCACCATCGCCGCCCGGCTGCGGCTGCGCGACCAGGCTTTCGTCGCCGATTCCCTCGCCGATGCGGTGGCGCAGGGGTATACGTTGGAGCCATGAGCATCATAGCCCGGTCCGTGCGCCGCACCTTCGGCGGACACGTCGCCATCGAGCATGCGGACGTCGACGTCGCACCCGGCCGGATCACCGGCCTGATCGGGCCCAACGGCAGCGGCAAGACCACGCTGCTGCTGGTGTTGGCCGGGCTGCTGGCGCCGGATTCCGGCAGCGTCGAGGTCGCCGGCGCCGACCCGTCGTCCGATGGCCCGTCGGCGCGCGCGGGCATCGGCTGGATGCCCGACCACGTGGGCGCGTGGGAGACGCTGACGTCCCACGAGATCGTCGCCAGCTTCGGCCGCCTCTACGGCCTGGCCCGCGACGTCGCCGACGCCCGGGCCACGGAGCTGCTCGCCGAGGTGGGCCTGTCGGAGTTCGCCGGTGCGCGCGTGCGCGTCCTGTCGCGCGGGCAGAAGCAGCGCCTGTCGCTGGCGCGGGCCCTGGTCCATGACCCGGCGGTGCTGCTTCTCGACGAACCGGCGTCCGGCATGGACCCCGACTCCCGCATGGCGCTGCGCGGCATTCTGCGCCGGCGGGCGGATGCGGGGGCGGCGATCGTCGTCAGCTCCCACATCCTGCCGGAGCTGGAGGAGATGGTCGACGATGTCATCATGATGCGCGACGGCCGCACACTGCCGGCGACCGCCGAGGACGCCGCCCCGACGTGGCGGCTGGCCGTTGTCGACGGTGGCGGTGACGGCGATGGCGCACTGCGCCGCTGGGCCGGGGCCGAAGATCCCGCCCTGGGCGTGGTCCTCGGCGGCGCGGATCCCGGCGACGGCCCCCGCGTGGCGTGGGCGGACTTCGCCGCCGAACCGGCCGCGGCTTCCGCGGCGCTGGCCCGGGCCCTGGCCGCCGGGGTGGTGGTGGCGTCCTTCGGCCGGAGGACGCTGGAATCCCGATACCTGGAATGGGGTGCGCGGTGATGAACGCCTTGCGCGAAGTGGTGTCCCTCGAGCTGACCCAGCGGGCGCGGTCGACGCGGTGGCGGGTGCTGCTGGTCGGCTGGTTCGTCGTGCTCGTGGGCACGGTGCTGCTGCAGACGCTGTTCTTCGGCTCCGTCGGCCCGGGGCTCTCCGGCGACGAAGAGGCGTGGGCACGCGCGTCGGCCGAAGCGATCGCCGGGGGAACCCTGCTGTTCGTGCTGCTCGTCGGCCTCCTGGTCGCCCCCGCCCAAACGGCGACGTCCATCAACGGCGACCGGCGCGATGGGGTGCTGGCCCTGATCCAGGCGGCGCCGGTGCCGGTCTGGGCGGTGGCCGTCGGAAAGCTCCTGGCCGCGTGGCTCGCATCGCTGGCCTTCCTGCTGGTGTCCCTGCCGGTGCTCATCTGGACGGTCGTGCGCGGCGGCATGCCGTGGTGGGCGATGCTGCTGGGCGTGGCCATCGTCGCGCTGCTGCTGCTGGCGGTGTCGGGCATGGGCCTGGGGCTGTCGGCGCTGACGCCGCGCACGGCGTCGTCGACGATGCTGTCGTACCTCATCGTCGCGGTGCTGGTCATCGGGCTGCCGGTGACGTTTCTGCTGTCCATGCCGCTTACCGAGCAGCGCGAAACGCGCCAGGTCGCGTACATGATGCGTTACGACGACAACCTCGACCTCGACGACACCTCCAGCTGGTGCCGGGAGGAGACCACCGAGATCCGGACCGTGGACACCCGGTCCATCGCGTGGCTGTTCCTGCCCAATCCCGTCGTCGTGCTGTCCGACGCCCTGCCGTACTCCGGGAGTGCGCCGGGGGTCACCCCGATCGTGCGCGATCTCGTCGACCGGTCCTTCCACGCGCCCGAGCATCAGCCGGAGACGTGCGCCGAGCTCGCCGCGTCCATGCGCGAGCCCGGCGACGGCCCGACCACCCAGTCCACGCCGCGGCCCGTGGAGGGGCGCCCGGGCTGGAAGTGGGGGCCGGGCCTGGCCATCAATCTGCTGCTCGGCGCGGCGGGCGTGGCCTTCGCCCACCGGCGGCTGAAGGTGCCCGCCGGGGAATTGCCGGCGGGCGTGCGCATCGCCTGAGTCAGGCCAGGGCCTTGCCTGGGTTGAGCAGCCCCTTCGGGTCCAGGGCGTTCTTGACCGCACGCTGGACGGCCACGCCGACGTCGCCGAGCTCCTCCGCGAGGAAGCGGCGCTTGAGCGTGCCGACGCCATGTTCGCCCGTCAGCGTCCCGCCCACGCGCAGGGCCTCGCGGAAGACGTCGCCGGCGGCCTGCCAGACCTCGTCGGGGACGTCGGCCGGGGTGGGCCCGTCGTAGATGAACACCGGGTGCAGGTTGCCGTCGCCGGCGTGGGCGACGGTGCAGATGGTCAGCCCGCGTTCGCCGGCGAGGTCGTCGATGAAGCGCATCATGTGCGCCAGCTGCGACCGCGGCACGCACACGTCCTCGGTCAGGGCGTGGCCCAGGCGCTCCTTGGCGGGGTAGGCCATGCGGCGGATGGCGATGAGCTGGTCGCCCTCGGCGGCATTGTCCGACACCGCGACGTCGTCGGCGCCGCCGGCGTGGAAGGCCTGCGCGATCAGCTCGGCGCGCCCGCGCGCATCCGGGCCGGTGACCTGCGAGAGCACCATGCCCCCGCAGCCGGCGAAGTCGGTGCCCTTCCACTCGTCGATGGCGCGCAGCGTGCGGCGGTCCATGAACTCCATCAGCTCCGGGTCCGCGCCCAGCCGCATCGCCGCAGACACGGCCCCAAGCGCCGCGTCGGCGGTGGGGAACGGCGCCAGCAGCGTCACGGGGTCGCCGGCGGGGCGGGGGACCAGGGCGACGGTGGCTTCGGTGATGACGCCGAGCGTGCCCTCGGATCCGCAGAACAGCCCGACGAGGTCGAGGCCGGACACGCCCTTGACCGTGTCGTGGCCGGTGCGCAGCACGCGGCCGTCGGCGAGCACGACCGTCAGCGACCGCACGGAATTGCGCGTGACCCCGTACTTCACGCAGCGCAGGCCGCCGGCGTTGGTGGCGATGTTGCCGCCGATGCTGGAGCTGTCCATGCTCGACGGGTCCGGCGCGTACATCAGGCCGTGCTCGGCCGCGGCGCGATCGAGGTCGCCGTTGATCACGCCGGCCTCGACGCGGGCGACGAAGTCGTCGGGTTCGATGGCCAGGATCCGGTCCATCTTCGCCAGCGACACGATCAGGCAGCCCGGCGTCGCGGTCGCGCCGCCGGACAGGCCCGTCCCCGCGCCCCGCGTGACGACGGGCACGTCGTGGGCATGGGCCCACGACATCGCCGCGGCGACGTCGTCGGTGGAGCGGGCGGTGACGGCGGCCAGGGGAGCCCCGGCGGCGATGACGTCGGTGCGGTCGCGGGCGTAGGTGTCCAGGACGTCGGCGTCGACGATGACGGCGCCGGGCGGCAGCGATTCGGTGAGGGCGCGGAGCAGTTCCTGCGGTGCGGGGGAAGCCATGCCGCCACTGTATTACCGGCCGTCCCGCCCGCCGCGCGCCCACCCGGGGCGAGCCGGACGGGCGCGAACCTGCAAGACTGGTGGGCATGACGGTTACGCAATGGATCATTCTCGCCGCGGTTGTCGTGGTGATTCTGCTGGTGATTCTCCTGCTGGTGGGCCTGGCCCGCCGGAAGAAGAACACCATCTCGTTCGAGGAGAAGAAGGCTCCGGAGGAGCTGACCCAGGCGGAGAAGTCCGGGAACTACCAGGCGACGGGCGGCTTCAATTTCGCCCCGGCGCAGACGAAGCAGCCGGAGAAGCAGCCGGATCTGCTGCCCGGCCAGGAACTGGGCACGCCGCCGGCACCGGACACGAAGAAGGCCCCGGAAACGAAGGCCGCCCCGACTGCGCCCCCGGTCCCGCCGACCCCGCCGCTGCCGCCGCGCCCCGAGGGGTCCGGCCTGGGCGAGGCCGACGTTGAGCCCGAGCCCGAGCCGGAGCCGGAGCTGGCCGAGACTGAGGTCGTCGAGCCCGTCGAGTCCGTCGACGACATGGAGGCCCCGAAGGTCCCCGAGGAGCTGGCCGATGAGCCGGCCCTGCCCGAGGTCGAGGATCTCGAGGAACCGGCCCCGGATGTGGTGCCGCCCGCCGACCTTGCGCCCGAGCCCGTTGAGCCCGAGCCGGTCGAGACTGAGCTTGTTGAGCCCGAGCCCGTGGAGACCGTGGAAGAGGAGGTCATCCGCGAGCCCGTCGCGGAGACCGCCCCCGTCGACGATCGCCCAGCCGATGTCGCCGACGTCGAGACCGAGGCCGTCGCCCCGGTCGAGCCGGAGCAGCCGCTCGACGACATCGATCCGACCGAGGGCCGCATCTCGCGCCTGCGCGGGCGCCTGTCCCGCTCGCAGGGCGCCATCGGCCAGTCGGTGCTGGGCATCCTCGGCGCCGGCGACCTGGACGAGGACGCGTGGGAGGAAATCGAGGACACGCTGATCATGGCGGACCTCGGAACTGCCGCGACGATGAACGTCGTCGAAAAGCTCCGCGAGCGCATCGCCTCCCGCGGCGTCGGCTCCGAAGCCGAGGCCCGCGCACTGCTGCGCGAGGTCCTCATCGAGGAGTGCGGCCCGGACCTGGACCGCTCCATCCGCGCGCTGCCGCACGAGGGCAAGCCGGCCGTGGTGCTCGTCGTCGGCGTCAACGGCACCGGCAAGACCACCACCACCGGCAAGCTCGCCCGCGTGCTCGTCGCCCAGGGCCACAATGTGCTCCTCGGCGCGGCGGACACCTTCCGCGCCGCGGCCGCCGACCAGCTGGAAACCTGGGGCCGCCGCGTCGGCGCCACCACCGTCCGCGGGCCCGAGGGCGCCGACCCCGCGTCGATCGCCTTCGACTCCGTGGCCAAGGGCATCGACGACGCCGCCGACGTGGTGCTCATCGACACCGCCGGCCGCCTGCACACCAAGACCGGCCTGATGGACCAGCTGGGCAAGGTCAAGCGCGTCGTGGAGAAGAAGGCCGCCGTCGACGAGGTCCTGCTCGTCCTCGACGCCACCGTCGGGCAGAACGGCCTGATGCAGGCCCGCACCTTCCGCGACGTCGTCGACATCACCGGCGTCGTGCTGACCAAGCTCGACGGCACCGCCAAGGGCGGCATCGTCTTCCAGGTCCAGCGCGAGCTCGGCGTGCCGGTCAAGCTCGTCGGCCTCGGCGAGGGCGCCGACCACCTCGCGCCCTTCGAGCCCGAGGGCTTCGTCGACGCTCTGCTGGGATAGAGCCGGGGTAGGTCCCGGACAGAAAAGGCCCCGGGTAACCGACCCGAAACACCCGCAACACCCGCGAAACACGAACCCGCCGAACGGTGACGGAAACGTAACCGTTCGGCGGGTTTCCGCGTAATCTGCTCAGCCGATACTCATCTGCGTCCCACCGAAAACATGAAAATTAGGAGACGCGATGACCCCCGATGAGGTTGTGCTGAACTCCGGCAACGCGGCGTGGATGCTCGTATCCGCCTCGCTGGTGCTGCTGATGACCCCCGCCCTGGCACTGTTCTACGGCGGCATGACCGGCCGCCGCGCCGTGCTCAACATGATGATGATGTCCTTCGGCGCCCTCGGCGTCGTCACCGTCGTCTACGTCCTGTGGGGCTGGTCGATGTCCTACGGCTCGACCTCCTACGGCGGATTCTTCGCCAACCCCTTCGAGCAGTTCGGCCTGGCCGGCCAGATCACCGATGACGCCGGCGAGTACGTCGCCGGCTCCGGCGGTTACGCCAACGTCATCGACGTCGCCTTCCAGCTGACCTTCGCCGTGATCTCCACCGCGCTGATCTCCGGCGCGCTGGCCGGCCGCGTGAAGTTCGGCACCTGGCTGGTCTTCACCGGCCTGTGGGCCACCTTCGCCTACTTCCCGATGGCCCACATGGTCTGGGGCGGCGGCCTGCTCAGCCACTCGGGCAGCTCCCTGTCGGCGATGCTCTTCGGCACCGTGACCGAAGCCGGCGAGACCCTCGCCGCGGTCGCCCCGATCGACTTCGCCGGCGGCACCGTCGTCCACATCAACGCCGGCATGGCCGCGCTGGTGCTCGCGCTGGTCATCGGCCGCGGCCACGGTTTCATGCGCGAGGCGCACCGCCCGCACAACCTGCCCCTGGTCATGCTCGGCGCCGCCCTGCTGTGGTTCGGCTGGTTCGGCTTCAACGGTGGCTCCGCCTTCGCCGCCGACGGCCTGGCCGGCCTGGCGTGGGTCAACACCACCGCCGCCACCGCCGCCGCCATGCTCGGCTGGCTCGCCGTCGAGCGCATCCGCTACGGACACTCGACCTCCCTGGGCGCCGCGTCCGGCATCGTCGCCGGCCTGGTCGCCGTCACCCCGGCCGCCGGCGCGCTCAACCCCGTCACCTCGATCATCCTCGGCCTCGTCGGCGGCGCCCTGGCCTGCCTCGGCGTCTCGCTGAAGTACCGCTTCGGCTTCGACGACTCGCTCGACGTCGTCGGCGTCCACCTCGTCGCCGGCCTGTGGGGCACCGTCGGCGTGGGCCTGCTGGCCACCGGCGACGGCCTGCTCACCGGCGGCGGCATGTACGGCCTGAAGCTCTTCGCCATCCAGATCATCATCGCCGTCGTCGCCATGATCCTGTCCGGCATCGTCACCCTGATCCTGGCCCTGGGCCTGAAGTCCACCATGGGCTGGCGCATCGACGACGACGAGGAGCGCGCCGGCGTGGACAACGCCGAGCACCGCGAGACCGCCTACGACAGCTCCGCCGGCATCCCGGTGAACCTGACGCGCTGACCCGCACCCGCAAGCCAGATCACCAGCACCAGAGGAAAGAGAACACCATGAAGCTGATCACGGCGATCATCAAGCCCACCACCTTGGAGAGCGTCCGGTTCGCGCTGGAGGACCTCGGGGTGTCCGGCCTGACCGTGGCGGAGGTCCGCGGCTTCGGCCGCCAGCAGGGCCACGTCGAGGTCTACAGGGGCGCCGAGTACGCCATCGCCTTCGTCGAAAAGCTGCGGTTGGACGTCGTCGTGCCCGACGACCTCGCCGAGGAGACCCTGAAGGTCATCGCCGACGCGGCGCGCACCGGCTCCATCGGCGACGGCAAGGCCTGGGCCACCGAAGTCACCGACGCGGTGCGCGTGCGCACCGGCGAAATCGGCGACGCCGCCCTGCGCTGACCCGCCCCGGCGGGTGGCGGGGACGGTGGCGCCGGCGGGTATGGTGGGAAAGCCATATCCATGACACCGACACCATCAGGGAGATCGACCACCCGTGTTTGAATCACTCTCCGAACGGCTCACAGGGGCACTGAAGGATCTTCGCGGCAAGGGGCGTCTGTCCGAGGCGGACATCAACGCCACCGCCCGCGAGATCCGCCTCGCCCTTCTGGAGGCTGACGTCTCCCTGCCCGTGGTGCGCGCGTTCATCAAGCGCATCAAGGAACGCGCCGCCGGCGCGGAGGTCTCCCAGGCGCTGAACCCGGCGCAGCAGGTCATCAAGATCGTCAACGAGGAACTGGTCCAGATCCTCGGCGGCGATACCCAGCGCCTGCGCCTGGCCAAGAACCCGCCGACGGTGATCATGCTCGCCGGCCTGCAGGGCGCCGGCAAGACCACCCTGGCCGGCAAGCTGGCCAAGCACCTCGCCGGACAGGGCCACACCCCGATGCTGGTGGCCTGCGACCTGCAGCGCCCCGGCGCCGTCCAGCAGCTGCAGATCGTCGGCGAGCGCGCCGGCGTGCCCACCTTCGCGCCCGACCCGGGCACGTCGATGGACTCCTACGCCCACGAGATGGGCACCTCCCACGGCGACCCGGTCTCCGTCGCACAGGCGGGCATCGAGGAAGCCAAGCGCACCCAGCACGACGTGGTCATCGTGGACACCGCCGGCCGCCTCGGCATCGACGAGACCCTGATGACCCAGGCGCGAGACATCCGCGACGCGGTCAACCCCGACGAGGTCCTGTTCGTCATCGACGCGATGATCGGCCAGGACGCCGTGGTCACCGCCGAGGCCTTCCGCGACGGCGTCGACTTCACCGGCGTGGTGCTGACCAAGCTCGACGGCGACGCCCGCGGCGGTGCCGCGCTGTCGATCCGCGAGGTCACCGGCAAGCCGATCATGTTCGCCTCCACGGGCGAGAAGCTGGAGGACTTCGACGTCTTCCACCCGGAGCGCATGGCCAGCCGCATCCTGGGCATGGGCGACATGCTCAGCCTCATCGAGCAGGCCGAGCAGGTCTTCGACCAGTCGGAGGCGGAGAAGACCGCCGCGAAGATGGGCAGCGGCGAGCTGACGCTGGAGGACTTCCTCGAGCAGATGCTCATGGTCCGCAAGATGGGCCCGATCGGCAACATCCTGAAGATGCTGCCCGGCGGCGCCCAGATGTCCGAGATGGCCGACATGGTCGATGAGAAGCACCTCGACCGCATGCAGGCGATCATCCGCGGCATGACGCCGGCCGAGCGCGAGGACCCGAAGATCCTCAACGCCTCGCGCCGCAAGCGCATCGCCGCCGGTTCCGGCGTCGCCGTCAGCGAGGTCAATCAGCTGGTGGAGCGCTTCTTCGAGGCACGCAAGATGATGGCCCAGATGGCCGGCAAGTTCGGCATGCCCGGCGGCCGCCCGTCGAACCGCAAGACCAAGAAGGGCCGCAAGGGCAAGAAGGGCAAGGGCAAGGGCCGCGGGCCCACGCCGCCGAAGTCGATGCGCCAGGGCGGCATGCCCGGAATGCCGGGTATGCCCGGTATGCCGGGCATGGGCGGCGCCGGGATGCCGGACATGGCCGAGCTGCAGAAGCAGATGAAGGGCAAGATGCCCCCCGGCATGGAGGGCATCGACCTGGACAACCTGGACTTCGGCCAGGGCGGCCCGGGCAAGAAGTAGGCCGGGGCCCGCCACGGAACGGGCCCCGCTTTACCCCTCCAGCTCCTCGAAGACCGGCAGCAGTGCCCGGGCCAGCGCCGGCTGGAGGGAATCCGCGTATGCCACGCTGAGGTGGTTGGAATCGCGGTAGACCAGCACGTTGCCGACGACGGCGGGGCAGTGGTCCCGCCGGCAGATCGCGTCGGACAGGTCGATGGACCAGCCGTCGTCGAGGCCCCGGAAAAGCCTCGCCGCGGGATTGCTCTCCGCCAGGGCCTCCTTGCGGGCGATGCCGCACTCGTCGGCGGCGGCGCGGGCCTCGTCTCCGTCGCGCCAGTTGACGCGTTCCTCGGCCAGGCACGTCGGGGCGTTGAGCCGGTCGCCGTCGCCGTCGACGAGCCAGGGGTTGTCGCGGATGCCGGCGACGGGGATGCCCTCGCCGTCGAGGAAGCGGAACGCCTCCGCCACGCCGGGGGACAGCACGTCGGGGCCCTCGCCCCAGTCGCCCTTGGCGCGGGTCGAGGTGGACACCACGAGGTCCGGCCGGTCGTCGGCGATCTTCTCCAGCATCCGCTCGGACCACTCGATGCACTCGTCGTCGGAGCTGGGCAGCGGGGTGCCCAGGGTGATCACGCAGCCCTGGCGGATCAGGGGGACCAGGCGCCATCCGCGGTCGCGGGCGATGCGGTCGAGGACGGTGCTCCACTGTTCGGAGTGCGAGCTGCCGATCAGGTACATGGTCTCGTCCCCGTCCGGGTCGCCGTACACGCACGGTTCGCCGGCATCGGGGCCGAAGCGCTTGCCGTCGGCGATGTGGTCGGCGTCCTCGCCGACGTAGGTCATGCACCCGTCCTCGGCGACGATGGGGTAGGCCTTGGCCACGTATTCGGGCGCCGGCCGCGGTTCGAGGCCGTGGGGGACGGGGTAGCCGTCGCTGAGTGCGCGGGCGCCGGGGTAGGTGATCGCGTCGAGGCTCTGGCCCGCGGATTCGGCCGAGCGTCGCGAGTGCTCCTGGCCCAGGCCGACCATCGAGCCGAACATCACCAGCAGGACCACGGCGGCCACCGCGCGCGCCGCCCCGGGCCCGGTGCGCATGGAGCGCAGGCCCGCGCGGGCGCGCGCTTCCCCGACGAGCGGGCGGGGCGCCTTCTGCATCAGGGGCTTTTCGACGAACCGGTGCGTCAGCCACGCCAGCCCCACCGACGCGGCGATGACGGCGGCACCGATGCCCACGTCGACGTCGTCGAGGCCCAGCGCGGACATGGTGACGATCAGCAGCGGCCAGTGCCACAGGTACAGGGCGTAGGCGATGTCGCCGAGCATCCGCATGAAGCCGGACTCGAGGATGCGCGACATGAAGCCCGCGCCGCCGCCGAGGATGACCAGCGCCGCGCCGCCGAGCGGCCACAGGGTCCAGGGGCCGGGGAATTCGGCGGCGCCGTCGAACATGAAGCCCGTGGACACGATCATGGCCACGCCGAGGACGGGGAGGACGGGGGCGGCGAACCGGGGCGTCGTAAAGCGCGCGACCGCAAGCGCCAGCAACCCGCCGGCGGCGAGCTCCCACATGCGCGACCACGTGGAGTAGTAGTTCTGGCCCTGCGCCTGGCCGTGCAGGACCGTCGCCCACCAGAAGGAGGCCACGGTCGCGGCGACGAGCACCGGGACCATCACCGTGGTGGTGCGCGGGCGCGCGTGCGAGGCGCGCAGCGTGAACGCGATGGCGGACACGACGAGGATGCCCAGCAGGTAGAACTGGCCCTGCACCGACATCGACCACAGGTGCTGCAGCGGCGACACCTCGCCCGACGCCGCGGCGTAATCGGCGCCCTGAGCGGCCAGGACGGCGTTTTGCACGTAGAGCAGCGACGCCGGCAGCTGGGCCGCGATCTCGCCGTTGACCAGGGCCGGGGCGAACGCGAGCACGCCGAGCGTCGTCGCCGTGACCACCAGGATCAGCGACGGCAGCAGCCTGCGCATGGTCCGCCACAGCGAGTGCCACACGTTGATCGACCGGTCGGCGCGGTCGGCGTTGCGCATCTGAGAGCCGAGGAAGAAGAACCCCGACAGCAGCAGGAAGACGTCGACGCCGCCGGAGACCCGGCCGTCGAAAACGTGGAAGGCCACCACCAGGGCGATGGCCAGGCCGCGCAGACCGTCGAGGTCGCGGCGGTACGCCGGGGTCATTCGAGATCCTCGAGGAAGGGCAGCAGGCGGCGCTTCATCTCGGAGGTCAGCGACAGCGCGAACTGGTCGGACAGGTGGTTGTCGTCGCGGTAGACGTAGATGTTGCCGATCACCGCGGGGCAAATGCCGTCCGGGCAGACGAGATCGGAGAAGTCCAGGCTGAGGGAGTCGGGGATTCCCGCGAGGATGTCGTCGGCGCCATGGAACGGCGACAGGACGCGGTCGCGCGGGGTGCCGCATTCGGCGGGGTCGCCGCCGGCGGCGACGCAGTCGGTCGGGGAGAAGGGGTCGCCGAACTCGTCCTTCATCCACGGGGTGTCGCGGATGCCGACGACCGGCACGCCCAAGTCGGCCATCGCCCACCAGAACTCGGCGTAGCCGTCCGGCGTGTAGTCGGTGTTCTCCCAGCCGGGGCGGCTGGAGGTGGTCACGACGACGTCCGGGCGGTTGTCCACCAGGTGGTTGACCACGGCCTCGGACCATTCGGCGCACATGTCGTTCATGTCCCACACCGGCGACAGGAAGGCGGCGCAGCCCGGCCGCATGATCACCTCGAGCCGGTAGCCGGCTTCGATGGCCACCTGCTCGAGCGGGGAGAACCACTGCTCGGCGTGGGAGCCGCCGATGAGCACGATGGACCGGTCCGCGTCGGCGTCGCCGTAGATGCACGGCGACTCGTCGGTGTTGCGCTTGACGGTGACCACCTCGTCGGGGGCGTCGGAGCGCAGCGACAGGCAGCCTTCGTGGGCGGCGATGGGCCAGAGGTTGCCGATCAGATCCTGCCCGGGCCGGTAGGGAACGCCCTCGGGCGCGGTGGCGCCCTCGGTGAGCACCCGGGCACCGGGGTAGTCGGCCGGATCGAGGATGGTCAGCCGCGCCTCGTTGACCCGGTGCTGCTGCACGGGCGAGGCGACCAGCAGCAGCGCCCCGACGGCGGTGAGCGCGACGGCCCCGGCCAGTCGCCGGCGCGCGGCGGGCTCGGTGCGCAGGGACTTCGCCGCGTTGCGGGCAGGGGCGTCGCCGACGGCGGGCCGGCGGCCCTTCTGCATCAGGGGCTTTTCGACGAACCGGTGCGTCGCCCACGCCAGCACCAGCGACGCGGCGATGACGGCGATGCCCAGTTTGCGCCCCGGTGCGTTGGCGCCGACGGCGAGCATGCCCAGGATGAGCAGCGGCCAGTGCCACAGGTACAGCGCGTAGGCGATGTCGCCGAGGCGGCGCATGGGGCGCGACGACAGCCACGCCGAGACGATGCCGGTGCCGCCGCCGAGGACCACCAGCGCGGCACCCAGCAGCGGCCACAGCGCCATCGGCCCCGGGAACAGCGAGGCGCCGTCGAAGAGGAAACCGGTGGAGGCGATCATGGCCACGCCGGCGGCGGGCAGCCACGGCTTGAGCGCGGGCGGGACGCGCAGACCGGCGGCGGCGTAGATGAGCAGGCCGCCGGCGGAGATCTGCCAGATGCGCGACCACGTGGAGTAGTAGTTGAGCCCCTGCGACGTGCCGTGGAGCCAGGTCGCGTAGGCGAAGGACGCGGCGGTGGCCGCCAGCAGGATCGGCAGCATCACGGTGCGCACCGTGGTCCGGGCGCCTGTGCGCCGCACGATGAAGGCGATGGCGGAGATGAGCAGGATGCCGCCGACGTAGAACTGCCCCTGCACCGACATCGACCACAGGTGCTGCAGCGGCGACACGGTGGACCCGGCGACGGCGTAGTCGCGGACCTGGTCGGCGAGCTCGGCGTTTTGGCGGTAGAGGATCGACGCGGTGAGCTGCTTGGCCATCGACGGCGATTGCAGCTGCGGGAACCACGCGACGGCGGCCGCCGACGTCGCGGCGAGCACGAGGATGAGGGCGGGCAGCAGCCTGCGCGCGGTGCGCCACAGGGAATGGACGGGGTTGATCGACTGCCCCGGCCGGTCGGCGTTGCGCATTTGCGAGGCGAGGAAGAAAAAGCCCGACAGCAGCAGGAACACGTCGACGCCGCCGGAGACCGAGCCGCCGAAGACGTGGAACAGGACGACCAGCGCGATCGCCAAACCGCGCAGGCCGTCGAGATCGTGACGGTAGGCGCTGGCGCGGTCTGGGGCGTTCAGTGGGCACCTCTGGGGTCGGGGGGCTGGCGGTGTCGCTGGCAGAATAACAATTCCCGGCGGCGGGGGCCGAATCAGTGCAGGCCAGGTGCAAGCGGGGTTTTTGGTTCCCGGTGGCGGCGCTGGTATCGTTTCCCGGGTTGTCCGCGCTCCGCGTGGGCGCCACTGCGGTTCGTCGGACCCGACCACGGTCGACCGATGGTCACCCGCAGACCAAACCAAGGGCAAAACCGGCCCCCGCCGCACATGCGGGGGTGTCACAAGAATTGCCCCGTGACCGAGAGGAAGACGCCACATGGCCGTCAAGATCAAGCTCCAGCGCATCGGCAAGATCCGCACCCCGCACTACCGCGTCGTCATCGCCGACGCCCGCACCCGTCGCTCGGGCCGCGTCATCGAGAACATCGGCACCTACGAGCCGAAGGCCGAGCCGTCGGTCATCAAGATCGACTCCGAGCGCGCCCAGCACTGGCTGTCCGTCGGCGCCCAGCCGACCGAGCCGGTCCTGGCCCTGCTGAAGGTCACCGGCGACTGGCAGAAGTTCAAGGGCCTGCCGGGCGCCGAGGGCACCCTGAAGACCGCCGAGGAGAAGCCCTCCAAGCTGGACCTGTTCAACCAGGCTCTGGCGGAGGCCAACGAGGGCCCGTCCGCCGAGGCCATCACCGAGAAGCGCCGCGCCGCCAAGGAGGCCGCCGAGGCCAAGGCCGCGAAGGCCGCCGAGGAGGCCCCCGCCGAGGAGGCTCCGGCCGAGGAGTCCGCCGAGTAATTTCGGTTCCCCCTCGCTTTCCGACGACGCCGTCGCCCACCGGGTGGCGGCGTTTTCGCATGTCCGGCCGCGTATTGGGGTGGGGTAGCATCAACGCCCATGGCAACCATCGAGTTTCGCGGCGTCGGCGCCGCCCATGGCCCCCGGACCCTGTTCGCGGATCTGGATCTGACGTTGGCCCCGGGCGACGTCGCGGGCCTGACGGGCCCCAACGGCTCGGGCAAGTCGACGCTGCTGGCCGCCGCGGCGGGTGCGCCGTCGGCGGAGATGACGGGCACGATCTCCACCTCGCCGCCGGACGCCACCGTCGGCCTGCTGGAGCAGGAGGTCGAGCGCCGGGACGAGTCCGTCGCCGATTTCGTCGCCCGCCGCACCGGCGTCACGGAGGCCGCCGCCCGCATGGATGCGCTGGCCGAGGCCATGGCGGACGACCCGGCCGCCGCCGACGACTACGCCGCGGCCCTCGACCGCTGGCTGGCGCTGGGCGGCGCGGACCTCGACGAGCGCCTGCCCCGCATCGCCGCCGAGCTCGGCCTCGACGAGGCGGTGCTGTCGCTGCCCATGACCGCGTTGTCCGGCGGCCAGGCCGCCCGCGCGAACCTTGCGGTGATCCTGCTGGCCGGCCATGACGTCCTGCTCCTCGACGAGCCGACCAACGACCTCGATCTCGACGGCATCGCGCGCCTGGAGGCCTTCATCTCCGGCGAGCGCCGCCCCATGCTCATCGTCAGCCACGACCGCGAGTTCCTGGCCCGCGCCATCACGCGGATGGTCGAGCTCGATGCGGCGCAGCGCCAGATCACCGTCTTCGACGGCGGCTACGAGGCCTTCCTCGCCGAGCGCGATCTGCGCCGCCGCCGCGCGCGGGAGGCGTACGAGGACTACGCGGGCGACGTCGACAAGCTCAAGAGCCGCCTGCAGACCCAGAAGACCTGGCTGGACAAGGGCTCGCGCAACGCCATGCGCGCCCATGGCGGCAAGAGCCCGGAGCGCGACAAGCACATCCGCCACCGCGCCGGTCAGCGGTCCGAGAAGCAGGCGGGCAAGATCGCGCAGACCGAGCGCGCCATCGAGCGCATGGAGGTCGTCGAAGAGCCCCGCAAGGAGTGGGAGCTGCGCATGACCATCGCCGCCGCGCCGCGGTCCGGCACGGTGGTGGCCACGCTGCGCGATGCGGTGGCCGAGTTCGGCGACTTCACCCTCGGCCCCGTCACCCTGCAGATCAACCAGGGCGACCGCGTGCTCGTCGAGGGCCCCAACGGTTCGGGCAAGTCGACGTTGCTGTCGCTGCTCGTCGGCGAGCGCGCGCCCGACGAGGGTTCGGCGTCGGTGGGCGCGGGCGTCGTCGTCGGGCGGGTGGACCAGGCCAGGGAGCTTTTCGACGGCCCGGATCCGCTCGTCGACCGCTTCGCCGCGGAGGTTCCCGACTGGCCGGACGCGGAAGTGCGCACCCTGTTGGCCAAGTTCGGGCTCACTGGCGAGCACGTGCCCCGGCCGTGCGATTCGCTGTCGCCGGGGGAGCGCACCCGCGCCGCGCTGGCACTGCTGCAGGCGCGCGGCACCAACACCCTCGTCCTCGACGAGCCGACGAACCACCTGGATCTGCCCGCCATCGAGCAGCTGGAGCAGGCCGTCGAGCAATTCGCCGGCACGGTGCTGCTGGTCACCCACGACCGCCGCATGCGCGACGCTTTCCGCGCGACCCGCACGGTGTCCGTTGACGGTGGCCGGGTCACGTCGCGATAGTCTGGGCGCGTGAGCCAGAAGAATTCGGGAAACAATGCCGGCGGCGCGGACCTGGTGCAGATCGGGCGGGTGATCAAGCCCCACGGCGTGCGCGGTGAGGTCGTCGTCGACGCCACGACGGATGATCCGGCGGGTCGCTTCGCCGTCGGGGAGGTCCTCGTCGGCAAGCAAGCCGGCCGCGAGCGCGAGCTGACCGTGAAGTCCATGCGCCCCCACCAGGGGCGCCTGCTGGTGTTCTTCGACGAGGTCCCCGACCGCAACGACGCCGAAACCCTGCGCGGCATGCGCTTTTTCGCCGCGCCCGTCTTCGACGGCGACGACGAGGCCTACTACGACCACGAGCTGATCGGGCTGCGGGTGCTCAATGTCGGCGACGTCGACGAGGCCACCGCCAACGCCCGCGCGTACGAGGGCGCGGAGCCGGAGCCCGAGGACATCGGCGAGATCACCGGCGTGGTGCGCAACCCCACCCAGCGGCTGCTCGAGGTGGTGCTCGACGACGGCGGCCGCGAGGTGCTGGTGCCCTTCGTCCACGCGCTGGTGCCCATCGTCGACGTGGACAACGGCGCCGTCGTGATCACCCCGCCGGACGGGCTGCTGGAGCTGTGACCGCCATGCGCCTGGACGTGGTGACCATTTTCCCGGGCTACCTCGACCCGCTGCGCCACGCGCTGCTGGGCAAGGCGATAGAGAAGGGGATTCTCGAAGTCGGCGTCCACGACCTGCGGCAGTGGGCCACCGGGGTCCACCAGGCCGTCGACGATTCGCCGTACGGGGGCGGCCCCGGGATGGTCATGAAGCCCGACGTGTGGGGCCCGGCGCTCGACGACGTCGCGGCCGGGACGGGTCCGGCGGCCTCGGCGGCGTCGCTGGATTCCGCGATGCCGCACACCGGCCAGGCCCGCCACGACGAGCTCGCCGGTCTGCCGGAGGTCTCCTCTTATGGAATGGAAGGCGATGGCGGCGAACGAGACGTCGACAAGCCCCTCTTGATCGTGCCGACCCCGGCGGGCACCCCCTTCACCCAGGACATGGCGCGGCGCTGGTCGCACGAGAAGCACATCGTGTTCGCGTGCGGGCGCTACGAGGGCATCGACCAGCGCGTCGTCGACGACGCCGCGAACCGGTACCGCGTGGAGGAGGTCTCCATCGGCGACTACGTGCTCATCGGCGGGGAAGTCGCCGTGCTGGTCATGGCCGAGGCCGTGGTGCGGCTGGTGCCGGGCGTGCTGGGCAACCGGCGCAGCCACGAGGAGGACAGTTTTTCCGACGGCCTGCTCGAGGGCCCCGGCTACACCAAGCCGCGCAACTGGCGCGACCTGGAGGTGCCGCCGGTGCTGCTGTCGGGCAACCACGCCAAGGTGGACCGGTGGCGCCGCGACCAGTCGCTGCTGCGCACGGCGTCGCGCCGGCCCGAGCTTCTCGACGCCGTGGAGCTGTCGGCGCGCGACCGGAAAGCGCTCGACGCCGGGGTCAGCCCCGAGGAGTAGTCGAGAGCAGGAGAAGGAAGGTGGCGTCGCCGTCGTCGGCGTGGACGGAATGGACGACGCCCTCGGGCACGTGGAGGATCTTCCCGGGCACCAGGCGGTGATCGCGGTCCTCGACCGTGAACCTGATGGAACCCTCGATGACCTGGACGGTCAGCGGATGCGGGGCGTGGTGGTCGTCGAGGCGCTGCCCTTTGGCGAAGGTGAACGCCACGATGGTCGCACCATCGGCCGTGAGCACCCGCTTGGCGGCGGGGAAGTCGCCGTCCCTGGCGTCCGGGGCGGCGTCGATGACGTCGATGAGGGTTTCGGGGGCGTCCATGGCGGGCTCCTGGGGTCGTCCTAATTAGGTATCTGCATTACCACGATAGATGCGATCCGCGGGCCATGCTAGACAGTTCCCATGACCCAGTACCAGACCATCACGCGCGCGCTGTTCGACCCGGAGGATCTCCCGGCCATCGGCGACCGCATCCTCGCCGAGCTCGGCGCCCTGAACCTGACCATCGTCCACGAACGCGTGGCCATGCCGCTGGCCGGGGAGGACGCCGTCGTGGACACGCAGGCGGAATCGCTCATGGACCGGTGGCTGTCCATGAACGCGCAGCCGCCGACGATCGAGAAGCTGCATGCGCTGCTCATCGTCACAGAGGGCCCGGCCGCGCTGGAGGACGAGGTCACGGAGGCCATCGGCCGCGCCGTCGGCGAGTCGACCCCGTGGGCGGGGGAAACCACGGTGATCGCGTGAGCCGCACGTCCATCGCCCGGCCGACCCATGTGATCGGCTGGGTCGCCGCGCTCGTGGCGCTGGCGTGGTTCGCGTCGACGGCGACGGGCTCGGAGGTCGACCTCCGCTTCGCCGGGTGGGTCCGCGACCTGCGGGCCGGGGCGCTCGACGGCAACCTCGATGGCGCGTTCATGGGCATCACCGAGGTGTTCCGCCCCATGTTCGTCGCGCCCGCCACGCTCATTGCGGCGGTGTTCCTGTGGCGGCGCCTGCGGGCGATGGCGCTGCTGGTGCCGCTGGCGTTCGGCGCGTCGATCGCCATGACGTACGTGATGAAGTGGCTGCTCGACCGCGACCGCCCCGCCGGCCCGCTGCGGCTGTCGGAGCTGCCGGCGCTGCATGACGGCGCCTTCCCGTCGGCCCACGTCGCGGGAGTGACGGGCACGGGCATGGCGGCGATCCAGGTGCTCGCGCCGATGGTCCGCCGCGGCCTGGCCACGGCGCTGAAGTGGGCGGTGGTCGCGTTGGTCGGCGTCGTCGCGCTCAGCCGCGTGTGGGTGGGCGCCCATTGGCTTTCCGACGTCGCCGGCGGCCTCGCGGCCGGCGTGGTCGGCCTGATCATCGCGCTGCTGGTCCTGCGGTCGACGCCGGTGCGGCGCATGATGGCGGGCGGCGGAAGGTACTGAGGGCGAAAAGGAGTCGGACGATGGATGCGACGATCGGCGATGCCGGGAAGACGAGGGATCCGCACGTCCCGGATCGAGCGCAGGTGGCGGCGGCCAGGCTGATCATCAAGCGCGACCGAGAGGGCAAGGGGAACATCCGGGTCACCGACCGGATCAGGCGGCTCGCCGCATACTCCGGCTACGACCGGTAACGCCGCAGATGCGCCCGGGCCAGTTCGGCCCCGCGCGCCGCGTCATCGACCGTGACGTAGAGTGCCCGGCCGTTCGTGCGCTCGATGCGCAGGCCCTCTCCACCGCGGATGAGAATCGCCGTGCCCTTCCCTCCGAATCGGTAGCCCCAGCCACCCCAGTCACCGGGTTTGACGTCGACCGCCGCCACGTCGCGGATCGACGGGTAGCGGATCGTCCGGCGCGGCAACCCCGGCAGCAGCCGCCAATGGACGCCCATGGCGTCGACGCGGACCCGCACTCCGAGGAGCATCGACATCGCAATGCCGACCGCGATGGCGAGCAAAATGTATACGGATCCGAGCACCGCGTCACCTTGCCGGAACGCCGCGATGGAGGTGACGGCCGTCGCGCCGACGGCCACCACGAGGAGCACCGACATTATCCACGGTGCGCGGCACTTGCCGAACCACGCGGCCAAGGAGGTGTCTCCGACCGCGATGGGCGTGCCCGCGGCGATGGATTCTTCGGGTTCCCCGACCGGCCGGACGAGCAATCCCACCGCCGTTCCCGCCACGACCGCGATGACGAACGGCGCCACGAACGCGGGCCATGGCAGGTGGAACGCGGACGCGTCGTCAAGGCCGACTTGCGGATGCAGGGTGGTGGCCATCATGACGGGCACGAGTGTGGCGGCTCCGGCCCCGGCGCCGGCGAGGACGCGTCCCGCACGCCCCGACGACACGCCGGAGAGCAACAGAACGCCGAACACTCCGGCAGTGAATGCGGTGGTCAGCGCCACGACGGTGATGAAGGTGCCCGGCGGGGTGAAGTCGGTCGCCGCCTGGTCGTCCCCGAATCGGGTGGCCACGGGGTCCGGCAGCTCGGGCAGCACCCACAGCGCCCACGTCACCGCGAGGACGAGGACGACGGCCGGCAGCGCCAGCGTTTGAGCGACGAGGCGCAGGCGGGCAGCCCTCATCAACGGATCCCCCGAACCGTCAGTCCCGCGATGAGGTCGGACATGGGGATCGACGACTCGCGCGCGGCGGAGGCCAGGCGATCCAGGGCTGCTTCCACGACGGAGTGCTCCGCATCCCCGTCGGCCGCGCCCGCGATGACCGTGGCGCCCCGGCCGCGCCGCAACTCGACTATGCCGTCGTCTCGCAATTGCCGGTAGGCGCGCAGCACCGTGTTCTTGTTCAGGTCGAGGGACTCCGCCAGGTCACCCGCGCTGGGCAACTTCTCGCCGATGGCCACGTCCCCGTCGTGGACGGACCTGCGCAACGAGGCGACCAGCTGCGCCCACAGTGGCGTCGGCGACGCGGAATCGAGGTGAATGAGCATCCCGGATCACAGTTCCCTTCGAGTGAATGATGCAATGCCGGCGGCGATTCCCACGATGATCACCGCGACTGTACCGATGACCGCGCCGGGCTCCGCCGAGGCGTTCTTCGCCGCCAGCAATCCCGCTGGACTCCAGTCCATCATCACCGGCCACATGCCGGCGAACGCCATGAGGGCAAAGTACGCGATGCCCACCGCAGCCGCTCCGAGAGACGAGGCGCCCGCACCCGAGGCGGCCATGGTCACCGCCACGACCGACAATGCGAACACAAGCCACAGGGCCGAAGTCGCCACGGGGTCGCCGATCTCGGAGACGGCGAGGCCGTCGAAAAGCAGGGCGGTGACCGCGATCATCAGCACCGTCCCCGCGGCGGCGACCACCGCAAGGGTGACGGCGACCGCGGTGAATGCCGACGCCCACAGTCCCGGGCGGCTGACCCGGTGGGCGAGGATGGGCACGGCGGTGCCGCGCGTGACATCGGCCGACACGGCGGACGCGGCGACGATGGCCACGATGACGATGACCAGCTGCGCCAGATTCGACGACCACTGCGCCCACGCGTCCGCCGGGGACGGATCGGGCAAGGCGGAGACGTCGATGGGGATGGCGGCGTCGCCGCCGACGAGACCGCCGAGGATCTCCGGCAGATAGCGGGCGGTGATGGGGGAGAGCACCGCGAACAATGCCGCGACACCCGCCAGCGCCCACGTCGACCAGGACGCGCGCAGCGCACGGAACTGTCGTCCGATCAGAACCGTCATCGCGCACCTCCCATCGCGGCGGCGAAGGCATCGTCGAGGTCTCCGCCGGGGATGACGTCGACATCGCGGAAGCCGGCCTCCGACAGGCGACCTGCGACATCGATGCCGGGCCGGGCCCGAAACGTCGCCGTGATGTGGCCCGGATCGCCGAACTCGTCCATCAGCTCCGTCAGCGTGCCCGTGGCGAGGATTCGCCCGTGCCCGAGGAACGCCGCACGATCGCACACGGCCTCGACGTCGGCCATCGAATGCGTGGAGAAGAACACGGTCGCCCGCCCGCGCAGCGAATCGATGATGCCCAGCACTTCGCGCCGGGCAATCGGATCGAGCGCCGACATCGGCTCGTCGAGCACGACGATGCCCGGCGTGGCGATGAGCGCCTGCGCGATCCCGAGCCGCTGCCGCATGCCGCGGGACAGGCCGGAGATCGGGCGCCGGACCTGAGCCAGCCCCGAAATGTCCAGCGCTTCGGCCACGCGGCCGTCGAGTTCCCCGCCCGTGAATCCCTCGAGGCGGGCCGACAGCCGCAGATACTCCGCGGGCGTCAGCCACGGGTCGAATGCCGGGACATCGGGCAGGTAGCCGACCCGCCCATCGAGGGTGACGACGCCGGCGTCCGCCTTCGACAGCCCCATGAGCATGCGCAGCGCCGTGGTCTTTCCCGACCCATTCGGCCCGAGGAACCCGAAGACCGACCCGTGCGGCACGGTCAGCGTCACGTCGTCGAGGACCACGTGGTCGCCGTAGCTCTTACGCACGCCGTCGAACTCGATGGCGGCACCGTCGCGCGGCGGCCCAAATCGGGACAGCAGGCTCGTGTTCGAGTGGGCGGCGGCCGGCCCCTTCTTCGGGCGCCGCTCCCAACCCACGGCGAAGAAGATGATCGGGCCAATGCCATTGGCCAGCAGGATGACCAGGGCCCAGGCAACCTTCGGAAGAAGTTTCACCCGTTCGGCGGGCGTGCGCGCCAGCACCACGAGCGCGATGACGATGAGCGCCAGTTGCACGGCGACGACCGCCCCCAACGCCCAGAGCAGTCCCGGTGGCAGGTCCCGAAGATCCTCGAAAGTGTTCATAGTGCTACCCATGCTAGCACTAGTGCCCATTGTCGCAGGACCTCGCCGCTGTACCGTGGAGCCATGGACGACGGTGGGATCGATCGCGTGCTCGATCGGGTCGGCGCGCGCCTGCGCTCCGTCCGGCATGCCGGGCGGCTGACGCTCGACGATGTGTCGGCGGCGACGGGGATCTCCACCTCGACGCTGTCGCGCCTGGAATCCGGCGGGCGCAAGCCGACCCTCGAACTGTTGCTCGCGCTGTCGCGCGTGTACGGGTTGCCCCTCGACGATCTGGTCGGAGCCCCGCAGGTGGGGGATCCCCGGGTGCATGCCCGGCCGATCCGGCGAAATGGGATCGTCGTGGTGCCGTTGACTCACGAGCCCGGACCGCACGAGGCCGTGAAAATGATCCTGCCCGCCTCCCGGTCGACGCCGCGCCCCTGCAGGCACGAAGGCCGCGAATGGCTGTACGTGCTGTCCGGCACGCTGCGCCTCATCGTCGGCGACCATGACGTGGAGCTGGAGCCGGGGCATGCCGCCGAATTCGACACCCGGGCCGCGCACTGGTTCGGTTCCACCGGCGACGGCCCGGTGGAGGTGCTAAGCCTCCTCGGCCCGCAGGGGCAGCGCGTTCATCTGACCGATCCGGAGAATCCCGGCTGACAGCCAGAGTCCGGCGCCATACGTCGCGTGCGCCCGCAGGCTGCCGAGGCGTGCCGCTGCGGGATCCGGCGTGCGCGCGGCGGCCACGCCCATGCCGAACGCCGGCTGCATGATCAGCCACGGCGCGGCAACGGTGCCGATGCCCATCGCCAGCGCCGGCGCCAGCGTCGGCCGGTCGACCCATCCCGGCCTCAGGGCGGCGAGGGCCGCGGCGAAGCCGATGCCGATGCCGTAGTGGGCCGACCACCCCAGGGCCCGCTCGCCGGAGACCGGCTCGGCGGCCATGATCGGGCGGTGGGCGAAGGTGCCCGCCGGCATGTGCCCGATCCACCGTCCGACCAGGCCATAGTCGAGGGATCGGGTGCCCCGCGTCCTGCGGAGGACTTCGGCGGTGACGTCCATCAGGGCGGTTGCCCCGACTCCGATGGCGATGACTCGGAACAGCGGATATCGGCGTGTGCTCATGGTTCCACACAATGGACTGCTCGGCCGGGATTCGGCAACGAGGTTTGCCGTAATGGCAAAAGTCGCGGTGGTTGCGGGCGCGCGGGCCGTCGTCAAGCAGGAAAACCCGGGCCACTACACTCGCCGGAATGATCGAGACCACCATCGCCCGCGAACTCGGGGTGGATCAGGCGCACGTCGCCACCGCCGTGAAACTGCTCGACGAGGGCAACACCGTGCCCTTCATCGCCCGCTACCGCAAGGAGGCCACCGGCGGCCTCGACGACGGCCAGCTGCGCACCATCGAAGAGCGGCTGACGTACCTGCGCGAGCTCGAGGACCGCAAGAAGGCCGTCCTCGCCGCCATCGATGAGCAGGGCAAACTCACCGATGACCTCCGCGCCCTCATCCTCGCCTGCGACACGAAGGCCCGGCTCGAGGACCTCTACCTGCCGTTCAAGAAGAAGCGCCGCACCAAGGCCGATATCGCCCGCGAGGCGGGGCTCGGGCCGCTTCTCGACGACCTGCTGAACAACCCCGCCGCCGACCCTTCGCAGACGGCCGCCGGCTACGTCACCGAGGGCTTCGCCGAGCCGAAGGATGCCCTGAACGGCGCCCGGGCGATCCTCGTCGAATCGTTCTCCACCGACGCCGACCTGGTCGGCGAGGTGCGCGAGCGCGTGTGGTCCACCGGCCAGGCGGCGGCGAGCGTCGTCGAGGGCAAGGAACAGGCCGGCGCGAAGTACCGCGATTACTTCGAGCACGCCGAGCCCCTGGAGTCCATGCCGGGCCACCGCGTGCTCGCCGTCCTGCGCGGCGAGTCGGAGGGCATCCTGCAGCTGGGCATCGACGCCGGCGACGATGCGGTGTACGAGGGCATGGTCCGCCGCGCCTTCGACCTGCCCGAATCCGAGTGGGTCGACCAGGCCATCCGCTTCGGCTGGCGCACCAAGCTCGAGGTCTCCGCGGCGCTCGACGCCCGCATGCGGCTGAAGGAGCGCGCCGAGGCCGAGGCCGTCGACGTCTTCGCCCGCAACCTGCGCGACCTTCTGCTCGCCGCGCCCGCCGGCCAGCGCGCCACGCTCGGCCTCGACCCGGGGTTTCGCAACGGCGTCAAGTGCGCCGTCGTCGATGGCACCGGCAAGGTGCTCGACACCGTCGTCGTCTACCCGCACCAGCCGCAGAACAAGTGGGACGCCGCCCGCGACGCCCTGGCCACCCTGTGCGCCACCCACCGCGTCGAGCTCATGGCCGTGGGCAACGGCACGGCGTCGCGCGAAACCGACCAGCTCGCCCGCGAGGTCGCGGACCTGCTGGTCAAGGCCGGGGGAGCGCGCCCCGAGCCGGTGACCGTGTCGGAGTCGGGCGCCTCGGTGTACTCGGCCTCGGCGCTGGCGGCCGCCGAGTTTCCCGACATGGACGTCTCCCTGCGCGGCGCGGTCTCCATCGCCCGCCGCCTGCAGGATCCGCTGGCGGAGCTGGTCAAGATCGACCCGAAGTCCATCGGCGTCGGCCAGTACCAGCACGACGTGTCGCAGACGAAGCTCGCGCATTCCCTCGACGCCGTCGTCGAGGACGCCGTCAACGCCGTGGGCGTGGAGGTCAACACCGCGTCGGCGCCGCTGCTGGGCCGGGTGGCGGGCGTGAGCACGACCGTGGCGGAGAACATCGTGGCTTACCGCGACGGCAACGGCGCCTTCACCTCGCGCAAGGAGCTGCTGAAGGTCCCGCGCCTGGGCCCGAAGGCCTTCGAGCAGTGCGCCGGCTTCCTCCGTGTGCGCGGGGCGGCCAACCCGCTCGACGCCTCGGCCGTCCACCCCGAGTCCTACGGCGTCGTCGACCGCATCGCCGCGGCGACGGGCCTGGGCGTGGCGGAGCTCATCGGCAACTCCCGCGTCCTGCAGTCGCTCAACCCGCGCGACTTCGTCGACGAGTCCGCCGGCGTCGGCGTGCCCACGGTCACCGACATCATCGCGGAGCTGGACAAGCCGGGCCGCGACCCGCGCCCCGAGTTCAAGACCGCCTCCTTCAAGGAGGGCGTGGAAAAGGTCTCCGACTTGACCCCGGGCATGATCCTCGAGGGCACCGTGACCAACGTCGCCGCCTTCGGCGCGTTCGTCGACGTCGGCGTCCACCAGGACGGCCTGGTCCACGTCTCCGCCATGAGCAAGGGCTTCGTCTCCGACCCCCACGAGGTGGTCAAATCCGGCGAGGTGGTCAAGGTGAAGGTCATGGACGTCGACGTCGATCGCCAGCGCATCGGCCTGTCCCTGCGGCTTGACGACGAGCCCGGCGCCAAGCCCGAGCGCGGCTACCGTGGCAGGGGCGGCAAGGGGAACAACCGGAACAAGGGCCCCAAGGGCGGGAACAACCGCGCCACCTCCGGCGGCGGCTCGATGGCCGACGCCCTGAAGAAGGCCGGTTTCGGGCGGTAGCCTCGGGGCATGGGTTCCTTCACCACTCATCTCACGGCGCTGCTCGATCCGGGGCGGTGGCGGGACGTCGAAAAGCAGATGCATGTCGAGCTGACCGCCCTCGGATTGTGGAACGACGGCATCGACGTGCGGGTCCAGCGCAATTACTGCGAAGAGGACAACATGCTGCTCGACCAGCACATGGCCACGCATGATGCGCCGCCCGTGGCCGAGGAGATCCACCTGATCCGCGTGCGGTCGTCGGGCGAGCCGAAGGGCGGGCTGGTGGGGGTCGAGGCCGATCGCGAGATCACGAAGGCCCTCGCCGGCACCCTGCCCGAGGGGACCGGCTGGTACGGCACGACGGTGGGGGTTTAGCCGACCTCGATGGGGACCTCGATGTCGCCGTCGGGCGTCCCCGCGAGCATCAGCGTCCAGGTGCCGGCGGTGGCGCCGAGGCTTTGGTCCAGGCTCTCCCGGAACTCGCCCGAGCAGCCCGCGTCGGCGTCGAAGCGCAGCATGAGGTTGTCGGGCGTCATCAGCGTCAGGATCGTGCCGCAGGTCGAATGCCCCTCCGAGTCCCACGTGACCCGCATCATTTCGTTGAGCGGGATCGCCTGGCCCGGGTCGATGGTCACCGTCGTCGACCCCTCGGTCATGGCGAACGGCTCGCTTGACGACGACCCCTCGTCCCCCTCCTTCGCCGCCGATTCCGTGGCGGCGGAAGTGTCGGTGGCCGGGGCGTCGGTGCCTTGGTTTTCGGTGGTGGTGGCGGTGTCTGTGGCGGTGCCGGTGTCAGTGGTGGTGTCGGTGTTGGTGTCGGATTCGGAGTCTGAGCCGGCGCCGCACGCTGCGAGGCCAAGCGCCAGGGCAACGGCGGCCGACGCTGCCAGGCCGCGTGCCGAAGTCATTTTGGCGGGGAATGAAGTCTGCATGGCCCCACGGTAGGGGGAAATGGTATCCGGCGCGAGAGGTGGATGCCTGGCGTGATGGGTGTATCGACAACCTGTGCGACGCATGGGGTTGGCGTTTCGGGCGGGCGGGGAGGGTTGTATGGTGCGTAAAGATGCCTGATCGTTACCATCATTGCCGTCACTTCTATCTCGAACGCGTGTATGATGAATGGTGAAGCAAGGTAGCACAGCAGGAACAAGTTGTAGCGCAGTAAGACATAGGGGCGGGGCCGGGGGTTTGGTCTCGCGCCAGGGCAGATCAGCACCAGCGATCACGCAAAGATCCACTCTCGATCCGTACTCGCATTCCCGGGGGAATCTTCATGGCTTTCGACCATGACGCAGCCGATGAGCACGACGATCCGGACCACCACCACAACCAACCCGAGCAACGACGACCCGATTCGGGCCATGGCCGCAGCAACGAGCCCGACCCTGAGTCTGAGCCCGACTCCGACGCTGATTCAGACGCCGAGCCAGCCCCTCTTCGCAAACGGTGGGTCACCGAACGCGATGAACCTGTTGCCGCGATGGGTCGTGCCCGCAACATCGCCAACCTCGGCGCCGCCATCGCCTCCACACCCGACGGCGGTGCCGACGTCGACTCCCACATCGCCTCCATCGCCACCCGGCTCGGTGTCACACCGTATTGGGCGGAGATCTACTGCGACGTCGGCACCATGCTCGCCCGCATGCCCCGCATCCTCAACTTCGCCTACTCCGGCGCACTGCCCCTGGAACGCCTAGCGAAGATCGCCGATGCCACCATCGCCGTATCCGACGAGCACCTCGCCGACGTCGAAAAGCTGATCCTCGAGTACCTGATCCCCAACAAGGAGTTTCAGGCACTGCCGGGACAGAAGAACTTCATGCGCAAGCTCCGCGCCATCATCGAATCAGTCGAACCCATCTCCACACCTCCCGATGAGGAGGAGAAGAAGGCCCTGGAGTCGGAGAAGGTGACCATCGTCAATGACTACCCGTGCGACTTCGGGGCGATGGAGGTGTGTCTGCGCAAGGACCGCATGGCCGAGTTCGAGGCCACCGTCCGCGCCATCCGCGACGCGAAGATCAAGTCGGGTGAGGACTGCACCCTCGCGGACGCTCTGATGGCCATGTCGCGGGGAGACTTCGCCGGCGCGAAGGTGACCATGAACGTCTACGCCGACGCAGGCGCCGATGAGGGCGAGCTGCGCCTGTGGCTCGACGGCGCCGGATGGTTGCCGAAGTACCTGACCAAGCAGTGGTTGGAGCGCTGCGACGACGTCCGGCTCTCCGCCGATTCCCAGGTCGACGGCTACGTGCCCTCCGATGCGCAGAAGGCCAGGGTGCGTGCCCGCGATGGCGGGTGCCGGTTCCCCGGGTGTGATGTGCCCGCGCACAAGTGCCAGATCGACCACGTCATCAACTACGACCCCGATGCGTCTGGTGCCGCGTTCATCGCCGGCGACACTTCCAACCTTCTCGGAGTGACGGCGACGTGGAATCTGCAGTGCCTGTGTCAGCACCATCACAACCTCAAGACGAGCCGACACTGGAACGCGGTGATGAACGACGACGGTTCCGTCGACTGGTTCGATCACACCGGCTCCGCCTTCGCCACCTCGGTGCCCCATGGGCCGATCGCACACGTTAAACGGCAGACCTTCGATCAGAAGGCCACGCGGTTGGCCAAGACCATCCGCGGTGCCAACGCCCAGCGGATGCGCGCCGAAGCCGAGGCCGCCGAGGCGATGCACAACGCGGAGATCGCCGAGGCGCTGGCCGCGCATGCGAAGGCCACCGCGGACTATGAGAGGGCACTGGCCGAGTTCACCGCCGGCCCACTCAATGACCCGGACAGGGAGGTCGCCGAAGAGGCACGGTGCCTGGCCGATGCTGCCGATGATGGATGGCCGGCAGTCGAGGATCCCGTGTGGGATCCGTGTTGGGAGGCCCGATCATCGGGGCGGACCAACCAATCTCGACCATCTGGCCAATCCCGCCACTCTGGCGTGCCCGGTGAGAGGGCACGCGGTGAGTCCGGGTCTCGGTTTGGGTGGTTGGCGGATGAGAATCCGGAAGCCGATGCCTTCTGGGGAGTCTCTCCGGAGCGTGCCGGCCGACGAAAGGGTTGGTCGGAGAACTGCCGCACATGGATTCGCCGGGCATCGATCGACGCGGACCCGGCGATGCGACCGGAGCCTCCGGACCCGCTGGGCCCCGACCCGACGATCCCGTTCTGATTTTCATAGGACCACTGCTGACCACTGCTTACCCCTGCTGTCCTCTGGTGACCTCCGGTGGTCCCTGCTGCCTTGTTGCGACCTCTGTTCGCCCGACCTGTCCTTTCGGCCCCCTTTCAATTCCCACCCGGCGCCGACCGGCGGCACCAAAGAGAGGGGCTACCCGTGCAATCGATCAAGGCGGGAGTTGATGTCGCCGGCCAGTGCTTCGGCGGTGCCGTCGGGCACGACGATCGTCCAATTCGTGCCGGTGGTGTCGATGTCCAAGGCCTCACCGGACCGCGACGCCACCGCAACACGCTTGCCACGGCTGCCTCGGTACTCGACGCCCCTGATCCCGACGCCCCCGGAGTCGCCCCAGTCATAGGTCGACGGGCGGGCGGCGGTGATGGTCTCCAAGGGAATGCTCTCGCCGATGATCGCGCGGAACCGGACGGCATCATCGTCGACCCGCACGCGGACGAACATGGTCTGGAGCAAATAGAACGCCGACAGGAGAATGAGCAGGAACCCGCCAACCGACACGATTAGCATCGCCAACGAAGCGACCAAATACGCGGCGACGGCAACCTTCATTCCCGTCGACGTCCCAGTCCGCACGGGATTCGCTCGGGGACCTCGGGGGAGAGATGGGTCGGGGGCGGACGGTGCAGCGTGATCCTTGTCTGCGGGCAGCATCATGGCCGTCACGATCCCGACCACCAGTCCAATCCCCAGTCCCGCGACCGTCCACGCCCACCCGATGGTGACGCCATTGGCGGAAGCCCGATCGAGCTGCGGAACCAGCGTCTCGGGGACCAATCCGATCATGAATCCCGAAAACGCCGTCGACCCCGGACCCAGGCTGCGCCGCATGATCCGGGGATACTTCCGCCACGAGCCCATCCCGCCCATCAGCGCAATCAACGGCACCGTGACCAGGACCAGGATCACCAGGATCCCGGTCAAGGAACCGACGCCGTCGGCCTCACCGCGGATGCCGAAATGCGTGGCGATCGGGTCCGGCAGCCCATCCTTCACCGACAGCGCCCACGCGACGACGCCGACCAACCCCGCGATCGGCGCCACCACGAATCCGAGCAGCGCCACTGCGTCCCATCGGCCGTTCGATGCGCCACCCCGGTCCGTCGTCAAGCGATCCATGCCCCGCACAATGCCAGACCGCAAGCCCGACTCGCCGCCCACCAGCGGCGATTTGGCCCCCACCTGCGGTTCGTGGCATACTAACCCGGTTGATCGCGGGTTCATCGCCCCCAGACGGGGAAGCGGCGTCCGTCGCGACGGCTGAACATGTTTCGGGCACGAACCGGCCGAGCGCCCCGCAGGGGAAGAGCCGCCAGGGTCCTCTGTCCAGCACAGTAGATAGGAAACCAATTCCATGAACATTCTCGACAAGGTTGATGCCGCGTCGCTCCGCGACGACATTCCCGACTTCCGCGCCGGTGACACGGTCGAGGTCAACGTGAAGATCGTCGAGGGCAAGACCGAGCGCATCCAGATGTTCAAGGGTGTCGTCATTCGTCGCCAGGGTGGCGGCGTCCGCGAGACCTTCACCGTCCGCAAGATCTCGTTCGGCATCGGCGTCGAGCGCACCTTCCCGGTCCACTCCCCGAACATCGACTCCATCAACGTCGTGTTCCGCGGTGACGTCCGTCGCGCCAAGCTGTACTACCTGCGCAACCTGCGCGGCAAGGCCGCCCGCATCAAGGAAAAGCGCTAAGCTCCGGCTTCCGTTTTTGCTTGACGACGGCGCCGTCCCCACCACATCGGCGGGGGCGGCGCCTTCGGCGTTTCCGGGACCCGCGCGGGGCAACGCGGGGAGGGCCGGTGCGGCGCGTATAGTCCGGGAACATGACCGAGGACGATGCCACCGCCAGCCCAGCCGGGTCTACCTGGAGGCCCTCCGGGCGCACCGAAGAAGAACGGCCCCGCCGGTCCCACTGGGCCGAGCCCGCCGGGCGGGACGACCGCGACGGTGACGGTGACGAGGGGCGGCAGACGCCGTGGTACATCGAGATCCCGATCATCATCGTCATCGCGCTGCTCATTTCGGTGGGCGTGCAGACGTTCGTCGGCCGCGTGTACCTGATCCCCTCGGAGTCGATGCAGCCGACGCTGCACGGCTGCGAGGGCTGCACCGGCGACCGGATCTGGGTGGACAAGCTGGCGTACCGGTTCTCGGAGCCGGAGGCCGGCGACGTGCTGGTGTTCAATGGCCCGCCGTCGTGGGATGACGCGTTCGTCAACCAGAGGTCGGAGAACCCGGTGGTCAACTCGCTGCAGACGCTGGGCAGCTGGATCGGCGTCGTGTCGCCGGACGAGAACGCGCTGGTCAAGCGAGTCATCGCCACCGGTGGCCAGACGGTGCAGTGCCGCGAGGGCGATCCCGGGATCCTTGTTGACGGCAGGCTCGTCGACGAGTCCTTCACGCTGGCGCCGCCGCAGAATCCGGTCGATCCGGCCACGGGGTCGCAGGCGTGCGGCGGGCCCTACTTCGGGCCGGTCACCATCCCCGACGACAGCCTGTGGATGATGGGCGACAACCGCACCAACTCCCTCGACTCCCGTTACCACCTCGGCGACGAGTTCCAGGGTTCGGTGCCGGTGGACCAGGTCGTGGGCAAGGTGCAGGCCATCATCCTGCCGTTCGGCCGCATCGGCGGCGTCGATGACCCCGACATCCAGGGCAACTAGGCCCCGCCCGGCGATTCTGGCGGACCTGCCGCGCCCGTCGCTGCGCAGGCTCGCCCAGGACCGCATGTACGAGGTGGCGCTGGAATCGCGCGGGTTCGGGCCCGTCGCCGGCGTCGACGAGGCGGGCCGCGGGGCCTGCGCGGGGCCGATCGTCATCGCCGCGTGCGTCCTGCCGCGCCGCACGATCCCGGAACTCGCCGCGCTCACCGACTCGAAGGCCCTGTCGCCCGCGGCCCGCGAGCGCCTGTTCCCGCTGATACTGCGCTTTGCGACGGCCACCTCCACCGTCATGATCCCGGCGGCGGACATCGACGAGCGGGGAATCCAGCACGCGAACATTTCGGGGATGAGGCGGGCCGTCGAAAAGCTCGGGGTTACGGCGGGGTACGTGCTCACCGACGCGATGAAGGTGCCGGGGCTGCCCGCGCCCCATTTGCCGATGATCGGGGGCGACGCGGCGGCGAGATGCATCGCCGCCGCGAGTGTCGTCGCCAAAGTGACGAGGGACCGCATTATGTTTGACCTCGACGCGCAACTGCCGGGCTACGGCCTGGCGGGCCACAAGGGCTACGGCACCGCCGCGCACATGGCCGCCGTGGAGCAGCTGGGCGCGAGCCGGGAACACCGGATGACCTACGCCAACGTGGCGGCGGCGCACCGGCGCCACCGCGAGACAGACGCAATGACCGACCGCAACCGAGGGGAGACGCTGACGTGAGCGCCGAGGACCTGGACAACTACGAAGCCGAAGTCGAGCTGTCCCTCTACAAGGAATACCGCGACGTGGTCAGCCAGTTCGCCTACGTCGTGGAGACGGAGCGGCGGTTCTACCTGGCCAACGCCGTGGAGCTGATCCCGCACAACTCCGGCGGCGAGGTGTACTTCGAGCTGCGCATGTCCGACGCGTGGGTGTGGGACATGTACCGCCCGGCGCGGTTCGTGCGCTACGTCCGCGTGATCACGTTCAAGGACGTCAACATCGAGGAGCTGGACAAGCCGGACCTGCGGCTTCCGGAGTAGAACCGGGTTATCCACAGGGCCCGATCCATCCACAAAACCCGCCCGCCGGTGCACCGGCCGGCGGGTTTTCCCGTGCCGTCTCCCGCATGGTCGGGGCATGGATGAAGCACGAAGGGCAGTGGAGCGCACGACGCTCGGGGCGGCCGGGGAAGCGGCGGCGGTCGAGTATCTGGTCGGTGAGGGGCTGGCGTTGATCGGGGTGAACGTGCGGGCGGGCAGGGACGAGCTCGACGCGGTGTTCGCCGACGGGGACGCGGTGGTGGTCGTCGAAGTGAAGACCAGATCCTCGCGGGCCATGGGCGGCGGATTGGAGGCGGTGACGCCGGCGAAGTTGCGCTCGCTGCGCAGGGGCGTATCGCGGTGGCTGCGCGAGACCGGCAGGGTCTGCGACCACGTGCGTTTCGACGTCGTCGACGTCGTGCCCATCGCCGGGGGCATGGCGGTCGAGTGGTTCCGGGATGTGGCGTAGATGAGCGTCGGGAGGGCGGTATCGGTGTCGCTGCAGGGGTTGGACGGGGTCATCGTCGGGGTGGAAGCCGACGTGGGGCGAGGGTTGCCGGGGATGCACATCGGAGGGCTCGGCGACGCCGCGGTGGCCGAGGCCAGGGACCGGGTGCGCACGGCCGCGGTGAATTCGGGGCTGACGTGGCCGCGGACGAAGGTCGTGGTGTCCATGTCGCCGGCGAGCCTGCGCAAGCACGGGTCGGCGTTCGACCTGGCCATCGTGTGCGCGGTGCTGTCGTCGGGGCTCGACGACGGCGACGAGGCCCGCGGCAGGCTCGGGCGCACGGCGCTGTTGGGGGAAGTGGGGCTCGACGGGGCGGTGCGGCCCGTGCAGGGGATCCTGCCGGCGGTCATCGCCGCCAGGGACGCGGGGCTGCGGTGGGCGGTGGTGCCCTCGGCGAACCTCGACGAGGCGGCGTTGGTCGGCGGCATCGCCGTGGGCGGGGTGTCCACCCTGGCGCAACTGTGGCGGTGGGCGCTGACGGGCGATGGGGTGGATGTGCCCGACGGGGAACGGGGGGTCGTCGATAAGCGGGAACTGCCGGACATGCGGGACATCCACGGCCAGGACGAGGCGCGCCGGGCGCTGGAGGTCGTCGCCGCCGGCGGGCATCACCTGTTCCTGTCGGGGCCGCCGGGGACGGGCAAGTCGATGCTCGCCGCGCGGTTGCCGGGGATCCTGCCGACGCTGACGGAGGCGGAGGCGCTGGAGGTCACCGCCGTGCACTCGGTGTCGGGGCGGGCTGGCGCGCAGGATGGGGGACTGATCACCCGGCCGCCGTTCGTCGCGCCGCATCACACGGTCAGTGCTGCGGCGCTGCTGGGAGGGGGATCGGGGATGCCGCGGCCGGGTGCGATGAGCCTGGCCCATGGCGGGGTGCTGTTCCTCGACGAGGTGACGCTCATGCCCGCCCGCGTGCTCGACGCGCTGCGCACGCCGCTGGAGCATGGGGAGGTGACGCTGCTGAGGTCGCGCCACCAGGTGCGCTACCCGTGCCGCGTGCAATTGGTGATGGCCGCCAACCCCTGCCCGTGCGGCGCCGCCGAACCCGGGGAATGCGCGTGCCCGCCGGGGGCGAGGCGCCGGCACATGGCGGCGGTGTCGGGGCCGCTGCGCGACCGCATCGACGTCCAGCTGTCCATCCACCCGCGGCACTCGGTGGTCAGGCCGGAACCGGGGGAGGAATCGGCGGCGATACGGGAGAGGGTGATGGCCGCGCGCGATCGGGGGCGCGCGAGGTGGGCGTTGATGGGGATCGACGGGGCGAGTGCGAATTCCGCGGTGCCGGGGCCGCTGCTGCGCCGGCACGCCCCCGCCGATGATGCCGGCATGGCGTACCTGGAATGCAGGCTCGCCGAGCGCACCGTGACGCAGCGCGGCGTCGACCGGGCACTGCGGGTGGCGTGGACGCTGGCCGACCTGGACGGGCGGGACCGGCCGACCCTCGAAGACGTGGCCGCGGCCTGCGACCTCCACGCGCCCGTGGTCGGGGAGGTGGCGGCATGACGCGCCGGGCGTGGGCGTACCTGGCCCGGACCATCGAAGGGCCGCACCCGTCGCTCAACGTGCTCCTCGGACAGGTGGGGCCGGAGGAGGCCGCCGATCGCATCAGGCGGCGCGCCGGGCTGCCCGCGGATCTGGCCGGTGCGACGGAATCGCGCTACCACCGGGAGATGGTGGACGAGGATCTCGCCGCCGCAGACCGGCATGGCTTCCGCTTGGTCACGCCCGAGGACGAGGAATGGCCGACGGAGGCCGTCCAGAACTTCATCGGGTCGACCGCCGCCGGCACGGAGGCCGCGCCGCCGCACGCGCTGTGGGTGCGGGGCGGGCGACTGGACGTGCTGGTCGACGACGCCGTCGCGATGGTGGGCACCCGCGCCGCGACCGCCTACGGGGCGCGGATGACGGAAAGACTGGCGGCGGGCGTGGCCCGGGCGGGGGCGACGATCGTCAGCGGAGGGGCGCTGGGCATCGACGCGGTGGCGCACCGGACGGCGCTCGAGGTCGGCGGCCGGACCGTCGCCTTCGCGGCCTGCGGGCCGGGCATCGACTATCCGGCGGCCCACGTGGACATGTTCCGGCGGATCGGGGAGTCGGGGGCGATAGTCACGGAATACCCGCCGGGGATCCGGCCGGCGCGGCACCGCTTTCTCACCCGCAACCGGCTCGTTGCGGGATTGACGGGGGCGACGGTGCTCGTGGAGGCGGGGTGGCGCTCGGGGGCGCGCAACACCGCCGCGTGGGCCCGGCACATGAACCGCCCCGTCGGCGCCGTGCCGGGGGAGGCGACCTCGGCGTCGTCGACGGGCTGCCACGATGCGATCCGCGAAGGCGACGCGGTGCTGGTGACGTGCCCGGAACACGTGCTGGGTCTGTACCGCTGCGTGGGCTCCGTCGACGAGAGCGCGCAGATGGAGCTGGACTGGGCGGCGAACCCGGTGCAGGCGCTCGGGCGGAATGAATTGAGGGTCTACGACGCCACACCGATGGCCGGAGTCGGGGCCCGAGGGGGCGCCGACACCGCGGCCATCGCCGACGAGGCGGCGCTGACGTTGCCGCTGACAATGCACCTGCTGCTGGCACTGGAGAGCAAGGGCCTGGTCGTGCGCGACGGGAGCTTGTGGCGGAGAGCGAGGTAGCTGCGGGGAGAACCGCCTGGTCGGCGGCGTGGTTGCGTGGGCAGGAAAACTGCGGGAAATTGGGGGTTGCGTTTTCAGGCGACCTACGTAAGATAGGTCAGGCAAGCCTAAGAGATTGGCCGGTACGGGCTGGTGCCGGTCGATCTTCCCGCTAACGGCGGGCCGGAACATGGTGTCGTGTCTTCAGGGGTCGCGACTACCACCCGGCTCACCGGGGTAGGGTTTTGCATCATGGGTGAGGCACCGACGACGGCTTCCGGAGGCTCCGCGCACAGCGTGGGCCACCGGGGGCCGTCGTCGCCGCTTTCCGGGGAGTTGTCGCCGAACCTTGACGCGGCGCTGGGGGACTTCCTCGACCATCTCGAACATGTCCGGGGCCTCGCGCCGGCGACCATCCGCGCGTACCGGGCGGATCTCACGCCGCTGCTCGCCGGACTCGGCGACATCGGGGACCTCGACGTCAAGGTCATCCGCGCCCATCTCGGCGCCAAGCACCGGGCCGGGGCGGCGCGCACGTCGCTGGCGCGGGCCGTGACGTCGATCCGCCGGTTCGGGGCGTGGGCGGTCTCCGCCGGGATCCTCGACGCCGACCCCGCCGCCCGCGTGACGGGGCCGCGCCCGCACAGGCACCTGCCGGAGATCCTCACCGTCGACCAGGCCGACGCGATGCTCGACGATGCCCCCGCCGAGCTCGCGCCCCGCCAGGCCGCGCTGCATGCCCGCGATCGCGCGATGATCGAGATCCTCTACGCCGCGGGCATCCGCGTCGGCGAGCTGTGCGCCCTCGACCTCGGCGACGTTGACCTCGGCCGCGCCACGCTCACCGTCACGGGCAAGGGCGACAAGCAGCGCACCGTTCCCTTCGGCGAGCCCGCCGCCCGCGCCATCGAAGAGTGGATCGGCGCCCGCGGTGAACTTCTCGCCGACGGCGCGGAGAAGAAGGGTGCCGCCGCGCTCTTCCTCGGCGCCCGCGGCGGCCGGCTCGACCCCCGGCAGGCGCGGCGAATCGTCCACGCGAAGACGTCGGAGGCGGGCACCGACCTGTCGCCCCACGGCCTGCGCCACACCGCGGCGACGCACATGGTCGAAGGGGGAGCGGACCTGCGCGTGGTCCAGGAGCTGCTCGGCCACAGTTCGCTGGGCACGACGCAGATCTACACGCACGTCTCCACCGACCGCCTCCGCGAGGCCCACCGCCGGGCGCACCCGCGGGCCTGACTACCCCTCAGCTATGCCGCGGGCTTCAGCACGATCGGCCGCCGTGACAAAAGATCCATCGGATTGAGGTAGTCCCGCCCCCGCAGCGCGCCCCAGTGCAGCCCGGGATCGGGCCCCGACTCCAGCGTCCCGAGCACCGCGCCCCGCCGCACCCTCTCGCCCCGCCGCACCGACCACCGCACCGGCTGATACGTCGTGCGGATCCCGTCCGCGTGCATCACCGACACCGTCGGCGTCCCCGCCACCATCCCCGCGAAATGCACCACGCCATCGGCCGACGCCCGCACCTGCGCTCCCACCGCCGCCGCCAGGTCCACGCCGCGATGCCCGGGCAGCCATCGCTTCGCGGGCGGGTCGTAGGGCTTGACGACGCCACCGTCGACCGGTTTCGCGTGCTCCACCGCAGTCACGGCCGCGGCAGGCGGCGGCAGCACGGACGTCGCCGCGAGAATCAGGGCGATGAACGCGGCGGCAATCGGGCTCCGGCGGAGTGCGGTCATGGCGCCAGATGACCGCGGCGACGGGCCGTCGTCAAGCGAAGGACCCCGCCCCGGGGCCATGATTGTGGACAAAGCCGGGCCTGTGGATGGCGGCATTGGCGCGACCAGCGGCGATGCGCTAAGCTACCCCCCGCAGTGTGCCCGGGTCATCCGGGTGCGCTGACTTCGCGCGCCGCACATCGCAGCCGACGTCGCCAGGTGCCCGGTGGAAATCGGGTGGTGACGGCAGGTTCCCGCGGCGCCAGGGTACGGGGAAAACCCGTACGCGACTTCAACCGAACACCAATCAGAAAGCGAGGAAGGGAAGCAGCCGCGGTCCTAGTCAGACCGGACGAGAGGCCTTCCCTGAATTCACATGGCTGTCGTTTCCATGCGCGAGCTCCTCGACGCCGGCGTCCACTTCGGACACCAGACGCGTCGCTGGAACCCCAAGATGAAGCGTTTCATCTTCACCGACCGCAACGGCATTTACATCATCGACCTGCAGCAGACGCTGACCTACATCGATGAGGCGTACGAGTTCGTCAAGGAGACCGTCGCCCACGGCGGCAACATCCTCTTCGTCGGCACCAAGAAGCAGGCCCAGGAGGCCGTGCAGAACGAGGCCGAGCGCGTCGACATGCCGTTCGTCAACCACCGTTGGCTCGGCGGCATGCTGACCAACTTCCAGACCGTCGCCAAGCGCCTGTCCCGCCTGAAGGAACTTCAGGCCATGGACGCCGCCGAGAACGGCTACGAGGGTCGCACCAAGAAGGAAATCCTCATGCTGACCCGCGAGCGCACCAAGCTGGAGCGCACCCTGGGCGGCATCCGCGACATGGCCAAGGTCCCCTCGGCCCTGTGGATCGTGGACACCAACAAGGAGCACATCGCGGTCTCCGAGGCGAAGAAGCTGGGCATTCCGGTCGTCGCCATCCTGGACACCAACTGCGACCCGGACGACGTCGACTTCCCGATCCCGGGCAACGACGACGCCATCCGCTCCGCCACCGTCCTGACCCGCATCATCTCCTCCGCCGTGGAGGAGGGCCGCCGCGTCCGCGCCGAGCGCGAGACCGCCGCGACCCGCGAGGCCGCGGGCGACGCCCCGGTGGAGAAGGCCGAGCAGGCCGAGGCTCCGGCGGAGAAGGCCGAGCAGGCCGAGGCTCCCGCCGAGCAGGCGGAGCAGGCCGAGAAGCCGGCCGCCGAGTAATTTCGCGGGGACGGGAAACCGTCGATGTGGGAGACTGTCCGCACGGGCAGTCTCCCGGGCCGCATCCCGGACGGCCCATCCGACACACGACACCAAGGAGGATCGCCGCACATGGCGAATTTCACCGCCGCCGACGTCAAGAAGCTCCGCGAGCTCACCGGCTCCGGCATGAAGGCCTGCAAGGACGCCCTGGTCGAGACCGAGGGTGACTTCGACAAGGCCGTCGAGATCCTGCGCGTCAAGGGCGCCAAGGACGTGGGCAAGCGCGCCGAGCGCACCGCCGCCGAGGGCCTCATCGCCGTCTCCGGCAGCACCATGGTCGAGGTCAACTCCGAGACCGACTTCGTGGCCAAGAACTCCGAGTTCATCGAGTTCGCCAACAAGGTCGCCGAGGCCGCCGCCAAGGTCAACGCCAACTCCGCCGAGGAGCTCGCCGCGGCCGACGTCGACGGCAAGTCCGCCGCCGACGCCACCCACGAGCTGTCCGCCAAGATCGGCGAAAAGCTCGAGCTGCGCCGCGCCGTGACGCTGGAGGGCGACAACATCGCCGTGTACCTCCACCGCCGCGCCGCCGACCTGCCCGCCGGCGTCGGCGTGCTGGTCGCCTACACCGGTTCCGGCGAGGAGGCCGAGCAGGCCGCCCACGGTGCCGCCATGCAGGTCGCCGCGCTGAAGGCCCAGTACCTCACGCGCGACGACGTCCCGGCCGACCGCGTCGAGTCCGAGCGCGCCGTCCTGGAGAACATCACCCGCGAAGAGGGCAAGCCCGACGCCGCGGTGCCGAAGATCGTCGAGGGTCGCCTCAACGGCTTCTTCAAGGACATCGTCCTGCTGGAGCAGGCGTCGGTGTCCGACTCCAAGAAGACCGTCAAGCAGATCATGGACGAGGCCGGCGTCACGCTGACCGGCTTTGCCCGCTTCGAGGTCGGCCAGCACTAAGGGCCGCATCGACAGCATGGGGCGGGCCCCGGACCTTCATTGGTTCGGGGCCCGCCCCTTTGCGCGTGTACCATCTGCGATAGCCGAATACCCCATAGAGAAAGAAGGGCCATGACCGACTCCACCACCGACAAGGGCACCCGAAACGGTTTCCGGCGAGTGATGCTGAAGCTGGGCGGTGAAATGTTCGGTGGCGGTTCCGTGGGCGTGGACCCCAACGTCGTGGAGAACGTCGCCCGCCAGATCGCCGAGGTCGCCCGCGAGGGCACGGAGGTGTGCGTGGTCATCGGCGGCGGCAACTTCTTCCGCGGCGCGCAGCTGCAGCAGCGCGGCATGGACCGCGCCCGCTCGGACTACATGGGCATGCTGGGCACCGTCATGAACTGCCTGGCGCTGCAGGACTTCCTGGAGCAGCAGGGCGTGGATTCGCGCGTGCAGACGGCCATCGAGATGACGCAGGTCGCGGAGCCGTACCTGCCTTTGCGCGCCAAGCGCCACCTGGAGAAGGGCCGCGTGGTCATCTTCGGCGCCGGCATGGGCATGCCGTACTTCTCCACCGACACCACGGCCGCCCAGCGCGCCCTGGAGATCGGCTGCGAGGTGCTGCTCATGGCCAAGGGCGTCGACGGCGTCTACTCGGACGACCCGCGCGTGAACCCGGATGCGGAGATGTTCGACAACATCACCCACCGCGAGGTCATCGAGCGCGAGCTGCGCGTCGCCGACGCCACCGCCTTCTCGCTGTGCATGGACAACGACATGCCGATCCTGGTGTTCAATCTGCTCACGGAGGGCAACATCGCCCGCGCCGTGGCGGGCGAGCACATCGGCACGCTCGTGCGCAGCTGATAGATTAAAGACCCGTAACACCCGCGAGGGACGGGCCCGACCGGTCCCAGACAGAAGAGGCGACGATGATCGACGAGACGCTGCTCGACGCAGAAGAGAAGATGGCCAACTCCGTGGAGCACTGCCGCGAGGAGATGACCCACATCCGCACCGGCCGCGCGAATCCCGCGATGTTCAACGGCGTCATGGCCGAGTACTACGGTGCGCCGACGCCGATCACCCAGATGTCCACCATCTCGGTGCCGGAGCCGCGGATGCTCATCATCAAGCCGTACGAGCCGTCGGTCATGCAGGACATCGAGAACGCGATCCGCAACTCGGACCTGGGCGTCAACCCGACCAACGATGGCCAGGTTCTGCGCGTGACCGTGCCCCAGTTGACGGAGGAGCGCCGCCGCGACATGGCGAAGCTGGCCAAGGGCAAGGGCGAGGACGCGAAGATCGCCATCCGCAACGTGCGCCGCAAGGGAATGGAGTCGCTGAAGAAGATCCAGAAGGACGGCGACGCGGGCGAGGACGAGGTCCAGGCCGCCGAGAAGGAGCTCGACGGCGTGACCAAGAAGTACGTCGAGCAGGTCGATGCCCTGGTCGAGCGCAAGGAGGGCGAGCTGATGGAGGTCTAGGACCTCCTCGCAACCCCCTTTCCCACTCGACGCCATGAACCGGAGCTGACGTGCCCTCGCCGAATCCCGAGCGCCTCCTCGAGGAGCTCCGACTCCCGAAACCCCGCAATTCCGCGGGGCGCAACGTGCCCGTGGCCATCGCCATGGGCGCGTTTTTGGGCGCTCTGGTCATCGCGTCGCTGTTCCTGGGCGCCTGGGCGTGGTACGTGCTCGTCGCCTGCGCGGCCGCGCTGGGCACGTGGGAGGTCGCGCAGCGGCTGCGGGAGTCCGATTGGATGCTGCCGCGGCCGGTGCTGATCCTCGGCGGTCAGTCGATGATCTGGCTGTCGTGGCCGATGGGCGTCGCCGGCATTGCGGTGGGCCTGTTGGCGACGCTGATGTTCCTGCTGGTCAGCCGCCTGTTCTTGTACGGCGCCAACGAGGCCCCGCGAAATTGGCTGCGCGACGTCGGCGTCGGCTGTTTCGTGCTGCTGTGGATCCCGCTGTGCCTGGCGTTCGGGGCGAGCCTGGCGCGGATGCCCACGCCCGGCGACGTCAATCCCGTGTGGGTGATCGTCACCTTCATGCTGTGCGTGGTGGCCAACGACGTCGGCGGCTACATCGCCGGCGTGTTCTTCGGCAAGCACCCCATGGCCCCGGCGGTGAGCCCCAAGAAGTCCTGGGAGGGCTTCGCGGGCTCGGTCGTCTTCGGGTCGGCCGTGGGCGTCGCTTCGGCCATTCTGCTTCTCGACGGCCCGTGGTGGTTCGGTCTGGCGCTGGGCATCCTGCTGGTGGTCGCGGCGACGCTGGGGGACCTGGTCGAGTCCCAGTTCAAAAGGGACCTGGGCATCAAGGACATGTCCGCGATGATCCCGGGCCACGGCGGCCTCATGGACCGCCTCGACGGCATGTTGCCGGCGGCGGCCATGACCTGGATGCTGCTGACGATCTTCGGCCTGTAGGCCGGGGGATCAGCGGCGCTTGAGGCGCCGCTTCATCTCCACCATCTTCCAGATTCCGGCGCAGGCCATGATCAGGCCGCCGATGATCGACGCCAGCAGCAGGCCGACGCCGAGCGGGAAGTTCCACGTCCATGCGAACAGGTGGAGCTCGACGGCCTGCTGGTTCTGCATGATGAATACCAGCAGCAGGATCAGCAGCAGCGCGCCGATGATCAGCGCCACCCAGGTGCTGGAGGCGGCGCCGCCGCGCTTGGCGGGGGCGGGCTCCGGCTCCTTCTCCGTCACGGGCGCGGTCTCGGCGGCGGGCTCCACGGCGGTGGGGGCGGTGTCGTCGTAGTGGTCGAGCGCAGCGTCGTCGTAACGCTCCATCGGCGCCTGCTCCGGGACGGTGCCGAAGTCGTCGCGGGGGCGGTCGGAGGCTGCGGGGTAATCGCGTTCAGTCATGCACACCATTCAACCCTGCCGCACGGTTCGCCGCCAACGGCGGCGACGTGCGATGATGGGGCCATCATGACCAAGCAACTCCCGCTCGTGTTCAAAGCGCCCCGCCGCGGCATGCCCGACACCCACCTCGCGGACCTCGACGGTCCGGCCCTGAAGGAGGCGGTGAAGGAGCTCGGCCTGCCGGCGTTCCGCGCCAACCAGATCGCCCGCCACTACTACGGCCGCCTCGAGGCGGACCCGGAGACCATGACGGACCTGCCCGCCGCCGCCCGCGGCAAGGTCAAGGAAGCCCTGTTCCCGCAGCTGCTGGACCCGGTGCGCCACATTTCCTGCGACGACGGCGAGACCCGCAAAACCCTGTGGAAGGCCGGCGACGGCACGCTGCTGGAGTCGGTGCTGATGAAGTACCCGGATCGCGCGACGCTGTGCATCTCCTCGCAGGCCGGCTGCGGCATGGCGTGCCCGTTCTGCGCCACCGGCCAGGCCGGGCTGCAGCGCAATCTGACCACGGCCGAGATCATCGACCAGGTGCGCGACGCCGCCGCCACCATGCGCGACGAGGGCGGGCGCCTGTCCAACATCGTGTTCATGGGCATGGGCGAGCCGCTGGCCAACTACAAGCGCGTCGTCGCCGCGGTGCGCCGCATCACGGACCCGGTGCCGGACGGCTTCGGCATCTCGCAGCGCAACGTGACGGTGTCGACGGTGGGGCTGGCGCCGGCGATCCGCAAGCTCGCCGACGAGGACATGTCGGTGACCCTGGCCGTGAGCCTGCACACCCCGGACGATGAGCTTCGCGACGAGCTGGTGCCCATCAACAACCGGTTCACCGTCGCCGAGGTCCTCGACGCCGCCCGCTACTACGCGGACAAATCCGGCCGCCGCGTGTCCATCGAGTACGCGCTCATCCGCGACATCAACGATCAGGGCTGGCGCGCCGACATGCTGGGCAAGAAGCTGCACAAGGCGCTCGGCTCGCGCGTGCACGTTAACCTCATCCCGCTCAACCCGACGCCGGGGTCGAAGTGGGACGCGTCGCCGAAGGAGCAGCAGGACGAGTTCGTCCGCCGCGTCCGCGAACAGGGCGTGCCCTGCACGGTGCGCGACACCCGCGGCAACGAGATCGCCGCCGCCTGCGGCCAGCTCGCGGCCGAAGGGGCGTAGACGACGGGGATTCAGACGAAAAAAGGCCCGCACCGCGCGAACTACGCGGTGCGGGCCTTCCTCGTGCGGGGATCAGGCCTGGAGGGTCTTGCCCTTGTCCTCGTCGACCGACGGGATGCCGCCGGTCATCGGGGTCTGGGCCTTGTTCTTGCCGTAGGTGTCCGGCGTGTGGTTCCACGCGGCCAGCTGCTTCTCGTTGAGCTCGGCGTAGGCGCCGGTGCCGTGGACCTGGTCGTACGCCCAGTTCGGCTCGACGTGGTCGGCCGGCTTGTTGCGGGCGGTGACGGTGCGCACCTGCTTGCCCTTGGGGGAGAACGCGCGCCACAGGAGGGCGATGGCGAAGATCACGGCCAGGCCGATGAGCCAGATGTTCTCGACCTTGCCGGGGTGGTTGCCCCACAGCATCGCGATCAGGAAGATCACGGAAATCCAGCCGGCACGCTGCAGCGTGGCCTCGCTCAGGCCGCTCCAGCCCCACTTGGCGGCGGGGACGTCGAGATTGCTGACGCCGTTGTAGATCTCTTCCTTCTTGTGTCCGTGGGCCACGGTAATCCTCCTGTTTGCGCCGTACCTTCGCCGCCGCGGTGCCTGATGCTGCACGTGTTTCTCACGGTCGCGCCCGCGACGATCCCGTTAACGTGCATTTTGGCACACTCTCAGCGAATGTTGAGTATCGGGTGTAACAATACCCCAGTGAAGACCAGGATTCTCGTTCTCGGAAGCACCGGCTCCATCGGCACCCAGGCGCTGGAGGTGATCGCCGGCAATCCGGAACGGTTCTCCGTGGTGGGGCTGGCGGCCGGCGGGGGGAACGCGGAATTGCTGGCGGCGCAGGCCGCGGCGCACGGCGTGTCGCCCGATCGCATCGCGTGCGCGGACCCGTCCGCGGCGGCGTCCATCGGCGCGGAGGTCCTCCATGGCCCCGATGCCGCCGAGCGCCTGGTCCGCGAGGTCGAGGCCGACGTCGTGCTCAACGCCCTGGTCGGCTCGATGGGCCTCGGCGCGACGCTGGCGGCCCTCGAATCGGGCGCGCGCCTGGCGCTGGCCAACAAGGAGTCCCTCGTCGCCGGCGGTTCGCTGGTGCTGCGCACGGCGCAGGAGGGCCAGCTCGTCCCGGTCGACTCCGAGCATTCCGCCATGGCGCAGTGCCTGCGGTCGGGGACCATGGGCGAGGTCGACCGCCTGGTGCTCACGGCCTCGGGCGGCCCGTTCCGCGGCTGGACCCGCGAGCGCCTGATGTCGGCGACCCCCGAGCAGGCCGGCGCCCATCCCACCTGGTCGATGGGGCCGATGAACACCCTCAATTCGGCGTCGATGGTCAACAAGGGCCTGGAGCTCATCGAGGCCTCCCTGCTTTTCGACGTCCCCGCGGACCGCATCGACGTGACCGTCCACCCGCAGTCGATCATCCATTCCATGGTCACGTTCACCGATGGCGCGACCATCGCGCAGGCCTCGCCGCCGTCGATGAAGCTGCCGATCGCGCTGGCGCTCGGGTGGCCGGACCGCGTCGCCGGCGCCCAGCCGGCGCTGGATTTCCGCGACGCCATGGACTGGCGCTTCGAGCCGCTGGACGACGACGTGTTCCCGGCCGTCCGGCTGGCGCGCGAGGCGGTGACGGCGGGCGGCTGCACCCCGGCGGTGTACAACGCCGCCAACGAGGAGGCCGCGGAGGCGTTCCTCGCCGGGCGCATCGCCTTCCCGCACATCGTCGACGTCGTGGGGGAGACGATGGCCGCCATCGACGCGACGGCGGCCCCGCGCGACATCGCCGACGTCCTCGAGGTCGAGGGCCGGGCCAGGGCGCTGTCCACCGAGCTGGCGGATAAGCTGGCGCGGTGAGTTTTCTTCTCGGAGTCGTCCTCTTCGCCCTCGGCATCGCGGTGACCATCGCGCTGCACGAGTGGGGCCACATGCAGGTCGCCCGCATGTGCGGCATGCGCGTGCGCCGGTACTTCATCGGCTTCGGGCCGACGGTGTGGTCGGCCAGCCGAAAGCACGAGGGCGCGGGCGGCCACATGACGGAGTACGGCCTCAAGGCCGTGCCGCTGGGCGGATTCTGCGACATCGCGGGCATGACCGCGCAGGACCCCGTCGCACCGGAAGAGGAGGAGCACGCCATGTGGCGCCGCCCGTGGTGGCAGCGCATCGCCGTGCTCTCCGGCGGCGTGGCCATGAACCTCATCGTCGGCGTCCTCCTCATCTACGTCGTCGCGGTGGCGTGGGGCCTGCCCAACATGAACGCCGACTTCTCGCCGCGGGTCCAGGCCACCCAGTGCGTGCCCGCGACGCAAAACGCCGACGGCACCCTGTCGGACTGCTCCGGCACCGGACCCGCCGGAAACGCCGGATTGCGCGCCGGCGACGTGATCACGTCGGTGGGCGGCACGGCCGTGGAGACGTATCCGGAGGTCATCGAGGAGGTCGGGTCTTCGTCAAGCGGCCCCATCGACTTCACCGTGGACCGGGCGGGAACCGAGCGGACCATCACCGTGGAACCCGAGATCGTCGAGCGCCGCGCCCAGGACGGCACCGTCACCGAGGTACCCGCCGTCGGCGTGCTGTTCGAGCGGCCGCAGAACACCCTCAACGAGTTCACGCCGCTGACCGCCGTGCCCGGGGCCTTGGCCTTCACCGGCGACATGTTCGGCGCGGTGTGGGACGGGCTGCTGTCCATCCCCGCGAAGGTGCCCGGCGTCGTCGCGTCGATCTTCGGCGCCGAGCGCGACCAGGAAAGCCCCATGAGCGTCGTCGGCGCCAGCCGCGTCGGCGGCGAAATGGTGGAAAACGACATGTGGAGCGGCTTCCTGATGATGCTCGCGAACCTCAACTTCTTCCTCGCGCTGTTCAACCTCGTGCCGCTGCCGCCGCTCGACGGCGGGCACATCGCCGTGGTCGTCTACGAGAAGCTGCGCGATCTGATCCGCCGCCTGGCCGGCAAGCCCGCGCTCGGCCCGGCCGATTACACCAAGCTCATGCCCGTCACCATGGCGTTCACCGCGGTGCTGCTGACGTTCGGCGTGATCGTCATCGCAGCCGACGTGGTCAACCCGATCCGCCTTTTCGGCTAACGTGCCTTGATAGACCCACCCCCCCAGGAATGAGGAAGCACACCCCGTGAACGTCTCGCTCGGAATCCCCGAAACCCCCGCCGTCCTCGCGCCGCGTCGCAAGACCCGCCAGCTGATGGTCGGCGGCGTGGGCGTCGGGTCGGACCACCCGATCTCCGTGCAGTCGATGACCAACACCAAGACGCACGACATCAACGCCACGCTGCAGCAGATCGCGCAGCTGACGGCGTCGGGCTGCGACATCGTCCGCGTCGCCTGCCCGAAGACGATCGACGCGGAGGCGCTGCCGATCATCGCGAAGAAGTCGCCGATCCCCGTCATCGCCGACATCCACTTCCAGCCGAAGTACATCTTCGCCGCCATCGACGCCGGCTGCGCCGCGGTGCGCGTCAACCCGGGCAACATCAAGGAGTTCGACGGCCGCGTCAAGGAGGTGGCCAAGGCCGCCGGCGATGCGGGCATCCCCATCCGCATCGGCGTCAACGCCGGTTCGCTGGACAAGCGGATCATGGACAAGTACGGCAAGGCGACGCCGGAGGCGCTGGTCGAGTCGGCGCTGTGGGAGGCCGGGCTGTTCGAGGAGCACGGGTTCGGCGACATCAAGATCTCCGTCAAGCACAACGACCCGGTCGTCATGGTGGAGGCGTACCGCCAGCTGGCCGCGCAGTGCGACTACCCGCTGCACCTCGGCGTGACCGAGGCCGGCCCGGCGTTCCAGGGCACCATCAAGTCCTCGGTGGCGTTCGGCGCGCTGCTGGCGGAGGGCATCGGCGACACCATCCGCGTGTCGCTGTCGGCCCCGCCGGAGGAGGAGATCAAGGTCGGCGACCAGATCCTCCAGTCGCTGAACCTGCGCCCGCGCAAGCTGGACATCGTGTCCTGCCCGTCGTGCGGCCGCGCGCAGGTCGACGTCTACGAGCTGGCCGAGAAGGTCACCGCCGGCCTGGAGGGCATGGAGGTGCCGCTGCGCGTGGCCGTCATGGGCTGCGTGGTCAACGGTCCGGGCGAGGCGCGCGACGCGGACCTCGGCGTGGCGTCGGGCAACGGCAAGGGGCAGATCTTCGTCAAGGGCGAGGTCATCAAGACCGTGCCGGAGGACCAGATCGTGGAGACCCTCATCGAGGAGGCCATGCGCATCGCCGAGGAGATGGGCGAGGAGGAGGCCACCGTCACCGGTGCGCCGGAAGTCAAGGTCACCGGGGCGTAGTCCGGCGGCCGTCGGCGTGCCATCCGGGGGCGGTCCGCCGCCGGTGATAGCGTCCGCGGCATGAACCCCAGTTCTCCCCGGCGGCGCATCGCCGCGCTGTTCACGGCCGTCGCCATGTCCGCCACCGCGGTGGCGTGCACGCCGCGGCCGGACACCGGGGAAGACGTGCTGGAGGACTTTTTCGGGGCACTGGCCGCCGGCGACGTGGCGGCGGCCGCGGAGCTGACCGACCATGCGTCGACCGCCCGCGGCGACCTCGAGGCCGCGTGGTCGGGACTGTCGGCGGAGACGCTGGAGGCGCACATCGGGGAGGTGCGCGGCGACGGGGGCCGCACCACCGCGGAGGTCACGATGGAATGGGATCTGGCGGGCGATCGCGAGTGGGCGTACGACACCACGTTCCACCTGACCAAGTCCGACAGCCGCTGGGCGGTGCGGTGGAGCCCGTCGGCGCTGCATCCGCGGCTGGGCAACAACCAGCACCCGGAACTGCGCCGGGTCCCGGCGCCGCGGGCGTCGGTGGTGGGCTCGGACGGGGCGTCGCTGCTCGAGCCGGGCACGGTCCACCGCGTGGTGCTCGACCGGTCGGCGGTCGACGACGTCCAGGGCGCAGTCAACCGCATCGCCACCGTGGTCAACAACGGCATGCCCGCCGATGACGAGGGCCGCCGCGCCGCGTCCGTCGACGCACGCGAGGTGGGGCAGCGGGCCGCGGGCGGCTCCGGGCGATACTCCGTGGTGGTGCTGCCCGCGGATGCGCCGGCGGAGGTGCGCGACGAGCTCGCGTCGCTGCCGGGCGTGTCCGTCAACGACGAGGCGGCGATGGTGCGGCCGGATCCGGCGTTCGCGCCCGATCTGATGAGCCGCGTCGAGCGCATCGTCTCCGACGACGTCTCCGGCGGCGACGGCTGGAACATCGTCGCCGCCAACCGGGACGGCGGGGTGCTGGCGCCGCTGCACACCGTGGCTCCGGAGGTCCGGCCGGCCATCCGCGCGTCGGTGAGCAAGTCGGTGCAGGATGCCGCGCAGCGGGCGGTGGATCTGCGGCCGGAGGCCGAGGTGATGCTCGTCGCCGTGCGGCCGTCGTCGGGCGAGGTCCTCGCCGTCGCGCAGACCCGCAAGGCCGACGAGAAGGGCGATCTGGCGCTGATGGGCCAGTTCCCGCCGGGGTCGACGTTCAAGATCGTCACCGCCGCCGCCGGCATGGACCACCTGGGGCTGGACCCGTCGTCGACGGTGCCGTGCCCCGGCACCATGACGCTGGGCCCGCGCGTGGTGACCAACTACAACGGCTCCGGCGTGGGCAACACGTCGCTCAATGACGCCTTCGCGCGGTCGTGCAACACCACCTTCGCCGACATCTCGCACCGCATGGACCCGGGGCAGCTGCAGGCGGAGGCGAAGCGCTTCGGCATCGGCGTCGACTACCGCATCGCGGGGCTGGACACCATCACCGGTTCGGTGTCGGACGGCACGGACGAGGCCGAGCGCATCGACGCCGGCTACGGCCAGGGCTTCGACTTGGCCAGCCCCTTCGGCATGGCCATGGTCTCGGCGACCGTCGCCGCGGGGCGCGTGCCGACGCCGACGCTGGTGCCGCAGGCCGGCACGTGGGCGTCGGCGCAGCCGGAGGCGCTGGACCCGGTTACCGTGGACCATCTGCGTTCGGTGATGCGGTCGGTGGTCACCTCCGGCACGGCGACGGCCATCGCCGCGCGCGGCGAGGTGTACGGCAAGACCGGCGAGGCGGAGGTCTCGGGCGGTTCGCATGCGTGGTTCACGGGGTGGCGCGATGACATCGCCTTCGCCACCCTCATCGTCCGCGGCGGCGGCTCGGAGCATGCGGTGTCGGTGACCGACGCGTTCCTGGCGAACCTCGACGAGCGGCAGGACCCCGCGCCCGTCGGCTGATCGATCCGGGGCCGGGGGTATCGTGTTCGCCATGACCGATCGTGCACCGTTGACCATGCAGGAGCCCACCCCCATCCGCACCGTGCCCGCCCACATCGCGCGGCCGGAGTACGCGTGGAAGGACGAGGTCGCCGAGGGCGTCGGCGAGCCGCTGGTGCAGGCGCCGGAGGACATCGAGGCCATGCGCGAGGTCTCCCGCATCGCGGCCAATGCGCTGGTGGAGGCGGGCAAGGCGTGCGTGCCGGGCGCGACGACGGACGACGTCGACCGTGTGGTCCACGAGTACCTGATGGACAACGACACGTACCCGTCGCCGCTGGGCTACCGGGGCTTCACCAAGAGCAGCTGCGTGTCGCTCAACGAGATCGTGTGCCACGGCATCCCGGGCACGCAGGTCATCGAGGACGGCGACATCGTCAACGTTGACGTCACCGGCTACAAGAACGGCGTCCACGGCGACACGAACGCGACGTTCTTCGCGGGCGACGTGTCCGAGGAGCACCGCCTGCTGGTGGAGCGCACGTACAACGCGACGATGCGCGGCATCAAGGCGATCCGCCCGGGCCGCGAGATCAACGTCATCGGCCGCGTGATCGAGGCCTACGCCCGCCGCTTCGGCTACAATACGGTCCGCGATTTCACCGGCCACGGGGTGGGCACCACGTTCCACAATGGGCTGGTGGTGCTGCATTACGACGAGCCGTCGCAGACCACCGTGCTCGAGCCGGGCATGACCCTGACGGTCGAGCCGATGATCAACCTCGGCGAGCTGGACTATGAGATCTGGGACGACGGCTGGACCGTCCAGAACTCCGACCGCAAGTGGACGGCGCAGTTCGAGCACACGGTGCTGGTGACGGAGTCGGGCTACGAGATCCTCACCCAGCCCGACGAGGTCGTCGAGGGCCAGTTCCTCACCGGTTGGACGCCGGGGGCCTGACCCGGTGAGCCGGGGGAGCAGGGGCGCGGCGTTCCTCGTCGCCGGCTGCACGTCGGATGCGGGCAAGTCGGTGCTGGCCGCGGGCCTGTGCCGGCTGCTGGTGCGCCGCGGGGTGTCGGTGGCGCCGTTCAAGGCGCAGAACATGTCCAACAATTGCGCGGTGACGCCGGACGGCGGGGAGATCGGCCGCGCCCAGGCCCTGCAGGCGCTGGCGTGCGGGCTGGAGCCCAGCGTCGACTTCAACCCGGTGCTGCTCAAACCCGGTTCCGATCAGACGAGCCAGGTCGTGGTGCGGGGCCGGGCGCAGGGGTCGGTGTCGGCGCTGACGTACCGGGAGCGTCGCAAAGCACTGCGGTCGGTGACCGTGGGCTGCCTGGCCGATTTGCGGGAGCGTTTCGACGTCGTGGTGTGCGAGGGCGCGGGTTCGCCGGCGGAGGTCAACCTGCGGGAGTCGGACATCGCGAACATGGGGTTGGCCGAGGCCGCCGACCTGCCGGTGATCATCGCCGGCGACATCGACCGGGGCGGGGTGCTGGCGCATTTCGTGGGCACGCACGCGATCCTCGATGAGGCGGATCGGGCGCGGATCACGGGGTTCGCGGTGAACAAGTTCCGCGGGGCCGTCGAGCTGCTCGAGCCGGGGCTCGACGTCGTCGAGCAGCGCACGGGCGTGCCGGTCCTGGGCGTCGTTCCGTTCATTCAGGGATTGTGGATCGACGCGGAGGATTCTCTGGGCACCGTAGCCGCGACGTCGATCGGCCCGGCGACGCGGCCGCTGAGCGATGACACGCTCACCGTTTCCGCGATCCGCCTGCCGCGCGTGTCCAACGCCACCGACGTCGAGGCGCTGGCCGCGGAGCCGGGCGTGCGCGTCGAGTGGACCGTCGACCCCAGCACCGTCGCGCGCGCCGACCTGGTGGTGCTGCCGGGCACGAAGGCCACGGTCCACGATCTCGCCTGGTTGCGCGAGCAGGGGCTTGGCGACGCCGTGGTCCGCCGCGCAGCCCGCGGCGCCCCGACGCTGGGCATCTGCGGGGGATTCCAGATGATGTGCGCGTCCATCGTCGACGGCGTGGAAAACCCCGACGGCACGGCCGGTGATCCGGTGCGCGTGGAGGGCCTGGGCATCTTCGACGCCGACATCGAGTTCGCCGAGCCGAAGATCCTGGCCAGGCACGACGACGGGTCCTACGAGGTGCACAACGGGCGGGTGACCAGGTGCGCCGAGGAGCGGTGGCCGCATGGCGAGGGTGCCGTGCGCGGCGCCGTCGCGGGCACCCACCGGCACGGGCTGCTGGAAAATGACGAGGTTCGCCGCGACTACCTGCGCGCGGTGGCCGAGGCCGCCGGGCTCGGCGGATTCGTCGTGGCGCCGGACACCGATTTCCGGGCCGAGCGGCTGCGGCAGCTCGACCTCATCGCCGATGCGATCGAGGAGCATTTGGCCGGGCCGGCGCTCGCGGCGGCGACCGGGGTGCCCGAACTGGGGTAAACCCTCCCGCGCTTCACGTTAACCCGTTACATTCAGGGGGAAACGGTAACCGGAGTGCCCGAACGGGGCCTGACCAGGGGAGTGGCGGATGATTCGCAGGCGCAGGGGATGGGCCGCGGTGGCGGCGTTCGCGATGGCGGCGGCGCTCGGCATGGGCACCGGGACGGCCGCCGCGGCGCCGGCGGGGTCCGCAGGGTCCGCGGGATCCAGCATGACCGAGGAGGCGTTCCCGGAGCTGGAGTGGGCGAACGACCCGGAGTGCGTGCCCGCCGCCGAGCACCCGCAGCCGGTGCTGCTCATCCACGGCACGTGGAGCGTCGCCGGGCAGATGAAGGCGCTGGCCCAGCCCCTCGTCGACGCCGGCCACTGCGTGTACGCGCTCGGCTACGGGTGGCACCGCGAATCGCTGGCGGGCAGCGTGCCGGGCAATGCCGGCGTCGGCGACGTCGTGGCCAGCGCCAGGGCCGTCGACGAGGCGATCCGGTACGTCGCGGGAGAGACGGCGGCGGGCAAGGCGGCCGGCGCCGTCGACGTCATCGGCCACTCGCAGGCCGCCGCCCTCATGCACGTGGCCATGGGCGAGCACGGTGCGGCCCAGTTCGTCGACGACGCCATCTACCTCGCCGGCACCCACCGCGGCACCTCGATGGGCGGGCTCGATGCGCTGAACCTGCACTCCAGCCCGGAGGCCGTGGCCATCGGCGACGCTCTGCTGGGGCCGGCCGCACTGCAGCAGCTCAACGGGTCGGACGTCGTCGCGCATTTGCGGTCGCTGCCCGACACCGTGCCGGGCGTGGACTACACCGTGCTGGTCTCGCGCGACGACACCACCGCCAGCGCCGCCCCCGGCGCCTTCCTCGAGGCGGGCCCGGGCGCGACGGTGACCAACGTCCTGGTCCAGGACGCGTGCCCGCAGGCGCCGAGCCCCCTGACCCACGACCACATGCGCGATCACCCGATCGTGCACGGCCTCGTCGCCGAGGCCCTGGCCGGGCGGCCGGTGGTCTGCGCCTAGCCCGCGGTCGCCGCCGGACTAGTCGAATTCGAGCCCGAGGATCGCGTTCTCGATGAGCTCGGGCAGCGCCGGGTGGATCCAGTGCTGCTTGTCGACGACCTCGCGCACGTCCTGGTCGAAGGCCATCATCTGGATGCACTGCTGCACCAGGGTGGCGGCCTGCTCGCCGATGAAGTGCGCGCCGAGGAGGCGGCCGGTCTTCTTGTCGGCGATGAGCTTGGCGAATCCGTCGCGGTCCTCCAGCGCCCAGCCGTAGGCGACGTCGCCGTAGTTCTGCACCTTCACGGTGACGTCGGTGCCGTTGTCGGCGGCCCACCGGCGCGCCTCGTCCTCGTCCATGCCCACCTGCCCGATCTGCGGGTGCGAGAACACCGCCGAGGGGATGTGGCGGTGGTCGAAGGAGCGCAGGTCATCGGGGTTGAGCACGTTGTGGAAGACGACCTTCGCCTCATGGTTGGCGATGTGCTTGAGCATGTACGGGCTGGACACGTCGCCCAGCGCCCACACTCCCTCGGCGGAGGTGCGGCCGTGCTCGTCGACGGCGATGCGGCCGTCGTCCTCCATGTCCACCCCGCCGGCGGCCAGCTCCATCAGGTCCCCATTGGGGGCGCGGCCGGTGGCGACGAGGAACTGGCCGCCGCGGACCTCCGTGCCGTCGGAAAGCTTTGCGACGACGACGGTCGAGCCGTCGGCCGCCTCTTCCTCGCTCAGCGACTCGATGGTCGTGTTCAGGCGGACGTCCCAATCGCGGGAGGCGACCTCGGTGAAGCGGCGCGAGATCTCGGCGTCGGACTCGCGGTTCATGGCGCCGGAGCGGACGATGACGTGGACGTCGACGCCCAGCGAGGAGAAGACGTGCGCGAACTCCGTGGCGATGAACCCGCCGCCGAGGATGATCATCTCCTCCGGCAGGCGGTCGATGCGCATGATGTCCTTGTTCGTGCGGTACCCCACGCCCGACTCGGTGACGAAGCCCGGGACCTTGGTGCGCGAGCCCGCCGCGATGATGATCTGGTCGGCGGTGATCTCCACCTCCTCGCCGCCGCGGCCCGTGCGGATGCGCCGCGGGCCGACGAAGACGGCGTGGCGGTCGTAGACGTCGATGTTCGGCGTCTCCGGGCCACGGCGGTAGGCCTCGCCGCCGTCGGCGATGGCGTCGATGCGGGCGCCGAAGACGCGCTCCTTGATGGAGTCCCAATCGATGGAGTCGACGTGGGCGTGCACGCCCAGGCGCGCGGCCTCGGAGACGTTCCGGGCGGCGTCGGCGGCGAGCACGTACATCTTCGTGGGGATGCAGCCGACGTTGAGGCAGGTGCCGCCGAAGCGGCCCTCCTCGACCAGGGCGATGCTGACGTCATCGAAGGCGGGCGACGGGATCGAGTTGCCCGATCCGGTGCCGATGATGATCAGGTCGTAGTGCCGGGCGGTCTCGCTGGACAAAGCATCTCCTCGGTGGACGGTGTTGATGTATCTCGTCTGAAAATCTTCGCGCGGGGCTCAGCGGCCGTTGACCGAATCGAAGAACAGGATCGTCTCCGACAGCGCGTGGCCGCGGGCGTGGTCCTTGGACAGGAACACGTCGTGCCGGGCGCCGGGGATGGCCCTGTTCCGGGCCCCACGACCCAGGCAACGCGTCCGCCGCGCGATCTGTTCCACGTCGAGCACCGCGTCGGCGGTGTCGATGGCCGGCGACCAGTCGGCGTTGACGGCGGAACGGTCCGAATGCAGCACCAGGCAGGGCACCCCGACCTCGATGCCGCGGTGCACGCGGCGCTGCGCAACCAGCACGGCATTGAGCCACGACCACGACTTCACGTGGCCCTCCACGGGCTTGAGGGTGACGTCGAAGTCCCAGTCGCCCTTGGCGCCCTTGTAGATCGACTGCCCGTAGCCGCCGAGCCCCTTGTCGGGGGTGAGGCGGTCGGGCGCGCGCCGCGCCATGACCTTCGCGGCCAGCTTGACGACGGCCCTCTGCATCCTCGGGTACTGCAGATCCAGCCAGGGGCTGTTGAGCACGGCGCCGGGGATCTTCGCGTGCATCACGGGATTGCGCTCGCGCAGGCCATCGAGCCACAGCGCGGCGACGAGACCGCCGGTGGAGTGGGCCAGCGGCGACAATCCGGGGTGGCCCTCTCCGAGGATGAGCGCCGCGGTGGCGTCCAGGTCGACGTCGTAAAGCGACATGTCCCGGACGTGGTGCCAGCGCTGTCCCTCGCGGCGCGACCGGCCGCACTTGCGCAGATCGACCGCGTAGAAGGCGTAGCCGGCGTCGTGGATGACGCGCGCGACGTGTTCGTGGAAGAAATAGTCGCTCATGCCATGCACCCACAGCACCGCGGGGCGGCGGGTGAAGTCCGCCCCCCGCTCCCCGGGGGGCGCGTACTTGATCACCGTGGCGACGACATCGCCCTCGCCATCGGGGTCCCGCCCCAGGTCGATGACGGTTTCGGGGAAATCGCCGCCGAGGATCCCGGGCGTCCATTCGGGGGTGGAACTGGTCTGCTCATGGAAGGTCACGGGCCTCAGCCTAGCGGCACTTTATGGGGGTGCACCCGGGGTTGTGACACAATGGATGGGAACAGTGTGTCAGTCCGGGGGACGTGCGTGCGCCGCCCGATTACCTAGCCAGAAGGATGTTGACCGCAGTGTCTGAAAACAATCTTCCCGCCACCGTCGGCGACGACGTCGACGTCGCCCTGATCGGTGCGGGCGTCATGAGCGCCACGCTCGGCGTGCTCCTCACCGAGCTGGAGCCGGGTTGGTCCCAGGTCATCTTCGAGCGCCTGGATCAGCCGGCCGAGGAGTCGTCCTCCCCGTGGAACAACGCCGGCACCGGCCACGCGGCGCTGTGCGAGCTCAACTACACGCCCGAGGCGAACAACGTGGTCAACGTTGACAAGGCGCTGAAGATCAACGAGCAGTTCCAGGTCTCCCGCCAGCTGTGGACCAACCTGGTCGAGGACGGCGTCATCACCGACCCGCGCGCGTTCATCAACGCGGTCGACCACACCACCTTCGCGCAGGGCGACGACCAGATGGCGTTCATGCGCCGCCGCTTCGAGGCCCTCAACGACGAGCCCCTGTTCCACGACCAGGAGCTCATCGAGGACCACGACCGCTTCGCCGAGTACCTGCCGCTGATGGCCGAGGGCCGCGACTTCTCCACCCCGGTCTCCGCGATCCGCAACCCCAACGGCACCGACGTCAACTTCGGCGCGCTGACCAAGCAGTACCTGGCGGCGCTGTCCGACCGCGGCACCGAGGTCCGCTACGGCCACGAGGTCAAGAACATCACCCGCGAGGGCTCCAAGTGGGTCATCACGGTGAAGAACACGCACACCGGCGACACCCGCACCGTGCGCGCGAACTTCGTGTTCGTCGGCGCCGGCGGCAACGCCCTGCCGCTGCTGCAGAAGGCCGGCATCCCGGAGATCAAGGGCTACGGCGGCTTCCCCGTGTCCGGCCAGTGGCTGCGCTGCACCAACGAGGAGCTCATCGCCAAGCACGACGCGAAGGTCTACGGCAAGGCGTCGGTGGGCACCCCGCCGATGTCCGTGCCGCACCTGGACACCCGCGTCATCGACGGCAAGAAGGGCCTGCTCTTCGGCCCCTACGCCGGCTGGACCCCGAAGTTCCTCAAGCAGGGCAAGCTGACGGACCTGCCGAAGTCGCTGCGCCCGCACAACCTGGCCACGCTGCTCGGCGTCGGCGTCCACGAGATGGGCCTGACCAAGTACCTGATCACCGAGGTCATCAAGAACCACGCCGCGCGCGTCGAGTCGCTGCGCGAGTACGTGCCCAACGCCCGCGACGAGGACTGGGAGATCGTCAACGCCGGCCAGCGCGTGCAGGTGATCAAGCCGGCCAAGGCGCCGAAGTTCGGCACCCTGGAGTTCGGCACGGCCGTCATCAACTCCGCGGACGGCTCCATCGCCGGCCTGATGGGCGCGTCCCCGGGCGCCTCCATCGCCCCGGCCGTGATGATCGAGCTGCTGGAGCGCTGCTTCGGAGACAAGATGAGCGCCTGGACCCCGAAGATCAAGGAGCTCGTGCCCTCCTACGGCACCAAGCTCTCCGATGATCCGGAGCTGTACAAGAAGGTCTGGGATGCCTCGCAGAAGGCCCTGAAGCTGGAGCGCTAGATGTTATGCCCCGGTAGGTTGCGAACGCTGCCTACCGGGGCATCACCACGTCAGGCGATTGCCCCGGCTGGATAGAACAAGGGAAGGCCGTCCCTGTGATTGTCTTGGGTTACCACACTCAAAGACACCAGAAACGACCTTCCATGACACACGCTAACGCACCACTGACCCCCACCGGGCGACTGCGCCTGGCCAAGCTCATCATCGACGATGGCTGGAGCTGCGCCCGCGCCGCCGAACGCTTCCAAGTCTCGGCCTCCACGGCCTACAAATGGTCCCGCCGTTACCGCGACGGACTGCCCATGACCGACCGGACCAGCAAGCCGGCCACCAGCCCGAACCAAACCCCACAGCGGACCGAACGCCGCATCATCAAATTGCGCCACACCCGACGCTGGGGTCCGGCCCGCATCGCCTTCCACCTGGGCATGGCCCCTTCCACGGTCCACCGCGTCCTGCGCCGCTACCGCATGCCGGCGCTGTCCTGCCTCGACCAGGCCACCGGACTTCCGATACGCCGGGCACCGGCCAACTCCTACGTCTACGACGTCCCCGGCGACATGGTCCACATGGACGTCAAAAAGCTCGGCCGCATCCCCGACGGCGGTGGCTGGCGCAAACTCGGCCGCGGAAACGACAAGACCAAGGGCCACTCCGGCGTCGGCTACGCCTGCCTGCACCACGTCGTCGACGACTGCTCCCGGCTGGCGTACTCGGAGATACTCGACGACGAGAAGAAGGACACCGTGGTGGGGTTTTGGCAGCGAGCCCGGACCTTCTTCGCCGGCTACGGCATCGCCATTAGCCGGGTGATGACCGACAACGGCTCGGCATACCGGTCGAAGTTGTTCAACAACGTGCTCGCCGCCGAGCAGGTCAAGCATGTGTTTACCCGTCCGTATCGGCCGCAGACCAATGGCAAGGTCGAGCGGTTCAACAGGACGTTGGCCGCTGAATGGGCCTATGCCGATACCTACGACGGTGAAGCCGCCCGTGCGCGGGTGTATCCGGGGTGGTTGCATCATTACAATCACCACCGACCCCATGGCGCACTGGGCGGCTCAACTCCCGCGGAAGTCGTTCACAACCTCACGGGACATAACAACTAGAGCCCGGCCGATCCGATCGGCGGCGGTGGGACCCATGGATTCATGGGGGCCACCGCCGCCGATTTTTCGTTGCACGGTATAAGTGACTGCATGTCTGCCTTCCCGGGTTTCCCGTTCGCCGCGATCGTCGGCCAGGATCGACTGCGGCTGGCGCTGCTGCTGACGGCGGTGTCGCCGGGCATCGGCGGCGTGGTGGTGCGGGGGGAGAAGGGCACGGCGAAGACCACCGCCGTGCGCGCGCTCGGCCCGCTGCTGCCGAAGGGCGCGGTCGTCGATCTGCCGCTCGGCGCGACCGAGGATCGGGTGGTGGGGTCCATCGACGTCGAGTCGGTGCTGACCACGGGCCACGCCGATTTCCGCCCCGGCCTGCTGTCGAAGGCCAATGGGGGCGTGCTCTACGTGGACGAGGTCAATCTCCTCGCGGACCATCTCGTCGACGTGCTGCTCGATGCCGCGTCGACCGGCCGCGTCACCGTCGAGCGCGATGGCGTCTCCCACGTCGAGGAGACGTCCTTCGTCCTCGTGGGCACCATGAACCCGGAGGAGGGCGAGCTGCGCCCGCAGCTGCTCGACCGTTTCGGCCTCGCCGTCGACGTCACCGCCTCTCGCGATCCGGAGGTGCGCGTGGAGATCATGCGTCGCCGCCTGGCCTACGAGGCCGATCCGCGCGCCTTCGCCGCCCGGTGGGCCGAGGCCGATGGCGACGTGCGCGACCGCCTCGCCCGTGCCCGGGCGCTGGTCGGCGAGATCCCGCTCGATGACGTGCATTTGGCCCGCATCGCGTCGCTGTGCGCCGATTTCGACGTCGACGGCATGCGTGCGGACCTGGTCATTGCCCGCACCGCCCGCGCCCACGCCGCGTGGCGAGGGGCCACGGAGATCGATTCCGAGGACATCCGCGTCGCCGCCGAGCTGGCTTTGCCGCATCGCCGCCGCCGCGATCCCTTCGATGAGCCAGGGGTCGACCAGCAGGATCTCGACGACGCCCTCGACCGCGCCGAGGACCGATACCCGGACGAACCGCAGGATGCGCCGGACTCACAGGATGCGCCGGACTCACTGGATGCGCCGGACGAGGGAGACGCGGAGTCGTCGCCAAGCGAGGGCCAGGCCCCGGCGCCGACGGGAGGTACTGTCCGGTTGGGCGATCCCTTTCGCAGCTAGGACGCTGCTTCTCGACGGCATCGGTGCCGGAGCCGACGGCCGCCGCGGGCGAGCGACGGGGCCCCGCGGGCGCGACATCCGCGCGGTGCGCGACGGCCGCGGCGTTCACGTTCCGGGGACGGTGCTGGCGGCGGCCGAGCGCGGCGCCGGCCTCGAAGGGGGAATGGTGTCGCTGACCGGCGCGGATCTGCGTGGCGCCGAGCGGGAGGGGCGCGAGTCGAACCTCATCGTGTTCCTCGTCGACGCCTCCGGGTCCATGGCCGCGCGCGATCGGTTGGAGGCCGTCACCGGGGCGGTGCAGTCGCTGCTTCGCGACGCCTACCAGCGGCGGGATCGCGTGGCCGTGGTGACGTTCCGCGGCGATGGCGCCACCGTGGAACTGCCGCCGACGAGGTCGACGGTGGCCGCGAGCAGACGGCTCGATGATGTGCGCACGGGCGGGCGGACGCCGTTGGCCTCGGGGCTGGAGACCGCGCGGAAGCTGATCGAACGCGAGCACCGGCGGGATCCGTCGCGGCGGGCGATGCTCGTGGTGCTGTCCGATGGGCGCGCGACGGCCGCCGGCGGCCGGGACACAGCGGCGGCGGCCGCCGACGCGATCCGGCGCAGGGGAGTGGCGGGGTCGATCGTCGTCGACTGCGAATCCGGGCGCGTCCGGTTGGGGCTGGCCCGGGAATTGGCCAACCACCTCGGGGCGCCGTGCCTGCGCATCGAGGAGCTCAGCGCGGACGCGGTCGCCGGCGTGGTGAGGGCGGCCGTGGGGGCGTGACCGGCGGTAGCCTCATGTGCATGACCCGCCCCGACGCCGCCGCCCCCGACACCGTGTCCGTCAACGTCATCGAGATCAGCATTTTCGCCGAACGCTGGCGCGCCGATCTCTTGCTCGGGCGCCTCGCGCTGGCCATCGGTGCACGGCTCGGCGCGGTGGACGCCGGCTTCAGCGTCGCCGACGTCGAACCCGGCGGCGACGAGGACGAATGGGGCCTGGCTGACCAGTGGCGCCAACTCAACGGAGACGCCGAGCCGCCCGCGGACAAGGCCGAATTCACGGTCACCGCGTGGTTCACCGGTGAACTTGCGGGTGCGGGCGCCGGGGACTCCGACGCCGACACCGCCGACGAGGACGAATCGCTGGCGATCATCCTCGACGCGCTCGACGGACTGGCGCAGGCCGGCACGGGCGAGACGGAACTCGACTACGACGGCGTCAATCCGGACCACGTGCCCTTCGGCGACACGAGGTACGCGATCGATTTGCCGCGCGCCACCGTCGCAAAGCATGCGGGCAACGACCCGGAGGTGGCCGCGGCGATCGGGAGGCTCAGGGGCCTCGTCGCCGCGGTGCGCGGCCCCGCGCCCGAGGTCACCAGCGTCCAGGTGCGCACCCGCGGCGCGTTCGACGAGGCGCGCAGCCGTTGGATGGACGAGCAGGGGCGGGCGTAGCGGCCGGGGTACTTCGCCCCCGCTAATATGTCGGGCATGGCACAGGGACAGGTTGATCCGAAGAACATCCCCGACGACGGGCTGACGACGCGCCAGCGCCGCCAGCTGCCCATCACCGCGGTCCACACCGGCCACGGCAAGGGCAAGTCGACCGCGGCGTTCGGCATGGCGCTGCGGGCGTGGAACCAGGGGCTGGACATCGGCGTCTTCCAGTTCGTGAAGTCCGCCAAATGGAAGGTCGGCGAGGAGTCCGTGTTCAAGCGCCTCGGCGAGCTCCACGACGACACCGGCGAGGGCGGCCCCGTGCAGTGGCACAAGATGGGCGAGGGCTGGTCGTGGTCGCGCAAGCGCGGCTCCGAGGAGGACCACGCCCGCGACGCCGCCGAGGGCTGGGCGGAGATCAAGCGCCGCCTGGCCGCCGAAGAACATGACTTTTACGTCCTCGACGAGTTCACCTACCCGATCAAGTGGGGCTGGGTCGACGCCGCCGACGTCGCCGAGACGCTGGCGAATCGCCCGGGCCGCCAGCACGTGGTCATCACCGGCCGCGACGCCGACCCGCGCATCCTCGAGGTCGCGGACCTGGTCACCGAGATGACCAAGCACAAGCACCCGATGGACGCCGGACGCAAGGGCCAGAAGGGCATCGAGTGGTAGACGGCTGCGCACCCGGCGTCGTCATCGCGGCGCCGGCATCGGGCACCGGCAAGACGACCATCGCCACCGGCCTCATCGCCGCCCTGGCCCGCCGCCGCTCGGTCGCCCCGTTCAAGGTCGGCCCCGACTACATCGACCCCGGCTACCACGCCATCGCGGCCGGCCGCCCGGGCCGCAACCTGGATTCGGTCATGTGCGGCACGGGCCTGATCGGCCAGTTGTACGCCCACGGCTCGGCGGGGCTGGACATCGGCATCGTCGAGGGCGTCATGGGGCTTTTCGACGGCCGGATCGGCGGCGATCCCCTCGACGCCAGCGCGTCGACCGCCGAGGTCGCCCGCCTGTTGGGCATGCCGGTCATCCTCGTCGTCGACGCCCGCCACATGAGCCAGTCCGCGTCGGCGCTGGTGCACGGGTTCGCGACGATGGACGACCGCGTGCACGTCGCCGGGGCGATCATCAACCGCGTCGGCTCCGACCGGCACGAGGCCGTCGTCCGCGACGCCATCGAGGCCGTCGGGGTGCCGGTGCTCGGCGCGATCCCGCGCGTCGACGGCATCGAGGTCCCGTCGCGCCACCTCGGCCTGGTCACCGCGGCCGAAGGGGGACAAGAGGCCCGCGATGCGGTGGCGATGATGGCCGACCTGGTGGAAAGGCACGTCGATCTCGATGCCGTGGCCACCCTGGCCAACGTGCGCTCCGGGTTCGAGGCGTGGGATCCGGCGCAGGTCATCGGCGCCGGGACGTCGCAAAGCGGCCCCCGCATCGCGCTGGCCGGCGGGCCCGCGTTCACCTTCGCCTACGCCGAGCACGCGGAACTGCTGGCCGCCGCCGGCGCGCGCGTGGAGGTCTTCGACCCGCTCGTCGACGACCTGCCCGCCGCCGATGGCCTGGTGGTGCCCGGCGGCTTCCCCGAGGAGCATGCCGCGGACCTGGCCGCCCGCGACGACCTCGCCGCCGGCGTGCGCGCGATGGTCGCCGACGGCGCCGCCGTGCACGCCGAATGCGCCGGGCTGCTGTGGCTGCTGGAATCGCTGGGCGGGCACCGGATGTGCGGCGTCATCCCCGGGTCGGCGTCGATGGGCCGGCTGAGCCTGGGCTACCGCACGGCGACGATGCTGTCGGGCTCCGCGCTGGGCCCGGCCGGTAGCCGGGTGACGGGCCACGAGTTCCACAAGACCCGCCTCGACGAGGGCACCGCCGCCGCGGCCCACGACGCCGGATGGACGCCCGCGTGGGGCTGGCGCGGCTGGGGCGGCGATGCGGTCACCGAGGGATTCGTCTCGCCCGATGGCCGCGTCCACGCGTCGTACCTGCACGTTCACCCCGCGGGTGCGCCGTCGGTGCTGCGGTCCTTCGTCGATTCCTGCCGCTGAGGGCCGGTGCGCGGGATCGCCCGCTCGGGCGATAAGATCCCATCATGACTTTGATGTTGAAGGGCAGCCGCGTTCTCGTCGTCGGAGCATCGACCACCGCCGAGCGCGTCATCCCCGGCCTGGTCGACGCCGGCGCCGAGGTCATCGTGTGCGAGGGCGGCGAGATCTCGCCCGGTATCGAGGGATGGGCCGAGCGCGGCCGCATCCAGCTGTGGCGCACGCCCTTCACCCCGGCGATGCTGTGGGGCAAGCGGATGGTCGTGGTCACCGACCCGGATCTGCTGCGCGAGGTCCTGGTCCAGTCCAACCTGCACGGCGTCCTCGTCGACGACGCCACCGACGGCGCCGCCCAGCACGCGCAGGAATTCAAGGGCCGCCGCGCCTCCCGCGCCGGCCACCTGGCGGGCACGGTTGCCCTCGTCGGCGGTGGCCCGGGTGATCCGGACCTGATCACGGTCGAGGGCCGCCGGCTGCTGAGGCTTGCCGACGTCGTGCTCACCGACCACCTCGGCCCGCTGTCGCTGCTCGGCGAGCTGGACCTCGACGTGGAGATCATCGACGCCGCCAAGCTGCCCTACGGCCGGGCGATGGCGCAGGAGCGCATCAACGAGCTGCTCATCGACCGGGCACGGCAGGGGCTGTTCGTCGTGCGCCTCAAGGGCGGCGACCCGTACCTGTTCGGCCGCGGCTTCGAAGAGCTCGTGGCACTGCGCGACGCCGGCGTGCCCGTCACCGAGGTCCCCGGCATCACGTCGGCGATCTCCGTTCCCGCCGCCGCCGGCATCCCCGTCACGCAGCGCGGCGTCAACCACGACTTCACCGTCGTGTCCGGCCACGTGCCGCCGGGCCACCCGACGTCGCTGGTCAACTGGGAGGCGCTGGGGCAGCTCAAGGGCACGCTGGTGGTGATCATGGGCGTGAAGAACGGCCCGAAGATCGCCGAGGCCCTCGTCGCCGCCGGTCGCTCGGCGGATACTCCCGCGGCGATCATCCAGGAGGGCACCACCGAGAACCAGCGCGTGCTGCACTGCGACCTGGGCACCCTCGGCGAGACCATCGTCGACCGGGAGGTCAAGCCCCCGGCCGTCATGGTCATCGGCGACGTCGCGGCGCTCGGCCGCTAGCCGCCGCCCCTACTGCGGCGGCACCGTGATGGTGATCCCGCCGTCTGCGGTCGCCGCATCCAATCCCGCGGCGCGGGCGACGGCGATGGCGTCGTCAAGCGAAGCCACCTCGCCCCCGGCCTGCGACAACGCGCGCGCGAGCAGGCCCTTGTGGTGCTTGTTGAAGTGCGACACGACCTTGCCCTCGGTGGTGAGCACCGTGGCGGTCACCGCCCCGGGGACCTTGCCCAGGTTCATGTAGGTGCCGGAGCGGAGATCGACGATGAGGCCGTGGTCGCCGTCGGCCAGCGCCGCGGTGATGGCCTTGCCCCAGCGGGCGCGCATGGTCGGGGCGGCGGCCGACGGTGCGCCGGAGCGCGGGAGCTTCGACCCGCCGGACAGGCGGTATTTGGGGATCATGTCCTCGCCGCCCACGACGCCGAACAGCGCCGAACCGACGGCCAGGCGGCCACGGGCTGCGGGGGAGAGGGATGCGGCGCCGAGGGCGTCGAAAAGCACTCCCGTGTACCGGTCCAGGGCCGGCATCGTCGGGGAGGTGAGCAGCGCCGCGTTGGCGTCGACCTCGTCGGCGAGCTTCGGGCCCAGCTTCAGCGCCGTCATCGCCGCATCGCGGTCGGCGGCCAGCGCCACCAGGTCCTCGGCGATCTCGCTGCGGATGCCCGTCAACTCGGGCCAGGACAGACCCTCCAGGTCCACGGGGGCACCGGAACCCCCGGTCGACTTGGTCTCCGACGGCGGCAGAAGAATCAGCATGGGCACCGACTTTATCGGCCCCGATTTCGGCGCGGACGTCGGGCGACGCAAACGCCGCCCGGTGCCCGACGAGTGGGGGTGCGACCGGTAGAGTGGCCGCATGATCACGCGTATGTCTCGGCTGTTCCTGCGCACCCTGCGGGACGACCCGGCTGATGCCGAAGTGCCCAGCCACAAGCTCCTCGTCCGCGCCGGCTACATCCGGCGCCACGCCCCCGGCATCTACTCCTGGCTGCCGCTGGGACTGAAGGTGCTGCGCAACATCGAGACCGTCGTCCGCGAGGAAATGGACGGCATCGGCGCGCAGGAGATCTCGTTCCCGGCGCTGCTGCCGCGCGAGCCCTACGAGAAGTCCAACCGCTGGACCGAGTACGGCGACGACCTGTTCCGCCTGCAGGACCGCCGCAAGGGCGACTACCTCCTCGGCCCGACGCACGAGGAAATGTTCGCGCTGGCCGTGAAGGACCTGTACAACTCCTACAAGGATTTCCCGGTCACGCTGTACCAGATCCAGAACAAGTACCGCGACGAGGCGCGCCCGCGCGCGGGCATCATGCGCGGCCGCGAGTTCATCATGAAGGACTCGTACTCCTTCAACATGGACGACGCCGGCCTCGACGAGTCGTACCAGCTCCACCGCGGCGCCTACCAGCGCATCTTCGACCGCCTCGGCCTCGAGTACGTCATCTGCTCGGCGACGTCGGGCGCCATGGGCGGGTCGGCCTCCGAAGAGTTCCTCGCCGTGGCGCCGTCGGGCGAGGACACGTTCGTGCGCTCCACCGCCTCCGATTACGCCGCCAACGTCGAGGCCGTGATCACCCCGGCCCCGCCGGCCCAGCCCATCGAGGGCAAGCCGGAGGCCGTGGTCCACGAGACCCCCGACGCCACCACCATCGACGCCCTCGTCGAGTGGGCCAACTCCGACGCCGCCGGCCTGGGCCGCGAAGTCACCGCGTCCGACACGCTCAAGTGCGTCATGGTCGCCATCCGCCAGCCGGGCGGCGAGTGGGAGCTCGCGGGCATCGGCGTGCCGGGCGACCGCGAGGTGGACATGAAGCGCGTCGAGGCGGGCCTGGCCCCGGCCGAGGTGCGCCTGTTGGAGGACAAGGACTTCGCCAAGAACCCGTTCCTGGTCAAGGGCTACATCGGTCCGCGCGGCCTGGCCGCCAACGAGGTCCCGCTGCACGTCGACCCCCGCGTCGTCGAGGGCACCGCGTGGATCACCGGCGCCGACGAGCCGAACCGCCACGTCGTCGACCTCGTCGTCGGCCGCGATTTCCAGCCGGCCGGCACCATCGAGGCCGCGGAGGTCCGCGAGGGCGATGCGGCCCCCGATGGCGAGGGCACGCTGACGCTGCAGCGCGGCATCGAGATCGGCCACATCTTCCAGCTCGGCCGCAAGTACACCGACGCCTTCGAGGTCGACATCCTCGACGAGGGCGGCAAGCGCTCCCGCCCGACCATGGGCTCCTACGGCATCGGCGTCTCGCGCCTGGTCGCGGTGGTCGCGGAGCAGCTTCACGACGACCGCGGCCTGCGCTGGCCGGCGTCGATCGCGCCGTTCCAGGCCCACGTGGTCATCGCCAACAAGGACGCCGCAGCCGCCGAGGCCGCCGAGAAGCTCGCCGGGGAGCTCGACGCCGCGGGCGTGTCCGTGCTATTCGACGACCGCCCGAAGGTGAGCCCCGGCGTGAAGTTCAAGGACTCCGAGCTGCTGGGCATGCCCGTCGTGGTCGTCGTCGGCCGCGGCTTCGCCGACCACAAGGTGGAGCTGCGCGACCGCATCGGCGGCGAGACCTCCGAGATCGACTACGACGATGCCATCGGCACGGTGCTGGACCTGATCAAGAAGGCCTGATCAACGAGGGCCGAGCAAGAAGGCCTAACCCGGCAGGCCCGGCAGCGCGGCGGCACCGTCGCCGCGGAAGACCGAGCCACCGGCGTGGCACATGCCCGCCGCGTGCAGCGCGAACGCGCGTGCGGCGGGCTTCTTTGCGTCCAGGAGCGCCTGCCGCCACGCCTGCGCGCACGAATCCTCCAGGGCGGCGGCGAAACCGGCGGCGTCGGACTCGGGGTCCGGCGCGCCGTCGACGACCGCGTAGCCCGGTTCAGCCACGGGCACGTCCGCCCCGGCGTCTTCGACGAGCGAAATGACGCGGTCGCGCAGCATGCGGTGCCGATCGGCGCTGGTGGCCGTCGACTGGCGCAGCTCTCCGCCGATGCGCGGGGCGGCCACGCCCATGCCGTAGATCAGCGCGTACTCGGCGATGAGGGCGTCGGCGAAGGGGGCGGCGTCGTCGGCGTCGAGCACTCCGTCTTCTTCGTTGTCCCCGCCACCCGCGAGCTCCGGCACCAGATCCGCCCACTCGGTGCCCAGACCACGCAGTGCGAGCACGATGCCGCCATCGACCGCGGAGACGAGCGCGGCCTCATACGGATCCTGGAGCGCACGGCCCGAACCGAGGGCGTCGTAAAGCAGCCCGGAACCCCTCGACTCCGCCAGCACCGCCACCGGCTCCGACGGGGACGGCGCGGCCGGCAGGGGAGACGGCGCGGCGACGCACTCCTCCGGCGAGGACCCGTCCTCGAGGACGCCGCATGACCGCGACACCTCCGCGGCCAGGGCGTCGGCCTGGGCGGCGCGGGTCTCGGCGGCGCTCGACGCGGCATCGCCGAGCACGTCGGCGTCACGAAGCGCAAGTGCCCACGCGGCCTCCACCACGGGGTCCGCCGACGGCGCGGTGATGGGCGCGCATCCCGCGGCGGCCAGGGCCAGGGCACCGCCGGCGCCGGCGGCACCGACGAGGAATGCACGGCGGGGCAGGGGAGCAGTCGGGTCGATCACGCGTCCATCGTGCCACGATCGCCGGTGGTTAGAATGCACCGCATGGCCTTTCCCCCCGCAGAAGCAATCGCAGACGTCATCCGCCCCGCAGCCGCCGCCCACGGCCTCGACATCGAGGACGTGAAGGTCACCGGCGCGGGCCGCAAGTCGCAGGTCACCGTGCTCGTCGACGGCGACGACGCCCCCGACCTCGGCGCCATCGAGGCCGTGACGCGGGACATCTCCGCCGCGCTCGACGACGCCGAGGCCGCCCGCACGATCCGCTTCGGTGAGCTGGAGTACACCCTCGAGGTCAGCACTCCCGGCGTGGAGGCTCCGCTCGCCGCCCCGCGCCATTGGCGCCGCAACCGCAACCGCCTCGTGCGCATCCGGCTCGCCGACGGCGGGCAGGTCGTCGGCCGCATCGGTGCGCTTGACGACGATGGCGGGCGCGTGATCATCGTCACCTCCACCGGGCCGAAGGGCCGGCCCAAGGCCACCGGAGCCGTGCTCGAGTTGGCCTCGGTGGAGCAGGCGGTGGTAGAAATTGAGTTCTCTAAAGCACCGGCCGTCGAGCTCGACCTGGCCGGACTGGATTTCGACGATGCCGCGACGCGGCTGGAGGAACTGGACAAGTGAAGATCGAACTCGCCGCCCTGCGCACCCTGGAAAAGGAGCGGGGCATCCCCTTCGGCGAAATGATGGGCCTGCTCGGCCGATCGCTGCGGGAGGCCTATCGGGGCACCGACTCGCCGGCGCAGTACGCGCGGGTCGACATCGACTACGACACCGGCGAGGTCACGGTCTTCGCCCAGGAGCGCGACGAAGAGGGCAACCTCGTCGCCGAGTGGGACGACACCCCCGAGGATTTCGGGCGCATCGCCGCCTACCCCGTGCGCCAGACCATCCTCCAGCGCCTGCGCGACGCCGAGAGCGACAAGGTTTTCGGCGAGTTCGCCGACCTGGAGAACCAGGTCATCTCCGGCGTCGTCCAGCGCGACGTCCGCGCCAACGACAAGGGCATCATCGTCGTCCACATCGGCTCCGAGGCCCACGGCCGCGACGGCATCCTCCTGCCCGCCGAGCAGCTGCCGGGCGAGACCCTGGAGCACGGCGACCGCACCAAGTGCTACGTCGTCGGCGTGAACAAGACCCCGCGCGGCGTCGCCATCAACCTCTCGCGCACCCACCCCGAACTCGTGCGCAAGCTCTTCGAGCTCGAGGTCCCCGAGGTCGCCGACGGCGCCGTCGAGCTGGTGTCCATCGCCCGAGAGGCCGGCCACCGCTCCAAGGTCGCCGTGCAGCCCACCGTCAAGGGCCTCAACGCCAAGGGCGCCTGCATCGGACCGCGCGGCCAGCGCGTCAGCGCCATCATGAACGAGCTCGGCGGCGAGAAGATCGACATCATCGACTTCGACGAGGACCCGGCGAAGTTCGTGGGCAACGCCCTGGCCCCGGCCAAGGTGGTCAAGGTCGAGGTGCTCGACGAAGAGGAGCGCCAGGCCCGCGTCGTCGTGCCGGACTACCAGCTGTCGCTGGCCATCGGCCGCGAAGGCCAGAACGCGCGCCTCGCCGCCCGCCTGACCGGCTGGCGCATCGACATCCACTCGGATGCCGAAGTCCCCGAGCAGACCGACGGGCCCGCCGCCGGATCGGCCACCGACTTCACCGCCGCCCCCGGCGCCGCGGGCGAATAGGGGGCCGGCGGGCCGTCGCAAAGCATCCGCATCCGCCGCGCCGAAACCACGGGGTTGGGATTCGGGGCCCGTTTCGGGTTAAGCTGTAAGACGGCCAACGAGGAACGACGGTGGAAGGACAGGTGCGTCTGCGCATGACGATGACCCGGGACGACAACGCCCCGCAATTCGTCGAACGCGAACGAACCTGCATCGCCACCCGCACCCGGCTGCCCGAAGGGCGGCTGCTGCGGATGGTGGCCCGCCCCGACGGCGACGCCACCCGCGTCATCCCCGACCCCCGGCGACGCATGCCGGGGCGAGGCGCCTGGATCACCCCCACGCTCGACGCATGGGCGGTGGCCGACAAGCGCCGCGCGTTCGGCCGCGCATTGAAGGTGTCCGCGAACGCGGACGCGAACCCGGTCCGCGAGTACCTCGAATCCCTCGGGGCACATGCCGGAGCCGCACCCTGCGGCCACGGCGACCGGGAACCGACCAACGGAAAGACCTGAACACTGATGAGCGCACGATGAAGCATCAGCGATGAACGGCAACCGATAACGGGAGTCGGCAGAAGGCCAATGCGCGGGAAACGAACCCGCCCGGCACTGTTCGACTCCACAAGTGAGGAGAAAAGTGTCCGGAAAGCTCCGTGTCCATGAGCTCGCAAAGCAGCTCGGGGTCACCAGCAAGGAACTTCTCGCCCAGCTCAAAGAGCAGGGCGAATTCGTCAAGACCGCGTCGTCGACGGTGGAACCGCCCGTCGTCAAGCGCATGAAGCAGCTCTACGCGTCCCAGGACGGCCAGCACGCCGGCGGCGACGCGAAGCCGGGCGCCGGCAAGCCGGGCCCGAAGCCGGGCGGCGCCAAGCCCGGCCCGAAGGCACCGGCCGCCAAGCCGGGCCAGCCCGCCCCGAAGTCCCCGGCCCAGCCGGGACCGGCGGCGGCGAAGGCCAAGCAGGACGCGCCCGCCGCGCAGGACAAGCCCGCTGCGGCCGCCCCGAAGACCCCGGCGGCCAAGCCGGGCCAGCCCGCCCCGAAGGCCCCGGCCCAGCCGGGCCCCGCGGCGAAGCAGGACCAGCCGGCCCCGAAGTCCCCGGCCGCCAAGCCGGGCCAGCCGGCCCCGAAGGCCGCCCCGGCCAAGCCGGGCGCCAAGCCCGCACCGGCCGCCCGCCCCGCCCCGCAGGGCGGCGACCAGCCGCGCCCGCAGGGCCGTGGCGGCGCCGGCGGCGGCAAGCCGGGCCCCAAGCCCGGCGGCCGCGCCCCCCGCGTGGCCAACAACCCGTTCTCCACGGGCGAGCGCCCCGCGCCGCGCCCGTCCGCCATGCCCCGCCCGCAGGGTGGCGGCCGACCCGGCCCGAAGCCGGGCGGACGCCCCGGCGGCCAGGGCGGCCCCCGCCCGCAGGGCGCCGGCAAGGGCGGCCCCCGTCCCCAGGGCGGCGGCCGCGGCGGCCAGGGTGGCGGCGGCAACCGCCCCACCCCGTCGATGATGCCGTCGCACCCGAACCCGGGCCAGATGCCCGCCAAGTCCGCTTCCGGCGGGCGCGGCGGTCGCGGCGGCCCGGGCGGCGGCCCCGGTGGCGGTGGCCCGCGCGGTGGTCGCGGCGGACGCCGCGGCGGAACCGCCGGTGCCTTCGGGCGCCCGGGCGGCGCCCCGCGCCGCGGACGCAAGTCGAAGCGGCAGAAGCGGCACGAGTACGAGTCGATGCAGGCTCCTTCGGTCGTCGGCGGCGTCAAGCTGCCCAACGGCCAGGGCCAGACCATCCGCCTCGCCCGCGGCGCCTCCCTGTCCGACTTCGCCGAGAAGATCGGCGCGGACGCGGCCGCCCTGGTGCAGGCCCTGTTCAACCTCGGCGAGATGGTCACCGCGACCGCCTCGGTGAGCGACGAGACCCTGCAGCTGCTGGGCGACGAGATGGACTACAAGGTTCAGGTCGTCTCCCCGGAGGACGAGGACCGCGAGCTCCTCGAGTCCTTCGACCTGCAGTTCGGCGAGGACGAGGGCGATGAGGAAGACCTCATGGTCCGCCCGCCGGTGGTCACCGTCATGGGCCACGTCGACCACGGCAAGACCCGCCTGCTGGACACCATCCGCAAGGCGAACGTGGGCGGCGACGAGGCCGGCGGCATCACGCAGCACATCGGCGCCTACCAGGTCAACGTCGACTTCGAGGACTACGAGCGCAAGGTGACCTTCCTGGACACCCCGGGCCACGAGGCGTTCACCGCCATGCGTGCCCGCGGTGCACAGGCCACCGACGTCGCGATCCTCGTCGTCGCCGCCGACGACGGCGTCATGCCGCAGACGGTGGAGGCCATCAACCACGCGAAGGCGGCCGACGTGCCGATCGTCGTGGCGGTCAACAAGATCGACAAGGAGGGCGCGGACCCGCAGAAGATCCGCGGCCAGCTCACCGAGTACGGCCTGACCGACGAGGAGTGGGGCGGCGACACCATGTTCGTCGACATCTCCGCGAAGCAGGGCGAGAACATCGAGAAGCTGCTGGAGGCCGTGCTGCTCACGGCCGACGCGGCCCTCGATCTGCGCGCCAACCCGGACATGGACGCCCAGGGCATCGCCATCGAGGCGCACCTGGACCGCGGCCGTGGCCCGGTCGCCACCGTCATCGTCCAGCGCGGCACGCTGCGCGTCGGCGACTCGATCGTCGTCGGTGACGCCTACGGTCGCGTCCGCCGCATGGTCGACGAGTACGGCAACGATGTCGAGGAGGCGGGTCCGTCCCGCCCGGTGCAGGTCCAGGGCCTGACCTCGGTGTGTGGCGCCGGCGACAACCTGCTCGTGGTGGAGGAGGATCGCACGGCCCGCCAGATCGCGGACCGTCGCGACGCCCGCCGCCGCAATGCGCTGCAGGCCCGCAACCGCCGCCGCGTCTCCCTCGAGAACCTCGATGAGTACATGAAGGAGACCAACTCGCTGAACCTGATCCTGAAGGGCGACAACGCCGGTACCGTCGAGGCACTGGAAGAGGCGCTGCTCAAGATCGAGGTCGACGACGAGGTCCAGCTGAACATCATCGACCGCGGCGTCGGTGCGGTGACGCAGACCAACGTCACGCTGGCCGAAGCGTCGGATGCCGTCATCATCGGCTACAACGTCCGTTCGGAGGGCAAGGCGACCGAGGCCGCCAATGCCGCCGGCGTGGACGTGCGCTACTACACGGTCATCTACAAGGCGATCGAGGAAGTGGAGCAGGCCCTGCGCGGCATGCTCAAGCCGATCTACGAGGAGCGCGAGGTCGGCCGCGCCGAGATCCGCGCGATCTTCAAGGCGTCCGCCATCGGCCTCATCGCGGGTTGCATGGTGGAGTCCGGCAAGATGCGCCGCAACGCGAAGGTCCGCCTCATCCGCGACGGCAACGTCGTGGCGGAGCAGGCGACGATCAACTCGCTGCGCCGCGAGAAGGACGACGCCACCGAGGTCACCGCCGGTTACGAGTGCGGCATGGTGCTGTCCTACCCGGATATCCAGGTGGACGACATCATCGAGGCCTACGAGATGGTCGAGGTCCCGCGCGACTAGTTGTTATGCCCCGGTAGGTTGCGAACGCTGCCTACCGGGGCATCACCACGTCAGGCGATTGCCCCGGCTGGATAGAACAAGGGAAGGCCGTCCCTGTGATTGTCTTGGGTTACCACACTCAAAGACACCAGAAACGACCTTCCATGACACACGCTAACGCACCACTGACCCCCACCGGGCGACTGCGCCTGGCCAAGCTCATCATCGACGATGGCTGGAGCTGCGCCCGCGCCGCCGAACGCTTCCAAGTCTCGGCCTCCACGGCCTACAAATGGTCCCGCCGTTACCGCGACGGACTGCCCATGACCGACCGGACCAGCAAGCCGGCCACCAGCCCGAACCAAACCCCACAGCGGACCGAACGCCGCATCATCAAATTGCGCCACACCCGACGCTGGGGTCCGGCCCGCATCGCCTTCCACCTGGGCATGGCCCCTTCCACGGTCCACCGCGTCCTGCGCCGCTACCGCATGCCGGCGCTGTCCTGCCTCGACCAGGCCACCGGACTTCCGATACGCCGGGCACCGGCCAACTCCTACGTCTACGACGTCCCCGGCGACATGGTCCACATGGACGTCAAAAAGCTCGGCCGCATCCCCGACGGCGGTGGCTGGCGCAAACTCGGCCGCGGAAACGACAAGACCAAGGGCCACTCCGGCGTCGGCTACGCCTGCCTGCACCACGTCGTCGACGACTGCTCCCGGCTGGCGTACTCGGAGATACTCGACGACGAGAAGAAGGACACCGTGGTGGGGTTTTGGCAGCGAGCCCGGACCTTCTTCGCCGGCTACGGCATCGCCATTAGCCGGGTGATGACCGACAACGGCTCGGCATACCGGTCGAAGTTGTTCAACAACGTGCTCGCCGCCGAGCAGGTCAAGCATGTGTTTACCCGTCCGTATCGGCCGCAGACCAATGGCAAGGTCGAGCGGTTCAACAGGACGTTGGCCGCTGAATGGGCCTATGCCGATACCTACGACGGTGAAGCCGCCCGTGCGCGGGTGTATCCGGGGTGGTTGCATCATTACAATCACCACCGACCCCATGGCGCACTGGGCGGCTCAACTCCCGCGGAAGTCGTTCACAACCTCACGGGACATAACAACTAGTCCGCGGACCCGAGAGTGATCGGTGCCCCACGGCACGTCGCTTTTCGACGGCCGGCCCCCACGCCATTCGGTGCGGGGGCCGGCTTCGTCGTGTCGGGTGGTTGGCGGGGGCGCGGGCCGTCGACAAGCAAGCGCTCGTGCATATGTGGTGCCAACGCTTCACGTGTGCAGCCCGTCACCTGCGGCGATGCTCTGGGTCCGCGGAGGGGTGTAACCGCATCCGCACGAGAACGTGGTTCGTCTCGTGCCAAGGAGACGCCGACGATTTCCGCCACCTGCGCAAACGCAGTTGGCGACGCGGCGTTGGTATCTCCTCGGCCCGAAACCGGCGCACCGTCCCCGTTCGGCGACGACTTCGCGGTGTCGGTTGGCGGGGTGGCGCGCGGGCCGTCGCAAAGTAGGGCGCGGGCGGGCGTTCGCCGAGGGCGACCCCGCGCAGGCGGCGAATCGGCGGGGCCGGACACAAACCGGCGAAACGAACGGCTATCCTGGGTGGCCGGAGTTCGGGCGCGATCACCTCGCGTCCCGACGCACGTCAGCGACAAGAAGTCCCCGACCAGAGGAGTAGATCGAGATGGCCGATCCCGCACGCGCACGCCGCATGGCCAAGCGAATCCAGGAGGTCGTCGCCGCCGCGATCGAGCGCGAGGTCAAGGACCGGAGGCTGGAGCTGGTGACCATCACCGATTGCCGCGTCACCGGCGACCTGCACGACGCCACGGTGTTCTACACCGCCCGCGGCCGCACCATCGACGAGGACCCCGACTGGGAGGCCGCCGCCGAGGCGCTGCACCGCGCCCGCGGCCAGCTGCGCTCGCTCGTCGGTCGCGCGCTCGGCGTGCGGTACACACCGACGCTGTCGTTCGAGGTCGACACCGTCCCCGAGGCCAGCGCCCACATGGAGGAGCTGCTCGAGGCGACCCGCCGCCGCGACGCCGAACTGGCGAAGCTGCGCGAAGGCGCCGCCCCCGCGGGCGAGTCCGATCCGTACCGCCGCGACGACGAGCCGGAGGCCTGAGGTGGGGCCGGCGGAGCAGGCGGCGCACCAGCTGTCGCAGTCGATCAGCCGGCGCATGTCGGGTCCGATCCAGGATTCGATGGACATGCTCGCCGACGCCGAGTTCGTGGCGGTGGTCTGCCACATCCACCCCGACGCCGACGCGATCGGCGCGGCGTCGGCGATGGTCATGGCGCTGCGCCAGCGGGGCATCCGCGCCGTGGCGGCGTACGGCAACGACGAGTTGCCGGCGAAGTCGCTGCTGACCATCCCGGGCTGGGAGTTCTTCGTGTCGCCCGATGACATCCCGGAGTCGGTGGACACGTGGGTGTCGGTCGATTGCGCGAGCCCGGAGCGGCTGGGTTGCCTGCGCGAGCGGATGCTGTCGTCGCAGCGGCTCATCGTCGTCGATCACCACGATTCGAACACGCACTACGGCACGGTGAACATGGTCGACGAGGACGCGGAGTCCTCGACGATGGTGCTGCTGGACTTCTTCGAGGTCTGGGGCATCCGCCTGACCCGCGACATGGCGCATGCGCTGTACGCGGGCCTGCTCACGGACACGGTGTCGTTCCAGTTCGGGCGTTCCCGCATGCACACGGCGGCGGCGCGGCTGCTGAACAAGGGCCTGGACCCGCGGACCATCGGCGCGCAGCTGCTGGAGGGCCACCCGTTCGAGTTCCTGCCGTTTTTGGGCCGCGTCATGGCCACGGCGGGCCGCGTCCCCGGCTGGGCCGATGGTGCGGGCCTGGTGCACGTGACGGTGTCGCACGAGGACATGGCCGACGTCGGTCACGATGAGGTCGAGGCGGTCGTCGACGTCGTGCGCACGACCAAGGGCGGCGATGTCGCGGCGGTGTTCAAGGAGTATGCGCCGGGGTTCTGGTCGATGTCGCTGCGTTCAACCGAGCTTGTCGACGTCTCCGAGGTGGCCAAGTTCCTCGGCGGCGGAGGACACCAGCGAGCGGCGGGGTACAACTTCAGCGGCGACCGGGACGGTGTCCTGGGCGCGTTGATCGGGGCGTCGGAGGTGGCGGCGGCGACGATCGAGAAGCCCGGCACGCCCGTATCCGACGACGGCATCTGAGGTGACCACCGAGCTGGACCGGCCGGTCACCGCGGGCCGGATTCTCGGCCTGGCGCTGCCCGCCCTCGGGGTGTTGGCGGCGCCGCCGCTGTATCTGCTGTTGGACACGGCCGTCGTCGGCCGCCTGGGGGCGGTGGAGCTCGCGGCGCTGGCTGCGGGGGCGACGGTGTTCTCCATGCTCACCGCGCAGCTGACGTTCCTCGCCTACGGCACCACCGCCCGGGCGTCGCGGGCGTTCGGCCGCGGCGACGTGCGCGGCGCGGTGACCGAGGGGGTGCAGGCCACGTGGGTGGCCATCTTCGTCGGCGCCATCCTCTTCGGGCTGGTGCAGATCTTCGCCGGCGCGATCACGCGGCTGCTCGCGCCCGATCCGGAAGTGGCGACCGCCGCGGCCGGATGGCTGCGCATCGCGGCCTTCGGCATCCCGCTCACGCTCATCGCCCAAGCCGGCAATGGTTGGATGCGCGGGGTGCAGGACACGCGCCGGCCCTTCCTCTACGTCGTCGGCGGGCTGGGGCCCGCGGCGATCGCCATCGTCCCGCTCGTCGGATGGTTGGGTTTGGACGGATCGGCGTGGGCGATGATCGGCGGCGAGACGCTGACGGCGGGCTTCTTCATCCGGAAATTGGTGGCGTCGGCGTCTGAACGGGACGTCGACAAGCAACCGAGCTGGACCCTGATCAAGCGGCAGCTGGTGCTGGGCCGGGACCTGATCCTGCGTTCGCTGGCGTTCCAGGTCGCGTTCCTGTCCGCGGCCGGCGTCGCGGGGCGGCTGGGGGCGTATTCGCTCGGCGGCCACCAGATCCTGCTGCAGCTGTGGAACCTGCTGTCGCTGGTGCTCGACTCGCTGGCGATCGCGGCGCAGACGCTGGTCGGTGCGGCGCTGGGCGTCGGCTCGGTGGCGGCGGCGAGGTTCACCGCGCGGCGCGTCATCGCCTGGTCGACGGTTTTCGCCGGCGTGCTCGCCGCGGTGTTCGCCCTGCTCAATTCCGTGTTGCCGCGCGTGTTCACCGATGCCGGGGGCGTGCTCGCGGCCATCGCCGAGGGGCCGTGGTGGATTCTCGTGGCCATGATCCCCGTCGGCGGCGTCGTCTTCGCCATCGACGGCGTGCTGCTGGGGGCCGGGGATGCGGCGTTCCTGCGCAACGCGACGATCACCGCCGTGGTGCTCGGATTCCTGCCGCCGGTGTGGCTGACGCTGTCGATGGGCTGGGGGCTCACCGGCGTGTGGTGGGGGCTGCTGACGTTCATGGTGCTGCGGCTCATCTTCGTCGCCGTGCGCTACCGCGGTCCGAAGTGGACGGTGGCGGCGGGGGAGTAGGGGCCGCGCGCCGGTGATTTGCCGCCCCAAAACTGTTGACCGTGGGGCATGTGTGACTAAAGTTGCCTGAGAGTCTGGTTTGCGTGGACTTTTCCCGCGAATCGCCGCCGATCCGTTACGATTCCGTGACCGGCGGCGATATATCTGCCAGACCCGGCTTCACCATCACCCGGCAACCGGCACGAGCCACGAGGAGGCGCCCATGGCGGACGACGACCATTCGTCGATCACCCTGTGGGCGATTTCCGACCTGCACGTGGCCGTCAAGGCGAACAAGGCGGTGATGGAGAGCCTGCAGCCGCGCAACCCCGCGGACTGGCTCATCGTCGCCGGCGACGTCGCCGAGCGGCCCGAGCTGGTGCTCAAGACCCTCGGCGAGCTGTCCCGCCGCTGGGCGCAGGTGATCTGGGTCCCCGGCAACCACGAGCTGTTCTGCCGCGGCGCCGACGCCCACGTGGGCGAGGACCGCTACGCGCAGCTCGTCGACGGTTGCCGGCGCCTCGGCGTGCTCACGCCCGAGGATCCGTACCCCGAGTTCGGCGGCGTGACCATCTGCCCGCTGTTCACCCTGTACGACTATTCCTGGCGCCCCGCCGGCACGACCATCGGCGAGGCACTCGAGATGGCCAATGCCCGGCAGGTCGTCATGACCGACGAGTTCGCCATCCGCCCCTTCGTCGACCCGGTGCTGTGGTGCCGGCGCCGCCTCGCGTACACGGTGCGCAGGCTCGCCCGCGTCGACGGGCCGACGATTCTGGTCAATCATTGGCCGCTGGCGAAGGAACCGCTGTCGGCGGTGTACTACCCGGAATTGTCCATGTGGGCCGGCACCCGGCACACGCAGGATTGGGGCACGCGGTACCAGGCCCGCCACGTCATCTACGGGCACCTGCACATCCCCGGCACCACCGTCGTCGACGGCGTGCCGCACACGGAGGTCTCGCTGGGCTACCCCAGGGAATGGCAGCCGCGGGAAGGCGACCGGACGTGGCCCTACCCAGTAATGGAGGTTCGATGACGGTGCTCACGAAGGCCATGCTCCCGGCTCACGCCTCGTTCCATCAGATGTGGACGAACGGCGACAGCCTGGATCACTACCACGAGCTCGACCCGCTGGAACGCAATCTCGTCTCCGGCGCCGTCGATGCGCGCAAGGCCGAGTTCGGCGATGCCCGCTGGTGCGCCCACCGGGCCATCGAGGAGCTCACCGGCCGCCCGTCGGCGCGCCCGATCCTGCGCGGCAAGCGGGGCATGCCCATCTGGCCGAACCAGATCACCGGCTCCATGACGCACACCCGGGGTTTCCGCGCCGCGGTCGTCGCCCCGCGCCTGCTGGTGCGCTCCATCGGCGTCGACGCCGAGGTCGCCGAGCCGCTGCCCGAGGGCGTGCTGGGCTCCATCGCGAGCCCCCGCGAGTTGGCCACCATCGGCACCGCGGGCCTGGAATGCGCCGACCGGCTGCTGTTCTGCGCCAAGGAGGCCACGTACAAGGCGTGGTACCCGCTCACTGGCCGCTGGCTCGGTTTCGAGGACGCCGACATCGACCTGCGCCCCGACGGCACCTTCGTCTCCTACATCCTCGTGCGCCCCACCCCGGTGCACTTCATCGAGGGCCACTGGACCGTGGAGAACGGCTACGTCATCGCCACGGCCGTCGTGCGCTGACGGCCGCTGCTCCGCACCGCACCTACATCGTCGACGGCCGCGCGACGAACACCGTCTTCGCGCGGTCGCCGGACTCCGTGATCAGCGCGACGACGCGCCCGTCCGGCGTCCGCGCGGCCTGCACGCCGCCCATGCCGATCGGCTCGAGCCACTTGCCCTGCGACAGCGCAATGCCCTCGTCGGCGGTGACGTCGCGGGCGGGGAAGCACGCCAGGCACGCCTCGTCGAGGCTCATCGTGGGCACGGGCTCCTCCGCGAGCTCCTCCAGGGTCTTCGCCCCATCGATGCGGAAGGGCCCGGCGGCCGTGCGCCGCAGCGCCGTGACGTGGCCGCCGACGCCCAGGCCGGCCCCCAGGTCCCGCGCCAGCGAACGGATGAACGTCCCGGCCGAGCAATCCACGCTCACGTCGAGGTCGATGAACCCCGCCTGACGACGGATCGCGTGGACGTCGAAAAGCGACACCGTGACCGGGCGCTCGGGCAGCACGACGTCCTCCCCGCGGCGCATCCGCTCGTGGGCGCGGACCCCGTCGATCTTGACCGCCGACACCGACGCGGGACGCTGCATGATCTCGCCCGTCAGCGCCGCGACACCCGCCCTGATCGCGTCGTCGGTGACGGCCGCGATCTGCTCGGGAGCCGCCGTGGCCAGCACCTCTCCCTCCGCGTCGTCGGTGACGGTCGACGCGCCCAGGCGGATCGTCGCATCGTAGGACTTCGCGTCGGCGTGGACGTGCGGCAGAAACCGCGTCCCCCGATTGACGCCGAGCACCAGCACGCCCGTGGCCATCGGGTCCAGGGTCCCCGAATGCCCCACGCGGCGCGTCCCGAACACGCGCCTGAGCTTGCCGACGACGTCGTGGCTGGTCATCCCCGCGGGCTTGTCGACGACGACGAGCCCCGAATCCGCCAGCGGGTCGACCATGTCCGGAGATGCATTCATGTGGGGCATCCTATTCGGCGCGGCGGCGGTGGCGTGTCGTAGGGTTGGCGCGTGGACATCTGGCACGGGATTGAACAGGTACCCGCCGACCTCGGCGACACCGTCGTGACGATCGGCGTCTTCGACGGCATCCATCTCGGCCACCGGCGGCTCATCGGCCGCGCGGTGGAGCGGGCGCGCGAGATCGGCGTGCCCGCCGTGCTGGTGACCTTCGACCCGCACCCCATCGCCGTGTTCGCCCCGGACAAGGCGCCGGCGACGCTGGCGACGTGGCCGCGCCGCGCGGAGCTGGCGGCGGAGATCGGCGTCGATGCGATGCTGGTGCTGCGCTTCGACAAGGAGCTCGCCGCCATGTCGCCGGAGGACTTCGTCGGCGACATCCTCGCCGGGACGCTGCACGCCCGGGCCGTGCTGGTGGGGGAGAACTTCACCTACGGCCACAAGGCGGCGGGCAACACGGAGACGCTGCCGGTGCAGGGCGCGGAGCACGGCATCGACGTGGAGATCGTCGAACTGCTCGCCGACGGCGGCGACCGCGTGTCGTCGACGCGCGTGCGCGGGCACCTGGCCGACGGCGACGTCGCCGCCGCCGCCGATTGCCTCGGCCGGCCGCACCGCGTCACCGGCGAGGTCATCCACGGCCAGGGCCGGGGCGGGGCGCAGCTGGGCTTCCCGACGGCCAACATCGACGTCGCACCCGGCCTCGCCGTGCCCTCCGACGGCGTGTACGCGGCGTGGTTCACCGCCACCGAAGGGCCCGAGCGTGCCGACGTCGACCCGGACGGCGACATCGAGCTCGGCCGCGCGTACCCGGCGGCGGTGTCCGTGGGCACCAACGTCACCTTCGGCGACACCGCCCGCACCGTCGAGGCGTTCATCCTCGACCGGTCGGCGGACCTGTACGGCCTCACCGGCTCCATCGATTTCGTCGGCCGCATCCGGGGCATGGAGAAGTTCGACGGCATCGACCCGCTCATCGAGCGCATGAACCTCGACGTCGCCGAGACCCGCGCCGTGCTCGGCGTGGAGTAGGGCGGCCAGACCTGTATCGGGGGACCTGGATCACGGGGCCCGAATCAGGCGTAATTGGGCGCAGCGGTGCCAGTGGAGTGGCGGCGGTGCTGGTCGAGTAGCGCGCCGGCGAAAACCCCGACTTCTCCGGCGCTGAACCCCACATCAGCGCCCGCGATCGAGCTCGAAACCCAAACCCCGACAGCTAAACCCCGATAGGACCCCCATAGAGGTGGCCACATCCCGACATCACCAGTGAAGTCGGACTTTAGCTGTCGGGGTTTGGGTTTGGTTGGGACCGAAATGTGGGCTCGAAGGGATGCGCGGCGTCGAATCGGGGTCCGAGGGGGGAAGGCGGCGTAGGAGTGGGTAGGCGGCGTCGAATCGGGGTCCGAGGGGATGAGCGGCGTGGAGCCGTGCACGGCGCGGGGATTAGGGATACCGGGGGAGCAGCTGGTACTCTCGCCCGTTGGCCGTGACTGTGGTCCACGAACAGTCGCCGCGCCGCCGGTCGCACCGGGGCCAAGGAGTGGACTGAAACAACCAACGACACGAAGGAGACGCCCCATGGCGCTTTCGACCCAGGAAAAGTCCGACGTCCTCAAGGAATTCGGCCTGCACGAGACCGACACCGGTTCGCCGGAGGCCCAGGTCGCGCTGCTGACCACGCGCATCCGCCAGCTCACCGAGCACCTGAAGTTCCACAAGCACGACCACCACTCGCGCCGCGGCCTGCTGCTGCTCGTCGGTCGCCGCAAGGGTCTGCTCAAGTACCTGGCCGACAACGACGTCCAGCGCTACCGTAACCTCATCGAGCGCCTCGGCCTGCGCCGCTAAGAGCCGCGCACGAGCGTCGGCCGCCCAATCCGGGTGGCCCGAAACGCCCGCCGCGACCAGGATCACCCTGGTTGCGGCGGGCTTTTTCGCGTTTGCCGTGGTAGGGTCGCCGCGATGCCCCGAAATGAAGCAATAGGGCGGCACCGACGATCGCCCTGGGGGCACACCAAACGAAAGACGTGGTTATTCCCCGCATGACCGATAATCAGTACGACTACGACGACAACGGCTACGACGACATCGTGGAGGCCGTCGCTGTCATCGACAACGGCGACTTCGGCACCCGCGAAATCCGATTCGAGACCGGCCAGCTGGCCCGCCAGGCCGACGGCGCCGTCACCGCGTACCTCGACGACGAGACGATGATGCTCGCCACGACGTGCGCGTCCAACAACCCCCGCGAGGGCTTCGACTTCTTCCCGCTGACGGTGGACGTCGAGGAGCGCATGTACGCCGCGGGCCGCATCCCCGGCTCGTTCTTCCGCCGCGAGGGCCGCCCCGGCCAGGACGCCATCCTGGCCTGCCGCCTGATCGACCGCCCGCTGCGCCCGACGTTCGTCAAGGGCCTGCGCAACGAGGTCCAGATCATCATCACCGTCATGTCCCTCGATCCGAAGGACATGTACGACGTGGTGGCCATCAACGCCGCCTCCGCCGCCACCCAGCTGTCCGGCCTGCCGGTGTCCGGCCCGGTCGGCGCCGTCCGCATGGCGCTGGTCGCCGACGACGCCCACCCCAAGGGCGAGTGGGTCGCGTTCCCGACCGTCGAGCAGCACGAGCAGGCGCTGTTCGAGATCGTCGTCGCCGGTCGCCTGGCCGACGACAACGCCGCCAAGGGCCGCGGCAAGTCGCGCAAGGCCAAGGCCGCCGCCGACAACGTGGCCATCATGATGGTCGAGGCCGGCGCCACCGAGCACGTGGCCGACCTGGTCGCCCAGGGCCGCCCGGCGCCGACGGAGTCCGTCGTCGCCGAGGGCCTGGAGTCCGCCAAGCCGTTCATCGCCGAGCTGTGCCGCGCGCAGCAGTCCCTGGCCGGCGAGGCCGCCCAGGATGTCCGCGAGTTCCCGCTGTTCCCGGCGTACAACGACGACGTCTACGCCGCCGTCGAGTCCGAGGCCGCGGCCAAGCTGCCGGAGCTGCTGAAGACCCCGTCGAAGCAGGACCGCGACGATGCCACCAACGCCTTCATGGACGAGGTCGTCGCCGCCCTCGAGCCGCAGTTCCCGGAGCGCGGCAAGGAGATCGCCGCCGCGTACAACGGCCTGATGAAGTCGATCGTGCGCGACATGATCCTCACCGACGGTTTCCGCATCGACGGCCGCGCCACCGACGCGATCCGCGACCTCGGCGTCGAGATCGAGCTGATCCCGCGCGCACACGGCTCCGCCCTGTTCGAGCGCGGCGAGACCCAGATCCTGGGCGTCACCACGCTGGACATGCTGAAGATGGAGCAGCAGATCGATTCGCTGGGCCCGGTGTCCTCGAAGCGCTACTTCCACCACTACAACTTCCCGCCGTACTCCACCGGCGAGACCGGCCGCGTCGGTTCGCCGAAGCGCCGCGAGATCGGCCACGGTGCGCTCGCCGAGCGCGCCATCGTGCCGGTGCTGCCGTCGCGCGAGAAGTTCCCGTACACCATCCGCCAGGTCTCCGAGGCGCTGGGCTCCAACGGCTCGACGTCGATGGGCTCCGTGTGCGCCTCGACGCTGTCGCTGTACAACGCCGGCGTTCCCCTGCGCGCCCCGGTGGCGGGCATCGCCATGGGCCTGGTCTCGGGCGAGGTCGACGGCGACACCCGCTACGTCGCGCTGACCGACATCCTCGGCGCCGAGGACGCCTTCGGCGACATGGACTTCAAGGTCGCCGGCACCTCCGAGTTCATCACCGCACTGCAGCTGGACACCAAGCTCGACGGCATCCCGTCGAAGGTGCTGGCCGACGCGCTGGAGCAGGCCCGCGACGCGCGCCTGACCATCCTGGAGGTCATGGCCGAGGCCATCGACGAGCCGGACGAGATGAGCCCGTTCGCCCCGAAGATCACCACGATCTCCGTGCCGCAGTCGAAGATCGGCGAGGTCATCGGCCCCAAGGGCAAGGTCATCAACGGCATCACCGAGGAGACCGGCGCGAACATCTCCATCGAGGACGACGGCACGATCTTCGTGTCCGCCACCTCCGGTGAGGCCGCCGACGCGGCGATCGAGAAGATCAACGCCATCGCCAACCCGCAGCTGCCGAAGGTCGGCGAGCGCTACCTGGGCACCGTGGTCAAGACCACCGCCTTCGGCGCGTTCGTCTCCCTGGTCCCGGGCCGCGATGGTCTGGTGCACATCTCCAAGCTGGGCGACGGCAAGCGGATCGACAAGGTCGAGGACGTGGTCAACGTCGGCGACAAGATCCAGGTCGAGATCGCGGACATCGACAACCGCGGCAAGATCTCGCTGGTTCCGGTCCAGGAGTAGTCCTCCGGCCAACGGGCCCCGCATCGTGTTTTCACGGTGCGGGGCCCGTTTTTCGCGTTCACGGGCCCTTACCGGGCGAATCGGGGGCCGGGCCAATCGTCTGAACCGAGAAAGAGCAGCCGGGTGTGTCCGAGGAGACAGGCCTGTTATGACCAGTTGTGACATTCCAGTGCTATGCTTCGTGTCAAAGGGATCACATCCGAAGCACATGCAGCAGGAGGGTCACAATGACCGCGACCGCAGCAGGGGGAGCCCCCGAGCGCCCCCGCCACGAACACCCGTTCATCGAGATTTCGGCGGGGCAGTACCGCGCCGACATCTCCGCCTTCGGTGGTGGCCCCCGGTCGCTGGAGTACGCCGGCCGCCCGCTGCTGGTCGACTACCCGCGGGGCGAGTTCCCGCCGCTGAGCGCCGCCACGCTCCTGGCGCCGTGGCCCAACCGCGTCGCCGATGGCGTGTTCATCCACGAGGGCGTCGTCCACCGCATGCAGATCACCGAGCCGGGGCGCTCCAACGCGATCCACGGTTTCGTGGCCAACTGCGCCTGGGATTTCGTCGAGGCGGGGGAGGACCACGTCACCCTCTCCATCGAGCCCGGCCCCCAGCCCGGCTGGAATTGGCCCATGCGCTTCACGGTGCGCTGGAGCGTCGACGCCGACGCCGGCCTGCGCGCCGATGTGACCGCCGAAAACTTGGGCACCTCGCCGTGCCCCTTCGGGTTCGGGTTCCACCCGTACCTCAGCGCCGCCGGGGCGGACCTGGACGATTGCGTCCTGTCCGTCGGCGTCGAGCGCAACCTCCCGCTCGAGCCCGTCCGCAACCTGCCGGCCGGGCCCGATGTCCCCGCCGATGCGGTGGTCCCGGGCCTGTCCGACGGGGTCCTGACCTCGGGATTGTGGCTCGACCATTGCTTCGCGTCGCCGGTGGCGGCGTGGGGCGGTGGGCTTGACGACGACGCCGCCCGCGCATCCGACGCACCTCCCGCCCGCGCCCGCCTCGTGGGGCCGGACGGCGAGGGCGTCGAGATGTGGGCCGACGACGCCTTCGGGTGGTTCCAGATCTTCACGGCCGACCCCGCCCGGCGCGAGGGCTTCCCCCGCGTCGGCCGGGCGCTGGCCGTCGAACCCATGACCTGCCCGCCCGACGCCCTGAGGTCCGGACGCGACCTCATCTCGATCGGCGCCGGCGAGAAGGTCGAATTGTCCATGGGCCTCCGCTCGGCGGGCACGGTGGCGCGGTAGCGCGCGGGCCGTCGTCAAGCAAGAAGCCCCCACGAACTTCCATCATTCACATCATCACCACAGAACCAGGAGAATGCCGTGATTCAGGCTGAGGCCGCACTCCGGCTGGACGCGAGCTGGGTAGATTACTCGCTCGTCGCCCTCTACTTCGCATTTGTTCTGGGCATCGGCTGGGCCGCACGGTCCAAGGTGTCCTCGTCCATCGACTTCTTCCTCTCCGGCCGCTCGCTGCCGGCGTGGGTGACGGGCCTGGCGTTCATCTCCGCCAACCTCGGCGCCGTCGAAATCGTCGGCATGTCCGCCAACGGCGTGCAGTACGGCTTCCAGACCATGCACTACTTCTGGATCGGCGCGATCCCGGCCATGGTCTTCCTGGGCATCGTCATGATGCCCTTCTACTACGGCTCGAAGGTCCGCTCCGTGCCGGAGTTCATGCTGCGGCGCTTCGGCCCCGGCGCGCACCTGGTCAACGCGATCTCCTTCGCCGTCGCCCAGCTGCTCATCGCCGGCATCAACCTGCTGCTGCTGGCCAAGGTGGTCAACTCGCTGCTCGGCTGGCCGCTGTGGGTCACCCTCATCGTCGCCGCCGTCATCGTGCTGTCCTACATCACCCTCGGCGGCCTGTCCGCGGCCATCTACAACGAGGTGCTGCAGTTCTTCGTCATCATCGCCGCGCTGCTGCCGCTGACGCTCATCGGCCTGCACAACGTCGGCGGCTGGAGCGGCCTGAAGGCCTCGCTCGCCGCCGAGTCGCACTTCCACACCTGGCCCGGCACCGACATCTCGGGCTTCGACAACCCGATCGTCTCCGTCATCGGCCTGACCTTCGGCCTCGGCTTCGTGCTGTCCTTCGGCTACTGGACCACCAACTTCGTCGAGGTCCAGCGCTCCATGGCCGCCGATTCGCTGTCCGCGGCCCGCAAGACCCCGATCATCGGCGCGTTCCCCAAGATGTTCGTGCCGTTCATCGTCGTCATCCCCGGCATGATCGCCGCGGCGACCGTCACGCCGATCATGAACCAGTCCGCCGCGCCGAATGACGCGATCCTGTACCTGATGCGCGATCTGCTGCCCAACGGCCTGCTCGGCGTCGCCATCGCGGGCCTGCTCGCCGCGTTCATGGCCGGCATGGCCGCCAACATCTCGGCGTTCAACACGGTCATCAGCTACGACATCGTCGAAACGTACGTGATCAAGGGCAAGCACGACGACTTCTACCTGAAGTTCGGCCGCTGGGCCACCGTCGCCGCCGCCCTCATCGCGGTGTTCACCGCCCTGATCGCGAACAACTTCGGCAACGTCATGGACTACCTGCAGACGCTGTTCGGCTTCTTCAACGCCCCGCTGTTCGCCACCTTCATCCTGGGCATGTTCTGGAAGCGCATGACCCCGACCGCCGGTTGGGTGGGCCTGGTGCTCGGTACGCTGTCCGCGGTCGTCTACTGGTACATCTCCACCTTCACCGACGCCACCGCCGGCGTGTTCAACCTCCCGGGCCAGGGCACCGCGTTCGTCGCCGCGTCCGTCGCCTTCGTGGTGGACATCGTCTTCTCCATCCTCGTTTCGCTGGTCACCAAGCCGAAGCCCGACCATGAGCTCGTCGGCTTCGTCAAGTCGGTGACCCCGAAGGAAAACCTCACCGACGCCAACGAAGCGACGCTGCCGTGGTACCAGCGCACCGTGCCCCTGGGCATCCTGTGCATGGCCATGGTCATCGTCCTCAACATCGTGTTCGCCTAGGAGTGACTGACATGAGCAACATCACGTCCAACAAGAAGGCCGCCGGTGCCTTCGACGTTCGCAACATCATCGGCGCACTGCTGGGCATCTACGGGATCGTCCTGCTGATCGCCGCGTTCCTGCTCGACCCGGGCATGAACCCGGACACGGGCCTGCCCAAGGACGCGTCCTACAACACGTGGACCGGCCTGGCACTCGTCGCCTCGGCGGCCGTGTTCCTCATCTGGGCGAAGGTCCGCCCGATCATCGTGCCCGCCGATGCGGAGGCCCCGGCCGCCGCGCACGACGACCCGCATCACCGCGATGCCGTGAAGGAGGCGTAGCCCACCATGACCGCCCATCCCTTCTCCACCACGCGGATGACGCTTGCCGACGGCCGCGAGCTGATCTACTTCGACGACGAACCCGATTTCGTCGCCGGCCGCAGCACCCGCAAGACCGTCGACGACCGCACGCTGCCGGAGGCGGTGACGGAGTCCGAGCTGCGCCGCGATCCCCTCACCGGGGAATGGAACGTCTACGCCGCTCACCGCATGAACCGCACGTTCATGCCGCCGGCCAACGAGAACCCGCTGGCGCCGACGAAGCCGGGGGAGCTGCCCACGGAGATCCCCGCCGACGATTATGACGTCGTGGTCTTCGAGAACCGCTTCCCGTCGCTGTCGGTGCACATGGACGTCCCGGATGACTTCGCGGTCGAGGTCGACGGCGAGGAGCTCTTCCCGCGCCGCCCGGCCCTGGCCCGCTGCGAGGTCGTCTGCTTCACCCCGGACGTCACCTCCACCTTCCGCGATCTGCCGTACCACCGTGCCCGCACGGTGGTGGAGGCGTGGGCGCACCGCACGCGCGAGCTGTCGGCCATCGACGGCGTGCGCCTGGTGTTCCCGTTCGAGAACCGCGGCAAGGAAATCGGCGTCACGCTGCAGCACCCGCACGGGCAGATCTACTCGTACCCGTACCTGCCTGCGCGCGCGGCGTCGATCGCGCAGCAGGCCAAGGCGCACCGCGCCGAGACGGGCCGTTCGCTTTTCGATGACGTCCTGGCCGCCGAGAAGCGCTCGGGCCGCAGGATCGTCGCCGAGGGCGAGCACTTCACGGCGTTCGTCCCGGCCGCGGCGAAGTGGCCGGTGGAGGTCATGCTCATGGCCAATCGGGACGTGCCGGATTTCGCGGCGCTCACCGATGACGAAAAGGATGAGCTGACCCGCATGTATCTCGATCTGCTGGGCCGCATGGACCGGTTCTTCGAGGGCGTCGAGCGCACCCCGTACATCGCGTCGTGGAATCAGGCGCCGGTGGGCGAGGACCGCGAGCACGGCCGGCTGCACCTGCAGCTGTACTCGATGATGCGGTCGCCGGGGCGCATGAAGTTCCTCGCCGGCTCGGAGTCGGGCCAGGGCGCGTGGATCTCGGATACGACCCCGGAGCGCATCGCCGACCGCTTCCGCGAGATCGGCGGCGCGAAGTGGTCGCCGACGCGCGACGACGCCACCGGCGCGGCCGATGCGGCGGTGCTGTTCAAGAAGGCGTTCGACGCCGCGCCCGCCGGCGTGTGGGCGGCGCCGGGCCGCGTGAACCTCATCGGCGAGCACGTCGACTACGCCGGCGGCATCTGCCTGCCCTTCGCGCTGTCGCAGCGCACGTGGGTGGCGGTGTCGCCCCGCGAGGACCGGAAGTACCGCCTGGTGTCGTCGATGGGCGGCGATGATCCCCAGATCGTGGAGATCGGCGTCGACGAGGTCGGCCCCGGCAAGCCGAAGAATTGGACCGGCTACGTCGTCGGCTCGATCTGGGCGCAGCAGGAGGCGGGCCTTCTGCCGCGGGACCTGGGCGGATTCGACATCGCCGTGGTCTCCGACGTCCCGATCGGCGGCGGGCTGTCCAGCTCGGCCGCGCTCGAGTGCTCGGCGGCGCTGGCCGCCTACGAGCTCACGGTCGGCCCGATCGGCGGCCCGGACGACGAGTTCGGCCACGAGGTCCGCGCAGCCCTGGTCGCCGCGTGCATCAGCGCGGAGAACGACGTCGTGGGCGCCTCGACCGGCGGCCTGGACCAGCGCATCTCGCTGTTCGGGCAGACGGGCAATGCCCTGGCCATCGACTACGCCGACGATTCGGCCGTGCAGGTCCCGTGCGATCTTCCGGCGCATGACCTGGCCATCCTGGTCATCGACACCAAGGCCCCGCATTTCCTCGCCGACGGGCAGTACGCCTCGCGCCGCGGGGTCATCGATGCGGTGACGGAAGGCTTGGGCGTCGGGTCCCTGAGGGAGCTTGACGACGCCACATCGTCCGCCGCAGAGTGGGCCCGGTCCAACGTCCCGAATGGCGCGGACGCCGATGAGTGGGAGCGGGTCGTCGTCAAGCGCGTGCGCCACGTCGTCTCCGAAATCGAGCGGACGGCCACGGCGATCGAGCAGCTGCGGGCGGGCGACATGGCCGCGTTCGGCGAGTCGATGTGCGCGAGCCACGCCTCGCTGCGCGACGACTACGAGGTCACCTGCCCCGAGCTGGATCTGGCGGTGGACACGGCCATGGAGCACGGTGCCGTCGGCGCCCGGATGACGGGCGGGGGATTCGGCGGCAGCGCCATCGCCCTGCTCGATCCGGCGCACGTGCGGGCCGTCGCCGACGCCATCGCCGGGGCGTATGCGGAAGCCGGGTTCCGGCCGCCGGAGTTCCTCGTGGCGGTGCCGTCGGATGGTGCCGAGCGGGTTGAATGAGCGCATGAGCGCATGACCGCGTGACCGCGTGATCGCGTGATCGTGCGCCCGGCCACCAGCTGGCCGGCGCGAAAAGGAGCCCCGTGACCTCGAAGTGAGGGAGCGGGGCTCTTCCGCATGCGAAGGTCCGTTCGATGGCGTAGCATCGCGGGCGAATCGAAAACGAGTGCGACTGCTCCGGGGTCGGGGCGGGCGCGAACGATGGGGCGGTCGAGGGGCCGCGCCGAAGGGGGCTGGTTCGGATGGGATCGATGCGGGGAGATATCCGCGAGAAGGTGCGCAAGCTGCTCAATCAGGCGACGGACCGGGAGGGGACGCCGGAGGGCGACGTGTTCCGCGACAAGGCCTTCGCGCTGATCGCGCAGTACGGGCTGGATCCGGCCAAGCTGGGGGATCCGTCGGATGCCGGTGCGGCGATGAAGGTGGTGGAGCTGGACATGTCTGGCGCGTACCAGCGCCAGCAGATCGGCCTGCTCAATGCGCTGGCGCGGGCGCTGCACTGCGAGGTCGTGCTGTGGTCCGGCGGCGGCGCCACCGGTGGCCGCGGGATGGGCCGGGGCGCGGACCGGGGCACGCTGATCGGGGCCGCGCGGCACGTCGAGCGCGTGCAGCTGCTGTTTTCCATGCTGTGCCCGCACATGCTCGCCGGCGCGGCCAGGCTGCGGGCGGGGGATTCGGCGCGGACGGCCCGGTGGCGCCGGTCGTACATGGTGGGATTCGCCACTGTCGTCGGCGATCGTCTGGCCGAGCTGGAGCGAGGCGCGGCGCAGCGGGCGGACCTCGATGCACAGCGGCGCCCCGCCGGCGGGAGCGCGTCGCTGGTGCTCAAGGATGATGCGCAGCGGGCGCGGGACGAGATGCGCCGCCGCTACCCGTTCCTCCGGCACACGTCTTCGAAGGCGCGGCTCGACGGCGACGCGTTCAGGCACGGCTGCGACGCGGGCTTCAACTCCGATCTCGGCCAGGCGCGGATGGGCGCGCGGCGGGCGCTGGGTGGCTGAGGCGGAAAGATCGCGCGGTTCAGTTGCCCCGCGGGACTATTCCAGCTCGACGCGCTTGCGGGTGCGCTTGACCTGGGTGGACAGGGCGATGGTGATCACGCCGAAGCCGACGCCGACCCACAGTGCGATGCGGTAGCCGTTGATGGTCTCGTCGATGGCCGGGGTGGCGGACGTGGTCATGGTCGCCGTCGCCGCGGCGGCGATGGCGACGAACGCCGCGGTGCCCACCGCGCCGAACACCTGCTGCAGGGTGTTGACCACCGCGGAGCCGTCCGGGTACAGCTTCTGCGGCAGGTCGCCCAGGCCCCACGTGAACAGCGGGGTGAACAGCAGGCCCAGGCCGATCTCCAGCACGATGTGCGCGGCGACGATCCACCACAGAGGGGTGTTCATGCCCATCATCGCCAGGCCGAGGACGCCGAGGGTGACCAGCACGGCTCCCGGGGGAACCAGCGGGCGCGGCCCGACCTTGTCGTAGAGGCGCCCGACGATCGGGCCCATCAGGCCCATCACCAGCGGGCCGGGCATGAGCATCAGGCCGATGGTGAGGACCTCGACGCCGCGCAGCGCCAGGTAGAGCGGGAGGATGATGATGACGCCGAACATCGCCAGCATGCCGATGGAGAGGATGGCCGTGGAGATGGCGAAGCTCTTCGTGCGGAACACCCGCAGATCCAGCAGCGCCGAATCCGTGCGCGCCAGGCGGATCTGGCGCAGCCCGAACAGCACCAGGGACGTCAGGCCGATGCCCAGGGTGATCCACAGCATCGCGCCGGCGTCCGCGCCGACCAGGGACAGGCCGTAGACCGTGACGCCGAAACCGATGGCGGACAGGACGACGGAGAGAAGGTCGATGCGCTTGTCGGATCGCTCGCCGAAGGAGGGGAGCAGTGCGGTGCCCACGATGAGGACGACGATGCCGATGGGCAGCATCGTCCAGAAGAGCATGTGCCAGTTGTTGGAGGCCAGCTTGAGAATGAACCCGGACACCGTCGGGCCGACGGCGGGGGCCACGGCGATGACGATGGACAGGTTGCCCATCATCGTCCCGCGCTTGTCCTCCGGGACCAGGCGCAGCACGGTGGTCATGAGCAGCGGCAGGAGGATCGCCGTGCCCACGGCCTGGATCACGCGGCCCAGAATGACCACTGCAAACGTCGGCGACAGCGCGCCTATGAGCGTTCCCGCCACGAACAGGCCCTGGGAGACCAGGAACATCTGGCGCAGCGTCAGCTTGGAGATGAGGAAGCCGGTGACGGGGATGACCACGGCCATGGTGAGCAGGAAGGCGGTGGTGACCCACTGCGCCAGCGTCGCCGTGATGTCGAGGTCGGTCTTGATCACCGGGATGGCGACGCTCATGACGGTCTCGTTGAGGATCGCGATGAACGCGGCCGCCAACAGGACGTAGATGGCCATGTACGGGGTGCGGCCCCGCGCAGGGGCGGACTCGCCGCCGCCGGCAGGCGACTCCGCACCCGACGAAGGCGCGGTGCCGGACGATTGCGGGCTGCCGGTGTGGGTGCGCTCGGCGCTGGACATGCGCCACTCCTTTCCCCGGGATACGCCGGGAGGCCTGTGCGGCGGGCGCGGCGGGGATGGTGCCCGCGGGCGGCGCCCGATGAAACTGATGACCGCGCGACGAATCCGGGTGGCGCGTGCGCGGTGAACCGGATCAACATACGCCCATGTCACCGGCAATGCCAGTCGGTCGATCCCGGCGCCGGGAAACGGCGGGTCGGCGCGAACTCCGGCGCACGCGGCCTAGAGTGGGTGCACGGTAAGAGATGCACGACAAGAGCTGAACTAAAGACGAGCGGGCGCGATCGCGCCCGCGACGAGGGGAGAGCCAGGAGAACATGGGCAACATCAAGGTCGGCGTGCTCGGCGCCAAGGGCAAGGTCGGATCGACCATCTGCGAGGCCGTCGAGGCCGCCGACGATCTGGACCTCGTCGCGTCGCTCGACGCCGGCGACGACCTGTCGGCGCTGTCGGAGGCCGGGGCCGAGGTCATCGTCGACTTCACCCAGCCCGACGCGGTCATGGGGAACCTGGAGTACTGCCTGGCCAACGGCATCCACGCCGTCGTGGGCACCACCGGTTTCACCCCGGAGCGCCTCGACCAGGTCCGCGCGTGGATCGACGCCGGGGAGGAGGGCCGCAAGGCCAACGTCCTCATCGCGCCGAACTTCGCCATCTCGGCGGTGCTGACCATGCGCTTCTCCGAGATCGCGGCCCCGTACTTCGAGTCGGCCGAGGTCATCGAGATGCATCATCCGCACAAGAAGGACGCCCCGTCCGGAACCGCGATCCACACCGCGGAGGGAATCGCGCGGGCCCGTCGTGAAGCGGGGATGGGCGCCCAGCCCGACGCCACCGAACAGTCCCTCGACGGCTCCCGCGGAGCCGACGTCGAGGGCGTGCCGGTCCACGCGGTGCGCATGACCGGCACCGTCGCTCACGAGACCGTCATCTTCGGCACCGAGGGGCAGTCCCTGACCATCAAGCAGGACTCGTACTCGCGCACGTCCTTCGTGCCGGGCGTCCTCGTCGGTGTGCGCAAGATCGCCGGGCACGAGGGGCTGACCGTCGGCCTCGAGTCCTACCTGGGACTGTAAGGGCGCCGACATGTCCGAGATCGTGGGATTGAGCGCGCAGCTCATCGCTTCCACGCAGTTCGCAGCGCCCGACGACATCGACTGGGGCACCGACGCCGACGGCGGCGAAGCGCTCATCGAGTTCGCCGGCCGGGCCTGCTACGAAACGTGGGACAAGCCCAACCCGAGGACCGCGACGAATCAGGGATACCTGCGCCACGTGCTCGAAGTGGGCCACACCAGCTTGTTCGAGCACGCGTCGGCGTCGATCTACGTGCGCGGGCTGTCGCGGTCGTGCTCGCACGAGCTGACGCGGCACCGCCACTTCTCCTTCTCGCAGTTGTCGCAGCGGTTCGTCCCCGACACCGCCAACCGCGTGGTCGCGCCCGCGGCGATCTCCGAGGACCCGGAGCTGCTGGCGCTGTTCGAGGGCGTCGTGGACCAGTCGCGCTTCGCCTACCAGGAATTGCTCGACGCGCTGGAGGAGAAGTGGGCGGACGAGCCCAACGCCCTGCTGCGCCGCAAACAGGCGCGCCAGGCCGCGCGCGCGGTCCTGCCCAACGCCACGGAAACACGTATCGTGGTCACCGGTAACTACCGTTCGTGGCGGCATTTCATAGGAATGCGGGCCACGGAACATGCGGATTCGGAGATCCGGGCCCTGGCGGTGGCGTGCCTGCGCGAACTGCAGCAGGCGGCCCCCACGGCGTTCGGCGATTTCGAGGTCAGCCGCCTCCGCGACGGTTCCGTCGTCGCGTCGAGCCCGTACGCATTTGAAGGATAAGCCGGGGCAATGCCCCGTACAGCGACACAGAACAGGTACCCTCTCAACAATGACCACTGGATTCGCTTCGAACCGAGGCGTCGATGCCTTCGGCACCGTCGCCGTCGCCATGGTGACCCCGTTTGACGCGGACGGCGCCCTGGACGTCGATGCAGGCGTGCGGTTGGCCGGGCATCTGACGGACAACGGCTGCGATTCGCTCATCCTCGCCGGCACCACCGGCGAGTCCCCGACCACCTCCACGGAAGAAAAGCTGGAGCTGCTGCGCGCCGTGCGCGCCGAGCTCGGCGATTCCGTCAAGCTGGTCGCGGGAGCGGGCACCAACGACACCGCATCGTCCATCGAGCTCGCCAAGGCCTCGGCCGACGCGGGCGCGGACTCCCTTCTGGTGGTTACGCCGTATTACTCGAAGCCGAGCCAGGAAGGCATCTACCGGCACTTCACGGCCGTCGCGGACGCGACGGACCTGGAGGTCTGCCTGTACGACATTCCGCCGCGCTCGGTCATCCCGATTGAAACGGACACTCTTTTCCGTCTCGCGGAGCACCCCCGCATCACCGCCGTGAAGGACGCCAAGGGCGACCTCGGTTCGGCGGCGCACATCATCGCCAATTCGGATTTGGCCTGGTACTCGGGTGACGACGTCGTGAATCTGCCGTGGCTGTCCATCGGCGCCTCCGGCTTCATTTCCGTCATCGGCCACGCCGCGCCCCGCAAGCTCGCCGACCTGCGCGACCAGTTCGACGCCGGCCGGCTCGATGCCGCCCGCGAGACCCACGCTTCCATGACCCCGCTTTTCCGCGCCCAGGGCCGCCTGGGCGGGGTGAGCTTCGCCAAGGCAGCTTTGCAGCTGCAGGGCATTCAGACAGGAGAACCCCGTTTGCCTCAGATTTACCCGACCCCCGAGCAGCTCGATCTGCTCGCTTCCGACTTGCGAGAGGCCGGTGTCCTTTAAGTGAGCGAGAATCGCAACCGCCCCCGCAAGGTCGTCCGCAAGGCCGGACCGCCGCAGGAGGCGGAGATCGCCCGCGCCGAGTCCCCGGCGCCGAAGAACGACGGCGGCAACGCCGCCAAGAACGACTCGAAGAACGCCGGCAACGGTGAGGCCAAGAACGAGGCCCGCAACGAGCAGAAGAACGACCGCGACTCCGGTCAGGGCCGTTCCGGCGGCTCCAACCGCGGTGGGCGCGGCGGCCGAGGTGGCCGTGGCGGCCGCGGCGGCCAGAACAACAATGGCAACAACGGCGGCAACGGCAACGGCAACGGCAACCGCGGTGGCCGCGGCGGCCAGGGCCAGGGTGGCCAGAGCGGCGGCAACAAGGGCGGTGGCCGCGGAGGCAATCGCAACCGCCGCAACGTCGTCCAGTCCATGCAGGGTGCGGATCTGACCCAGCGCCTGGCGGAGCCGCCGAAGGCCCCGAAGGACGGCCTGCGCATCGTCGCGCTGGGCGGCATCTCGGAGATCGGCCGCAACATGACGGTCTTCGAGTACAAGGAACGCCTGCTCATCGTCGACTGCGGCGTGCTGTTCCCGAGCTCGGATGAGCCGGGCGTCGACCTGATCCTCCCGGACTTCTCCTACATGGAGGGCAAGTGGGATCGCGTCGAGGCGCTCGTGGTCACCCACGGCCACGAGGACCACATCGGCGCCATCCCGTGGATGCTCAAGCAGCGGGGCGACATCCCCGTCATCGCGTCGCGCTTCACCCTGGCGCTGATCCAGGCGAAGCTGCAGGAGCACCGCATCCGCCCGAAGACCGTCGAGGTCAACGAGCAGGACCGCCTCCAGCGCGGCCCGTTCGACCTGCGTTTCTTCGCGGTCAACCACTCCATCCCGGAGTGCCTGGGCGTGGCCATCAAGACCGGCGCCGGCCTGGTCGTCCACACGGGCGACATCAAGCTGGACCAGACTCCGCCGGACAACCGCCCCACCGACCTGCCGGCCCTGAGCCGTCTGGGCGACGAGGGCGTCGACCTGTTCCTGTGCGACTCGACCAACGCGACCACCCCGGGCGTGTCCGAGTCCGAGGCGGACATCATCCCGACGCTGCGCCGTCTGGTGACCGAGGCCAAGCAGCGCGTCATCTTCGCCGCCTTCGCGTCGAACGTGTACCGCGTCCAGGCCGTCATCGACGCCGCCGTGGCCGCCAACCGCAAGGTGGCGTTCAACGGCCGCTCGATGATCCGCAACATGCGCATCGCCGAAGAGCTCGGCCTGCTCACCGCCCCGCGCGGCACGATCGTCGAGATGAACGAGGCGTCCCGCATGGCCCCGCACAAGGTCGTGCTGGTCACCACGGGCACGCAGGGTGAGCCGATGGCGGCGCTGAGCCGCATGGCCCGCCGCGAGCACCGCCAGATCACCGTCCGCGACGGCGATCTGATCATCATGTCCTCGTCGCTGGTGCCGGGCAACGAGGAGGCCGTCTTCGGCGTCCTCAACATGCTCGCGCAGATCGGCGCGAAGGTCGTCACCTCGCGCGACGCGAAGGTGCACACCTCCGGCCACGGCTACTCGGGCGAGCTGCTGTTCCTGTACAACGCGGTGCGCCCGTCCAACGCGATGCCGGTCCACGGCGAGTGGCGCCACCTGCGCGCCAACAAGGATCTGGCCATCTCCACCGGCGTGCCGGCGGAGAACGTGGTGCTGGCGCAGAACGGCGTCGTCGTCGACCTCGTCGACGGCCGCGCCCGCGTCGCCGGCCAGGTGCCGGTCGGCCAGCTCTACGTCGACGGCACGTCGATGGGCGACGTCGACGCCGACGTCCTCGCCGATCGCGCGGAGATGCGCGAGGGTGGCCTGATCACGGTCACCTCCGTCATCGACAACCGCACCGGCCGTCCGCTGGAGAAGCCCCGCGCCCAGGCCCGCGGTTTCTCCGACGACGTCAAGGAGGTCCTGGCCGAGGTGGAGAAGCTGGTCGACGAGACCATGTTCGACCTGGCCGGTTCGGGCGAGAACAACCCGTACCGCATGGCGCAGGAGGTCCGCCGCCGCGCGGAGAAGATGATCAACCAGAAGTACCGCCGCAGCCCGATGATCGTCCCGACCATCGTGCCCATGTCCTCGGAGTCCGGCGACGCCGTCTCCGACGATGACGTGGATGGCACGCGCGAGAGCCTGTAGCTTTCGGGCCGGTCCGGCTCCCGGACCGGTCGTGCTTGACGACGCCCCTTTCGGCCCCGCCGCCGGAAGGGGCGTCGTCGTCGCGTGGCGCTCCCCGTCGGGCCCGATGAGCGGCGTGGCGGGCCCAGCATCGATCTGCGGGCCCTGCATCGGTTGAGGTGGCGCCCGTACACTGGCGGCCATGACATTCTCGCAGGAAGAACGACGACAGCTGGCGGACCTTTTCCGGGAGGTCGGCCCGGACGCCCCGACGTTGTGCGAGGGCTGGACCACGCGTGATCTGGCGGTGCACCTGGTGCTCCGCGAGAACCGCCCCGATGCGGCGGGCGGCATGTTCGTGCCGGCGCTGAAGGAGCGGTTGGAGAAGGTGACCGCCGAGTACGAGGCGAAGCCCTTCGATGAGCTGGTGGACACGTGGGCGGACGGTGCCCCGGTGTGGAACCCGATGCGGTGGGCGGACCAGTTGGTCAACGCCGCGGAGAATTTCGTGCACCACGAGGACGTCCGCCGCGCCCGCGAGGGGTGGGAGCCGCGCGAGTTGTCGCCGGCGGGCCGCCGGGACCTGTGGCGCATCGCGACGACGATGTCGCGGCGCATGCTGCGGGATTCCACGTCGACGGTCGTGCTCGTCCGCGATGATGGCGCGGCGTCGACCCCGGTGGACCGGGCGGCGTCGGGGGCCCCGACCGTGACGGTCAAGGGCGATCCCGGAGAACTCGTCCTGTGGCTGTTCGGGCGCGACGAGGCCAAGGTGGACATCGACGGCGACGAGTCCGGCGTGGTGCACCTGGCCATCTGACGGTCGAGCGGCTGCGCACGCCGCCGCAGCCGAGAGGTTGCGCCTAACTGACACGCGTGTGACTGATGTGAAAATAGGGACGAAAACCTACTAGGGTGGTGCACATGTCAGCCACCAGCCGTACCCGCAGCCCCCGGACGCGCCCCACCTCGCGCGGTCCGGCGCGTCGGCCCGCGGACGCCCGCTCCACCCGTGCCGCGACCCGACGCATGGACGACGGCTATGGCGACCGGTACGGCGATGACTTCGAGCGCACCGGCAGCGCGTACCGCGCGGTCGGGGAGGGGCTGTCCGGGGCGTGGTCCCAGACGGCCCGGGGCGTGGCGGGAGTGGCCCGCAGGCTCGGCGGCGGCGGTGGCCGTGGCCGTGGTACGGCCGGTGGAAATGTGATGGAGGACCATGGCGCGGAGGATGCGCGGATGAAGGCCGGCAAGGGAAAGCGGCGCGGCACGGCGGCGGACGGATACGACGCCGCCGATCAAGCCGCACCGGTTGACTCCCGGCCCAAGCGGCGCAAGAAGGCCGATGGCTACGACGATATCGATCCGCCCGCGGCCACCGGCCGCGGGCGGTCGGGTGCGCCGAAGGGCGCCGGATCCCGTGGCCCGTCCGACGGTGACGTGACGCCGGAGGACCCGGCCATCGAGGGCGGGCGCGACGGCGCCGCACTGCTCGTCCTCGCGTTGGCGATCATCCTCGCCGGCGCGACCTGGTTCTCCTTGGCGGGCCCGGTCGGCGATCTGGTGGAGACGCTGTTCCGCACGCTCATCGGCGTGGGCGCCCACGTGCTCCCCGTCGTCCTGGGCATCCTCGCCGTGATGATGATGCTGGGCAACGTGCCGCCGCGGGAGCGCTTCTCTGCGGCCGGCCTGGGCGCCGGCCTCATCGCCGGCGGCATGCTCGCCATCGTCCACATCGGTTCGGGCCGCCCCGCCGATTGGGAGGGCCGCCGGGCCGCCGGCGGTGCCATCGGCGGATACATCGGCACCCCGCTGGCCGCCGGTTTCACCCCGTGGGTCGCGGTGATCCTGCTGTTCGGCGTGATCTTCTACGGTGCACTGCTGCTCAGCGGCACGACCGTGCGGCAGCTCGTCGACGTGGTCGGGGAGTACCTCAACCTCGGCGCCTGGTCGGGCCGCGTCGGCAGCGGCCGAACCGCCGACGACGACGCCGTCGACCCCGACGACCGCTATGCCGGCATCGACGGCATCCTCGACGAGCGCGCCGAGGCCTACGACGGCCCCGACGGTCCCGAGCGTCACGACGAGTACGCCAACGACGTTGACGGCGGGTATTCCGACGGCTACTCGGACGACGCCCCCACGACGCCGGCTCCTCGTCCCCGCGCCCGCCGCCGTACGGCGGCGCCCAAGCGCGGTTCCCGTGCCGCCGATCGGTCGGCTCCGGCGGAGGACAACCTCTACGACCTGCTCGACGACGGCGACTCGGCCGAGGTGGCCGGTCGCGGCGACGACACCCGTACGCGCCAGCTCACCATCGACGATGAGGCCACCGCCGCTTCCAAGGCCCGGGCGCCGCGCGACACGGCGGCAACCGCCCGCACGACTCAAGTTTCCCGCGATCCCGCCTCCCACGACACCGCCGACACCGATCAGATGCCCGCGGTGAAGGACGGGGACGTGGGCGTCGTCAAGCATGACGACGTCGAGCACGATGCCGCCGAGCCGAATGCTGCCGCGAAGGACGATGCCGTCTCCGCGGCGACCCGGCGACAGATGGACGCCATCGCGGCGCGGTCCGGCATCGACGCCTCGGCGATCCCCGCCTCGACGCCGAAGTCCGAGACCGAGCCGAAAACCGCGGCCGTGCCCGCACGGACCTCGGCGACGGAGGGCTACCGCCTGCCGTCGACCAACCTGCTGGTCCAGGGCGAGCCGCCGAAGACCCGCACCGCGACCAACGACCGGATGATCGAGGCGATCACCGACGTCTTCGCGGAGTTCAACATCGACGCGCAGGTCACCGGGTTCTCCCGCGGCCCGACGGTCACGCGCTACGAGATCGCGCTGGGCCCGGGCGTGAAGGTCTCCAAGATCACCAACCTGCAGTCCAACATCGCCTACGCGGTGGCCACCGACAACGTGCGACTGCTGGCGCCCATCCCGGGCAAGTCGGCCGTCGGCATCGAGGTGCCCAACAACGATCGCGAGATGGTGCGCCTGGCCGACGTCCTCGAGGCCCCGAAGACCGTGGCCAACGACGACGCGATGCTCATCGGCCTGGGCAAGGACATTGAGGGCGAGTTCGTCAGCCACTCGATCCAGAAGATGCCGCACCTGCTCGTCGCCGGCTCCACCGGCTCGGGCAAGTCGGCGTTCGTCAACTCCATGCTCGTGTCCATGCTCACCCGCGCCACCCCGGAGGAGGTGCGGCTGATCCTCGTCGACCCGAAGATGGTCGAGCTGACCCCCTACGAGGGCATCCCGCACCTGATCACGCCCATCATCACCCAGCCCAAGAAGGCCGCTGCGGCCCTGCAGTGGCTGGTGGAGGAGATGGAGCAGCGGTACATGGACATGAAGTCCACCCGCGTGCGCCACATCAAGGACTTCAACCGCAAGGTCAAGTCCGGCGAGATCACCGCCCCGCTCGGCTCCGAGCGCGAGTACCGCCCGTACCCGTACATCGTGTGCGTCGTCGACGAGCTCGCCGACCTGATGATGACCGCTCCGCGCGACATCGAGGACGCCATCGTCCGCATCACCCAGAAGGCCCGCGCCGCCGGCATCCACCTGGTGCTGGCGACGCAGCGCCCGTCGGTCGACGTGGTCACCGGCCTGATCAAGACCAACGTGCCGTCGCGTCTGGCGTTCGCCACGTCGTCGCTGACCGACTCGCGCGTCATCCTGGACCAGGGCGGCGCCGAGAAGCTCATCGGCATGGGCGACGCGCTGTTCATCCCGCAGGGCGCGGGCAAGCCCCGCCGTCTGCAGGGCGCGTTCGTCACCGACGAGGAGATCCAGGCCGTCGTCGAGGCGTGCAAGGACCAGGCCGAGCCGGACTACACCGAGGGCGTCACCGAGGACAAGTCGGCCGAGGCCGTCAAGAACATCGACCCGGACATCGGCGACGACCTCGAGGACCTGGTGCAGGCCGTCGAGCTGGTGGTCACCTCGCAGTTCGGCTCGACGTCGATGCTGCAGCGCAAGCTGCGCATCGGCTTCGCCAAGGCCGGCCGCCTCATGGACCTCATGGAGACCCGCGGCGTCGTCGGCCCGTCGGAGGGCTCGAAGGCCCGCGAGGTGCTGGTCAAGCCGGAGGAGCTGGAGACCATCATCTGGATGATCCGCGGCGCCGACCCGGCCGACGCGCCCACCGACGACGACGCGAACGTCGTCGACGCCGAGCCGACGGAGGGCATGGCGTAGGACGCGGCGGCGCGCCCCGTGTACAGTGGTGCGCCGTGGAGGGGAGTATCCCCGGATTTTCACCGCGATGGCCGTCGTCAACACGGGAATCGGGTGCGCGCCGTGATGGCGGGCACCGCGGCTTCCCCGGCACCATCGGCCGACGAACGTCGTGAGGTGGGAGAGACCTCCGGTTATTTGCCGACCAACCGGAGGAGCACTTTTCGTGCACGTACCCTTTTACGTCTGGGCCATCACCATCGTGATCGTCCTGGGCTTCATCGCATTCGACTTTTACGCCCACGTCCGCACGCCCCATGAGCCGACGCTCAAGGAGGCCGGCGGCTGGACCGCCTTCTACGTGGTCCTGGCCCTGCTGTTCGGCGGGTTCATCTGGTTGTTCTGGGACCACGAGCGGGGCGTGGAGTTCCTGTCCGGCTACGTGACCGAAAAGGCGCTGAGCGTGGACAACCTGTTCGTGTTCGCGCTGATCATCGGCGCGTTCAAGATCCCGCGCAAGTACCAGCAGAAGGTGCTGCTGTTCGGCATCGCCATGGCGCTGGTCTTCCGCACGGTGTTCATCCTCATCGGTGCGGCCGTGATCAACGCGTGGTCGGACATCTTCTACCTGTTCGCCATTTTCCTGCTGTACACGGCGATCAAGACGGTGTGGGACGAGGCCGCGGACAAGCCGGAGACCGATCCGAACGACATGGCCATCATCAAGTGGCTGCGCAAGATCGTCCCGCTGTCCACCAGCTACAACAAGGACAAGCTCACCGCGCGCATCGACGGCAAGCGGTTCTTCACGCCGCTGGCGGTGGCGCTGGTGGCCATCGGCTTCGTGGACATCATGTTCGCGTTCGACTCGATCCCCGCGATCTTCGGGCTGACCAACGAGCCCTACATCGTCTTCACGGCCAACGCCCTGGCGCTGATGGGCCTGCGCCAGATGTACTTCCTGCTCGACGGCCTGCTCGACCGCCTGGTGTACCTGGCCTACGGCCTGGGCATCATCCTGGGCTTCATCGCCATCAAGCTGTTCCTGCACGCGCTGCACGAGAACAACCTGTTCTTCATCAACGGCGGCGAGGACGTGAAGGTCCCGGAGATCAGCACCTGGACGTCGCTGGCCGTCATCGTCGGTGTTCTGGTGGTCACCGTCGTCGCGTCGTGGCTGAAGAACAAGCGCGACGAGAACATGGGCGGCGTCGCCCCGGCCCGGTGGACGGGCCACGACGAGGAGCACGAGGACATCTCCGCGGGTGCGACCGCGGTGGGCCGCAATGCGCGTTCGCGTGACGACGACCCGGCGCCCGAGCCGGGCACCGCGGACGACGGCAGCGGCGGGCGCGGGCCCGGCCGGGTCTAGTCCCAGATGTTGATGACCGGATTCCATTCCCGGATCGACCGGTCATCGACAACGCCCTGGACGTGGAACGGATCCGCGTCCATCACGGAGGCGGGGTCCTGGTCGTCATCGAGCCTGATGACGATGAGCGCCCCGCCTTCGGCGTCGGGGTGGGGGCCGGATCCGATGATCGCGCCCTCGTCCTTGAGCCCTGCGATGAATGCGCGGTGGTCGGGGCGCACCTCCGCGATGCGGGGGTTGGCGGGGTCGTAGCGGTAGGACACGGCGTAGATGGTCATGCCGGAAGTCTACGGCGGCGGTAGGTGGCGGGGAGGCCCGGCCAATGCGCGCGGCATTCGACGGTAGTGTTGTCCGCGTGACCGATCAGACCCGTCCCGCCGCGGACGCCGCCCCCTCCAACTGGAACCTGCCGAATGCGCTCACCGTGCTGCGCATCCTCGGCGTGCCCGTCTTCCTGTGGCTGCTGCTCAAGGACGGCGGCGACGATGCCGGGTGGCGCTGGTGGTCCTTCGGGGTGTTCGCGTTGCTGATGATCACCGACAAGATCGACGGCGATCTGGCGCGCAGCCGGAATCTGGTCACCGACTTCGGCAAGATCGCCGACCCCATCGCCGACAAGGCGCTGATGATCGGCGCGCTGGTCGGGCTGAACCTCATCGGGCTGCTGCCGTGGTGGATCACGGCGATCATCGTCGTGCGCGAACTCGGCATCACCCTGTGGCGCGTGTTCCAGCTGCGCGCCGGCCACGTGGTGCCGGCCTCGAAGGGCGGCAAGCTCAAGACGGTGGCGCAGTCCCTGGCCGTGGCGCTGTTCCTCATCCCGCTGGCGTGGCTGCACTGGCCGGCGTGGATCGTCATGATCATCGCGGTGGCCATCACCGTGGTCACCGGCATCCAGTACATCGTCGATTCGCGCAAGGCCGCCGCGTAGTGGCCGCCGCCGGCGATGCCCCGGCATCTAGCCCCGCCGATCCGCTGGCCGGCGGCACCGCGGCGGCCGGCGTCGTCGGCGAGCTGGCCGGTCGCGGACAGACGCTCGCCGCCGCCGAATCCCTCACCGCCGGCCTGTTCTGCGCGACCGTCGCCGGCGTGCCCGGCGCCTCCGCCGTCCTGCGCGGCGGCCTGATCACCTACGCCACCGAGTTGAAGGAGACGCTGGCGGGCGTGCCCGCATCGACCCTGCGCGAGGTGGGCCCGGTGGCGTCCGAGACCGCGCGGGCCATGGCGGCCGGCGCCCGGCGCCGCTGCGGCGCCGATTGGGGGATCGCGCTGACCGGAGTCGCCGGACCCGATCCGCAGGATGGCCACGGCGTCGGCGAAGTGTGGTGCGCCATCGCGGGGCCACCCGGCAGGTCCCATGAGTCCGGCTCCTCGGGGGACGACGGCGTCGTCGTCAAGCAACTGGACCTGGACCCCGAAGCCGGGCGCTGGGGCATCCGGGCCGGATCCGTCGCCGCGGCCCTGGACCTGCTGGCGGAGGAGCTCGCGCGGTAACGCCGGTGACGTGGGGCGCGGACCGGGTGAACGCGGGGGAGGAAATCGGCGATTGATCGGGGAAGCGGGAACAATCCGCGCGATCCGTGCGTTAATGGGGGTGATGATCAACGATACGATGACCATTTCCGCCCCCGCGCCGGAGACCACCCCGGCGCGCACGCCGCTGCCGACCGCGGAACCGGCGCGCGAACCGCTGCTGCGGGAGGCGCTCGGCGAGGCGCTGCGCGACATCCGCACCCGCAACGGCATGACGCTGCGCGAACTGTCCGACCTCGCCGCCATCAGCCCCGGATACCTCTCCGAGCTGGAGCGCGGCCGCAAGGAGGTGTCGTCGGAACTGCTCGCGTCCGTGTGCCACGGACTGTCGGTGTCTGTGTCCGACGTCATCATCGACGCCGCCGGCAGCATGGCGCTGCACGCCGCGCAGCCCGAGATGGCCGCCATGTAGTTCGCACCGCGCACGTGGCGCTGCTGCGCCGCGACCCCCCGCCGGGTATCCTGGGACGCCGGACGCCCGGGTCTCCCGCCCACTCCCGTCGACCCCCTGAGGAAGGTACCGAGCAACAATGGCAAACCCCTTCGCCAAGCTGTGGAACTACATGATGGCCCTGTTCGACTCCAAGATCGAGGAGAACGCGGACCCCAAGGTCCAGATCCAGCAGGCCATCGAGGACGCGCAGCGCCAGCACCAGGAGCTTTCCCAGCAGGCGGCGGCCGTCATCGGCAACCAGCGCCAGCTCGAGATGCGCCTGAACCGCCAGCTCGCCGAGATCGAGAAGCTCCAGGGCAACACCCGCCAGGCGCTGCAGCTGGCCGACAAGGCCCGCGGCGAGGGCGACGAGGCCAAGGCCGTGGAGTACGAGAACGCCGCCGAGGCGTTCGCCGCGCAGCTGGTCACCGCCGAGCAGTCGGTGGAGGACCTCAAGGGTCTGCACGACCAGTCGCTGCAGCAGGCCTCGCAGGCCAAGAAGGCCGTCGAGCGCAACTCCATGGCGCTGCAGCAGAAGGTCGCCGAGCGCACCAAGCTGCTGTCGCAGCTCGAGCAGGCCAAGATGCAGGAGAAGGTCTCCGAGTCCCTGCAGTCCATGAACGAGCTGTCCTCCGGCTCGACGCCGAACCTGGATCAGGTGCGCGACAAGATCGAGCGCCGCTACGCCAACGCCCTCGGCCAGGCCGAGCTGGCGCAGAACTCCGTCCAGGGCCGCATGGCCGAGGTCGAGCAGGCAGGCGTCCAGCTGGCCGGCCACTCGCGCCTGGAGCAGATCCGCTCCGAGATGCGCGGCGGCAACCAGCTGTCCTCCGGCGGCGCCCAGGGCGCCATCGAGCAGGGCCAGGGCGGCCAGTCCGGCGCGGCCGACCCGGCCGTCGAGGCCAAGCTGCGCGAGCTGCGCGGGCAGTAGGGCGCGGCGGAGCCCGATCGGGCCAAGCGCTTCTCCGGCGGGGCGTCGCCCCGCTGACATGACGACCGGCGACCGACCACGATGATGTGGTCGGCCGCCGGTTTCGTGCGTCCGCGCTCGTCGGTTGACGCTCGTCGGTTGGTGCGGGGCCCGGATGTCGGTCGGGGACCTACCGGGGCATGACGGCTAGTCGCCGACGCCGCGGGCCAGCAGGGCGTCGGACATGGCGCGGGAGCGGCGGATCGTGCGGATGATCACCGGCACCCCGAACGCCGTCACCGATGCCGACGCACCCCGGGCACGGCGGGCATCGAGGACCTCGCGCACGGCCTGCACCTGCAGCGGGATTAGGCGCAGCGTCAGCGACATGGCCAGGGAGATCGTGGACACCGGCAGACCGAGCTTGCCCAGCGGCGCGAGGATCCGGTCGAAGGCGTCCATGAGGTCGGAGACGCGGGTGGTCAGCGTCAGCAGCGTTGCGGCGACGACGCAGGCGAGGATCTGCAGGAACAGCATGATGCCCAACTCCCAATTGCCCGTCAGCCCCTGGATGATCGCGATGAACGCGAGCAACGGCACCGCACCGAGCAGCTGGGACAGCGCCACTGTGAAGGGAATGCGCGCCAGTGCGTATCCGGCCAGCGCGATCGCCAGTGCGACGGCGGCGGTGGGGATCGTGCGGGCGAACAGGGTCGCCAGGATGATGAAGGCGACGACCAGCGCCAACTTCGGCAGCGCGGGCAGCCGGTGCACGGGGGACCGGCGCTTGACGTACACGGACAGCGGCACGATCAGGGCGCCACGGCCGGTCATCAGGCGCCCATCCGAGCGACATAGCCGTCGATGACGGACCGGGGATCGCCGTCGTCGACGATGAGCCCGTTTTCGATGCAGAGCACCCGGTCGAAGTCGGCGACGAAGTCGAGGTCGTGGGTGACCACGATCAGCTGCTGGTCCAGCGCCGCGAACGTCGACGCCAGCAGCTTGCGGTTGCGCAGGTCCAGCAGCGTCGTCGGCTCGTCGGCGATGACCAGCTCCGGTTCCAGCACGAGCACGGAGGTCAGCGCCAACAGCTGCTTTTGCCCGCCGGAGAGCAGGTGCGGCGAATGGTCGGCGTGATCGGCGAGGTCGAAGCGCCGCAAAGCAGAAAGAGTGAGCTCCTCGCGTTCCTTCGGCGCGATGCCGCGCTGGCGCAGGGAGAAGGAAACGTCCTCGGCCACGGTGGGCATGACGATCTGGTTGTCGGCGTCGGAGAAGACGAAGCCGACGTGGCGGCGGACCTCGCGGCCCTTGCGGGCGGGGTCGAGGCCGCCGACGTCGACGCGGCCGGAGGAGGCGTCGGCCAGCCCGTTGATCAGCCGCACGAACGTCGACTTTCCGCCGCCGTTGGGGCCGATGATGCCGATGCGGCGCTCGGACAGCTCGACCGTCACCGGGCCCAGGGCGCGGCGGCCCTCGTAGTCGCAGGTGACGGAATCGAAGCGGATGGCGGTCATCGGGTGGCGGGGGTCTCCGTGGTGGTGGGGGTGGTGGCGGCGCCGGTGGCGCGGCCCGTGCTGCGAGCGGTCGGGCGCAGGTCCGGGAAGGCGCGCAGGACCGGCGCCGCGATGAGTGCGGCGACGACGACCTTGATGATATCGCCCGGCACGAACGGGACGTTGACCAGCAGGGCCTCGGTGAAGCCCATCTCGGCGCGGATCATCAGGCCCGCGGTGCCGAACAGGTACTGGGCGACGACGCCGACCAGGCCGGCGACGGTGAACAGAGCGATCATCGCGCCGGCGCCGCGGGGGCGGCGGACGGTGAGCAGGCCGATGACCAGCGCCGCGACGACGTAGCCGACGATGTAGCCGACCGTCGTGCCGGGCAGCGCCGACAGGGTGGTGCGGAAGCCCGCGAGGTTGGGCACGCCGATGAGCCCGACGCCCAGGAACAACAGCACGGCCAGGGTGCCGCGGCGCCAGCCGAGCAGCATCGCGGCCAGCGCGATGCCCATGTTCTGCAGGACGATGGGCACGCCGGCGCCGCCGACCGGGATGGACACCGCGCCGAGGACGATGATCAGGGCCGCGAACGCCGCGACGTAGACGAGGGTTTGGATCGCTGTTTTCTGCACGGGAAGTTATTCTAGCCGCCGCCTTGAGCGGTGTTCAGTGCGGGGTTGGCCGCCGGTTGGCCGCCGGTTGGCCGGGGTCGCCGGGGCCGCCGGAGTGTCGCACGCGATCGCGCCGTTGGTCGGGGTGCCGCCGGTGTTACCGTTGGCGCATGCGTTTGGCCGATTTTCACCGCTTCGTCGAGGCAGAGTTCGGCGATTCCCATGGCCCCTGGCTGCTGGAGTCGCACGTGCTCGCCGAATACGGCGCCACGCCCGCCGAGTTGATCGAACGCGGCGTTGAACCCCGCGACGTCTGGTGGGCCCTGTGCCGGGACCACGAGATCCCGGAAGAGCGATGGCTGGGGCCCGACGACTGAGTGTCGGCGCGCATTCGAACGGGCTTTCGTCTATAGTCGAACGCGTGCGGTGAGTCGATCCGCCCGGCCCTGTACAACGACGGGTGTGGGCGGCGAGGGTGCCGCGAAAAAACAAAATGGAACCGATTCGCTCCGGGGCGCGTCCATTAGGGCGTGACGCAAACAATGGCGCCGGGTGCGCATCAGGTACGGGACGAAACGGATCTAGACGCGGCGGAGACGGCGCGCGAACAGGAGACGAAAATGGCGAGGAAGAAGACGACTGCGGCGACGGGCGGCGGCGATCGGCTGAAGGCGCTCGATGTCGCGCTGGCGAACATCGAGAAGGACTTCGGCAAGGGCGCCGTGATGCGGCTGGGCGATGAGGATCGTCCGCCGATCCGCGCGATCTCCTCCGGAAACATCGCCATCGACGTGGCGCTCGGCATCGGCGGATTCCCGCGCGGCCGCATCGTGGAGATCTACGGCCCGGAGTCGTCGGGCAAGACGACGGTGGCGCTGCACGCCATCGCGGAGGCGCAGAAGGCCGGCGGCATTGCGGCCTTCATCGACGCCGAGCACGCCCTGGACCCGGATTATGCCCGCAAGCTGGGCGTGGACACGGACAACCTGCTGGTGTCGCAGCCCGACACCGGCGAGCAGGCGCTGGAGATCGCGGACATGCTGGTCCGCTCGGGCGCCATCGACATCATCGTCGTCGACTCGGTCGCGGCATTGACGCCGAAGGCGGAGATCGACGGCGAAATGGGCGACTCCCACGTCGGTCTGCAGGCGCGACTGATGAGCCAGGCGCTGCGCAAGATGACCGGCGCGGTGTCGAACTCGGGCACGACCGCCGTGTTCATCAACCAGCTGCGCGAGAAGATCGGCGTGATGTTCGGTTCGCCGGAGACCACCACGGGCGGCAAGGCGCTGAAGTTCTACGCGTCGGTGCGCTGCGACGTGCGGCGGATCCAGACGCTCAAGGACGGCCAGGACGCGGTGGGCAACCGCACCAAGCTCAAGGTGGTCAAGAACAAGGTGTCGCCGCCGTTCAAGATCGCCGAGTTCGACATCATCTACGGCCAGGGCATTTCCCGCGAGGGGTCGATCCTGGACATGGGCGTGGACAACGGGATCATCAAGAAGTCCGGTTCCTGGTTCACCTACGAGGGCGATCAGCTGGGGCAGGGCAAGGAGAAGTCCCGCGAGTACCTGCGCGCGAACCCCGATCTGTCGGCCGAGCTGGAGGACAAGATCAAGCGCAAGCTCGCCGTCGCCGAGTACGCCAACGTCACCGAGGAGCCGGATGCGGATGCCCCGGTCGACGTGGTGCCCGACATCGACTTCGATGACGAGGACGACGAGTAGGAGAGGGGGCGCCGCACGTGGCGGATAAGTCGGATCGCTCGGATCGGTCGGCGCAGGAGGCGAAGCTGGAGAAGCTGCGCATCGCGATGGAGAAGGTCGCCGCCGAGGGCGGTGAACCGATCATCGACGCCGATGCGGAGGCCGCGAAGGCCCCCATCCGCTCGCGTGCGCTGCGGCTGCTCGACCAGCGCGCCCGCTCCCGCGAAGAACTCCGCGGGCGGCTGGCCGAGAACGACGAGTGGCCGCCCGCGGCCATCGACGAGGTCCTCGATGATCTGGCCCATTCGAAGCTGATCGACGACGCCCACTTCGCCCGCGAATGGGTGCGGCAGCGCCACGCCGCCCGCGGCAAGTCGCGGATGGTGCTCGACCGCGAACTGACTGAGAAGGGGATCGCCCCTCATCTGCGGGAGGACGCGCTCGAGCAGGTCACCGACGCCGACGAGTCCCACATCGCCCACGCCCTGGCCGTGAAAAAGGCCGGCACCATCAAGGTGGCGCCGGCCGATCGGGCGGCCAGGGACAAGGATCTGCGCCGCGTGGTCGGCGTGCTGGCCCGGCGGGGGTTCAACCAGGGGATGTCGATGGAGATCGCCAAACGGGCCCTCGACGACCGCTACGACGAACTCGGTTCGTCCTAGCGGTCTCGTACGGCCCGGGTCCGGCCTCGGGGGAGTTACTCGCCGGGATTCTTGATCTTGCGGTACTCCGGGTCATGCCAATCGACGTTGACCTCGTCCTTGGTGTCCAGGCCCTGATCCGGCTGATGCGGGACCGCCGCGACGATGTTGCGGCGCGCGCGGCCCGCGCGCAGCTGGTACTCGATGCGCTGCGCCACGCGGGTCAGCGCGAAGTTGATCAGGAACATGATCGCCGCCACCACCAACAGTGCCGCGAAGAAGTTGCGGTAGTACGACGCCGACTGGATGCCCGAGCGCACCACCTCGACGTAGCCGATGGTGTAGCCCAGCGCCGAATCCTTCAGCGCGATCACCATCTGTGCGATCAACGCCGGCAACATGGCGGCCACGGCCTGCGGCAGCAAGATCTTCACCATCGTCTGCTGGCGCGTCAGCCCCAGCGCCAGTGCTGCCTCCGTCTGCCCCTTCGGCAGGGACATGATTCCCGACCGCAGGATCTCCGCGATGACGGTGCCGTTGTACACGGTCAAGCCGAACACGACGGCGGCGAAAGAGAGGAACGCCGACGGGAACACCGCGTACTGGGCGAACAACTGGTACGCGAAGATGATCAGGATCAGCACCGGGACCGCGCGGAACACCTCCACGATGACGCCGCACACCCACCGGATCCACGCGGTCTCCGCCAACCGGCCGAGGCCGAGAGCCGTGCCGATGGCCAATGCCAGCACGATCGACAGCGCCGCCGCCATCAACGTCCCGAGCAAACCGGGAAGGAGATACGTCGTCCACGTCGTCGACTTGAGGAACGGCGTCCACTTCTCGGCCTCGAACTGGCCGTTTGCCGCCAGCGTCGAACCGATCCACCACGCCGCGATCAGCGCGATGACCACCGTGGCCACCGTCAAAATCAGATTGGTCCTGCGTCCCCGGGGGCCCGGGGTGTCGTACAGGACGGTTGCTCTGGTGCTCATCACTGCTTCACCGCCAAATTCATTCCGGCCCGGCCGAAGAGCAGGCCCATGGGCAAAGTCAGGGCAACGAAACCGAGGGCGAAGATCCCGAAGGTCGGGAACAGCAGATCGGCGTTGTTCTCCAGCGTCTCCTTCATCAGCAGCGACGCTTCCGCGACGCCGATGATCGACGCGATGGTCGTGTTCTTGGTCAGCGCGATCGCCGTGTTGCCCAACGGGATGATCGCGGCGCGCAGCGCCTGCGGGAAGATGATCTTCGAGAACACCTGGCCGAAGGACAGGCCCAGCGACCGGGCGGCCTCCGCCTGCCCGAAGGGCACCGTATTGATGCCCGACCGCAGCGATTCGGCCACGAAGGCCGCGGTGTACAACGTGAAGCCGAGCACCGCGAGCCAGAAGTTGTTGTTGACGATGAAGTCGTCGTTTTCCGGCGCCAGCGCCAGCCCCAGGTTCTGGTACAGGCCGATCGAGCAGAACAGCACGATCAGCGTCAGCGGCGTATTGCGCAGCAGCTCGATGTACCCGGTCGCCAGCGAACGGAGGATGCCCACGGGGCAGACGCGCATCGCCGTGAGAATGGTGCCCAGGATCAGGGCGCCCACGGCGGAGAAGAACGTCAGCTTGATGGTCACCCAGAACGCGGGCAACAGCGACGGCATGAGTTCGGTGAATAGCTCGTTCATGATCGCACCCCCTACTTTTCTTCCAGGAAGGCCAGGTCGCCCACGGCGTCCTCGCCGGCAGTGTCGGCGTTCGCGCCGAGATTGCGCTCGAGGATGCGGCGGAACTCGCCGGAGGAGTACATCTCCCGGAGAGCACCGTTGATGGCCTCGGTCGATGCGGGATCGCCCTTGGCGTGGCCGATGCCGTAATGCTCGTTGGTGAAGGGCTCGCCATCGGACTTGGTCATGGGCACGACGCGCAGTTCATCGTCGTACTGCGCCGCGTAGCCCGCGAGAATCGTCGCGTCGGTGGTCAACGCGTCGACCTTGCCGCGGTACAGCGCCTCCACGCAGGAGGAGTAGGAGTCGAACTCCTGGAGCTGCACGCCGGGCAACGCGTCCTTGATCTTCTGGGCCGGGGTGGAACCCGTCACGGAACAGAGTTTGCGGCCGTTGGCGAGATCCTCCAGGGAATTCAGCGTCCGATCGTCGTCGCGCACCAGCAGGGCCTGGTGCGTGAGCAGGTACGGCCCGCCGAAGTCGACGGCCTTCGCGCGGCCGGCGTTGATCGAGTACGTGGCCGCGATCATGGTGACCTCGCCATTGTTGATCAGCGTCTCGCGCTGCGCCGACGGGGTTTCGCGCCACGTGATCGCCGGATGCGCCCACCCGTTGGCGTCGGCGATGTGGTTGACCACGTACGTGGCCACGTCGACGTCGACGCCGGACATCGCCTTGTCGGGATGGCGCAGGCCGAGGCCGGGCTGGTCGTACTTGGTGCCCAAGATGACGTCCCCGGACTCGATGTCGCCGACGACGCTGCGCGGCTCGGATGAGCCGCACGCGGCTATCGCCGCAGCCGCCGACAGGGCGACCACCGCGGCCATCGCCCGCCTGATGAATCGTGTGCTCGTGATCATCGCCGGCCCTAATGCCCGAGGATCTTGCCCAGGAAGTCCCGGGCTCGATCGGTGGCGGGGGAGTCGAAGAACGTGTCGGGGTCGGTGTCCTCGATGATCTCGCCGTCGGCCATGAACAGGATCCGGTCGGCGGCCTTGCGCGCGAAGCCCATTTCATGGGTCACGCACACCATGGTCATGCCCTCCTTCGCCAAAGAGGCCATCACGTCGAGGACCTCGTTGACCATTTCGGGGTCGAGGGCGGACGTCGGCTCGTCGAAAAGCATGACCTTGGGGTTCATGGCCAGCGCCCGGGCGATGGCCACGCGCTGCTGCTGCCCGCCCGACAGCTGGGCCGGGTACTTCTCGGCCTGGGCGGCGATGCCGACCCGGTCGAGCAGCCGCATGGCCAGCTGCTCCGCATCGGACTTGGACATCTTGCGCACCTTCATCGGCGCCAGCGTCACGTTGTCCTTGATGGTGAGGTGGGAAAAGAGGTTGAACGACTGGAAGACCATCCCGACGTCGGCGCGCAGCGAGGCGAGCTGCTTGCCTTCCTCGGGAAGCCTGGCCCCGTCGATGTAGATGGCGCCATCGTCGATGGTTTCCAGGCGGTTGATGGTCCGGCACAGCGTGGACTTGCCCGACCCCGAAGGGCCGAGCACGACGACGACCTGGCCGCGCGGGATGGCGAGGTTGATGTTCTTCAGCGCGTGGAAGTCGTCGAAGTACTTTTCGACCCCGTCCAAGGCGATCATGGCGGTGCCGCCGCCAACATGTGTATCGGTCATGAAAAGGAAGTTACTCCCGTCACTATGTGGTTGAAAAGCGACCAACGCCACATTGTGTTTCCGGATGGTTAAATGTCCGGGCGCCGGTCGTTTCCGAAATTTCCGTTTTCGGGCGGATCGCCGACGGTTCCGGCAGCCGGCGGCTGCGCGGTGGCCGTCGCAAAGCAAACGGCCCGGGCCCCCGGCCGCGATTGTGGAAGGCGCGCCTGGTCGCGATACCCTTTCGGGCGTGACGCACGCAAGCCCCACCACCAGCCCCACCGCCGGACCCCGCACCTACGAGGTGCGCACGTTCGGCTGCCAGATGAACGTCCACGACTCCGAGCGCCTGTCCGGGCTGCTGGAGGACAACGGCTACACCGCCGTCGCCGAGGGCGATCGGCCGGACCTGGTGGTGTTCAACACGTGCGCGGTGCGCGAGAACGCCGACAACCGCCTCTACGGCACGCTCGGCCGGCTCAAGCCGATCAAGGACGAGCACCCCGGCATGCAGATCGCCGTCGGCGGCTGCCTGGCGCAGAAGGACAAGGCCACGGTGGTGGAGAAGGCGCCGTGGGTCGACGTGGTCTTCGGCACCCACAACCTCGGGTCGCTGCCGGCGCTGCTGGAGCGCGCCGCCCACAACCACGAGGCGCAGGTCGAGATCAAGGACGCGCTGGAAGACTTCCCGTCGGTGCTGCCCGCCAAGCGCGAGTCGCCGTACGCGGGCTGGGTGTCGGTGTCGGTGGGCTGCAACAACACCTGCACCTTCTGCATCGTGCCGTCGCTGCGCGGCAAGGAGCGCGACCGCCGCCCCGGCGACATCCTCTCCGAGGTGAAGGCGCTGGTGGAGCAGGGCGTGTCGGAGGTGACGCTGCTGGGCCAGAACGTCAACGCCTACGGCGTGCATTTCGACGACCCCGAGCTCGAGCGCGACAAGTCGGCCTTCTCCAAGCTGCTGCGCGCCTGCGGCGACATCGAGGGGCTGGAGCGCGTGCGCTTCACCTCGCCGCACCCGGCGGAGTTCACCGATGACGTCATCGACGCCATGGCCGAGACCCCCAACGTCGCGCCGCAGCTGCACATGCCGCTGCAGTCCGGGTCGGACAAGGTGCTCAAGGAGATGCGCCGGTCCTACCGGTCGAAGAAGTTCCTGGGCATCCTGGACAAGGTCCGCGAGCGTATGCCGCATGCGGCGATCACCACCGACATCATCGTCGGCTTCCCCGGCGAGACGGAGGAGGACTTCCAGGCGACCCTCGACGTCGTCGAGCGCGCCCGCTTCACCTCGGCGTTCACCTTCCAGTACTCGCCGCGCCCGGGCACCCCGGCGGCGGACATGCCGGACCAGGTGCCGCCGTCGGTGGTCAAGGAACGCTACGGCCGGCTCATCGAGCTGCAGGAGCGCATCAGCGAGGAGGAGAACGCCAAGCAGGTCGGGCGCACGCTCGAGCTGCTGGTCACCGCGGGCGACGGCAAGAAGAACGCCGAGACCCGCCGCATGTCGGGCCGGGCGGTCGACGGCCGGCTGGTGCACTTCGCACCGCATGAGCTTGACGACGCCGCCGGCACCGGCATCGACGGGACAATCCGGCCCGGCGACATGGTCACCGTGACGGTGACGGAATCGGCACCGCACTTCCTCATCGCCGACTCCGGCGTCACCGGCCACCGCCGCACCCGCGCCGGCGACATGTGGGAGGCGGGCAACACCCCGACCACCGCACCGATCGGCGTGGGACTAGGCTTGCCCGCGGTGGGCCGGCCTTCTGCGCCGGTCGCGGACCAGACGAAGAACCAGGACAGGGGTTGCGGTTGTGACTGACCAGAACGCGATTGCGCAGGAAGGCGCCTCCCGCGACAAGCTCGCCGAGTTCCGCGGTGACCTGCGGGCCGCCGAGCGCAAGGCCAGCGGCGAGATCCAGCTGGGCCGCCACGTGGTGCCCATGGGCATCTTGATGGTCGGGTTGATCTTCACGTTCTTCGCCCCGCATTCGGGCAACGTGCTCGGCTTCGACGTCCTGCTGGACACCGACGTCGCCCGCCGGTACTTCACCATGGTCCCGGAGCGGATCTACTCGATCATCCTCGTGGTGGGCATTTTGCTGGTCATCGCGACGATCCTGTCGCGGTCGGCCGTGGTCGCGTTCGTGACGTGGGCCGTGTCCTGCGTCCAGGCCGTGTACTCCGTCTTCGCGGGGTGGATGCGGCAGTCGCGCCCGCCGTCGGAGGCGTCCGAGGGCATCGGCTGGGGCCTGGCGCTGGGCATCGCACTGTCCATCGCGCTGGCGATCACCATGTGCTTCGTGGTCTTCCGCAAGTCGACGTTCCAGGCCGCGCTGGCCGCCGCCCGGCGCGAAGAGGTCCACGAGGATCCCGTGCTGCGCGCCCAGCAGCAGTACCTGCGCGCCGGCCTGATCGACAACACCGGCACCGACGTCGACGCGATGGTCGACGACCGCCGCGACCGCGCCAAGCGCCGCCGCGAACGACGGGCCGCGGAAGAGCAGGTCGACGAGCAGCCCCGGCACGGCGAGTAGCGCCGCAGACCGGCAGACGACGAACCCCGCCGACTCCTCCTTCACGGAAGAGCCGGCGGGGTTTTCGCATGGCCGCGGCAGCGGCGGCGGCCGCGCGCCCTACATCTCCTCGAGTGCGCGCTCCGCGGCGTCGGCCCATTCGCGCCACTGGGCGGCCTGGGCGCGGGCGTCCTCGGCCTTCTTGGTCTTGCCGGCGGCCTCGAAGTCGGCTGCCTTGGCCTCGAAGTCGGCGGCGCGGTCGGCGAACTGCTTCACGCGGGCCTGGGCCTCCGGGTCGGTGCGGCGCCACTGGGAATCGGCGGCCTCGGACACGCGGCGCTCGAGCTTGCCGATCTTGTCCTCGAACTCCCGGACCCGCGCGCGCGGGACGAAGCCGATCTCCTCCCAGCGCTCCTGGAGCTTGCGCAGCTCGGTGCGGGCGTGGTCGAGGTCCTTGTCCGGGCGGATGCGCTCGTCGTACTCGGCCAGCAGCGCCTCCTTGGCCTCGGCGTTGGCCTCGAACTCCTTGTCGCGCTCGGCGTTGACGGCGTTGCGGGCGGCGAAGAAGGTGTCCTGCGCGCCCTTGAAGCGCTTCCACAGCTTGTCGTCGATCTCGCGCGGCGCGCGACCGGCCTGCTTCCACCGGGCCATCAGGTCGCGGTAGGCGGCGGCGGTGCCGCCCCAGTCGGTGGAGTGCTGCAGGGCCTCGGCCTCCTCGATGAGCTCCTCCTTGGCCGCACGCGCCGACGCACGGTTGCGGTCGAGCTCTGCGAAGTGGCTGCCGCGGCGGCGGTTGAACGAGTCGCGGGCGCGGGAGTAGCGCTTCCACAGCTGGTCATCGGTCTTGCGGTCGATGCCGCGGATCTGCTTCCACTCGTCGAGGATGGCGCGGATGCGGTCGCCGGCGACCTTCCAGTCCTCGGAGTTCTCGGCGATGTCCTCGGCCTCGGCGGCGAGCTTCTCCTTCTTTTCGATCGCCGCGGCCCGGCGCTGCGCCTTGTCGGCCTTGGCCTTCTCGCCGGCCTGGTCGGCGTGCTCGAGCACGACCGCCAGCCGCTTGTCCAGGGCCTCCAGATCACCGACGACGGCGGCCTCGGGCAGCTGCGCCTTCAGCTCCTCCGCCGACGAGCGAACCGTGGCGGCCTCTTCCGGATGCGACTGGATGCGCGCCTCGAGCAGCTCGATTTCGGTGGCCAGGTCGTCGTAACGCGAACCGTAGTGCGCCAGGCCCTCCTCGGGAGTGCCCGCCTGCCACGAGCCGACCTGCCGCTCGCCGTCGGCGGTGCGGACCCACACCGTGCCGTCGTCGTCGACGCGGCCCCACTTGGACGGGTCGGTCTTGCGGGGCGCGACGGGCGCCGCGGCGGGCGTGCCTGCCGGGGCCGCGGGACGGCGGGGCATGCCTCCCGGTCGGGGGCCGGGGCGGGGGCCGGGCTTCGGGGTGGGGGTGTTGTCGGTCATGGGTTCTATCCAATCGGTGCTTTAGCCGCGCGGCACGGCTGCCGTTTCACGTTCCTCCCATCGAGTATCGCAAACGACGGGCCCGCGTGCCGCAACCGTTGCCGGATGGGTCGCCCGCGGCGGGTAGATTCGAGGCCGTGATCCGACGACTCCTGCTCATTCCCGGCGCGCCCCTGCTGGTACCGGAACTTTCCGGCGCCGATGCGGGTGCCGCGGAGCTGCGGGCCGCGGTGCGCGCCGCGGTCTCCCGCGTGCTCGGGGCGGAGTCGGGGGACGGGGCAGGGCGGTCGCGCCCGGTGATCGTGCGTCGGCCCGATGATCGCTTTGCGACGTCCCACGCCGGCTCCTTCCGCGCCTGGGGCGCCGGCGTCGAGGTCGGCGGCGGGCACCATTTGCCGGAGCTGGTCGCGCGCTGGGTGATCGGGGATGCCGGATGGGATCCGGCCGACGTCGACGTGACCGCGCAATTGCCCGACCCCTTTGACGCCGACGCGACCGGGCCCATCGTCATCGTGGCCGAGGGGCCGTCGGCGCTGACGGCGCGCGCCCCGCTGACGCTGCTGCCGGATGCCGAGCCCATCGACGACGCCTGCGCGGCCATCGCCGAGGGGCGATTCGGCGGCGACCCCGGCCATGACCCCTTCGGCGAATTCGGGCCGAACCTTTGCGACTCGGTGGGGCTGCACACGATGGGCGTGTGGCAGGACCTGGCGAGCTTCGGGTCGGAGCTGAGCCTCGACGCCCGGACCTTCACCGCCCGGCAGAGTTTTCGGGGCGCGCCGCACGGCGTCGGCTACCACGTCGCGGAATGGGAATGGGAGGCGTGACCATGAGCGGAAATGCGGACACGGACCGGAACCCGGCACTGACCCCGGCCCCGGACCAGAACCTGACCCCGATCGCCGTCATCGGCCCGACGGCCTCCGGCAAGTCGGATCTGGGATTGGCGCTGGCCGAGGAGTTCGGCGGGGAGATCGTCAACGTCGATTCCATGCAGCTCTACCGGGGCATGGACATCGGCACGGCGAAGCTGACGGTGGAGGAGCGCCGCGGCATCCCTCACCACCAACTCGACGTCCTCGACGTCACCGAACCGGCGTCGGTGGCCACGTACCAGGAAGAGGCCGTCGCCGACGTCGAGGCGATCATGGCCCGCGGCCACGTGCCCATCCTCGTGGGCGGCTCCATGCTCTACGTCCAGGCGCTCGTCGACGATTGGCGTTTCCCGCCGACCGATCCGGAGGTCCGCGCCAAGTGGGAGGCCGTGCAGGAGGAGGTGGGCGTCGAAAAGCTCCATGACCGCCTCGCGGAGGTCGACCCCGCCGCGGCCGCGATCATCGAGCGGCGCGACCCCCGGCGCATCGTGCGCGCCCTCGAGGTCATCGAGCTGACCGGCGAACCGTTCGGCGCGTCGAAGCCGCCGATCGACGCCCCGCCGCGGTGGGGCACGCGGATCCTGGGCCTGCGCACCGAGGCCGACTGGCTGGGCGAGCGCATCGAGCGCCGCACGCGCCTGATGTTCGAGCGCGGGCTCATGGAGGAAGCCGACGCGTTGCTGGCACAGGGCCTGCGCGACGGCGTCACCGCCAGCCGGGCGATCGGCTACGCGCAGGTGCTCGACCACCTCGACGGCGAGTACGACCTCGACGAGGCCATCGAGCGCACCATCACCGGCACGCGGCGCTACGTGCGCCGCCAAAAGTCCTGGTTCCAGCGCGACCCCCGCGTGAGGTGGCTTGATGCCGCCGGCACCGGCGACGGCGATCCCCGGCACCAGGCGCTGACGGCCTTAACGTGAGCGCAACACCGCCCGCGTACCATTCGGGCAATGAGCTCGAATACGCCTGACTCGAACGCCACTGCACCGGACAACGCGATCATCGCCTTCACCAAGGGCCACGGCACGGAAAACGACTTCGTCATCGTCGCCGACGAGGGCGCGGAGCTGGATTTGCCGGCCGGGGTCGTCGCGAAGCTCTGCGACCGTCGCGCGGGCATCGGCGGCGATGGCCTGCTGCACGTGGCGCGGGCGGGGGCGCTCGTCGCCGCCGGTGTCCTCGATGGGCTGCCGCGCGCCGGCGAGGCCGACGAGGTCCGCGCCGACGATTGGTTCATGGATTACCGCAATGCCGACGGCTCCATCGCGGAGATGTGCGGCAATGGCGTGCGCGTGTTCGCGCACTACCTGGTCGCTTCGGGGCTGAGCACGGAGACGGCGGCGCTGCGGGTGGGCACGCGGGCGGGGGTCAAGGTCGTGTCGCTTGACGACGTCACCGCCACCCGCGCCACCGTGTCCGTCGACATGGGCGCGCCCGTGGTGCTCGGGGCGGCGACGGCGTTCCTGGGCCAGGGGCGTTACGCCGGAGTCGGCGTGGACATGGGCAACCCCCATCTCGCGTGCGTGCTGCCGGACCTCGACGCCGATGGTCTGGCGCGGCTGGAATTGAGCGGTGTGCCCGAGGTCGACGCGGAGATGTTCCCCGCGGGCGTGAACCTGGAGGTCGTCACGCCGCTTGACGAGGACGGCGCCGGCACCGGGAACCGTGCGATCCACATGCGCGTCATCGAGCGCGGCGTGGGGGAGACCCGATCCTGCGGCACCGGCACCGTCGCCGCCGCCGTGTCGGCGCTGGCCGATGCGGGCCACGGCACGGGCGTCGTTGATGTCCACGTGCCCGGCGGCACCGTGACCGTGGAGATCACCGCGTCGACGTCGATTCTCACCGGACCCTCGGCGCTCGTCGCCCACGGCGAGGTGGACCTGGCGGCGCTGGGTCGATAACAGCGCCCGAAGCGGACCCGTCGAGCCGGGCGGCTAGTGGCCGCCGCAGCCTCCGGAACCGCAGCCGCAACCGCCGTCGCCGCAGGAGTCGCCGCAACCCTGGGGAGCGATGACCTCGCCGACGAGCAGGAAATCGCCGGAGACCACGGTGCCGATCTGCGGTTCCGGGATGACGTCGGCGGACACGAGCACGTCCAGCGGCAGCGGCACGTCGAGGTGCAGCACCCAGAACTCCTGGCCGGTGAGACGGTTGGTGCGCTTGACCGCGGCGTTGACCACGCCGGACAGCGTCGCCGACGCATCGGGGGCCTTCGTGCCGGCGGCCGCACCCGTGACGGCCTCGGCGCCGGTGAAGCGCACGCCGCCGGGCTGCTCGCCGGTGCGCGACTCGAACGCCTCGGCGTCCTCGTCGACGGTGACGTCGATGCCCAGCGCGGCGAGGTTGACGTGCTCGAAGGTCTGCGTGCCCTCGTCGACGAGCATCGGCCCCTGCGCCAGGTGGCACGTCGCCGTGGCCACGACCTTGTCGAAGTTCGGGTGCGACGGGTCATCGGCGACGATCTCGATGAGCGCCAGGACGTCGTCAAGCGCGGAAACGTGAGCCGTCACGCGCGTCATCCCCGCAAACCCCGCGAAGGTGGAAAACGGCTCGACGCCCAGGACGTGCAGCCGCGCGCCCGACGGGTCCTCGAAGCGGACGAGCTGGCCGCCGCGGACCTCGCCGATGACGGAAAGGTGCTCCGTGGCGATGGCCGCCTCGATGGCGTCCTGCCAGCGCGGGTAGTCGAGGCCGATGCTCTTCAGGTCGGAAGTCATGGTGGTCCATCTTAGTCCCGGCCCGTCCCGGAACCGAGTCGGGCTTGGCGACGGTCCGCGCGGTGCAAGTGTGACGCAAAGATCATCGGTTGGGCCTTGAATTGGCTCGCGTTCACCTATTCCGCAGGGCTAGGCTGGCCTTAGTTTCTCAAGCCAGCGCGTGCTTTCCAACCGGGAAATGGCCGGGCTGACTTGGCTGGCGTGGCCGAGTGGATCGGCCCGGAAGGATCGCCGCGATGTCCATTCGCGTGATGGGTGACAAGACGCGCTCGGCGCGTGCCGCAGCCGAAGGCCGGGAGGCGGTGACCGCCGTCGATCTGGCCACCGCGAGGCTCAGCGACGTCGCCGTCGGCGACACGGTCGTGCTCTCCGCGCCGCGCACCGAACCGCAGCTGTGCCGCCGCCTGGCGCAGCTCGGCCTGCGGCCGGGGATGAGCGTCACCGTCGGCCCGAAGACCGCCGGCGGGGGACGCGTGATCAAGTCCGGCACCGCCCGCTACGCCATCGACCGCCGCACGCTCGAGCAGATGGACGTGCTGCGATGAGCGCGGTGAAGCCCGCCGCGAAGTCGATCTCCGTCGCGCCCAGCTGCCACGCCTGCGCCGGGGGAGCGCCCGCCCCGACCGGATCGCCGGTCATCGGCCTGGTCGGCGCGCCCAACTCCGGCAAGTCGACGCTGTTCAATGCCCTGACCGGCGCCAAGGCGCAGATGGGCAATTGGCCGGGCACGACCGTCGAGGTCAGCCGCGGCGCATGGAAGGCCGGCGACGCCACCTACGACGTCATCGATTTCCCCGGTGCCTACTCGCTCGACGCGATGAGCCCCGACGAGGAGCTCACGCGCGAGATGCTCATCACCCGCGGGCCAGATGAGCGCCCGGACTTGGTCATCGTTGCCGTCGACGCCACGGCGCCGGCCCGCGGGCTGTACCTGTTCTCGGAAATCGCCGAGCACCCGTACCGAATCGTCGTGGTGCTGACGAAGACCGACGTCGCCGCCGCCCAGGGCGTCGACGTCGACGCCGCCGCCATGCAGGACGCGCTCGGCGTGCCCGTCGTCGCCGTCGACCCGCGCCGCCGCAATGGCGTCGGCGAGGTGCGCACCGCAGTCGCTGGCGCGATGACGGGCTGCCCGCGCGTGATCAGGCAGCGTGCGGGTTCGAGTGCCGTCGCCGACACGGACCTGAATGGTGCGGAGGCCGACGCCGACGAAGCCCGGTTCGAGTTCATCGACCGCGTCGTCGCCGCATCGACCACCGAACCCGGCGGGACGCCGACGTGGTCCGATCGCATCGACCGGGTGGCGCTGAACCCCTTCGCCGGCCCGCTGCTGTTCCTCGGCGTGATGTGGCTGGTGTTCCAGATCACCACCGTCGTCGCCGCGCCCCTGCAGGACGGGCTCGAAGGCCTGGTCACCGGCCCGGTCTCCGAGTGGGTCCGCTCCGGCCTGGAGACGATCGGGCTCGGCGGCCCGGTGGTCTCCGGCCTCATCGTCGACGGCCTGATCGGCGGCGTGGGCATGGTGCTGACCTTCGCGCCGCTGATGGCGCTGATGTTCCTGTGCCTGGCCGTGCTCGAGGACTCCGGTTACATGGCGCGGGCCGCCGTGGTCACCGACCGCGTCATGCGCGCCATCGGGCTGCCGGGCAAGGCGTTCATCCCGCTCATCGTCGGCTTCGGCTGCAACGTCCCGGCGATCTCCGCCACCCGAGTGCTGGGCAATCCGCGCCATCGTATCCTCACCGCCCTGCTGATCCCCTTCACCTCCTGCAGCGCCCGGCTGGTCGTCTACGTCATGCTCGCCGCGGTGTTCTTCCCGGACAATGCCGGCACCGTCGTCTTCGCCATGTACCTGGTCTCCATTGGCCTGGTGGTGCTCACGGGCCTGGTGCTGCGGCACACGCTGTGGCGCGCCATGCCGTCCGAGCCCCTGGTCATCGACCTGCCCGGCTACCAGCTGCCCATGCCCCGGCTGGCTCTGTCGGTGGCGTGGACGCGGCTGAAGGGATTCCTGAAGACCGCCGGCGGCATCATCGTGGTCACCGTCATCGTGGTGTGGGCGCTGATGTCCGTGCCCACCGCACCCGGTTACGGATTCGCCGACGAGGACCTGCCGCCGCGCGACTCGGCCTACGGCGTCGTCTCGGAGACGGTGTCGCCGGTCTTCGAGCCCGCCGGCTTCGGCTCCTGGTCGCTGACCGGCACGCTGCTGACCGGATTCGTGGCCAAGGAAGCGGTCATCTCCACGTGGGCCCAGACCTACGCCGTCGACGACGTCACCGACGCCGAAGCGGGGGAGCAGGCCGAAAGCCCCCTTGCCGATCACATCCGCGCCGACTTCGATCGCTCCTCCGGCGGCCACGGCCTGGCCGCGGTGTGGGCGTTCATGATCTTCCTGCTCGCCTACACCCCGTGCGTGGCCACGCTGGCCGCGCAGAAACGCGAGATCGGGCTGAAGTGGACCATGTTCGGGTTAGCCTCGCAGCTCGTCGGCGCATGGGTGCTGGCCGTGGCCGTCTTCCAGATCGCGAGGCTGTTCCTGTGAGCGGGCCACTGGCCGCCGTGCGCGGGTCCATCGCCGCCGGCGCCGTCTCCCGCGGCGCCATCGCCGAGCGCACCGGCCTGGCGCGGGCCACCGTCGATGCGGCGATCGAGCACCTCGAGCGGACGGGGCAACTGCGCCGCGAGCGCCTGGCGGCGTCGTGCCCGGCCGGCGGATGCGGCGGCTGCGCGCATGCGGGGGCGGACGGGTCCGCGTGCTCGTCGCCAAGCAATGCCGCCCGGGACCGGGGACCCGTCGCGCTGGTGCTCACTCGCGGGCGTTGAAATCCGGCGCGGGGCACGCGCAATTGGCCGAGATATGGGCTTTTCCGGTGGTCGTGAGACAATGGCCGGAACATGACTGAAACCCCCATGAACGACAGTTACCCCGACCAGGGGCCCAACGAGACCAACGGCGACCAGCGCTTCGCCGAGTCCGGCGGGGACGCGCCCGAGACCCGGGCCGCCCAGCCCACCGTCGGCGACCTGGACCTGGAGGCGCGCTCATCGCTGCGCCGGCTGACCCGCGCGGCGACGCACACCACCGACGCCGAGGACATCACCGAGGTCGAGTACCGCCAGCTGCGGCTCGAGCGCGTCATCCTGCTCGGCGTATGGACGCAGGGCACGCTGGCCGAAGCCGAGGCCGCCATGGGCGAACTCGCGGCGTTGGCCGAAACCGCCGGCTCCGAGGTCCTCGAATCCGTGCTGCAGCGCCGCGACAAGCCCGACCCGGGCACCTACATCGGCTCGGGCAAGGTCGCGGAGCTGAGGGACATCGTCAAGGCCACCGGCGCCGACACGGTCGTCGCAGACGGCGAGCTCTCGCCCGGCCAGCTGGTCGCGCTGGAAGACAAGCTCGACGCGAAGGTCATCGACCGCACCATGCTCATCCTGGACATCTTCGCCCAGCACGCGAAGTCCAAGGAGGGCAAGGCGCAGGTGTCGCTGGCCCAGATGCAGTACCTGATCACCCGCCTGCGCGGCTGGGGCCACTCCATGTCGCGACAGGCCGGCGGCCGCGCCGGCTCCAACGGCGGCGTCGGCCTGCGCGGGCCCGGCGAAACGAAGATCGAGACCGACCGCCGGCGGCTGCGCCAGGACATGGCGCGCATCCGCAAGGAACTCGAGGGCATGAAGACCTCCCGCGAGGTCAAGCGCGCCCGCCGCAAGGCCGGGCACCTGCCGCGCATCGCCATCGCCGGCTACACCAACGCCGGCAAGTCCTCGCTGCTCAATGCGCTGACGGGCGCCGGCGTGCTGGTGGAGGACGCGCTGTTCGCCACCCTGGACCCCACGACCCGCCGCGCCGAGCTGCGCGACGGCCGCACGGTGATCGTCACCGACACCGTCGGCTTCGTCCGCCACCTGCCCACGCAGCTGGTCGAGGCGTTCCGCTCGACGCTGGAGGAGATCCTCGAGGCCGACCTGATCCTCCACGTCGTCGACGGTTCCGATCCGTTCCCGCTCGAGCAGATCCGCACGGTCAACACCGTCATCGGCGACATCGCCGCCGAACAGAAGGCCGACGTGCCGCCGGAGCTGCTGGTGGTCAACAAGATCGACCTCGCCGAGCCCGCGACCATCGCCGAGCTGCGCCACGTCCTCGACGACGTCGTGTTCACTTCCGCCGCCACCGGCGAAGGCCTGTCCGAGCTGGAGACCCGCGTGGAGCTTGCGCTCAACGCCATGGACGCCCACGTCTCGGTGCTCGTGCCCTTCGACCGCGGCGACGTGGTCTCGCGCCTGCACGAGCAGGCGACGGTCCTCGACGAGCAGTACGGCGCCGACGGCACCGTGCTCGACGTCCGCCTGCCGCGGTCGATGGCCCGGGAGCTCGAGGAGTTCATCGTCGATCCCGACCTGCCGGAGCCGGGCGCGTAACATCACGCGCGTGACCAACGAGAAACACCCCACCGACACAGTTCACCCGGATCATCCCGATCACCCCGACCACCCGGCCGTGCGCGGCCGGCTGTTCGGCTGGGATCTCCACGGCAACGGCCGCACCATCGCGCCGGGTGCGGTGGTGGCGCCGGAGGAGCGGCTGGACTGGCCGCGCACCATCGGCATCGGCATGCAGCACGTCATCGCCATGTTCGGCGCGACGCTGCTGGTGCCGCTGCTCACCGGGTTCCCCGTCAACACGACCCTGCTGTTCTCGGGCCTGGGCACGATCCTGTTCCTGCTCATCACCCGCAACCGCCTGCCCAGCTACCTCGGTTCGTCCTTCGCGTTCATCGCGCCGCTGACGGCCACGCAGGCGCAGGGCATCGGCGCCCAGGCCGGCGTGGTGGTCACCGCCGGCGCGATGCTGATCCTCATCGGCGTCATCGTGAAGAAGGCCGGCCGCCAGGCGCTCGACGCCGTCATGCCGCCGGCGGTCACCGGCGCGATCGTCGCGCTCATCGGCTTCAACCTGGCCCCGGTCGCGGCGACGAACTTCTCGGCCCAGCCCCTGGTGGCCGCCGTGACCATGCTGACCATCTTGGTGGCCACCGTCGCCGGCCGCGGGATGATCGCCCGCCTGGGCGTGCTCATCGGCGTCGTCGTCGGGTGGGCCTTCGCCACGGCCACGGGCAACCTGTCGCCGGACGCCACCGCGGCGGTGCGCGAGGCCGCGTGGTTCGGCCTGCCGGACTTCCACGCCCCGGAGTTCCACCTCAACGCCATGCTCATCGGCCTGCCGGTGGTCGTGGTGCTCATCGCCGAAAACGTCGGCCACGTCAAGGCCGTCTCCGCCATGACGGGCCGCAACCTCGACGACCTCGCCGGCGACGCGCTCATCGCCGATGGCCTGGCCACGACGCTGGCCGGCTCGGCGGGCGGTTCGGGCACGACCACGTACGCGGAGAACATCGGCGTCATGGCCGCCACCCGCGTCTACTCCACGGCCGCCTACTGGGTGGCGGCGCTGACGGCCATCGCGCTGGCGTTCATCCCGAAGTTCGGCGCGCTGATCCTCACCATCCCCGAGGGCGTCCTCGGCGGCGCGACGCTGGTGCTCTACGGCCTGATCGGCATGCTGGGCATCCGCATTTGGCTGGACAACGCCGTCGACTTCAACAACCCGGTCAACCTCGTCGCCTCGGCCACGGCGATGGTGGCGGGCATCGGCAATCTCACGCTGTCCATCGGTTCGCTGGAGCTGGAGGGCATCGCGTGGGGTTCGGTGGGCATCATCGTCGGCTACCCGATCCTCAAGTGGCTCTACCGCCGCGTCGGCGAGGGCCAGTTCGCGGGCACGAGGCGGTAGACCACACGAACGCGCCTGCTTGACGACGACGCGGCCCCGACCGGATTTCACCATCCCGGTCGGGGCCGCGTCGTGCATGGGACGCCGGGGACGCCGGCGTCGCAAAGCAGGAAAAGCGGGGGCCTACTCCTCGTCGAGGTTGCTCTCGATGAGGGCGGCGATCTTCTCCACGGCACCGGCATCGTCGGAGGTGACCGTGACCTGATCGCCGTGCTCGGCGCCCAGGGACATGATCATCAGCGAGCTGGCGGCGTCGGCGGGCTCGTCATCGTCGTCGGACTCGACGAGCTCGATGAGGATCTCCTCGTCGTACTCCGCCGCCGCATCGGCGATGAGGGTGGCGGGGCGGGCGTGCAGGCCGACGGTCGAGCCGACGGTCACGGTCTTGGAGGCCATGTGTGGTGGTCCTTTCGGTGGAAGGTATCGGTTGTCGATTTTACGCGGAAGCCGGCTGCGCGGGCGGAGCTTCGGCTGCGTCGGCCGGGGAACCGGCCGGGGCGCCGGAATCGGCGGCCGCACCGGCGACCTTGCGGGGCCACAGCTGCTTGAGCGCGCTGACCAGCACCGCGCCGACGATGGCGCCGGCGATGATGGCGGCGAACCAGGCCAGGACGTTGTCGATGGCGAAGAAGACGAACACGCCGCCGTGCGGGGCGCGCGACGCGGCGCCGAAGGCCATGGACAGCGCGCCGGTGACGGCGCCGCCGGCCATGATCGACGGGATGACGCGCAGCGGGTCGGCGGCGGCGAAGGGGATGGCGCCCTCGGAGATGAACGATGCACCGAGCAGCCAACCGGCCTTGCCGTTTTCGCGCTCGGCCCGCGTGTACAGCGCCGGGCGCACGGCCGACGACAGCGCCATGGCCAGCGGCGGCACCATGCCCGCGCCCATGACCGCTGCCATGACCTGCATGGAGGCGGTGTCGCCGGTGGACAGCCCGGCGGTGGCGAAGAGGTAGGCGGCCTTGTTGATCGGCCCGCCCATGTCGGCGCACATCATGAGGCCGACGATGACGCCCAGCAGGATCGCGGAGCTGCCGGACATGCCGCCTAGCCAGTCGGCCAGCGCGTTCATCAGCGAGGTCAGCGGGCGGCCGAGGAACAGGAACATGAGCAGGCCGACGCCCACGGAGGCGACCAGCGGCACGATGACCACCGGCATGAGAGACGCCAGCCAGCGCGGCACGCGCAGCGTGGTCAGCCACAGGGCGATGAGGCCGGCGACGATGCCCGTGACCAGGCCGCCGAGGAAGCCGGCGCCGATGGCAACGGAGATCGCGCCGCCGATGAAGCCCGGCGCGATGCCGGGGCGGCCGGCCAGCCCGAAGGCGATGAACGCCGACAGGATGGCCACGATGACGCTCATGCCGAAGTTGCCCGTGGCGAACAGGATCGCGCCCAGGTACAGCAGCAGCCCGGAGCGCTCGACTTCGGTGACGGTGCCGTCGGCCATGGGGATCTGGTTGCCGGGCAGGTTCCACAGGGTGTAGTCCTGCGAGACGCGGTCGGCGACGCCGGCGACTTCGTAGCCGCCGAATAGGAAGCCCAGCGCGAGCAGCAGGCCGCCGGCGGCGACGAACGGCACCATGTAGCTCACGCCCGTCATCACCGCCTGCTGGATGCGCTTGCCCCAGCCGAGGGAGGAAGCGGTGGTGCTTGACGACGACTCCGCGTCGCCGCCGCCCGCCGTCCCCGCCACGCGCGCGGCGTTCGGGTCGCCGGCGGCGGCGATGGCCTCGTCGATCATGGCGGCGGGTTCGTTGATGGCGCGCTTGACGCCGGATTCGATGACCGGCTTGCCGGCGAAGCGGTCGCGGTCCTTGACACCGACGTCGGTGGCGAAGATGACGGCGTCGGCGGCGGCGATGGTCTCGGCGGGCAGGGCCTGGACGGCCGACGAGCCTTGGGTTTCCACCGCGAGGTCGACGTCGTCGCGCTCGGCGGCGATCTGGGCCAGGGAGTCGGCGGCCATGTACGTGTGCGCGATGCCGGTGGGGCAGGCGGTCACCGCGACGATGCGGGTCGCCCGCGTCGAAGCCGCCACGGGCACGGGCGCGGAGCGCTCGGATGCGGAGGTCGGCTCCGAGGCCGTCTTTTGGGCGGTCCCGGCGATGCGGGCGTTGACCACGTCGACGATCTCGTCGGGCGTGGCCGCACCGCGCAGCGCGGCGCGGAAGTCCTTCTTCACCAGCCCGCGCGCGAGCTTGGACAGGATCTTCAGGTGCGCCTTGCCGCCGCCGGCGGGCGCGGCGATGAGGAAGACCAGATCCGCCGGGCCGTCGGGCCCGGAGAAATCGACCGGGCGAGTCAGGCGCGCGAACGCCAGCGTCGGTTCGGTCACCGACTCCGACCGGCAGTGGGGAATGGCGACGCCACCGGGCACGCCGGTGCCCGACTTCGCCTCGCGGGCCAGAGCGTCGTCGGCAAGCTCGTCCGCGTCGGCGGCGCGGCCCGCGCCCGCGACCAATGCGGCCAGATGCCGGATGACGGCCTCCGGGGTGCCGCCCGGCGCGACGTCGAGTTCGACGAGCTCCGGCAGGATGACCTGGGATGACATTGGGGACTCCTCGTGCAGTGGGGGAGAGTCAGAGTTCCCGGACGGCCACAGCGCCCGGGTTCGTCTGGTCGGGGCGGGGGATGGTGGTGCCGGGCAGGGACGTGGCGGCCGACCCGTAGGCCACGGCGCGGGCCAGCGCGCCTGCGGGGTCGATGCCGTCTTCGCGGGCGAGCAGATACCCGGCCAGCGAGCTGTCCCCGGCGCCGACGGTCGACAGCGGAACGATGGGGGGAGGGGTCGCGGCGAACGCCGGGCCGTCGGCAAGCACGAGCACCGCACCCGCGGCACCGAGCGTGACCAGGACCTCCCCGACACCGGACGCATTGAGGGTGCGGGCGGCGGCGACGACCGCGGCGAGGTCGCCGTCGGAGGCGCGGCGCTCCAGGTCATCGCCGTCGAGGCCGGCGAGCTGGCCCAGTTCCAGGCCGTTGGGCTTCATGACCTCCGGCGCGGCGGCCGGGAACGCCTCGCCCAGCGCCAGCAGCGGTGCATCGGAGGTGTCCACCGCAATGCCGGCATCCGGGTTGGCCTCGCGGACGCGGCGCACGCAGGTGGCCCAGAAATCGACCGGCGCGCCCGGGGGCAGCGACCCGGCCAGCACCACCCACGTCGCCTGCGGCGCATGGTGGGCCAGGCGCTCGAGGACGCGATCGGCGTCGACGCCGGACAACAGCGCGCCCGGGGTGTTGAGCTTCGTCGTCGTGCCATCGTCCTCGACGATGGTCAGGTTGACGCGGGCCTCGTCGGGCAAGTCGATGGGCTCGTGCGGGATGTCCGTCTCGGCGAGCAGGCGGGAAAAGCGGCCGTTGCTCGCCGCCGGGTACAGCGCCAGCGTGTCGTGGCCGGCGTGGGCGACGGCGGCGGAGACGTTGACGCCCTTGCCGCCGGGCACGTCCGACTGCATGGCCAGCCGGAACACGCCACCGCGTTCGAGGCGGCCCTTGACGGTGGTCGTCCGGTCGATCGAGGGATTCGCGGTGAGCGTGAGGATCATCGGGCGACGATCACCTTCACGTCATGGTCCTGCAGCTCGTCGATGAAGGCCTGCGGGGCCGACGGGTCGGTGATGACCACGTCGATGTCGTCGAGCGCGGCGAAGCTGACCAGGAAGTCGCGGCCCAGCTTCGTCGAGTCGCACATGACCACGACCTTGCGGGCATTGGTGATCATCGCCCTCTTGACCGCCGCCTCCTGCGGGTCGGCCGTGGACAGGCCGTGGTCGATGGTCAGGGCGTTGGAGCCGATGAACGCGACGTCGGCGCGCATCAGCGCCAGGGAGCGCAGCGCCGCATCGCCGACGACGGCCTGCGTGATGGCGCGGACCTGGCCGCCGAGCAGCTGCAGCTCGATGTAGGGCGCGCCGGCCAGCGTCAGGGCGCTGGGCAGGGAATTGGTGACCACCGACCAGTGGCGCTCTTCGGGGAACGCCGCCATCAGCTCGGCCAGCGCCTCGGTGGTGGTGCCGGCGTCGAGGAAGACGCCGCCGCCGGAGGACGGCAGGAAATCGACCGCGGCGCGGGCGATGGAGCGCTTGGCGTCCTTCTGCGCCTTCTTGCGCGCGTCGACGCTGACCTCGACGGTCTGGAACGACTTCGCCGCGACGGCGCCGCCGTGAACGCGGTGGACCGCACCCTCCGCGTCGAGCTGGGCGAGGTCGCGGCGGATGGTCTCGGCGGTGACGTCGAAATGGTGCGCCAGATCCGAGACCGTGACCCTGCCCTCGACGGCCGTCAATGAAGCGATTTTGCGTCGGCGTTCTTCTGCGTACACGGTCGTCTCCTGCGTTTGGGCCGAATCAAGCCCAATCGGGTGTCGATTGCCCGATTCTGCGATCCGGGGTGGGGCGGTATTTACGTGTGGTGGCCTGGACGTAACCGATTCCGGCTGGCGCCGCGACCACACACTCGGCTCCCTCCAATCATGCCCGAATATGTTGGAAAGTCAAGCGAGAATTGGGTTTCAATGTGGGAAATGTGGAGTAAGATTTTGCGCAAGGAGTTTCCGTTCGGGCCTCGCCCGCAGCGGGTGAATCGATCCATTCCGTAGTCCAGGAGAGCCCATGCCGTCGTCCACCACGTTGAAGGCCACCGCCGTCGTCCCGGGAGTGGGGTATGCGCCCGCCGTGTGGGTGCGGCCGCGTCCCGCGCTGCCGCCGGAGGGCGAGCCGCATGCCGGCGACGCCGAGGCCGAGATCGAGCGCTTCCGGGCGGCGGCCGCGGCGGTGTCCGAGCGGTTGGCCGCCCGCGCCGGCCGTGCCGAGGGCAACGCGGCCGAGGTGCTCCTGGCCACCTCGAAGCTGACGCTGGACCGCGGGTGGCACCGGGCCGCGGTGAAGTCGATCAAGGCCGGGGTGGGCGCGGAGTCGTCGACGATGGCGGCGATCGAGAAGTTCGTGGAGATGTTCAAGGCCGCCGGCGGGATCATGGCCGAGCGCACCACGGACCTGGAGGACATCCGCGATCGCGTCATCGCGGAATTGCGCGGCGAGGACGAGCCGGGATTGCCGGCCGTGATCGAGCCGTCGGTCTTGCTTGCCGACGACCTGTCGCCCGCCGACACCGCCACCTTGGACCCGGAGTTGTTCGTGGCGATGGTGACCACGCTGGGCGGGCCCACGTCGCACACGGCGATCATCGCCCGGCAGCTGGGCGTGCCGTGCGCGGTGGCGGCGGGCGCGGGCTTGCGCGTCATCGAGCAGGGGACCCTGACGCTGGTGGATGGCGCCAAGGGGGAGATCACCGCCGACCCCGACCCGGCGGTCGCGCAGGCGGCGGTGGACGAGGCCGCGCGGATGGCCGACAAGATCGCGGCGTGGTCGGGTCCGGGGCGCACCGCCGACGGGGAACACGTGCAGCTGCTGGCCAACGTCGGCGACGGCAATGCCGCGCGCATCGCCGCGGACGGCGCGGCCGAGGGCATCGGCCTGTTCCGCACCGAGCTCTGCTTCCTGTCGGCGGCCACGGAACCGACGGTGGAGAATCAGGCGGACATCTACGCCACGGTGCTCAAGGCGTTCCCGGAGTCGAAGATCGTCGTGCGCACGCTCGATGCGGGCTCCGACAAGCCGATCGCCTTCGCCAATCTCGGCGACGAGGACAATCCGGCGCTGGGCGTGCGCGGCCTGCGCATTTCGCGGTCGAACTCGGGGCTCATGGAACGCCAGCTCGACGCCATCGCACTGGCCGGCACGAAGGCGGGCCGCGGAGCGGAGGCCCCGACGTGGGTGATGGCGCCGATGGTGGCGACCCTGGAAGAGGCCGAGTGGTTCGCCGGGCTCTGCCGCGAACGCGGCCTGACGCCGGGTGCGATGATCGAGATTCCCGCCGCGGCCCTGATGAGCCACGATCTGATGAAGGTTCTCGACTTCGTCTCCATCGGCACCAACGACCTGACCCAGTACGCGATGGCCGCCGACCGCCTGTCGCCGCACCTGGCGTACCTCACGGATCCGTGGCAGCCGGCGGTGCTGCGGTTGATCGACATGACGTGCCGGTCCGGCAAGCTCACCGGCACCCCGGTCGGCGTGTGCGGCGAAGCCGCGGCCGATCCGCTGCTGGCCTGCGTGCTCGTGGGCCTCGGGGTGAACTCGCTGTCGGCGGCCGCGACGGCGCTGCCGGGCGTGGGGGCCCAGCTCGCCGAGGTCACCGCCGCCCAGTGTGCCGACGCCGCTCGTGCGGCGTTGGATGCGCCGAACGCCGATGCCGCTCGCGCCGCGGTGCGCTCCGTCTTCGGCCTGGAGTAGCCGCGCGCTCCGTTTTCGGCCTGGGGTAGCGGTCCACGTCGCGGCTCACCGTGGCCGTCGAGGCTCGTCACGGACGTCCCGCGCCGCCGCGTGGGGCCGTGAATGCATGGATGGTCGCTGAATTCAGTTGGAATCGACCCATCAATTCAATCTCAGGGTTTTCGCGCCCTTTCCGAGGGGCACGCGGACTCTGAGCTTGAAGAAATAGGGGGTCAAGAATTCAATCTCCTGCAGGTTGAGGCCGGATTCACGGCCGCGAAAACTCTGAGATTGAATGGGGGCTTCCCCGGCTTGCTCCCCGCCAACCTGTGCGCGCGGTGGAAGCGGGGCCTGAGGCCTGGCTCGCGCACCACATGCTGGCTGGCGCACCGAATGCATGAGAAGGGGCCCGAGCACATGGTGCTCGGGCCCCTTCTCGGGTGGTGGATCAGAGACGGCGCAGGACGCTGACGACGCGGCCGAGGATGGTCACCCCACCGTCGACCGGAATCGGCTCGAAGGCGTCGTTGTGGGGGAGCAGCCACTTGCCCGAACGATCCTCGTGCCACTCCTTGACCGTGGCCTCGCTGTCCGAGTCGCCGTCGATCATCGCCGCGACGAAATCGCCGTTGTTGGCCGTCTGCTGCGACTTCACCACGACCCAGTCACCGTCGAAGATGCCGGCATCGACCATCGACTCGCCGACGACGCGGAGCATGTACAGCTCGCCCGGACCGGTGAGCTCTGCGGGAACCGCCATGTGCTCGTCGATGCTCTGCTCTGCCAGGATCGGGTTGCCGGCGGCGATCTGGCCGACGATGGGCACATACGTCGGGGCGGTGGCGCCTTCCGGCACGACCGGGACCGACGCCGACTTCGGCTTGGGGCCCGGCTTGCCGGCGTGGTTGTCGAGCTTCTGCTTCAGATCGCGGACGTCGACCGCACGCGGCTTGTGGGGATCGCGGCGCAGCGCGCCCTTCTTCTCCAGCTCCTTGAGCTGGTAGGCCACCGACGACGTGGAGTTCAGCCCGACCGCGTCACCGATCTCCCGGATGCTCGGCGGGTAGCCCCGCAGGGACACCGCGTCCTGGATGACCTCCAGGATGCGCCTCTGTCGGTCCGTCAACGTGTTCTTGTGCGGCTGCTTCTTATCGGCCATGTTTCCACTCCCACCGGGTTCGGTCGTGCTCGGTTGCGTAGTGCTCGGGTGACTAATGCTCGGGTGCACGGGGCTCGGGTGCCCCGGTGCTCGATGTCGTCGTGCTCAGGTCGATCGGCCATGCGCGCGATCGGACCTGCCTCGCTCGTGCCTGCCGTTCGAACACGACCCTACACCAAATCGTGCGGGGGTGGCACAACTGTTCGAAGTTTTTGCCCCCATGTCTGGACGGGATCCGGGGGCGGTGATATAAATCGAACACAGCAACGCAGTCGAACATTCGTGCAGTGACCGCGACCGGGATTTTCGAAACCGTTTCGTATGATGCTCGCGAGTAACCGGATGGAAGGAACCAACCGATGACCGCTTTTATCGAAGACTACCGCACCGCCACCCTGAACTGGCATGACGTGGACTCCACGGAGTCCGGGGATCAGGTTCCCTCGTGGCTCGAGAACGATGCTGCTGCGGTTCGCCCGGCTGCCCGAACCGCCGTGCGGCGTCGTCGCGCCGCCGCCGATGTTCGAACGGGTGCCGCGACGGATCGAACGCGGGTCCGTACGACCCGTCGTCCGTCGAACGGTCGCCCCGGCGGTGTTTCGGGCGCGTCGCGCCGTCCGAACACACGACGAACGGCCCTCACTTCTGCGCCCACCCACGGGGTTTCGAACATCGGGCACGTCCGCGACGGTCGTTCGGCCGTCCGCGGCCCGGTGCAGGGGGTGCGCCGCACGCGCACCTCGATGGCCGTCGTCGCCGGCGTCGGCGCCGTGTTCGGCCTCATGCTGCACTTCTCCGGGATGGGCGCGCCCGCCCCGGAGACGGCACCGGCCCCGACCTACGTCGGCGCCGCTCACCAGCAGTAGGGGCGTGGGGCGCGGGCACCGTATGCTCGACGACGTGCATTGCCAGTTCTGCCACCACGACCAAACCAAGGTCATCGACTCCCGTCTCATCGACGATGGAATGACCATCCGCCGCCGGCGCGAGTGTCTGGCGTGCGGCAAACGATTCACCACGCTAGAGCGGTCGCAGCTGATCGTCGTCAAGCGCGACGGAGTCGTCGAAGATTTCAGCCGCGACAAAGTGATCCGCGGCGTGCGGCGGGCATGCCAGGGGCGCGAGGTCCCCGAAGCAGCGCTGAAACTGCTCGCCCAGCAAGTGGAGGAAACCCTCCGGTCCAAGGGCACCCCGCGGGTGGACTCCAACGACATCGGGCTGGCCATCCTCGAACCGCTGCGAGACCTCGACGAAGTCGGCTACCTGCGCTTCGCGTCGGTGTACAAGTCGTTCAGCTCGGCGCAGGACTTCGAAAACGAGATCCTGTCGCTTCGCCACGACCGCACGTAAGACGCGCAGTCCGGGCACGGTCACCGGCTACCGCAGCTTGTCGATGGCCTTCTTCACCCGCTGCGGCGACACCGTGCGCGCCGTGCCCAGGCGCTGCGCGAACAAGCTCACCCGCAACTCCTGGATCATCCAACCGATGTCCCGGACGGCCGCGGACTTCTTCCGCGCCTCCGGCAGCTTCGCCAGGCGCGCGGCCAGGTGCTCGTTGACCTCGGCGACCTCATCCTCGAGCTCTGCATCGCGGTCGGGATCGGTGGCCATGTCCGCCAAGCGCACCTCCATCGCCTCCAGATAGCGGGGGAGATGGCGCAGGTTCGCCCACCCGTGCCGGGCGACCGCGCCCTTGGGCAGCATGAACTCCAGCTGCGCGCGCATGTCGTCGATGGCCGGGCCGTCCCACTCGTTCAGCTGCGACACCACGCGGTGATACGCCGGCAGCGCCTTGGCCATGCCGACCACGAGCTGGCGCACCTGGCCGGGGACCTGCGGCTTCACGGCGTCGCGGAGCTTTGCGTACTCCTCCGGATCGCGCACGGGACCGCCGGCTCCCATCATCAGATCGCGCACGACGGTGACGCGGCAATCCTCCACGAGCCCCTCGGCACCACCATGCGGCCACGCATCGACGGCCACGCGCTGCTGCAGCGGCAGGCCCTTGACCATCGACTTGGCCTGCACGGTGCAATCGCGCAGCAACATGGTCAGCGTCGCCGTGACCAGCGACGCCTTGGCCTGCGCTTCCGTGGGCACGACCTTGACGGCCACGCCGTCCTTCGTGGCCACCAGCGTGGGATACGCGGTGACCTTCTGGCCGTCGACGGTGTTTTCCACGGTCTCCGGCACGGCGCCGAGATTGTCGGCCGTCCACTCCTTCACCGCGGCATGCTCCGACGACCCGGCGGCCTTCGACACCGCCGTGGTCACCTGGCCGGCGCGCCGGTGCTGCAGGGCCTTCAGATCCCTGTCTTGGTCGGTGATCTTCCCCCGGCGGTCGACGGTGGCGAAGTTGAACCGCAGGTGCGGCGGCAACTTGGACACGTCGAAGTCGCCGGCGTTGATCCCGGACCCGCCGAGCTGGCGCAGGGCGTCGGCCAGCGACTCGCGCAGCGGCCGGGCATACGGCGTCATGGACGCCAGCGCCCTGGATGCGAAGTCGGGGGCGGGGACGACGGACCGTCGCGAAGCCTTCGGCAGCGTGCGGATCAGCGACTCCACCAGCTCCTGGCGCAGGCCGGGGACGAGCCAGTCGAAGCCCTCGTCGCGCAGTCCGGCCAGCAGGGGAACGGGGACGTGGAGGGTCACGCCATCGTCGTCGGAGCCGGGCTCGAAGCGGTAGGACAGGCGGAAATCGAGGGTGCCCTGCTGCCACAGATCGGGGAACGCGGCGGCGTCGACGTCATGCGAATCGGGGTTGACCAGCGCATGCGGGTCGAAGTCGAGCAGCTCCGGCTCGGACTTTGACGTCTTCTTCCACCACCGGTCGAAATTGGCGCCGGTCGTCGCGGTCTCGGGGATCTTGGCGTCGTAGAAGGCGTAGAGCGTGTCGTCGTCGACGACGATGCCGCGGCGGCGCGCCTTGTCCTCGATCTGGGCGGCTTCCTCCAGCTTCGCCCGGTTGTCGGCGAAGAACTTGTGGTGGGTGGTCCACTCGCCGTCGACGAGCGCGTGGCGGATGAACATCTCGCGCGCCGCCGTCGGGTCGACGCGGTGGTACGGCACGGCACGGTCGACAACCACGGGCACGCCGTAGAGCGTCGACTTCTGGTACGCCATCGCCGCGCCGCGCTTGGTGGACCAATGCGGCTCCGAGTACTGGTGCTTGAGCAGGTGGGAGGCCAGTTTCTCCACCCACGCCGGCTCGATGCGCGCGGCGTCGCGGGCGAAGGTGCGCGAGGTCTCCACGATCTCCGCCGCCATCACCCAGCGCGGCGGCTTCTTCGACAGCGCCGACGCCGGGTGCACCAGGAACTTGGTGTTGCGCGTGCCGGTGAACTCCTTGCCCTCGCCCTCGCGCACGCCGATCTGCGACAGCAGGCCGGCCAGCAGCGACTGGTGGATGGCGTCCGGCGACGGCTCGTTGCCCTCCACGGACCAGTTCCACCCCAGATCCGCGACGACCTGGTTGAGCTGCCGGATCAGGTCCTGCCACTCGCGCACCCGCATGTAGTGCAGGAACTCGCGCTGGCACATCTTGCGGAACTGGTTGCCCGACAGCTCCCGCCGCTTGTCCTGCAGGTGCTCCCACAGCTTGAGGTAGGACAGGAAGTCGCTGGTCGCGTCCTTGAACCGCGCATGCGCCTGGTCGGCCTGCGCCTGCTTTTCCAGCGGCCGCTCGCGCACGTCCTGCAGGCTCAGCGCCGCCACGACGACGGTGACGGGCTTGAGCGCACCGTTGACGTGCGCCTCCACCAGCATCCGCGCCAGCCGCGGGTCGACGGGGATGCGCGCCAGCTCGCGGCCGGTGGGGGTCAGGGAAAGTTCGCTTGACGACGTCCCGGCGTCGCCCTCCGCAGCGGCCAGGGCACCGAGTTCGTCGAGCAGCTGCACGCCGTCGCGGATGGCCTTGTGGTCGGGGGCGTCGACGAAGGGGAAGGCGGCGACGTCGCCAAGCCCCAGATTGGCCATCTGCAGGATGACCGAAGCCAGGTTCGTGCGCTGGATCTCCGGATCGGTGAACTCCGGCCGGGACAGGAAGTCATCTTCGGAATACAGGCGGATGGCGATGCCGTCGGCGACGCGGCCGCAGCGGCCCGAACGCTGGTTGGCGCTGGCCTGGCTCACCGGCTCGACCGGCAGGCGCTGGACCTTCGTGCGCGTGGAGTAGCGCGAAATGCGGGCGGTGCCGGTGTCCACCACGTAATGGATGCCCGGCACCGTCAGCGACGTTTCGGCGATGTTGGTTGCCAGGACGATGCGTCGAGAAGCATGCGGCCCGAAGACCCGGTGCTGCTCCGCATTGGACAGGCGACCGAAGAGGGGGAGGACCTCGACGCCGCGCCACTTCTGGCCGTCGATGGCCTCGGCGGCCTCGCGGATCTCGCGCTCGCCGGAGAAGAAGACCAGGATGTCGCCGTCGCCCTCCCGCATGAGCTCGCGGCAGGCGTCGACGACACCGTCGATCTGGTCGATGTCGGTGACCCGCGTTTCGGTCTGGCCGTTCTTGCGGGTGACGGTCTCCTCGACGGTCAACGGGCGGTAGCGGACCTCGACCGGGTAGGTGCGGCCGGAAACCTCGATGATCGGCGCGGGCGTGCCGTCGGCGCCCGCGAAATGCTCCGCGAAACGCTCCGGGTCGATCGTCGCCGAGGTGATGATCACCTTCAGGTCCGGGCGCTTGGGCAGCAGACGCTTGAGGTAGCCGAGCAGGAAGTCGATGTTGAGGCTGCGCTCGTGGGCCTCGTCGATGATGATCGTGTCGTAGTCGAGCAGCAGCCGGTCGCGCTGGATCTCCGCGAGCAGGATGCCGTCGGTCATGAGCTTGACGCAGGTGTCGCGGCCGACGCGGTCGTCGAAGCGGATGGCATAGCCGACGTGGCCGCCGATCTTCTCGCCCAGCTCGTCGGCGATGCGCTCGGCGACGGTGCGCGCGGCCAGGCGGCGCGGCTGCGTGTGGCCGATCTTGCCCAGCACGCCGCGGCCCAGGTCGAGCAGGATCTTCGGGATCTGCGTGGTCTTGCCCGAGCCGGTCTCGCCGGCGATGACGGTGACCTGGTTGTTCGCGATGGCCTCTGCGATGTCGTCCCGGCGCGCCGACACCGGCAGCGCGGCCGGGTAGGTGATCTGCGGGATCGACTCGCGGCGCTCTTCGACGCGCAGGCGGGCCAGCTCGATGTCCTCCGCGATGGCGTGGATGGCATTCGGCGCCGAGGCGCGCTTGAGGCGGCGGCGGAAGCTGCGGGCCTCGGCGAAGGTCACGCCGTCCAGGCGGGCGTAGATGGGCCGCTTGTCCACGTGCGGGTGATCGCCGCGGTGGTTGTCGCGGTGGTCCCCGCGGGGCGTGGCGTTGTCGCGCTGATTGTCGCGGGCGCCGGGGGAGCGGCGACCGCGCCGCCGGCCACCGCGATTGCCGCGGTCCGGGTTCTGTTTCTGCTGAGACATGGTTGCCGCCAAGGGTAGCCGCTGGCGGCGTTAGCAATCTCACTGGCACGCGGGGGCGACCGATGCGTGCACGGCGGCGAGGGTCGCTTAAGGTTTTTCTCATGAACTCCGTGTTGATCGCCGTGTTGGTGATGCTCGTCCTCGCGATATCGCGCGTCCATGTCGTCCTGGCGCTGTTCATCGGCGCGCTCGTCGGCGGTCTCCTCGGCGGCCTCGGCTTCGATGGGACGCTGGTGGCGTTCCAGGAGGGCCTGTCCGGCGGTGCCCGCATCGCGCTGAGCTATGCGCTGCTCGGCGCCTTCGCCATGGCGGTCGCCCAGTCCGGCTTGCCGCAGCTGCTGGCCAACAAGATCATCGGTGCGGTCACCGGCAAGGATCCGGAGGACAACGCCAAGGCCGTGGGCGTGGTCAAGTGGTCGCTGCTCGGCGGTTTCACGCTGATGGCGATCCTGTCGCAGAACCTCATCCCGGTGCACATCGCGTTCATCCCGCTCATCGTCCCGCCGCTGCTGGTCGTGATGAACAAGCTGAACATCGACCGCCGCGCCGCCGCATGCGCCCTGACGTTCGGCCTGGTGACCACCTACATGTTCATCCCGCTGGGCTTCGGCTCGATCTTCTTGAACGACATCCTGCTCGGCAACATCGAGCTCGCCGGCATGGACACCGCCGGCATCAACATCCTGCAGGCCATGGGCATCCCGGCCGCGGGCATGTTCGCCGGCCTGCTCGTCGCGCTGTTCTTCACCTACCGCAAGCCGCGCAAGTACGCCGACAAGGCACTGGCCGACGCGGGTGCCGTTCCCACCGCCCCGGCCGGTTCCGCCGACCCGGATGCCGCGGGCGATTCCGCGGCCGTGGGCACGATGACGCGCGCTGCGGCGAAGCCGATCGAGAAGCGCAAGATCATCATCGCGCTGGTCGCCATCTTCGTCACCTTCGCCATCCAGGTGTGGATGCAGTCGACCGATTTCGAGGCCGACTCCCTGCTCATCGGCGCCCTCGGCGGCCTGGCGGTGTTCATGATCACCGGCGGCGTCAACTGGCGCCAGGCCGATGACGTCTTCACCGCCGGCATGAAAATGATGGCCCTCATCGGCTTCATCATGATCTCCGCGCAGGGCTTCGCCGCCGTCATGACGGAGACCGGCGACGTCGAGCCGCTCGTCGAGGCTTCCGCGGACATGTTCTCCGGCTCGCAGGCCGCCGCCGCGTTCGCCATGCTGATGGTCGGCCTCATCGTCACCATGGGCATCGGGTCGTCGTTCTCGACGCTGCCGATCATCACCGCCATCTACGTCCCGCTGTGCACGGCAATGGGCTTCTCGCCGCTGGCCACCGTCGCCATCATCGGCACCGCCGGTGCACTTGGCGACGCCGGTTCGCCCGCCTCCGACTCCACCCTCGGCCCGACGTCCGGCCTCAACGCCGACGGCCAGCACGATCACATCCGCGACTCCGTGATCCCGACCTTCCTCCACTTCAACCTGCCGCTGCTCGCCGCGGGCTGGATTGCCGCGATGGTCCTCTAGGGAACTGCTTGCGGCTTGGCCGGTGTGGCTTTGCGACGACCCGTCGTCGCGCCACACCGGCCATTTTTGCGTGCACCGGGAGGGGAGAAAACAGCTAACCCACCTCGAATGCGCTAATCCACCCGTTACAGCAGGTCATTAAAGCGATTCGAGGTGGGTTAACCGGTGAGGGGCGATGGCCGGGCGGTTCCCCTCCCGCAGGAGCCGTTCGAGCCCGACCGGGGCACCACAATTCGTGCGTGGTGTTATCCCGGCTCAGGCGGAGTCACGAGATTGCCGACGCTTCGGCGTCGTCCACCTCATCCTTGCCGACGGTCGCCTTGTCCTTCTTCGTGGGCACGTGGACGCCCCACACGATGGCATCGTGGCCATGTGCATCGATGGGCGCATGGGGGGAGTTGAATGAGATCTGCATTCCGACTTCACCCTTGAGATAGTCGGGTTCGACCCAGGTTTTGGCGTCGTCCATTGCCTTGAGAAACTCCTTGGGACGATCGTCGAAGAGGGTGATCAACACTGCGCCACGGGTCCGCCGGTCGAACGTGCCGAGGTCGAAGGGTTCGGCGGAGGGATCCACGGGGAACGCGGTGGGATGGGTGTTGAAGGTGCCGAGCTGATCCTCGGTCAGCATGTCCAGATCGACTCGTCGCGGATACGTGCACGGCAATCCGGCAGCGATGCTCTCCAGCGCATAGCTCTGCTTGCGGTCGGAACCAGTGATGTCATTGCGGCCCTTTCCGGTTCGACGCGAGCGGCGGACCACGGGCACGTCGATGTCGACGCCGGGCAGACGAATCGTCCGCTGCTTGCCCTGCTCGTCGGTCTTCTTCGGCTTGGCCATGATGACCGCTGCTTCGGTGAACCGGGAATCCCCGCCAAGACCCTCGGGATCCATGCCCATCAAGTCGGACAGATACCGAAGGCGCGGGAAGACGACCTGCTTGTAGTAGATGTCCCGGGCGTCGGCGTCGTCTCCACGCCAGCGAATCGCGGTCAGGAGATCGATGATCTTGGCCGCACCCAATACGGTCGTGTACGAGGGGGTGTAGCCGGCCGATACCGTCGTCCCCTCGCCCTTCTTGCTGCTTTCGTATCGCACATAGGCGAGGTCGCGCGTTGTGGCGGTCATACCCGACAACAACGGGATGGCGACTTCCTCGATGTTCCACCTTTTGTGCTCGTAGGCATCCTGCAGTGGCACCTGGTTGAGTTCGGCGATGTTCGGCGCCGAAGCGATGAGCTTGATGTAGGCATTGAACATCTTGTTCTTGCTCGTCGGATTCAGGTGGGGCAGCGACTGGCGGACCAGAGGCGCGAGCTGAATCGGGGTGATCTTCGCCTTCCCGTCTTCCTCCAATTCCGCGTACTTCTTCAGCATGTTGCGGAAGTGGTTCTCATCGCCCATCGCGGCCTCGAACATGTCCACCAAGGTCGGCGGGGCGTACAGGCGCACGAGGTCCTGGTATCCCTTGCGGAAGCCGAACCAGCGGCCCGTCTGCATCAAGGTGTCGGCGCTGCCGGCCTTGCGTCGGAAGTAGCTCACCGTCAGTCCTTCGACGGTGTAGCCGCGCGACAGCTTCGTGCCGCCGACCAAGACCTTCCACACCGGCGACCGCTCGAAGTCGACTTCATCGCCACCGATGGAGTTCACCTGGAGGATCGGGGGTTCCGCCGAATCTCCCATCATCGCCTGGGCTGCGGCGGTGATGTAGTTGTCAAAGGGGTTGGGCTTGAGCGCATCGAACGTCGGGGGCACGGGTGCGCCCTCCGAGTACTTGTCCACGTCCATGACGGGTTTGACCTGATCGTCGAAAAGCTTTTTCAGCTCCGCGTTTCGCCCGCCTTCCGCGTAGTTCGAGCGATTCCACAGTCCCTTGAGCAGGGTCCACGCCTCTTCATGGGTCCTGGTGTCCACGGCCTCGTGAACGAGCATGGTGTGGTGCTCGAAGTGCAGATTCGAATTGGCCTCGCGGTACTTCTTGATGGCACCGGTGAGCACGAACATGTCCAGCGCTTCCTGGAGCTCGTCCTTGCGCACTGACTCGAATCCGAAATCGAACTCGTCGGAGTTCTTCTTGGGCGACTCCGCAATATCCCGGATGAACGCCATGCTCCGCGACGTTTCGACCGTGGGAGTGGGGTCGTCCTCGAACTGCTGGTGGCGATCGTGGAACCATGCAGCACCGCGGTATCCCGGAGGTTCCGTCAGCATGAGGGCGAAGTCGCGCGGGTACAGATCTTCCGGGTCCTCCGGGTCGACGAAGACGTTGGCGAAGGGCGTCGCCGTGTATCCGACGTATTGGGAGCGGGGGAAGTGCTTGAGCAGGCGCGTGATCTCGCGATTGACGGCAGTGCGCTCAACCTCCTCCTTCGACTTCTTCTTGCTCTGGTTGACGGTGTTGATCGACGCCTGGTCGGACTCGTCGTCGATGATCAGCACGGGCAGATCGCGGACGATCGCCGGATCGAGGCGCGCGAGCTCGGAATTGAGCTTCTTCAGCACGTTGGAGTTCTTCTTCACCACTGCCGCGTGACAGCTGGCATTGAGCAGGTTATCCGGGTGGTTCAAAGGCTTCCCGGGGCTGCGCAGGGGAATGTCGATCAGCGACACTCCCGCGGATCCCTTGAAGTCGGAAACGGACGTCGTGATTCGGCGGACCCTGGGGTAGCCCGTCGCGCCGACGGCCCCACCATGCCGGACGAAACCGCGGCGTTCGGTGTCCCAATCGATGTCCCAGTCGCTGTCGTCCGCGAAGTATGACTCAGCCTTGTAGTCGTACGCCGTCAGATTCTCTTCTGATCGGCCATCGAGGATCGCGTCCCGTCCGAACAGCTCCATGTCCAGCCTGCGCTGGGTCTGATTGCGGAGGATGTCCAGGGTGCCGGCGAGGACGATGACGAACCGGTAGCCGGCGTCGATGGCTTTGGCCATGACGGCGGTGAAGTTCGCTGTCTTGCCGCTCTGGACGTGGCCGACGACCAGGCCCCGCTTGCCGCCGGCCATCGGCCCGAGTGGATCGTCGAGGCGGCGGATGACCTCCGTCGCCTGCCGGCTCACCGCGGAGATCGAATCGGCATTCCAGCCCTTTCCCTTGAGTACTTCCTCGTACATGGGCCAGTAGTTCGAATTCGCGGTGCGGCGATCGCCCTTGTACCAGTCGACGAAATCGGTGTCGATCACCGTCGGCTGGTCCTTGACGGGGATGCGGGCATTGATGCTGTCGGCGATATCCGCAAGCCCGAGCTGTTCGAGCACCCACTGGCGGCGCGCTACCGACTCGGGCTGAGTGTCCGTTTTCGGCTTGATGGCGTCTCCGTCGACGTCATCCGCCGTCAAGATGAAGTTGATCAGAGGCGAAATGTCCGCGTCATTGCCGTTGTCGACATACCGCTTGATGTCGTCGAGCGTGAAGTCCTGGTCAGAGCTGTGCTCGAGATCCTCGAGGAGGGTCTTGGTGATGCGGATGCGCCGGGTGTTCAGCACGTAGTCGATTTCTTCCCGGATGGCCGAGAAGCTATCGGTGGTCAGTTCATCGGTGGTCATGGTCGGTTCAATTCTCTTCTGTCGTGGCGATGAGGGAACGGACTTCGTCGTCTGACAACGTCGGGATGCCGTCGGTGTTGATCACGTACTGGACCGAATCGATGCGTTCATGCATCGATGCGTAACTCTCGGTGGTGATCCGGGGGAAGCTGTCATTGACCGCGTAGAACTCGATCGGGTTCCGCAGGGTCCACCTGGTGGTGTAATTGCCTTCGTTCTCCGGCACGACGCCGGCGAGCTGGAGGCGGCTGCGGAGGATCTCCAGAAGCTCGGGATCGCCGATGGCATCGCGCAACGCCGCAATGGCTTCCGCCAGGGTGTGGCCGCCCTCGGAAGTCCGGGTCAGCTGGACGGAGCCGAAGATGAGGTTCTTGCCGTTCGTTTCCACCAGCTGCGTTGCCGACGAGATCGTGTGGCGCCGGCGCTCCTTCTCGGTCGCCTTCACTTCGATGTCGCACCTTGCGAAGGCGAAGTCGTGCTCTTCGTTGTGCGGGCCGAGCCACCCGCGGAGGGCACGGTCGAAGCTCACGACTCCACGATCGGTCAGTTCCTGGAGCACCAGAATCTCGCCGAGCAAGCCGATCTCGCTGGTAGTCGACCCCACGGAGCTGCCGAGCAGCAGAGACTTAAAGGCGCGGATCGATTGGTAGATCGCCGTCGTTGGTTCGACATGCTGACCCTGCACCTGCTCGGCGATGCTGCGCAGGAAGTAGTAGGCGGCTTCGACCGTCGCACTGTCGGCCTCGACGGACACGACCGTTTCGGTCTTGGTGCCCAAGACGTCGTAAATCCTCTGGTTGACGGATACGTGCCGCAGTCCGGTGTCGATCGCCGTGTCGATCGGGTGCTCGCGCATGACCAGATTGAGCACGCCGGCACTCGGGTACATCTCGAGGATGTAGCCGTCCGAGTTCTGGAGGCGGATGGTGTGGTTACTTCCCCTTCTCCAGGTGCCGACGATTACGGAAGCGGGATAGGAGTTCGTCCCATGGTGGGGTTTCGTCATTTCGATGGTGCCTGCCTCGCTTGCGCTTACTGGGTTGTCTGGTTGGGGTGATGGTGGGATTCGGAGCGGGTGCCGTTGTTGCCTCTGCCGCTGCCTCCGGCTCCGCAGCGTCAGCTTCGACGTAACGGGCGTCCCGGGCGTCGAGCTCGAGCTGGGCTGCCGTGGTCAACGTCGATTGCCACAGATCGAGGGTATCGGCGGTCCTGGATCCCACCCGCTCGCTATCGAACGCACTATTGAAAAGGTGGTACAAGAGTGCCTTCAGTAGCGGCGCATCGTTGAGGCGACCGCGATCCGGGCTGAACAGGGGGCGGTAGGTCGCGTTCAGGGTCAACGTCCGCCTGTTCAGGTCGAACGCAAAAAAATCGTCGTCGTCGACATTGCCCCAACGAATATTCATGGGGTCGCGGGCGACGTACTTGACTTCATTGCCAATTGCCTGCCGGAGCGCTTGGTCAAACCCGCGCCCGGGTTCCACCAATGGTTTCCTCTTTCCCGTCCGCCGGTTAGCGGCCTTCTGCGCCTCGATTCCCGCGGCGATGCAGGATTCCAGCGTTGTGGTCGGGGCGTTGGGGTCCCGCAATGAGTCGAGAAACCCATAGAACCGTTCCTTCGGGCGAACGGACTTCTTCTGCGCGCTGATGGTCAGGTATTCGTCGATGACGCGTGGGTCATCGATCTCGATGCGCAGGAGTTTCTGGGAACGGGATTGGCGGCGCGTGTCCGCCCAATCGCCGGCGGTGATCAACCGGTCGCGGTCATAGACGTAGAAGCCCTGGTGCCCGAAATCGTCGGCTTTTCCCAGCTCGTAATTCTTGGACTTCGACGTCGGCCAGATGTGCACGGTCAGGCCAGGGCCGTCCGGGTCTCCGTCGCGGGTCAGCGTCCTGGGGAACTCGGGGGCACCGGGCCGCTTGTATCCGAAGGGATTGAACGCGTCGGGGGACAGGGTCAGATTCGGAGTGTCGGAGCCCTTGGCATGGGTGAACGTGGCGATGGCGAGCTTTTCCGATTCCAGGAACCGGTGGTAACGCACTCCGAGGTGGACCCGGCTCTTCGCGGTCAGCTTGCTCAGGAAGTCCGCCGCGAGGTCGTCGTCCGGGCCTTTGTAGACGGCGGACAATGTGTTCCAGGTGATGCTGGTGCCGGTCGCGTCGCCGAGAAGTTCTTGACGCTCGTCGGCGAGGTCCTCCGCAGCCTCGTCGCTGAGCACCCCGACGCTGAAGCTGTTCTTGGTCATCACTCGCCCGGAGGTCTGCCCCGAGGCGTCGGTGCTGACCACGGTCGCGGAGACGGCATTGGACAGTGATGCTTCCTTGAAGCCGACGCCGTACCGGCCAATGGTTTCGCCTGACCGCGGCACGTGCGAACCCAGCCGCATCATTTCGGTGAGCTGGGAGGGCGACATGCCCGCGCCGTTGTCGTGGACGGCGATGCCAATGACGCGCCGGTTATCGGTGTGGAAGACGATGGCGATGCGGTCGGCGCCGGCGTCGATGCTGTTGTCGACCAGTTCGTCGAGCCCGGTGTGGATGTCGTGGTTGCTGCCCAGGGACTCGTGGATGTTCTCTTTGGGCGGCAGGTCGATGTAGTCGACGATGCCCTCTTCAGCGTTGTGCAGAGTCACTTGTCGCGCAGTCCTTCCACGATCCGGGAGCTGCCCACGGACCCGACGGTCACTTTTCCGCGGTGTTCGTGCGAGGAAGTGGGATTGCCCACCTTGCCAGGGCGCCGGGCGAGGTTCTTTCCGGCGGAAGAAGATTTGCGGGTGATTGGGGCCATGCCCACCGTCAACTCATCGAACGCGGTTCTGCGCTCCGAGTTGGTGGGGAACTGGCGGAGCGCAGACAACACATCACTGACCGTCGACATGACACCTATCATGCCCAAACACGCCGCGAGCGCTGTTCAATGGGTTGCCCAACCTTCGCCGCCGCGCCGGGTCACCCGGCAATAACCGCTGATCCGGCGGCCGGTGCCCGCTACACCCCCGGCTCGGGCGGGGGATCGTGGGCGGCGTCGCGGTTGAAGGCGGCGTCTTCGATGCGCGCCATGTCGTGGGCGTCGGGGATCAGGCGTCGGGCGGCGTTGACTATCCGCCGGCGTTCCTCGCCGATGAACCGGCGCAGCGACACCCGCGCCCCATGGCTCAGATTCGACGCGCCGTTGGCTCCGCGCGCGGTGACGCTGCGCTCGGACGGCTCGGCGACGGCATCTTCGATGATGTCGAGCATCCGCAGCGTCTGCTGCACCACGCCTACGTCATCGCAGCCGTAGCGCCGGATCTCGGTGGTGACGTCGACGAGCACTTCCTGGAAATCATGGTTCGCCGCCCACACCGACACCTGGTTGTCGCGGTAGCGCACCGCCGGGTTGACCGGGTTGAGCGCCAGGTGCCGCATGATCGTGGTCAACTGCCCGATGGCGTGGATGGCGGTGGTGTTGTCGTTGACGCCGGAACTCAGCGCCCGCACCCCGATGTCCAGCACCTGCCGGATGCCCAGCGAAAAGTCCACCCCCGACACCCGCTCGGCATCGAGGCGGAGCAGCTTCGGCGGGCCGTTCTCATCGCCGAAGTCCTCCTCGCCACGAACGAGCCGGGTGAATCGCTCGAGGAGGGTGGACTTGCCGGGTCCCTTTTCGTCGTTAAGCGAACCGCCTTCCCGCGGACCCGACCCCATGGCGCCGAAACCGTCCGCCGGCCACCACCGGCCCCACGCCTGGCCCTGGATGACCAGGTCACCCGGACGGGCATCGATGACCACCACCGCATCGTGGCGCTTGGCCCACCGCTCCGCAGCGCCGACGTCGACGGACAGGACGTACCCGTGATCGTCGCTGACCAGCGTGCGCGCGCTCGCCGGCACGAGGGGTCGGGGCTCGTCGTGGGGGCTATCGGCGATCTCGATGCGCTCGTCGATGTTGGCCACCGTCTGGCGCACGGTGCCGTCGATGATCGCGTCGACGCGCACCATGTCGATGACCCGCGAGACGTACCAGATGAAGGTGGCCAGGGAGATCGCGATGAGGACCATCGCCACGGTCATGGCCAACTGCGGCACGAACTCCGACTCGGCGTCCATCGACCGCTGCAGCGTGATGGAATACGCCACCACGCCCACGTACACGCTGACGATGCCGCGCACCGCCCGCGACTGGATGTAGTCGCGCAGCAGCTGGTGCGAAAAGTTGCCGGAGGCGACCTGCAGCACGATGAGCGTCATGGAGATCGTGGTGGTCAGCACCGTCAGCGTCGTCGACGACACGAAGCTGAGCATGTCCGACGCCGCCGACGCATCGCCGGGCCACAGGAACCGGGCCCACAGCGCCTCCTCCGAGACGCTGACCTCGTGAAGCACCGTCGACGCGACGATGCCCAGAAAGCCCGTCAGCAGCGGCCACGCCCACAGCCGGGCGGACAGGAAATGCCGGAGATTGCCGATGAACTCGCGCATGCCCCCATTGTCGCACCATTGACGCGCCCGGCCGGCGGGGTGATCCTGGACCCCGACCATCCCGCGCGAAGGAGCACCGATGAACGCACCGACCGATCCCGCCGCACCGGCCCAGCCGAGCACCCCGGCCCAGCCCCGCAAGATCATCCTCGACTGCGATCCCGGCCACGACGACGCCGTGGCCATGCTCCTGGCCGCGGGGAATCCGGCGATCGAGCTGCTGGGCATCACCACCATCGGCGGCAACCAGACCCTGGAGAAGGTCACCCGCAATGCCCGCACGGTGCTCACCATCGCCGGCATCGGCGACGTCCCGGTCCACGCGGGCTGCACGCGCCCGCTGGTGCGGGCCGGCGTCGTCGCGGCGGAGGTCCACGGTGACTCGGGCATGGACGTCCATGGTTACGCGGTGCCGGAGCCGACGGTGGGGCTTGACGACGCCCATGCGGTCGACTTCATCATCGACACCGTCATGTCGGAGCCGGCGGGGACGGTGACGCTGGTGCCGACGGGGCCGCTGACGAACATCGCCATGGCCGCCCGCAAGGAACCCGCGATCGTCGACCGGGTGGCGGAGGTCGTGCTCATGGGCGGCGGCTACCACGAGGGCAACAAGACCGCCGTGGCGGAATTCAACATCAGCGTCGACCCCGAGGCCGCGCACATCGTGTTCAACGAGGCGTGGCCGCTGACCATGGTCGGCCTGGACCTGACGCACCAGGCGCTGGCGACGCCGGAGGTGGAGGCGCGCATCGCGGCGCTGGGCACCGACGTGGCTGACTTCGTGGTCGGGCTCATCGGGTTCTTCCGCGAGGCCTACCGCGAGAACCAGGGCTTCGACGACCCGCCGGTCCACGACCCGTGCGCGGTGGCCTACCTCATCGATCCCGCGGTGGTGTCCACGACGACGGTGCCCCTCGACGTGGAGCTGCACGGCGCACTGACCACGGGCATGACGGTGGCCGACTTCCGTGCGCCCATTCCCGCCGACTGCACCACGCGGGTAGCGGTGCGCCTCGATCACGGCAGGTTCTGGGACCTGGTGATCGAGGCGCTGGGGGCCGTGCCGGGGAGGTGACCGGCCGGGAGGGGACTACTCGCCGAAACCGGCCTGCATCGCGGGGAGCCCGGCGGGGAGTTCGGGGAGTCCGGCGGGCAGCCCGGCCGGGGTTCCGGCGGGTTCGGCCGGCATCTCGGCGGAGCCGGACGGGAGGGCGGCGGAGCCTTCGGTCGACGAGCCCGGCGCGACGTCGACGCCCTTGAACTGGCCGATCAGCCAGTCCTTCGCGTCGAAGAAGCCCAGGGGCATGGGGCCGAGGTGGCCGATGGCGAAACGCGGCAGGATCGACGGCAGCGGCATGGAGCGGAACTCCACGTCGGCGCCGAGCCCGCGCCAGCGCTCCGCCAGCGCGGCGGCCTGGTCATGCGGGATGGCGTCGTCGTTGATGTTGTTGACCACCAGCACCGGGGCGTTGGGGCGCATGGTGCCGATGAGCTGGCGGTCGACCATCGCCTTGAGCTTCGGGTTGGAGCGGATGTGCTCCTGGATGGTGCGGCCGTCGTTGGTCATCAGCGTCGTCGGGCTGGGGTGGGTGGCGCCCAGGGCGCCGTAGGCGATGATGCTGTCGCCGATGCACTGGGTGTGCGTGCCGTGCAGCACTTCCTTGCCCAGCGGGCTGATGATGTTCTCGACCACCGGCACGCTCTCCGGGTGCGCCTGCAGCAGGCCGTTGATGGTGTAGCCCAGCACGCCGACGATGAGGTTGCGGTCCACGGCGCCGGCGACGACCTCGAGATCGGCCGGGGGAGCACCGGCGTAGGTGGCGCGCACGTCGACCTCGGGGGCGTAGGTCTCGGCCATCTCGGCGGCGGCCGCGGCGGCACCGCCGCCCTGGGAGTAGCCCCAGAAGCCCACGGGGGACTCCTCGCCCGTCAGCGCCGGCAGGACGCGGGCGGCGTCGAGCATGGCGTGGCCCTGGTCGACGCGGTTCATGTAGGTGTGCGTTCCTGGGGTGCCCAGACCGATGTAGTCGGTCATGACCACGCGGACGCCGTCGCGGAGCATGAGGTTGGCAAAGAGCAGCTCGTAGTTGATGCCCAGCGAGGGCTGCTCCAGATCGATGCCGAGCATCGTCGGGGCCAGGCGCGACGGGGCGCACTGGTCGCCCTGGCCGATGGTGCCGGAACCGATGACGATGGTCGGGCGCGGGCCCTCGCCGGTCCACTCCGCGGTCGGCTCCATGTTCATGCCGGTGACCGCGACGGTTTCCTTGTTGCTGTTGACCGAGGTGTACATGAATCGCTCGGCGCGGCCCGGCCAGGGACCTTCGAAGTTGGGGACGGTGACGTTGAGCGTCATCGGCTCCTGGCGGATGAGGCTGCCCGGGGCGGAGGGGATCTGCTCCGGGGGCATGTAGAAGGCATTGGCCCCGGAGAAGTCGGAGGCCATCTCCAGCGACGACATCGGCTGCGCGGCCACGGTCTGCGCGGTCGCCGGGGGAGCGGCGAGAAGGGATCCGCCCAGGGCGACGGCGGCGAGGGAGGCGGCGAGCCTGGCCCGGCGGGAGCCGGTGGCGGAGGTGGAGTGGATGGAACGGGATGGGCGCGGCGCGCGGGGCGCGTGGCCGGAAGTCGGCGACAACGTGGCTCCTGATGGCGGGAGTGGAAATGAGGGCAATTCGGGCGAACCGGAATGGGATCGGGTGAATCGGGCCGGATCGTTATGGGTGGAAAACAGTATCCACCCAGATAGGGCCACACCGCATGGTTTTCGCCGAAAATGACACATAGGTGCTTTGCGTCACATTAGGGTCGCGCCAAGAGTTTGCAGCAGAAATGACCATCTCGCCATCACCGCATCACCACCGAGGGGATCCAGCACATGAACGACTCCGCCCGCCAACTCCCGACCCTGCCGCGCCGGGCATTCCTCGGCGCCACCGCCGCAGCCTCCGCGCTGGGCATGGCACTGGCCGCCGACTGGGGCGGATTCGCCCCCGCCGCGGCCCAGCCGGTGCAGGGGACCGGGGGCGCGGGGGCGTCGTCAAGCATCCCCATGACCGTCGGCCGCGGCATGGCCGACATGACCGGCGAGCCCCTCGGCGCGGGCATGAACGGCTACGCGGTGCTCAAGCAGCAGACCGCGGGCCTGCGCCAGCGGCAATTCGCCCGCGCCTTCGTCTTCGACGACGGCAACGGCGGCCGCGTCGCCCACGTCACCGCCGACATGGGGCTGATGTTCCAGTCCATCCAGATGGAGGTGCTCAACCGCCTGCGCGCCCGTTTCGGCGACGTCTATCACGAGGGCAACGTGCTCATCGGCGCCTCGCACACCCACGTCGCGCCGGGCGGGACATCCGGTCACCTCATGGTCGACCTGACCACGCTCGGATTCCGGCCCGTCACCTTCGAGGCCACCGTCGCCGGCATCGTCCGCGCCATCGAGCGCGCCGACGCCGACATGGCGCCGAGCCAGATCGCGCTGACCCGCGGCACCGTCGCCGACGCCGGCGTCAACCGGTCGAAGGGGGCGTTCGACCAGAACCCCGACGCCGACAAGGCCGTGTTTCCCGACGGGGTCGACCGGGAATCCGTCACGCTCCACGTGCTTCGCGACGGCACCTCCGTCGGCCTGATCAACTGGTACGGCATCCACCCGACGACGTTCGGCCCCGAGCACATGATCATCTCCGGCGACAACAAGGGCTACGCCGCGTGGCTGGCCGAACACAAGGCCGGGGTCGACCACACCGACCCCGGATCGGCGCCGTTCGTCGCGGCGTTCGCCATGTCCGCGCCCGGCGACGTCAGCCCCAACCACGGGCTGGTGCCCAACTCCGGGCCCGTCGAGGGCAACGAGTACGAATCCGCGCGGGTGCTGGGCCGTCGGCAGCTCGACGGCGTCGCCGGCCGTGCGGTGGCGCTGCCCGGCGGCGGCATCGACGCACGCCACCAATGGGTGAACATGCGCGAGGTCAAGATCGACGGACGGTGGACGCCCGACGGCCAGCCCGGGTCCACCGGCCCGGCGATCCTCGGCGCCGCCTTCGCCGCGTCTTCGCAGGAGGACGGCGGCGGCGAACCCATCCTCGGGTTCAACGAAGGTTCGCGCGGCGGCACCCCGTGGGTCCGCCAGGTCAACCAGGTCGCGGTGCCGGCCTCGGCATCGGCCATCCACGGCGCCAAGGAGAACCTGCTGCCCGTCGGCTACATCCCCGGCCTGGTCCAGCAGACGCATATCTTCCACCTGCACCGCATCGGCGGCATCGTCATCGCCTCGCTCGCCTTCGAGCCCACCGTCGTCGCCGGCCTGCGCCTGCGCCGGGCCATCGCCGAGGCGCTCGGCGTCGACATGGACATGGTCATCGTGCAGGGCTACGTCTCCGGGTACGGGCACTACATCACCACCCCGGAGGAGTACGAGCACCAGGACTACGAGGGTGGCGCGACCATCTTCGGCCGGCTCACCCTGCCCGCCGCCACGCAGATTTTCGACGGCCTGGCCTCGGCGATGGCCTCCGGCGTCCCCGTCGACGCCGGAGCGGCCGAAGGTGACCTGACCGGCAAGATCCCGCCGTCGCCGGCGGGCAACCCGTTCGTCGACATGGCGCCGCTGGGCAAGAATTTCGGCGACGTCCTTTCGGCCCCGGAAGGCCCCGTCGCGGCCGGCACCGCCGTGGCCGTCGCCTTCGCCGGCGCGAACCCCAATTCAGATCTTCGGCACGAGTCGGGCTTCTTGTTGGTGGAAAAGCCCGACGGCACGCGCATCGCCGATGACTCCCATGAAGCGACCGTCATCGAGTTCGCCATGGACGTCGCGTCCACGAAGACCACCATCACCTGGGACAGCTCGGGCGCCGAACCCGGCGAGTACGTCATCCGCTACCGCGGCTCGTCGCGGGGGATCGGCGGCGACCTGTCGCCGTTCGAGGGAGCGGTGACCGTCGTCGTGGCGTAAGAACTGGGCGGCGAGCGCCGGGTACCGGAACCCGGAGCGCGCGGCGCGCCCGGATCGGCGAGGTGTCGCGGGTGAAGCCGATGAGTTTTACACTGGAAAACCTCATTGCACGGTGAAGGAGAATCCAATGACCGACGACAAGGGCCGTCCCGACGACGGCAGCACCAACGGCAACGCCGGCAACGCCAATGGCGGGGATTCCGGCGCCTCGGACCAGCAGGGCCAGCAGGGTTATGGCCAGCAGGGCAATGGCGACCATGGATTCGGCCAGGATCCCTATGGCCAGCAGGGTCAGCAGGGCCAGCAAGGTTATGGCCAGCAGAGTTACGAGCAGGATCCTTACGGCCAGCAGAACCAGCACAGCGACGGCGCATCCCGGTGGGGAGAGGGCCAGCAGCCGCACGGTCAGAGCCAGTACGGCCACGACCAGTATGGCCAGAACCAAGGCCAGTACGGCCAGGGCCAGTACGGCCAGGACCAGTACGGCCAGGACCAGTATGGCCAGCAGGGCTACCAGGGCGAACAGGGCTACCAGGGATATGGCGGCCAGGAGCAGTACGGCGCCTACGCGGGCCAGGGCCAGGGCCAGTGGGGCGCCGGCCAGGGGCAGTGGGGCCAGCGGTCCTACGGTGACCCGGGCACCGGCGTCGCGCAGCCGGGCGGCGAGTTGCCGCCGACGTCGCCGGTGATGTCCGGCGCCGCGCAGTTCAACATCACCCAGCCGCTGTCGACGGCCTTCAAGCGCGTCAACGCGAACATCGGCCCGTGGCTCGGCTATGCGGCGGCGTCGATCGGCGCGATCATCCTGCTCCTGCTCATCTTCTTCGGCGTCGTTTTCGGCGGCATGATGGCGAGCCTGTCGGACTACGACCCGGTGACAGGTACGTCGCCGAACCCGGGCGGCCTCCTCGCCGTGTTCGGAGCGATGGCACTGCTGTACCCGGTCCTGTTCGCGGTGATGTTCGTGATCATGGTGTTCATGTACCGCGGCGCCTTCGAGGAGATCGACGGCCGCGTCCCGGCGTTCCGCACCTTCTTCCGCGTCACGCGGTGGGGCCCGCTGCTCGGCGTCTGGTTCATCGCGGGCCTGGTGTCGCTGGTCGCGATGATTCCCGGCTACGCCCTCATGTTCCTCGGCGTGGCCACGTCCACCCAGTCCGAGGGTTCCGGGATGGCGCTGGTCATGCTGTCGTACCTGGTGATCATCGCCGGCGCGCTGTTCGTCACGCCCATCACCACGCTCATGCCGATGCTGGTCATGGACGGCCGCGCGAAGGTCCTCGAGTCCCCGACCGCGGCGTGGAACCTGGTCAAGGGCCGCTTCTGGGCCGTGCTCGGTTCGATGATCCTCATCGGCCTCGTCGGCGCCGTCGGCGTCATGCTCTGCTACATCGGCGCGATCTACACCATGCCGATTTCCGCCGTCGCCTACGTCGAGCTGTACCGCCAGCTCATCGGTGGTCGCCGCCCGGTGCCCATGGCGTAGCGCACGGCGCCCCGCGCAAGGTTTCACCCGCCGATAACCCCGGAGCCTCCCGACGTTCACGTCGCGGACGCTCCGGGGTTATCCGTATCGGGGATCATCGACGGGTCCGACGGGCCACGCCCGCACCGCCGAACCACCGAAGGCCACCGAACCGTGAATTCCCGCACCTTTGCTTTGCGACGTCCCACCGCCCCCATCACCGCCGCCCTCACCGCAGGTGCGCTGGCCGCCACCGCCGCGCTGACCGGCGTCGCCGCCGCCCAGCCCGCCGCGCCGGAAGCTCCCGCGGCAGAAGAAGGCACGCAGGCAGTGGCCGAGCGCGTCATCCTGGCGCCCGCCGCCGATGCCGCCCGCGGCATGACCGTCACATTCCGCGCCCCCGCCCAGGGTGCGGCGGTGGAGTACCGCCCGGCCGGAGGCTCCGATGCAGGCATCGGCACGGACGCCGACACCACACGCGTGGCCACCACGGCGAAGGGCGCGTCGCTCACCGGTGGCGCGCACCAGTCGGCCGCACTGACCGACCTGTCACCGGCGACGGCCTACGAGTACCGCATCATCACCGCCGGCGGGGAAACCGGGCCGTGGCGCGAATTCACCACCGCACCCGACGGCCACGCCGGCCCCGTCGACATGCTCTTTTTCGGTGACGCCCAGAACGGCCTGGCCGACGAGTGGCGCACCACCGCCTCCGCGGCCCTCGCGGGCGTGCCGGACGCCGAGCTGATCCTGCAGTCCGGCGACATGATCGACCAGGCCCACCTCGACGCCGAATGGGGCCAGTGGTACGACTCCCTCGGCGGCGCCCCGGCCACCACTCCGATGCTCACGGCGATCGGCAATCACGAGTTCACCGTCGATCCGTTCGCCACCGCCTACAACAACCACTTCAGCCACCCGGCCAACGGCCCGGAGATCCTGCGCAACACGACGTACTACGTCGACCGAGGGGGAGTGCGCATCATCACGTTGACCGCCAACGCCCTGTTCCTCGACCAGCAGCGCGAGTTCCTCGACCGCGCGCTGGCCGAGAACCCCAACCCGTGGTCGGTGGTCATGTTCCACCAGCCCGTCCACAATGCCAGCGACGGCCGCGACGAGCCCATGTACGACCGCGCCTTCGCCGAAACCATCGAGCGCCACGACGTCGACCTGGTGCTCAACGGCCACGATCACGCCTACGCCCGCGGCCACAAGGCGGCCAACGAAGTCGACGGCGTCAACACCGGCCCGGTCTACATGGTCGCCACCGGCGGCTCGAAGTTCTACGGCGCCACCGACGACAACTCCTCGTGGTCGACCCTGGGCGCCCAGCGCGCCGTGTGGGCCCGGGAGACCTCGACGTACCAGCGGATCACCGTCGACGCCTGCACGATGGACGTCACCGCCGTCATCACCGTCGAGGGCGACGATCCCGCCACCTCCAACGGCGCCGGCGGTGCCGGCTCGACGCTCGACGAGTTCACCATCGACAAGTGCGGCGAGGGCAAGCGCGTCAGCTGACCCGCACGCGACGAAGCCGCCGCACCCGCCCGGGAAAACCGGGGGAGTGCGGCGGCTCTTTTCAGTCTCAGCCGATCAGGCGGGAACGACTAGCGGGCGTTCTCGACCTGGACGGTCTGGGCGACGGCCTGGACGACCGCGGCGATCTTGACGGCCTCCCACACCTGCTCCTTGGTCAGACCCTCCTCGCGGACGGTCTTGTCGTGGGCGACGGCGCAGTGCTCGCAGCCGTTGATCGTGGACACGGCCAGCGACCACAGCTCGAAGTCGGCCTTCTCCACGCCGGGCTTGGAGATGATGTTCATGCGCAGGCCGAACTTCACCTGGGCGTAGTCGTCGCCAAGCCAGCCCTTGGCGCGGTAGGCGACGTTGTTCATGGCCATGACGGTGGCGGCGCCGAGCGCGGACTCGAAGGCCTCGTCCGACAGGTGCTCCTTGGCTTCCTCGGAAATCTCCGAGAAGACCGTGTCATTGCGGGTGGCGGCGGCCGAGGCCAGCAGGGTGCCCCACAGCTGCTGCTCGCTGAGCTCGGTCGAGCGGGTCAGCGAACCCAGGTTGAGCTTCTGGTCCTTGGCGTACTCCGGGAGACCGGAACGAATGTTGTCGATGCTCATGTATTACTTCAGCTCCTGCTTCAGGACGTCCATCTTGTCGATGTTCTTGGTCGGGTCGTTCTTCTGCCAGTTGCAGGCGCAGACCTCCTCCGACTGCAGGGCGTCGAGGACGCGAAGGACCTCGTCGACGTTGCGGCCGACGGCGTCCGGGGTGACGGAGACGAACTGGATGACGCCGTCGGGGTCGATGATGAAGGTCGCGCGGTCGGCGACGCCATCGGCGTTCTCGACGCCCAGGGCGCGCATGAGGTCATGGCGCACGTCGGCGAACATCGGGAACGGCACCTCGAGGAGCTCCTCGTTGGTGGCGCGCCAGTTGAAGTGGGAGAACTCGTTGTCGCCGGAGCCGCCGAGGACGATGGTGTCGCGGTCCTCGAACTCCTCGTTCAGCTTGCCGAACGCGGCGATCTCGGTCGGGCAGACGAAGGTGAAGTCCTTCGGGTAGAAGAAGACGATCTTCCACTTGCCCTCGTACGAGTTGTTGGTGACCTGCTCGAAGTAGTCGTCGGGCGAGGCCGCGTTGGCGTCGCGCAGGTTGCCGCCCTTGAGGGCGGTGAGGTTGAACTCGGGGAACTGGTCGCCAACGGTGAGCAGAGCCATGAAAATCCTCCTATGGGATCGGCTTCGATGTCCTGTGTGATTCGTACGTTGCAGACGGCGTGAAACAAGAGCGGAGCCAATTGCGCACCTGCCGGGGGTAGATGATGTGTCCCCCATGGAGATGCGCGACCTGGCGAAACCAATGCTCCGGCCGGTGCATCCACCATTATGCCTATGAAACGGGGCGAAGTCAACAGGTATTTTGAAACAGTGTCGTGTAGCCTTATAGGCATGCGTAATCGCGAATACCGCCCCACCCTGCCGCAGCTCCGCGCATTCGTCGCCATCGCCGACACCGGCCATTTCGGCCAGGCCGCCCAGCGACTCGGCATCTCCCAGCCCTCCCTGTCCCAGGCCCTGTCCACCCTCGAAGGCGGCCTCGGCGTCCAGCTCGTCGAGCGTTCGACGCGCCGCGTCCTGGTCACGCCGCTCGGCCGCGGCATCCTGCCGTACGCCCGCCAGGTCTCCGAGATCGTCGACGACATCGTCGCCCGCGCCTCGGGCCGCACCGATGAGCTGGCCGGCCCGCTGGCCATCGGTTTCATCCCGACCATCGCGCCGTACATCCTGCCGAACTTCCTGCTCAGCGTCCGCGAGGAACTGCCGGACCTGGAGCCCCGCATCGTCGAGGAGCCCACGGCGCACCTCATCGAGGCCCTGCGCTCCGGCGCCATCGACGCCGCCGTGCTGGCGCTGCCCTCGGGCGTGTCCTCCTTCGCCGAGACCCCGCTCTACGACGAGGAATTCCACCTGGTCGTCCCCTCCGGCCACGACCTCGCCGGCCGCGAGGACGTCCCCCTGGATGCGCTCGGCGATCTGGACCTGCTCCTGCTTGACGACGGCCACTGCCTCCGTGATCAGGTCCTCGACCTGTGCCGCCGCGTGGACGCCCAGCGCGACGACTCCCTGGGCCTGGAGACCCGGGCGGCGTCGCTGTCGACCGTCGTGCAGTGCGTCGCCGGCGGCCTCGGCGAGACCCTCGTGCCGGCGTCGGCGCTGAAGGTCGAGGCCGACCGCCCCGGCCTGGCAACCGCCCGCTTCGAGGGCCCGGCCCGCCCCGGCCGCACCATCGGCCTGGTCCACCGCGCCTCCTCCGTGCGCGGCGACGAGTTCTCCCGCATCGGCGAACTGGTCCAGGAGTCCTACGAGAAGGCCATCGCGCAGGCCTGATCAACCGGTGGTGCCCGGGGCATTTACCGGGGCAGCACCGAGGCTGGGCCGAGGCTGGGCCGAGGCTGGGCCGAGCTCAGCCGGCCTTGACCTCGAGTGACCGCAGGCGAACCTCGCCCGCGGCATCCGATTCGGCCAAATCGACCTCCGCGATGATCCGCCAGCCCCGGTCATCGTCGGGGTCGAGGATGGTCTGCTCCACCCGCCAGAACCCGCCGTCGGAGCCCTCCCCGGCGGCGTTGTCGTCGTCGACCCGGAAATGTTCGGGCCCGCGGGCGGCGGGACCCAGATCCACGTCGTCGTACTCGCCGAAGTAGTCGTCCATGAGCGAGGGCCAATCCGGTGCGTCGTCGACAAGCGAATCCAGCTCGGCCAGCTCGCGCTCCTTCTCCATGGCGAACAGCTGCACGTGGCGGAACATGAGGTTGCGGACCATGCGCGTGAACGCGCGGACGTTGCCGGTCAGCGGGCGCGAGTCATCGCCGCCGAAGGCCGCCTCGCGCAGGGTCTCCTCGTCGACCGGCTTGTCCGCGTCGGCCATGCGCGCCCACTCGTCGACCAGCGACGAATCGACCTGCTGGATCAGCTCGCCCAACCACTCGACGATGTCGGCGAGCTCGTCGTTGGACGCCTCCCGCGGCAACGTGTGGCGCAGCGTGCGCCAGGCGTCGGTGAGGTAGCGCAGCAGCACGCCCTCGGCGCGGGCGATGCCGTACTCCGACACGACGTCGGAGAAGGTCATGCCCTTCTCCACCATCTCGCGCACCACCGACTTCGGCGACAGCTCGAACTCGCGGACCCACGGGTGGCCCTTGGCGTAGGTCTGGTAGGCCTGCTCCAGTTCCTCCTCGAGCGGCTTGGGCCACGTGATGTCCTCGACGATGTTCATGCGCTCGGTGTAATCGACGCCCTCCGACTTCAGCGCCGCGATCTCCTCGCCGCGGGCGGCCTTCTGCTGCGCGGCGAGGAGGGGGCGCGGATCGTCGAGGATCGCCTCGAACACGGAGATGACGTCGAGCGCGTAGTCGTCGGCCTCGGGGTCGAGCAGTTCCAGGGCGGCGAGCGCGAACGGCGCCAGCGGCTGGTTGAGCGCGAAATCGCGTTGCAGCTCGACGGTCAGCCGGGGACGGACGTCACCCTCGCCGCCGGGGCCCTCGGTCTCCTCGACGATGCCCGCCGCGACCAGGCCGCGGTAGAGCTCGATCGACGTCAGGATCGCCTGATTCTGCTGGTGGCGCGTGTCGTGGTTGCCGCGCAGCAGATCGCGCATGTTGGCGAAGGTGTCGCCGCCGCGGCCGATGACGTTGAGCAGCATGCCGTTGCTGACGCGGAAGCGGCTGGTCAGCGCCTCCGGGGGCTGATCGACGAGCTTGTCGTACGCCTTCTCCGACCACGTCACCTCGCCCTTCGGCGCGGCCTTGAGGCGCAGCTTCTTCATCTTCGCCTCGTCCTGGCCGGCGCGGCGGCGCAGCTTGAAGTTCTCGATCTCGTGGTCGGGCGCCTGCACCACGACGGTGCCCTCGGTGTCGTAGCCCGCGCGGCCGGCACGACCGGCGATCTGGTGGAACTCGCGGGACTTGAGAATGCGCTGCCGGGTGCCGTCGTACTTGACCAGCCCGGTCATCAGCACCGTGCGGATGGGCACATTGATGCCCACGCCGAGCGTGTCGGTGCCGCAGATGACCTTCAGCAGGCCCGTCTGCGACAGGCGCTCGACGAGCCGGCGGTACTTCGGCAGCATGCCGGCGTGGTGCACGCCGATGCCCTGGCGGACGAGCTTCGACAGCACGCGGCCAAACGACGTCGTAAAGCGGAAATCCCCGATCTCCGCGCGGATGCGTTCCTTTTCCTCGGGAGTGAGCAGCTTCAGGCCCGTCAGCGCCTGGGCGCGCTCGATGGCCTCGCGCTGCGAGAAATGCACCACGTAGATCGGCGCCTTGCCGCCCTCGAGCAGCTCGTCGAGCGTGTCGTGGACCGGCGTGTGCACGTAGTGGAAGTCCAGCGGCACCGGACGGGTCGTGCCGGCGACGAGCTCGACGTCGCGGCCCGTGCGCTCCTTCAGGTCGCTGCGGAACATGGACACGTCGCCCAGCGTCGCCGACATGAGCAGGAACTGGGCCCGGTTGAGCAGCAGCAGCGGCACCTGCCACGCCCACCCGCGGTCGGGCTCGGCGTAGAAGTGGAACTCGTCCATGACCACCTGGTCGATGCGCGCCTCCGGGCCCTCGCGCAGCGCGATGTTGGCCACGATCTCCGCCGTGGCGCAGACGATGGGCGCGCCGCCGTTGACGGTGGCGTCGCCGGTCATCATGCCCACGTTTTCCGCGCCGAAGACCTCGCACAGGGCGAAGAACTTCTCGCTGACCAGGGCCTTGATGGGCGCCGTGTAGAAGCTGCGCTGGTCGCGGGCCAGGGCGGCGAAGTGCGCGGCGATGGCCACCATCGACTTGCCCGAGCCCGTCGGCGTCGCCAGGATCACGTGGTCGCCGCCGGCAAGGGCCAGAGTCGCCTCCTCCTGGGCGGGGTAGAGCGTGATGCCGGTCTCCCGCGTCCAGGCGATGAACGAGTCGACGATCGCGTCGTCGATCAGCGATTCGGGGACGTCGGCGAGGTCGGGGAGCATGGCGGAGAGAGACACGCCGTCCAGACTATCCAATTGCCGGGCAGGTACCGCTTCCTCGTGGTTCCATTGTTATATGCGTAATGCGAGTGGATGGAAGCGCGCTGCGGCGGCGCTGGTGGCGGCGGGATTGTTCACGGCGACGGCGGGGGCGGTGCTGCCGGGGACGGCCACGGCCACTCCCGCCGATGCGGTGGCCGACGCGTGGGCGGGGGAGGACCTCCCCGTGATCGACGCGGCGCCCGGGACGGTGCTCTCCTCGCATCCTGCGCCGGAACCGTCGCAAAGCCAGCGGCCCGGCAGTGCCGCAACGGATGCCCTGTCCAGCGCCGTTTCAAGCGCCCTGCCCAGCGCCATGCCCGGCAACGACTCGGTGGCGCATTCGGCGCGGATTATGCGCTTCGCCACCCGCGATGGTGCCGGTCGCGGGCGCGAGGTTGGCGGCGTCGTGGTCGTGCCGGACGTGCCGTGGAATCATGCCGGCCCGCGCCCGACCGTCGTCGTCGCCCCGGGCACGGTGGGGCAGGGCGACAAGTGCGCGCCGTCGGCGACGTTCGGCACGCAGCCCGGCGGCGGCCAGATCGGGCAGGTCCAGCCGCTGCTCGAGCAGGGGTTCCGCGTGGTGGTCAGCGACTACATCGGCCTCGGGGCGCCGGGGGTGCACACGTACGCCAACCGCGTCGACCAGGGGCAGACGCTTCTCGACGCCGCGCGCGCCGGCCTGGCCATCGACGGGCTGCCGTCGGATTCGCCGGTGGCCTTCTGGGGCTACTCCCAGGGCGGCGGGGCGACGGCGTCGGCCGCGGAGCTGGCGCAGACCTACGCGCCGGACCTCAACGTCGCCGTCACCTTCGCCGGCGCGCCCCCGGCCGACCTGTCGCAGGTGCTCACCCGCATCGACGGCAACATGATCATGGGCGCCATCGGCTACGCGGTCAACGGGTTCCTCGCCTCGCATCCGGAGCTGCGCCCGATCATGGACGACATCGCCTCGCCCCACGGCAAGGAGATCCTGGCGGGACTGGCCGAGGACTGCATCTCCAATTCCGTCGAGCGCGTCGGCCTGGACCACACCGGATCGTGGACCGTCGACGGCCGTTCGCTGTCGGAGCATTTCGCCGAGCGCCCCGAGATCGTCCGCGTCCTCGACCATCACCGCATCGGCCGCCTGAAGCCCAACGCCCCGGTGCTGGTGCTCAACGGCCGCAACGACGACGTCATCCCATTCGGCCAGGCCGAGCAGATGGCCCGCGACTGGTGCGCGCAGGGCGCCGAGGTCACCTTCGTCGCCGCCGAGATCCCCCGCATCGCCCCGGGTTCGGGCATCGGCCACACCATGCCCATGATGTCCGGCTCGGAGCTGGCCACCCACTACCTGGCCACCGCCTTCGGCATCGCGCTCAAGGAGGCCTCGGCCAACGGTTCCGCCGGCGACATCAACTTGCCCGCCACCTGCCAGTTCTGACCCGGCCGCCGTGCTTTGATGGGGGCATGAGACGGTCCCGCGCACGCGCGCTCCTGGTTGCGGTCGGTGTCCTGGCGGCGTCGTGCTTGACGACGCCCACCTCCGCCAATCCACTCCCCACCGGGGTGGCGCCGGGGGCCACATCAGGTGCCGCGACAGGTGGCGCATCAGGGACCGCGCCCGGCACCGTGACAGGTGCCGTGACATCGGTGCGCGACACCGCCATGCCGGCTCCCGCGCCGCTGATCGACGGCAGCTACGCGCCGGGGCGGCAGATCGCCGCGTCGGCGCGGATCATCGGCTTCACCTCGGCCGACGAGCACGGCCGCCCGGTCACCGTCGGCGGCATCGTCCTGGTGCCCGAGACCCCATGGCCGCACGAGGGGTCGCGTCCCACGGTGGTCGTCGCCCCCGGCACGGTCGGCCAGGGCGACCAATGCGCGCCGTCGGCGACGTTCGGACGGCCCGGCGGCGGCCACATCGCCCAGGGTCGGTTGCTCCTGGGGCAGGGCTACCGGGTGGTCATCTCCGACTACATCGGCTTGGGCGGCGACGGCATGCACACCTACGGCAACAGGGTGGAGTCGGGGCGAGTGCTTCTCGACGCCGCACGCGCCGGCCTCGCCATCGACGGTCTGCCCGCCGATTCGCCGGTGGCGCTGTGGGGGTATTCGCAGGGCGGTGGGGCAGTAGCCGCGGCCGCGGAGCTGGCTCCGACGCTCGCACCGGAGCTGAACTTGCGGGCCGCCTACGCCGGTGCGCCGCCGGCCGATCTTGGCGCGGTGCTCGAGCGCATCGATGGGTCGATCCTCGCCGGCGCCATCGGGTGGGCCGTCAACGGCTTCGCCGAGCGGCACCCGGTGCTGGCGGAGAAGAAGGATGCCATCCTCAACCCCCATGGCCGCCGGATCCTGGATACGGTGTCGGGGATGTGCGTGGAGGAAACCGGACTGCTGACCATGGGCCAGCAGACCCGGATGTGGACCCGCGACAGCAGGTCCATCGCCGAGCACATCGCCGAGTCGCCGAAGTTCTCGCGGATCGTCGACGAGCAGACGATCGGCCGGTTGACGCCGTCGGCGGCGGTGCTGATTTCCATCGGTCGCCACGACGATCTCATTCCGTTCGACCAGGCGAAGAACCTGGCCGACGGGTGGATCGCTCGTGGCGCGCAGGTGGAGATGGTCATCGACGAATTCCCGTCGGTGGCGCAGGGCACGGCCCTCAACCACTCCGTGGCGTCACCCGCGACCGAGAAGGCGGCCCTGGAATTTCTGGCGCGCCACCTCGGCGGGGCCGTGGTGCCCGGCTCGATCTAAAACCGGAACCAGGGGCGGCGGGGGCGCCGGCCACCGGGATCGTCGGGGCCATCGGTGTCGTCGGACTCCGAGTCGGCGGTATTTGCCGAGTCCTCGGTGTCGGCCGAGCCTTCGGCGGTATCCGCGGAGTGATCCGAATCCGTGGCATCGGTCGACGCTCCGGCACCTTCCGCAGTGTCGGCGGGGGAGGTGTCCGCCGGGTCGTCGTCACGCGGAGGGGCATCGAGCTGAGTGGCCAAAAACCGCTCGAACTCCGCGCCCAGTTCGTCGGCCGAGGGCATCGACCCGTCCTCCCGGACCAGCGGATTCGACTCGAGCGTGGACCGGCGGCGCTCCTCCTCGTCATGCTGCTGCTCGAGCATGTGCACGATGCCGGCGACCTCCTCGGACTCCGTCGCCTGCTCGGCGAGGAGCTCCGCGACCTTCTCCGACTCGCGCTCCAGCGCGGCCAACGGGAAGTCGAGGTCGCCCGCACCGGCGACGGCTTCGAGCAGCCGCAGGGCGGCCAGCGGGTAGTCCGACGCCGCCACGTAATGCGGCACCTGCGCCGTGAACCCGCAGGTGTTGCGGCCGCGGCGATTGAGCTCGAGCTCGATGCGCAGGCTCGCCGCACCCGGGACCGTCACGCGCTGGCCCCACGTGCGGTGGCCGGCCAGCAGCTCGCGGTCGTTGCCGTGGGCGATGATGCCCAGCGGGCGGGTGTGCGGCACCGTCATCGGCGCCGAATACAGCGACACCGTGCGCTGCACGTCGAACCGCTCGGCGAGATCCGCCACCGCCTCCGAGAACGCGTCCCAGCGCAGATCCGGCTCCGGGCCGGACAGCAGCAGGAACGGCTTACCGGCGTTGTCGCGCACGACCTGCAGCGACAGGTCCAGCTCGGCGCTTTCGGCGACGGCATCGCCGACCATGGTCACCGCCGGGCGGCGCGACCGGTAGTCGACCAGCTCGTCGTTGTTGAAATTGACCAGCGGCCGGTGGTCCAGCGCATCGATGAGATGGCCCGCCGACCCCGCGACCGCGAGCCCCGCGTCGGCGTAACCCTGCAGCGCCACGACCATGGTCAGGCCACCGTTCTTCGGCCCCACATCGGGGGCGGGGAACTGGATCTCGTACATGTCGTGTCCCTCGTCCATGGTCTGCGCCTCCTTCTCGGCATCCGGGTGAATCCCACCGCCGTCATCCGGCGTGTGACTCGTGCAACCAACGTCGCCCGGCGAATATTCCACAGGGCCCGTTTCATCCACAATAGGGCGTCTCCGGGGTGCTTTACGACGAGCCCCGCCGCGGCGCGTCACCCATCCTGCGGTCATGACACACCGAGGCCACGACGCCGACCACCCCGACCACGGAACCCACCACGGAACCCACCACCGCACCCACCACCCGCTGCCCGGCGACGCGCGCACGGGCGAAACCACCGGCAAAGACATGGGCCAGGCCATGAGTGAAGCCATCGACGTCGCCATGGACGTCGCCGATCCCGCGGACTTCCTGACCAACTTGCCCGGCCTGCTCGGCTACTACCCCTGCGAGTCGCTGGTCCTCGTCTTCGGCGACCGCGACCTGGACGAGCCGGGGCCCGTACTCGTGCGCCAGCTCGGAGACGACGACGTCGATGCCCGGGCGGTGCGCATGGCGGCCGACGCGATGGCCGACGAGGGGCACGAAAGGGTCGACGTCTACGTCATCGCGGACTCCTGGGCGGGAACGGAGCAGGAACTGGAACGACGCTTCGGATACATCGAATCGGCGCTGGAGTCCGCCGACCTGAGGGTGGTGGAGTTCGCCGGCGTGCGCGCCCTGCGGGCGGGGGAGCAGGTCTGGAGCATCGACGGATTCGGCATCGGCACGCTCGGCGAGCCGGCGGCGTCGTGGGCCTCGGGCCACCTCCACTGCTCCGGCGAGGCCATCTCACCCGACATCGACGCGATGCGGGAGCGGTTCCTGCCGGAGCCCGCCGCGTGCCGCATCACGGCCGGGGAGGCCCTGCGCCGCGCCGGCGGCGACGTCCACGGCGTGCGCGCCGGCGGCCTGCCCGGGCCCGCCGCGATGGAGCAGGTGCGCGAGTTTCACCTCGAATGGCTGGCGCTCGTCGACGCCGTCGACCGCGGAGACGTGTCCGTCGAGGATGCGCTCGGCGCACCGGACCACCTGCGCACCCTCGCGCGACCTCTGGTCAGCCTGTTGCTGCGGGATCTGACCATGTGCGAGATCCTCGGGCCCTCCGCCGACACCGTCCGCGTGCTGTGGCTGGGCTGCGGCCGGCTGTTCCGGGGATCGGCCCGGTCCAACGCACTGGCCTGCTACGCCATCGACCGGTACCTCCACGGCAATGCGAGCATCGCCAAGGCCGCCCTCGACGCCGCCGTGGACACCGACCCCGAGCACTCCCTGTCGAACCTCCTCTTCGCCGCCATGGCGTCCGGTCGCGGCGACGAGGCCCTGCGCTCCATGCTCGAGGCCACCACCGCCATCCTCGGCGAGGTGCACCCCGGCGGACACGGGGACGCCGACGGCCCCGGCCCCCGGTGAAGTGCGGGGGCGCGGGGCCGTCGTCAAGCGGAAAAGCGCTAGCGGTGCGCGGAGTGCGCGCGGTCGCCGAGGGCCTCGGTGAACTCCCAGGCGTCGGCGACGATGGTCTTGAGATCCGTTAGCTGCGGATCCCAGCCCAACTCCGAGATGGCGCGGGCCGACGACGCGATGAGCGTGGCCGGATCGCCGCCGCGGCGTGGGGCGTCCTCCGCCGGGATCGGGTGGCCGGTGACCTCGCGGCAGGTCTCGATGACCTGGCGGACCGAATAGCCGTCGCCCGAACCGAGGTTGAAGATGCGGTGCGTGCCCGGCTGATTCGAGGACAGCGCCAGCAGGTGGGCGTCGGCGAGATCCTTGACGTGGATGTAGTCGCGGACGGCCGTGCCATCGGGCGTCGGCCAGTCGTCGCCGAAGACCATGATCTTGTCGCGGTGGCCCAGCGCCACCTGCAGCACCAGCGGGATCAGGTGGGTTTCCACGACGCGGTTCTCGCCGTGGCCGTTCCACGCGCCGGCGACGTTGAAGTAGCGCAGGCTCGTCGCGCCGAGCCCGTAGGCGCGGGCGTAGGACGTGATGGCGTAATCGATGGACAGCTTCGTGGCGCCGTACGCGTTGGTCGGGGCCGTGGGCATGTCCTCGGTGATGGGCACCTGCTTCGGCTCGCCGTACGTCGCCGCCGTGGAGGAGAACACCAGATTGTTGGTGTTGGTGTCCCGCATGGCGTCGAGCAGCGTCAGCGTCGTGCCGACGTTGCCGTGCCAGTACTCCGACGGGACCTCGACCGACTCGCCGACCAGGGACCGGGCGGCGAAGTGCAGCACGCCGTCGTAGCCGCCGTCGGACAGGACATCGCCGATGACGTCGGCGACGTTGGCCTCGATGAACTCGGCGCCCTCCGGCACGCCGTCACGATTGCCCGTGGACAGATCGTCGAGCACCGTGACCTCGTGGCCCTTGGAGAGCAACACTGCGGCATTGACGCCGCCGACGTAACCGGCACCACCCGTCACCAGGAGTTTCACTTGTTTCGCACCACCATGACCGCGTGGGAGAGCGTGTCCGGGATGTCCAGCGAATGATCGCCACGCGCCAAGGTCACTCGCCCCGGATGGAGCTCGACCTCGGCTGCGGCACCCGGCATGATGCCGGCGGTGTGCAGCCGCTTCATGTAGGTCGGCTCGACCTGAAGGATCTCGTTGATCTGCAGCACCGTCACCTCGTACGGGCCACCGGCGGGAAGATCGGAAAGGCGGACCGCATCCGACGGCATTTCGGCGGACGCGGGCGAATCCAGCTCCGACAGGCCCGGGATGGGGTTGCCGAACGGCGACAGCGTGTGCTCTTCGAGAACACCAAGGAGCTTACGCTCCACCTCGTCGCTCATGACGTGCTCCCACCGGCAGGCCTCGTCGTGGACCTTGTCCCACTCCAGGCCGATGACGTCGGTGAGCAGGCGCTCGGCCAGGCGGTGCTTGCGCATCACCGAGGTGGCGCGGGCCCGGCCCTCGTCCGACAGCTTGAGGCTGCGATCCGGCGCCACCGACAGCAGCCCGTCGCGCTCCATGCGGGCGACGGTCTGGCTCACGGTCGGGCCGGACTGCTCAAGCCGCTCCGCGATGCGGGCGCGCAGGGGGATGATGCCCTCTTCCTCGAGCTCGAAGACGGTCCGCAAATACATCTCCGTGGTGTCTACCAGGTCCCTCACTGCTGTCCTCCGGGTGCTCGAAACGTCTGGCCGCGCACGAGCGCGGCGGTGCGCCGGCACATCGGTGAAGCGACGGTCGGCGCGGATACCTCAACAATAACCGCAATGAGCGCCGGAATGTTCCCCTTCGCGCGGCGCGCCCCGTCACCGGGTGAATGCGGTGACGGGGCGGTGGCGGGGAAAGCGGCGCCGGTTGCGGGTGCGCCGGACCTACTTGGCGTAGGCGCGCAGGCGCTCGGCGCGATCGCCGTCGCGCAGCTTGGCCATGACCTCGCGCTCGATCTGGCGCACGCGCTCGCGCGACAGGCCGAAGTGGCGGCCGATCTGGTCCAGCGTGCGGGGGAGACCATCGTCGAGGCCGTAGCGCAGCTTGATGACCTCCTGCTCCCGGACCTCCAGCGTCGACAGCACGCGGCGCACGTCATGGTGGCGCAGCGACGCGACGACGGCTTCCTCGGCATCGGTGGCCTCCGAGTCCTCGATGAAGTCGCCCAGCGGCGCCTCCTCGTCGGTGCCCACCGGCATGTCCAGGCTCACCGGATCGCGGGACTGGCGCAGCAGCATCTCGATCTTGCCCTCGGCGATGCCCGACTCCTCCGCCAGCTCCTCGTTGGTCGCCTCGCGGCCCAGCTGCTGGTAGAGCTCGCGCTTGATGCGGGAGATCTTGTTGACCTGCTCGACCAGGTGGACGGGCAGCCGGATGGTGCGCGACTGGTCTGCCATGCCGCGGGTGATGGCCTGGCGGATCCACCACGTCGCATAGGTCGAGAACTTGAAGCCCTTGGTGTAGTCGAACTTCTCCATCGCGCGGATCAGGCCGAGGTTGCCCTCCTGGATCAGGTCCAGCAGCGGCATACCGCGGCCGGTGTAGCGCTTGGCCAGGGAGACCACCAGGCGCAGGTTCGCCTCGAGCAGGTGGGCGCGGGCGGCCTTGCCCTCCTTGGCGATGATCTTCACGTCGCGCTTCATCGCGCGGGTCATCTTGGCGCCGCTGGCCAGCAGGTGCTCGGCGTACACGCCGGCCTCGATGCGCTTGGAGAGTTCGACCTCTTCCTCCGCGCTGAGCAAGGCCGTCTTGCCGATTCCGTTCAGATACACGCGAACCAGGTCCGCGGAAGGATTGTTGTTGTTCCCGCTGCGGCGCCCGCGATCTCGCTCCCGGGCGTTCTGTTCGTCAGTTCGGACATCGGCACTAGTCATGTGATCCGGCCTTTCATTGCGAAGTCGACGATCTCACAGGGTTCAACGGGCGTCCCCCGGGGATTGTTCCCGGCACCGGGTTCCCGGCGAACGGTGATATTCGGGAATCTCCGGCCGGCTGTGGGTTTCTCCGGCAAAACTGCAGGTGGGCTGCGTCACACCGCGAAAATGCCTTTACAGTCATGTGTTCCGGCCGGCTTCCGGTTGCCCCAATTCGGGGGAGTGGCACGGCTTTACGACGATCCCGCGCGCCGCGTGATCCGGCGGACAGATTGTGGCGGTGTCAGCATTCGACGAGCACGGTAAAGGGTCCAGAGTTGACCGACTCGACGTCCATCATCGCGCCGAAGCGACCTTCGGCAACCGTCAGGCCGCGTTCCCGGAGGCGCCCGACGATATTCGCGATGACCGGTTCGGCGACGTCTCCCGGCGCCGCATCGGTCCACGACGGCCGCCGGCCCTTCTTCGTCGCGCCCATGAGCGTGAATTGGCTGACCACCAGGACCGGCGCACCGGCATCGGCGGCCGACGTCTCGCCGTCGAGGATGCGCAGCTCGGCGATCTTGCGCGCCATCGTCTCCCACGCGTCCGGTGCGTCGTCGCGCCCGACGCCGACCAGGGCGAGGATGCCCCCGGTCTCCCCGCCGTCGATCTCGCCGACGATCTCCCCATCGACCGTCACCGATGCGCGGGTCACCCGCGTCAACACTGCCTTCATCGCTGTGCCTCCTTCATCGCCGTACCGCCTTCATCTCTCTGCCGCTTTAGTCGCTGCTTCTGGTTACGCGTCTTCGTCGTCAAGCAATTCAACCGGAAGGACCAGCCCATGGCGGACCAGATCGACGACGACGGGGACGAGGGCATCCTTGACGTCGTCGAGGCCGTCCTCGGGCAACGCGCCGAGCATGGCCATGACGTCTAGGACGGTGGCCAGCGGCGCGTCCGGGGTCACCGCGGAGAGGATGCGGACGATCGTGTCATCGGTGTCGTGGCTCCACCGGGGGCCGTCGGTGCGCGTGATGCGCAGGGCGGCGGGGGAGAAGCCCTGGTCGGGGTCGGCCTGCGAACCGGCGAGCTCGACGCGTTCGACGGCGACGCCGGGGCGCACGCGGTAACTCGCGGCGAGAATGCCGTCGGCGTCCTTGTCCCGCAGCCATTCGGCACGGAGCAGCCACTCGGCGGCCTCGTCGCGGAAGGGGCCGCCCAGCGGTTGCGGCATGTCCTCGCACGTGATCGACGAAGGGCCGTCGATGCGCTGGATGGTGACGTACCCGAACCCGATGCCGGCGACGTCGTTGGCCGCGAAGTGATCGAGCCAGCGGCGGGTCTTCTCGCGGCCCTCGGCACCGCGCGGATCGATGGATTCGTCGCGCAGCCACGTGCCCACGTAGGCGGCGGGATCGACGACGTCTCGCTGGATGATCCACGCCTCCACGCCGTCATTGGGCAACCAGGAGGCCACCCGCGTCGTCCAGTCGCCCCCGTCGACGTGGACCCACGCGCCGAGCAGATGCGCGGTGCCGCCCGGTTCGAGGTGGTCGGGGACCTCGCGCAGCATCAGCTCCGTGGCGCCGTCGAGGTCCAGGCCGGAGTCGCGGTAGACGTGGCCCACTTCGGGCACGCCGACGACGAACGGGGGATTGGCCACGATGCGGTCGAAGCGGCTGCCCGCGACGGGGTGGAACCAGGAACCCTCGAGGACTTCCACATGAGAACCGAGCCTGGCTGCGGCCAGCGTCGCCTCGGCATAGAGGCAGGCGCGCGGATGGACGTCGGTGGCGGTGATCGACCCGGCCCCATGCTGGCCGAGAGCCTGCACCCCGCAGCCGGCGCCGAGGTCGAGCACGGAACCGACGGGGTCGACCGGCGTGATGTCCAGCAGGGACCGCGACGCGCGGCCGACGCCGAGGACGTGATCGGGGCCGGGGACGTGGTCGGTCATTGACGCGTCGCGGTCGGAGAACACCAGGCGCTCGACGCCGGCGATCTCCACCGGGCGGACGTCGATGGCGGCGGCGTGGCGGCCGTCGGACTCGCGCAGCACGCCGCAGCGAAGGCACTCGGCGAGGAGATCGTCGCCGATCCAGGGGGCCAGGTCCACGGCGTCGCCCACGATGAACGCGGCCACCGCCGCCGCCAACCCCGGCCGGTCGAGCGCGAGGTGGAGCTTTCGTGCCACGGCTTCGGGCTCGCCGCGGTCGAGGGCGGCGAGGCCGTCGTCGCCAAGCAACTGGCGCAGGCCCGCAACCCCGAAACCGAGGTCCCGGAGCGCCGCGGCGAGGCGCGGGGCCAGCGCCGGCAGCCCGGTCAGCTCCTCGTCGGTGGGCGGGGCGGGGATCGGGGAGGTGCTCACGTGCTGGGGTTCTCCGGTCGGTCGGTGGTGTCGGGCATGGATTGGTCTGTGGTGGGGTCGGTGGAGTTGGGATCGGGGGCGTCCGGGATCCCGTCCATGTCGATGATCATCGACGGGTCGAAACCCGCGTAGGGGCCGAGGGGGCCGTGCCCGGCACCAGTATCCGGGTCGTCGGGGACGGCGGGCAGATTCAGGTCGGTCTGGCCGGCGGCCGTGGGCCCGAGGACGTGCGCCGGGCGATCGGCCAATTGCGCCAGCCGCTCGCGCTGCGCCTCCTCCCACCGGCGATTCTGCTCGCGGACCAGACCCGGCTTGTACACCCGTGGCGACCGCTTGTCCGCCGGCTCGCCGACGCCGTTGGCGATGACCACCGCGATCCACGGCATGGGCACCGACAGGATGGTCAGGATCGTCGCCAACCACGTCAGGTCCCACCACAGGAACGACGCGGCGGCCAGCAACAGCAGGGGAATGCGCGACCACTGCAGCGCGGCGTAGGTGTGGCGGCGGTAGTTGTAATTGCGGATGCGGGATTGCCGCGCGTCCGTGATCAGCACCGCCTCGGAGCCGCGCCTGCCCCGGCGATTGGTCCGCCGACTCGCCATGGGCACAACGGTACTCCCCGGGAAAACTCCCGCATTCCGGGGCCGCGCTCCTGCCGATCCGGCCGATGGTGCACAATCGGGAACCGTGAGCACGCCCCTGAAGACCACGAAGACCATCGAACGGACCGACACCCACGTCGACGAGACGACGCGCGACGACACCCCGAAGTTCTTCCATTACGTCAAGAAGGACCGGATCGTGAACTCCGCCGTGTCGGGCGACTACGTCGTCGCGCTGTGCGGCGAAACCTTCCCGGTGACCAAGTCCGCCAAGCCCGGTTCGCCGGTCTGCCCGGACTGCGAACGGATCTACAAGACCCTCCGCCGCAAGTGAGCGGCCTGCGCAAATGGCAGCAGGAGGCGCTGGACAAGTACCTGTCCGCCAATCCGCGTGACTTCCTCGCGGTGGCGACGCCGGGCGCGGGCAAGACGACCTTCGCCCTGCGCATCGCCGCCGAGCTGCTGGCCCGCCGCGTCGTCGAGCGGGTGGTCGTCGTCGTGCCCACCGAGCACCTGAAGGTGCAGTGGTCGGAATCGGCGGTGAGGTCGGGCATTGCCCTGGACCCGGCGTTCACCAACGCCAAGGGCGTGGTCAACCCCGCCTACCACGGCATCGTGGTCACGTATGCGCAGGTGGCGGTGCATCCGTTCAAGCACCGGGCCGTTGCCGATGCGCGGCCGACGCTGGTGATCCTCGACGAGGTCCACCACGGCGGCGACGCGAAGAGCTGGGGCGACGGCATCGCCGAGGCCTACGGCGGCGCCGAGCGCCGGCTGTGCCTGACGGGTACGCCGTTCCGTTCCGACGATGCCGCGATCCCGTTCGTGCGCTACGCCGAGGATGGCGAGGGCCACCAAAAGTCCGTCGCCGACCACGTCTACGGCTATGCCGACGCGCTGCGCGACGGCGTGGTCCGCCCCGTGGTCTTCCTGGCGTACTCGGGCGAGGCCCGGTGGCGCGATTCCGCGGGCGAGGAGTTCGCGGCGCGCCTGGGCACGATCATGAGCCCGGAGGAGACCACCCGCGCCTGGCGCACGGCCCTGGATCCGGGCGGCGATTGGATCCCGTCGGTCCTGCGCGCCGCGCACACGCGCCTGGTGCAGATGCGCAAGCACATCCCGGATGCCGGCGGGCTGGTCATCGCCACGGATGCGACGACGGCGCGCGCGTACAAGCGGGTTCTGGAGCAGCTCAGCTCCACTCCGGTGGCTCTGGTGCTTTCCGACGAACCGGGGTCGTCGGAACGCATCAAGACCTTCTCGGATTCGACCGACGAGTGGATGGTCGCCGTGCGCATGGTGTCCGAGGGCGTCGACGTCCCGCGCCTGGCCGTTGGCGTCTACGCCACGAGCTCGTCGACGCCGCTGTTCTTCGCGCAGGCGATCGGCCGTTTCGTGCGTTCGCGGCGCCCCGGAGAGACTGCGTCGGTGTTCCTGCCGTCGGTGCCGGTGCTGTTAGATCTGGCGTCGCAGATGGAGGTACAGCGCAATCACATCCTGGGCAAGCCGCACCGCCCGAGCGAGGGCTGGGAGGACGACCTCGTCGCCGAGGCCAACCGCACCGAGTCCGAGCCCGATGAGCTGCCGTCCTACGAGTCCCTCGGCGCCGACGCCGAATTGGACTACCTGATCTACGACGGCTCCTCCTACGGCACGGCGACGATGGCCGGATCGGAGGAAGAAGCCGACTATCTGGGCCTGCCCGGGCTTCTCGACGCCGAGCAGATGCGCACCCTCCTGCAGAAGCGCCAGGAGGAGCAGCTCAAGGCGTCCGAGGCCCGATCCGAGCACGAGCGGAAGATGGGCGAGCTCGATCTGGGCGAGTCGCTGTCCAACGGGGCCGGGGCAGCCGGTCCCGATGGCGCAACCGGCGCGGCCGGCATCGGGGCTTCGGCGCCGGGCGACGCCCCGGACGTGCCCATGCCCCGGGCGGGTGGCGTGGCCAGCCAGGCGATCCCGAAGCTGCGCAAGGAATTGAACACCCTGGTGTCCATGACGGCGGCGCGCACGGGCCGCAAGCACGGCGAGATCCACAACGAGGTGCGCCGCAACTGCGGGGGGCCGCCGACGGCGCTGTGCACCGAGCAGCAATTGCGCGACCGGATCGGCTACCTGCGCAACTGGTGAGTGGCCGCGGGGTGCTGCGCCAAGCGGCTGCTCCTCCGATCGGCCGCGACGCAGACCGGCTCCGACGCCGATCGGCTGCTCGTCCATCCGGATGAGGCAGTGGGGTAGCGTAAGCGCCGCACGATGCAGTAGTCCGACCACCCGAGAGGAATCCCGATGTCGCGACCGGACCACGCCGGATACGACCCCTTCGACGCCAACACCGGCGCAGGTGGGGCGTCCCAGCCAGGCGATGGGCAGGCTGCTCCCGGGTACGGCGCGCCCGCGTACGGCACCCCGGATCAGAGTGGGCCGGGCTACGGAGGCGGTGCCGGGTACGACGGGTACTACGCCGATCCGGCGCGCCACGGGTACGGCGCCGGCGGTGCCCAGCCGTCGGTGCCCACGGGCAAGGGCATGGCGATCGCCGCGCTCATCCTGGGCCTGCTCGCGATCCCGACCGCCTTCGTCATTTTCGGCGGTCTGCTGGCGATCATCGCGATCATCCTGGCCGTCGTCGCGCTGCGCGCTGGGTCGAAGGCCCGGAAGCTCGGTTCGACGCAGACCGGCGGCACCACCGCCATGTCGGTCATCGCGATCGTGTCGTCCATCCTGGCGCTGATCATCTTCGGATTCATCATCTGGGGAGTGGTCATCGGAGCGGGTGCGGCCGCCGAATGCCAGCACCTGATCCAGGACCGGACCGCGTACGACACCTGCATCCAGAACTCGGTCTTCGGCAGCCTCGGCATCAACTGACGCGCCACCCGACATTTCTTCCGTCACCCATCACCCCAGGAGCACCACGACCATGAGCAATCCCGCCACCGACGGCTACGGCCCCGACGGCATCGACGGATCCGCCGTCGGACGGCAGCTCGGCCTCATTTCCCTGGCCATCGGCATGGGCGCGCTGATCACGTCGGCGTTCATCATCGGCGCGCCATTCGGCGTGGTGGCGGTGGTGCTGGGCATCATCGCGATCGTCAAGTCCATCGGCGCCCACAAGCGCGTCGAAGCCGCCGGCCGCCAGCCGCGCACGGGCGGCGCATTCGGCATGGGCCTCATCGGCGTCATCACGGGTGGCCTGGCCATCGCGATCGCCCTGGCCCTGTTCGTGGCGGCACAGAACCTCGTAGACGAGGCCGACCAGAAGTGCGGCCACCTGGACAACACGTCCGCCGAGTACCAGGAGTGCTTCCGCGACAACGTTGGACAGTAGATGCTGGGCAGTAGACGTTGGGCAGTAGGCGTCGGACAGTAGATGTTCGGCGCCGACTTCGCCCGCCGCGATCGGCGCACACGTTAATCCATCATTGGTTATACAATGAAGCCCCTTCTGTAAACACCACTTGAGAGGCGGCTCCATGTCCGGCGCGGCTCCCACCGAGAGCTTTCACCACACCCGGGCGAAAGAGCGCATCCTGGCGCCCGACGTAGCCCGCGGCCTCATGCTCCTGAGCATCGGCGTGGCCAACGCCGTGACGTCGTGGACCTTCTATTCCTCGTCACCGGCGGCGACCGCACCCGGTGCCGCCAATGCGGTCACCGCCCCGGACCGCTCGGTTGCCGACACCGTGCTCGTCGTGCTCAACGAGATCTTCGTGCACGTCCGCGGCCTGCCCATGTTCGCGTTGCTCTTCGGCTACGGCATCGGCATGCTCGTGACCCGGGAATCGCGCAGGGGAGTCGAGCCGAAGACCTACCGGGGCCTGCTGCTGCGCCGCTACGGCTGGCTGGTGCTCTTCGGCGCGGTGCACTGCATCTTCCTGTTCAGCGGCGACATTCTCATGCTGTACGCGCTGCTGGGCCTGATCGCCGTGTTCCTGTTGCGGCTGTCCAACCGCACCCTGCTGTGGGTCGCCGGAGTGCTCGCCGTCGTCGGTGCGGTGATCATCGCCATGGAAGGCGGCGACGCCGATGCTGCGGCGATGTTCCCCGGCGCCGCCTCCGGCGCCACGGGCGGCACCGACATGTCCGAGGGCGGCTACCTGACCAAGCAGCTGGGCATCGGCCTGATCAGCGCCATCACCGTCCCCGCCAGCATCTTCGACGTCGGCCCCCAGCTCGGGGCGCTCATCCTCCTGGGCATCGTCGCCGCCCGCGCCGGCATCCTCGAGGACCCCGTCCGCCACCGCCGCCTGCTCGCCATCGTCGCCGCGGTCGGCCTTACCGCCGCCGTCGCCACGGGCATCCCCGCGGGACTGGCCAAGATCGGCGTCCTCGACGGCGCTCACTGGGGATCGGCGTCGTCGATCGCCGGCACGCTGGCCGGCCCCGGCATCATCTGCGCCATCGCCTTGATCTGTCTGCCGCTGCAGCGCCGCATCCGCGCCGCCGCCGAGGCCGGCCGGACGCTGTCGCCGCCGGAGCCGTTCCTGTCGCTGCAGGCGCTGGGCCAGCGGTCGATGTCCGGCTACGTCGGCCAGTCGGTGCTGTTCCAGATCGTCGCCGCGGCGTGGTTCCTCGACTTGTTCGACGACGCATCCCTGACCATCATCGTCGCGTGGGCGTGCGCGGTATGGCTGGTCACCCTCATCGCCGCCCGCGCACTGCACGCCGCCGGCCGCCCCGGCCCCCTCGAATCCCTGCACCGCCGCCTGACCTACGGCGCCGGCGACACCAGGAGGAACTGATGGACCATCGCACCCCGGACCCGCTTGACGACGCCCACCGCCACCCGCGACCGGCCCCCGCCATGGGGGCGCCGCGGGATCGGGCGCCGCAGGATCAGGCGCAGCCCGTCGTCAAGCAGAAGCCGTCCTTCCACCACACCGGCGTCAAGGAGCGGATCCTGGCCCCCGACGTCGCGCGCGGATTCATGCTGCTGGGCATCGCCGTGGCCAACGCCGCGACCGCCTGGCTGATGATCGGCGGAAAGGCCGACGGCCCCAAGCGCAGCATGCCGACGGACGGCGTGGTCACCGTGCTCAACGACGTCCTGGTCAACGTCCGCGGCTTGCCCATGTTCGCGATGCTGTTCGGGTACGGCATCGGCATGCTGGTCATGCGCGAATACTCCAGGGGCATGCCATGGTCGGCGGCGCGCGGCCTGCTGCTCAAGCGTTACGGCTGGCTGGCGCTGTTCGGCGTCGTCCACGCGATCTTCCTGTTCTTCGGTGACATCCTGCTGACGTACGCGCTGATGGGGCTGATCGTGACGTTCCTGGTCCCGCTGCGGAACAAGACCCTGCTGTGGATCGCCGGCGTGCTCGGGGTGCTGTCGATCGCCACCGGCATGCTCATGGGTGGGGCGATGGGCGCGATGGGCGCCACCGGCGCCGCCGGCGCCGAGATGGAGGGCCTGGCCATGTTCGGCGAAGGCTACTTCGGCCGGCAGCTGCTCATCGGCGCGGTCTCCGTGGCATCCGCGCCGCTGACCGTCGCGCTGGCGGGGCCGCAGCTGATGGCGCTCATGCTCGTCGGCGTCGTCGCCGCCCGCATGCGCATCCTCGAGGAATCCGCCGCGCACAAGAAGCTGCTCGTCATCGTCGCCATCGTCGGCGCCATCGCCGCCGTGGCCACCGGCATCCCGTCCGGCCTGTCCAAGCTCGGCGTCATCGACGGCACGTGGGCCCAGGGGCTCAGCCAGGCCGCCGGCATCCTCGCAGGCCCCGGCCTCATCGCCCTCATCGCGCTGCTGTGCCTGCCGGTCCAGCGGCGCATCCGCGACGCCGCCCAGCGCGGTGACGCCATCGTGCCGCCGCTGCCGCTGGCCATGCTGCAGGCGCTGGGACAGCGGTCGATGTCCGGCTACGTCGCCCAGTCGGTGCTGTTCATGATCATCGCGGCATCGTGGATGCTCGACCTGTTCTCCGGGGAGTCGCTGACCATCATCAGCCTGTGGGCCACCGCCGTGTGGCTGGTGACGCTCATCGGGGCATGGGCGCTGGCCAAGGCCGAAAAGCCCGGGCCCCTGGAGGCCCTGCACCGCCGCGCGACGTACGGGCGCAACGGGTGACGGGGCGGGCGGCGTCGTAAAGCTGCCCACTCGGTGGGCCCATCATAGGGGCGTGTTGTCAGTGGGATACTCTGGGAGGCGTACCACGTCCATGCCCGCGCCGTGACCGACGCCACCCGTCCGAACCGGCGCCCGCGCAAAGGGAGCGACGCCACGATGTCGACGACCACCTCATCCACCTCACCGGGGGCCAAGGCCGCCGCAGAAAAATCGCCGGGGCAGCTGGATCGGGGTGACGGCCCCCGGGAACTGTTCCGCAAACGCTTCGGCCTGATCACCGGCATCGTCCTGGCGTTGGCGGTGTACTTCTTCATGCCGTCCGACCTCGACCACATGCTGCGCGGCACCGCGGCCATCGCCGTGCTCATGGCCGCCTGGTGGATGTCCGAGGCCATCCCCATCACCGTCACCGCGCTGCTGCCACTGGTCGCGTTCCCCGCGCTGGGCATCGCGTCCATCGGCGACTTCTCCGGGCAGTACACCGCCCCGACCATCTTCCTGTTCATGGGCGGCTTCCTGCTGGCGCTGGCCATGCAGCGATGGAACCTGCACAAGCGCGTCGCGCTGTGGGTGCTCGTGGCCATGGGATCGTCGCCGAAGCTGCTGGTCCTGGGCTTCATGATCGCCACCGGCTTCCTGTCCATGTGGGTGTCCAACACCGCCACCGCCGTCATGATGCTGCCCATCGGCGTCTCCGTCCTGTCGCTCATCGTCGGGATGCTGCGCGAGGAGGCCAAGTCGGGGAAGGCGGCCAATGCGGGTGCCGACGGGCCGTCGCCAAGCAAGGGCGAAGCCCAGATGCTCGACGCCGACGGCGACCTCGACGATGACGCCGAGGCGGGCAATTCCGAGGCGGGGGAGAAGACCTACGAGCACTCCACCGACCCCGAGCCGAAGTCGAACTTTGGCATCGCGCTGATGCTGGGCATCGCCTACGCGGCGTCGATCGGGTCGCTGGGCACGATCATCGGCACGCCGCCCAACGCGATGCTCGCGGCGTACATGGCCGAGCAGGGCGTCAACATCGGCTTCGGCCAGTGGATGCTCGTCGGCGTGCCCGTCGCCGTCGTGCTGATGGCCGCGGCGTGGTTCCTGCTGACCAGCGTGATCTTCAAGCCGGAGATCAACCACATCCCCGGCGGCCGCGCGCTGATGAAGGAGGAGCTGGCCAAGCTCGGCGGCATGTCGAAGGGCGAGGTGCGGGTGCTCGTCGTGTTCATCATCGCCGCGCTGGCGTGGGTGTTCGTGCCGGTGATCTGGCCCGACACGATGCTCGTCGACGCCGTGATCGCCATGGGCGTGGGCATCTCGCTGTTCCTCATCCCGGGTGGCCCCGACGGCGTGAAGCTGCTGCGCTGGGAGGACGCCCTCGACCTGCCGTGGGGCGTGCTGCTGCTGTTCGGCGGCGGCCTGGCGCTGTCCAAGCAGTTCACCGATTCCGGCCTGTCCGACTGGATCGGCGAGCAGATGTCCGGGCTCGGCTTCCTGCCGGTGGTCCTGCTGGTCGTCGTCGTTGCGCTGGTGGTGCTGGTGCTGACGGAGTTCACCTCCAACACCGCCACCGCCGCCACCTTCCTGCCGCTGGTCGGTGCCATGGCGATCGGCCTTGGCATGGATCAGATGTTGCTGGCCGTGCCGGTGGCGCTGGCCGCGACGTCCGCCTTCATGATGCCCGTGGCCACCCCTCCGAACGCCATCGCCTACGGCTCGGGCTACGTGTCCATGGGCAACATGGTGCGTGCGGGCATTTGGCTGAACATCATCGCGCTGGTGGTCATCTCCGCCGCCGCGATGACGCTGCTCGGCTGGGTGTTCGGCGTCGTGTACTAGCCGGCGGGGTCGGCAGAGCCTTTTGCTTGACGACGAGGCGGCGCACCGATGCCCGGTGCGCCGCCTCTCGCATGCCCGGGAAGTGGTTCGGGGCGGTGCTCACATCTGCACCTCCCGCCACATCTTCCGACCGCATAGTCGCGGACGAATCGAAAGTACAATCACGGGTGTAGCAAACGGGGGTAGCGCCGGTGAAAACTCCTGCCGGGCCCAAAACCCCTGTGCCTCACCACATTCCACGAAGTGACCGTGCCGTGGGCCGGTAAACCTCGGTTTCGCACTGGCATACGACTCACCCCGGTCCTAGCTTGGGGCTCATGACCACCCCAGCCGGATGTGCCGCCGACTTGCTCGCCGCCATCGACGCCCTCGCCGACGCGGCCACCGTCGCCACCGGTGCGTGGGACCGGCTCACCCGCACGCAGCGCGAGGCGGCCTACGGGCGCCTGGAGACCGCCCGCAAGCAGTTGGCCGTCGTCGACGCCCAGTACCTCCAGGCACGCCGCGATGACGCCCCGGTGGCAGACGGCAAGATCCCCGCGGCACTGGCACGGTCGCAGCGCATCAGCCGCGGTGAGGCACGCCGCCGCCGGGCAGCCCACCGCAGGCTCTCACCCGGGCACCAAGCACTCGGCGACGCCGGCAACCCGGACTACATGCCGTGTCTGCGGGCGAAGGTGGAGGCCGGTGTCATCGGTGCCGATGCCGTCGACAAGGTCGACCGGGTGCTGCGCGGTTTCCCGCACAGCGTCCACGCGGAGTTGACGAGGGTGGCCGATCCGCACATCGCCGAGCTCGTCGAGCACGTCGACGTCGATGATTTGGATCAGTTGGCGCCGATGTTGCGGGCGATGTTGGGCATCGATGACCCGTATACCGATGCCGACCGTAAGCGTGCCCGTGGTGTGCGGGTCGGCGTGCAGGGCCACGATGGGATGAGCAAGATTTCGGGGCAGTTGACGCCGCACCTGGCGGCGATACTCAAGCGGTTGGCCGCCGATCATGGCCGGCCGGGTGGTTTGTTGCCCGGTGGTGAGGCCGCCGGTGATGAGCGCAGCCCGTCGCAGCGTCTTCATGATGCTCTCGAGGCCGCGTTGGCCGCAGGCTACGGCCCTGGTGCATTCCCCGCCGCGGACGAGGGTTGGGGCCCGGGGACTGCGGGTGCTGATGTGGGGCCGGATTCTGGACCTGATGCTGGTCCGGCGGCTGGTCCGGATGAGGGGCCTGATTCTGGTCCGGCGGGGAAGTGCCAGGACCATCAGGACTTGTGTTCGGAGGATGGTGTGACGGGTCCCGGTGTGGGGCCGGTGCCGCTGATCGACCCTGATTTCGGAGCGCAGGCCGACACGATGTTCGACCACACCATCGACGAAGCAGCCCGCATGGCAGAGGAGCCGGCGACACGGGCCGCAGGGACCGGACGGGCGCGGACGGGTCGGCCGCCGCCGCGCAGGAGACGGTTGCAGCCGGCGCGGGGTACGACGTCGGTGGTCGTGGTGGCGACGCTGGATCAGCTCATGGACATGACCGGTGTGGTGATGACGGATACCAACGTGCACATGTCGGTGTCGGAGGCCATCGAGAACTGCGACGTGAAGAATCTGTTCCTGGAGGTGCTCGACTTCAACGGTGAGCCGTTGTACTTGGGGCGGTCGGAGCGTGCGGGGACGATGGCGCAGTACTTGGCGTTGCTGGGTGCCGAGGGGATGAGCAGTGCTCCGGGGTCGTCGGCGCCGGCGGCGTGGTGCCATATCCACCACACTGAGGCGTGGCAGTTCGGTGGTGGCACGGATTTGAACCTGATGACTCTGGTTGATCCGAAGACGCACGCCAATGTGGATGATTCGCGGCGGGATCCGGGTAAGTGGTGGTCGCGCAAGGGTCATGGCCCGGGTGAGCCGCGGATCGTGTGGACCCCGCCGCACAACGATTCGGGCGGGCCAGCAACTCCGCGGGGTCCGAGTCCACGAGGCGGTCCAGGCGGTGGTGCGGGTGATCCCGGGGGTTCAGGTGATGGTGCTGGGCGTGTGCCGCGGGAGAATCAGCATCCTGCGGCGTGGGCGAATCCGGGTCGTGCGTTGCGACGCCATGCGAGAAAGCGGCATGCGAAAAAGGGGAGACAGCCCACTCGGGAGAACGGCGAGGAAGAATCCGAAAAGTGACGCCGCCCAGTGATTCCAAAAGGTGACGCCGGATACGGAGGGCAGGGGAGTGAGCCCCCACCATGAACGAACCGCCCGCCACGGCCCATGCAGTGATGCGGGCGGTGTGGCGGACGGTAAACCGAGACGTTCGGCCCGAAGTACGGCCTATTCCAAGTAGTCGCGCAGGACCTGCGAACGCGACGGGTGGCGCAGCTTGGACATCGTCTTCGACTCGATCTGGCGGATGCGCTCACGCGTGACGCCGTAGACCTGGCCGATCTCGTCGAGCGTGCGCGGCATGCCATCCGTCAGACCGAAACGCAGGCGGACGACGCCGGCCTCGCGCTCCGACAGAGTCTCCAGCACATCGCCGAGCTGATCCTGCAGCAGGGTGAAGCTCACCGCGTCGACGGCGATGACGGCCTCGGAATCCTCGATGAAGTCGCCCAGCTGGCTGTCGCCCTCATCGCCGATCGTCTGATCCAGCGAAATGGGCTCGCGGGCGTACTGCTGGATCTCCAGCACCTTCTCCTCGGTGATGTCCATCTCGCGCGCCAGCTCCTCCGGAGTAGGCTCGCGGCCCAGATCCTGCAGCAGCTCACGCTGGATGCGGCCCAGCTTGTTGATGACCTCGACCATGTGCACCGGAATACGGATCGTGCGCGCCTGATCGGCCATCGCACGCGTAATCGCCTGGCGGATCCACCACGTCGCGTACGTGGAGAACTTGTAGCCCTTGGAGTAGTCGAACTTCTCCACCGCGCGGATCAGGCCCAGGTTGCCCTCCTGAATGAGATCCAGGAACGCCATGCCACGGCCGGTGTAGCGCTTCGCCAGCGACACCACCAGACGCAGGTTCGCCTCGAGCAGGTGGTTCTTCGCCCGCTGGCCATCACGCGAAATCTCGCGGAGATCGCGGCGCTGCGCATGCGCGAGGCGCTCGCCGGCCTCCTTCGCCAGATCGATCTTGTACTGCGCGTACAAGCCGGCCTCGATGCGCTTGGCCAGCGACACCTCTTCCTCGGCCGTCAGCAGCGCAACCTTGCCGATCTGCTTCAGGTAGGCGCGAACCGAGTCGGCCGACGCCGTCAGCTCCGCATCCTTGCGGGCCTGGCGCAGAGCAGCGGATTCGTCCTCATTCCAGACCTCGTCGACGGTGTCCGACTCCTCCTCGGCGTCGTCCTCCGTCTCTTCGTTGCCCTCGTCAAGCTCCGGATCGAAGTCGCCCTCAATGGACAGGTCGGAATCGTCGCCCTCGAGCTCCTCATCCTCAGCGCCCTCGGCGGCCTGGGCATCCTTGGCCTCGGCACTCGTGGCCTTGGCCGCGGTCTTCTTCGCCGCCGCCTTCTTCGCGGTGGTCTTCTTGGCGGCCGACTTCTTGGCCGTCTTCTTCGCCGCGGTCTTCTTCGCGGCCTTCTTGACGGTCTTCTTCGCCGCAGCCTTCTTGGCCGGAGCCTTGGCGACGGCCGAGTCGGAGGAGTCCGCGGCAGCGTCGGCGGATTCGGGGGAGGCGGCGGTGGTCGCCGCAGCAGGGGAGTCGGACGCGGCCGGGGCCGACTGCGGCCCGGTGGACGCGGCGGCGGCCGTCGTGGTGGCCGTCGCCGTCTTCGCCGCGGTCTTCTTCGCGGCGGTCTTCTTGGCCGCCGTCTTCTTCACGGCCTTCTTGATCGCCTTCTTCACTGCCTTCTTGGCCGGGGCCGGCGAGTCGGCGGAGCCGCCCGCAGTGCCCTGGCCGTCCGGCTGATCGGATTCTTTGGCTGTCACGAAAGCCCTTTCACGATGATGTCGATTGCCGCCGGCGTGCCGGGATGAACCGGTGCGCGGCCCCGCCAACCGAATTCCGGTCTGCGAGGGACGGGACGCCAAAAGAGCGCCACCGCCGGCCAAATGCCTGCAATGTCGATGTTTCGTGCCACGGATCTCGGCTGCCGTATCGCGGGGTCGGGTCGTGCCGCCCCGGCTTCGTCATGTTCAACCGTCCGTGAATCAACTCCCCAGTGTAACCCAACGGAGTCGATCACCTCGGCGCGCCCCCGTGCGGGGGTTGCGCACCGGGCGCACGAATCAGGGCCGCAGCCCCTGCGACGCGGCCAGCGCCGCGCCCGCGATACCCGCGTTGTTGTGCAGCTTCGCCGGCACCACCGGGGTATCGCACTCCAGCAGCGGCACCCACTTCTCGTGCTTGCGGCTGATGCCGCCGCCGACGACGAACAGGTTCGGCCAGAACAGCCCCTCGTACGTCCGCAGCACCTTGGACACCCGCTTCGTCCACTTCTTGTAGCTGAGCTCCTCGCGCTCCCTCACCGCGGCGGACGCCATGTGCTCGGCCTCGGTGTCGCCGATGAGGAGGTGGCCGAGCTCGGAATTGGGGTAGAGGGCACCGTCGTGAAGCAAAGCGGAACCGATGCCGGTGCCGAAGGTCAGCAGGATCACCGAGCCCTCGCGGGCGTGGGGCTCGCCGAAACGGACCTCCGCAAGTCCCGCGGCGTCGGCGTCGTTGAGCACGTGCGCGGGATTGTCGGGCAGGTGGCGCGCGAACAGCTCCGCGCAATCCATGTCCACCCACGACTTGTCGATGTTCGCCGCCAACAGCGCCGTCTGATTGCGCACCACAGACGGCAACGTCACGCCGACCGGGCCCTTCCAGCCGGCGATGCGCACGATCTCCGCGATGGTCTCGGCCACCGCGTCGGGGGTCGCCGGCTGGGGCGTGAGGATCTTGATCCGATCGCCGACGAGCTCGCCCGTGTCGAGGTCGACGACACCTCCCTTGATGCCGGAACCGCCCACGTCCACGCCAAAACCGATGTTGTCTGCCATGTGGCCGATTGTACGAAAAGGAGGACAATGGCCCCATGACCGTCAACTCCGCCGAACCCGCCCACACCCCCGCATTCGACGCCTCCCCTGCGGAATTGCGCCGTATGGCCGTGGTTTTGGCCGAGGCTGCTGCGAGCCACGTCCGGGTGCGGCGCCGCGAGCTCGGCGTCGGCGGCGGTCGCGCCGAGGGCACGGAAGCCAAGTCCAGCCGCGTCGACCCGGTCACCGTCGTCGACCGCGAGTCGGAGGAGCTGATCCGCCGCCTCGTGGCCTCTTTGCGCCCCGGCGATGCGGTGTTCGGCGAAGAGTTCGGTGGGGAGCAAGGCATCGGAGAGAGTGGAGAGCAAGGCGGGGAACAAGGCGGGGGAGAAGGAGCGGAATCCAGCGATACGGATTCCGCCCCGCGCACCTCGGGCATCCGCTGGATCGTCGACCCGATCGACGGCACGGTGAACTTCCTCTACGGCATCCCGGCCTACGCGGTCAGCGTCGCCTGCGAGAAGGACGGCCGCATCGTGGCGGGTGCGGTCGCCGACGTCGCCCGCGAGCGCGTCTACCATGCCGCGGCCGGCGAGGGCGCCGTCGTCCGCGACGCCTCCGGCCGCGAGGAGTCCCTGCACTGTTCCGCCCCGACCGACCTGGGGGTGTCCCTGGTCGCCACGGGTTTCGCGTACGCCGCCGAGCGCCGGGCCGTGCAGGGGGCCCTGGCAGCAGATTTGCTTTCCGACGTCCGTGACATCCGCCGCATCGGTTCAGCCGCGCTGGATCTCTGCCTTTTGGCCTCCGGCGGGGTGGATTGCTACTACGAGCACGGCCTCAACGTGTGGGACTGGGCGGCGGGGGCGTTGATCGCGGCGGAAGCCGGTGCCGTGGTGACGTTGCCCGGCCCGGACGCGACGTCGGCCGATGGTGACTTGGTCGCCGCGGTGGCGCCGTCGGTCGCCGACGAGTTCCACGGGGCCCTGGAATCCAGGGGAGCGCTGGAGCCGATCGGCACGCTCGGCCGCTGAGGGACTGCAGCAGCAGATCAGCAGGCTCGGCCGCTGAGAGACTGCAGCGCCGCGGCGTCGACCCCGTCGCCGGCCTGCAGCGAGTCCATCGCGGAGCGGACGGGGCCGGAATCGTCCAGGCCCCGGAATCCCGTGCCCAATGCGATGTCGACGGAACCGTCCTCGCGGGCATCGTGGATGAGCTCAAGGCAGGGGAAGACCGCGTGGAGGGTGGCGCCGTGCGTCGCAAAGCCCGCCCCGAAGCGCACCTGTCCGTAGCAGTTCAAGTCCAGGTCGGGGCTGAGCGGATCGTTGCCGACGGCGCCGTCGGGGACCGTGGCGAAACCGAGGCCGACCAGGCCCTCCGAGACCTCCGTGGCCTGACCGGACTCGCCGTTGGCGTTGAGCACGCGCACCGGGATGTCGCGCGGGGCGGCCGGGGCCTCGCCCAAAAGGTCGGCGGCGGAGACGACGGCGCCGGCGTCGGGGTGCTCGCAGGCCACCGACGTGGCGGCCACCGTCCGGGTGAAGGCGAACGACCACGCGACGACGGCGGCGACCGCGAAAAGCGCGACGATGATGCCGTAAGGGGCGAAATTTCGGCGCCGGGGAACGTTCGGCTGACGGTGCGTCATGGACACAATGCTAGCCATTGCCGGGTGGCCCCCATTCACTTGTCGTGGATATCGCCGAAAAAGCGGCGTTGTCCAGGGGATATGACAGATTCTGAGAATTGCCCTAGTATCCGCGAAGAATACGGCGCAACACACGGAGTGCCGCGACCCCTTTGGAGGAGGGCCGAAATATGGCTGTCGATTACGATTCGCCCCGCACCCGAGAAGACGAGGACATCGCCACCGACTCGCTCGAGGGCCTGCAGGCCGCCGGCGACGACAAGCGCATCGCCGACGACGATGACGGCGAGATCGTGGAGCCCTACGAGCTCCCCGGCGCCGACCTTTCGGGGGAGGAGCTGGAGATTTCCGTCGTCCCCCGCCAGGACGACGAGTTCACCTGCGGTTCGTGCTTCCTCGTGCAGCACCGTTCCATGATGGCGCACGATCCCGGCGACGGATTCCCGATCTGCCGCGACTGCGCCTAGAACACGGTTGCCTTACGCCGATTCGCGGTCGGCGCCGAGGAACGCGTCGAGGAGCTTCTCGGGCTTGCGCGTGGACACCAGCCAATAGGGGGTGGGGTCGTCCGGATCGTCGAGGACGAGCAGCGCCATGGTGCGCACCCAGCTGTGCGTGACCAGGAAGGCCGCCGGGTCGAGCTGCCTGCCCAGCGCATTGCGGTGCGCGGACTCCGGGACGACGAGCGACTTGGAGACCACCGATGCGGGCAATACCGCGGAACCGGCGTGCAGCCAGCGCTCGCCGGTGCCGTCGACCTCGACGGAAATCTTGGTCTTGGACAGCGTGACCAGGATCCACAGGCCGATGAGCGTGATCAGCAACCCGCCGGCGATCAACCACACGATGCTGCGGTTGAACGCGACCTGCGCGGTGCACACCACGATCGCGGGCACGGCGAGCGCCCAGTACCACCAGGGCACCCACAACTGCTCGCGGTAGATGATGTCGCCGCCGGTGGCCGTCGTGGTGGTGTCGTCAGAAGTGCTCACGGGCATTCATCCTACCCATCCGGTTCCGGCGGTCGACCGCGGTGCGTAGGGTCTGGTGACGTGAACGACGACGCACGCAACGCTGAAGCACTGAACGACGACGTACTCCCCGACACCACCCATGACGCCGGCGCCGCGCCCGTCCGGGTCCGGCTGTTGACCCCCGACGCGGTCGCCCCCGTTCGGGCGCATCACGACGACGCCGGCGTGGACCTTTCCTCGGCCGAGGACCTCGTGCTCGAGCCGGGCGAGCGCGCCCTGGTCGGCACCGGCATCGCCATCGCCCTGCCCGCTGGCACGGTCGGGCTCGTGCACCCGCGGTCGGGTCTGGCCGCCCGCGCGGGGCTGTCCATCGTCAACGCGCCCGGCACCGTCGACGCCGGCTACCGCGGCGAGATCAAGATCAGCCTGATCAACCTCGACCCGCGCGAGCCGATCAGCATCGCCAAGGGCGACCGCATCGCCCAGCTGCTCGTGCAAAAGGTGGAGCTGAGCCCCTTCGTCGTCGTCGACGAACTCGACGCCACCGATCGCGGCGAACGCGGCCACGGATCCACCGGCGTCGCCGGAGCCCCGCCCGCTCGAGGCTGACGCGCCGGCACGCCCGCGGGCGGAGGAAAAGGCACCGTCCGGCGGCCCCGCACCCGGGATGCCGTTACGCTGAACATCAACAGAGCGAAAGAAACGTCGGCAAGCACGGCGCGCGGCGGCGCGAAACAACACCGCCCGCGCCAGCGCACCAGACCCACAGACATGAGGGAGACGATGGCCATGTGGCCCTTCGGCAACAAGAAGAACGACGGCAAGGCCGCACACGATGCAGACGGAGCCGCCGGCGCAGACGCCGCAGCCAGCGCGGGCAATGGCGCCAACGCGACCGACTCTGCCTCCGGCACCGGCGTCGACCGCGGCACCGTGAACCCGGTCGGCGAGGCCCGCGAGGACGGACTGCAGCCCGTCGAGTCCGGCCCGTTCGACATCGCCGACGCGAAGCCGGAGGAGTTCGACTTCTCCGACTTCGCCAAGGCCAGCGTCAACCTGGGCTCCGTTCTGCTGGCCGTGCCGCACGTCGGCGACATCCAGGTGGAGATGGGCCCGCAGGGTCCGACGATGCTGCACGTGGTCACTACCGCCGGCCGCATCACCCCGGTCGCCTTCGCCGCCCCGACGTCGGGCGGCCTGTGGGAGACCTCCGGGCGCGAGATCGCCGAGGGCCTGTCCAAGGACGGCCTCGATGTCCACTTCGAGGACGGCCCGTGGGGCGACGAGGTCGTCGGCGTGCGCGACGACATGCAGATGCGCATCATCGGCGCCGACGGCCCGCGCTGGATGATGCGCCTGACCCTGTCCGGCCCCGTCGCCTCCGCCGACGAGCTCGCCGAGATCGGGCGCGGCATGATGGCGCGCTGCTTCGTCAACCGCGGCGACAACCCCATGCCCGCCGGACAGCCGCTGCCGGTGACCCTCCCGGTGCAGATGGCCGAGCAGATCCGCCAGGCCTACGCCGCCCAGCAGGAAAACCAGCAGGGCCAGCAGGGCCAGCAGGGCCAGGCCGGGCAGCAGAACCCGCAGGGACAGTAGGAGCATCATGGACAACCCGGCCACCGGCCCCACCATCATCGAGGCGGTCGTCGACCGCCCGGCGCATGGCGGGGAGTCGATCGCGCTCCTCGACGGCCGGGTCATCCTCGCCCGCGGCGCCATCCCCGGCGAGCGCGTCCGCATCGCCCTCGACGACGCCGACGCCAAGCTGTGGCGCGGCGAGGCCGTGGAGATCCTCGACCCATCGCCGCACCGCATCGATCCCGCATGCGCCGCCGCCGCGGAGGGCGCTGGCTGCTGCGACCTCGGTTTCGTCGACCCCGCCTTCGCGCCGCAGCTCAAGCGCGACGTCTTGCTCGACGCGCTGCGCCGCATCGGGCGCTTCGACCTCGCCGATCTTCCCGAGCCGTCCGTCACCGCACTGGCTCCGGCCACCGGCTGGCGCACGCGCGTGCGCCTGGGCGTCGACGACGGCGGCCGCGCGGGCCTGCGCAAGCGCAAGTCCCGCGACCTGGTCACGGGCGTCGATTGCGCGCAGAACTGCGAGGGCTTGACGACGTCCCTCGGAGAAGCCGGTGCCGTGCCCGCCGGGGGAGAGCTCCACGTCGTGCGCGACGCCGACGGCGACCGCCACGTGCTGCACGTGGTGGGCAAGGGCCGCAAGCGCCGCGCCACCCAGGTCGAAGGCGAGCCGACGGCCGTCGAGCGCGTCGGCGGCCGCGAGTTCGCCGTGCCCGTCGACGGCTTCTGGCAGGCGCACCGCGCCGCCGCCGACCATTACGTCGCCCGGATCGGCGAGCTGCTGCCCGCCACGCCGGGCGGTCGGGCGTGGGACCTCTACGGCGGCGTCGGCGTATTCGCCGCCGCGCTGGCCGACCTCGTCGGAGACGGCGGCAAGGTCACCTCGGTCGAGTCCTTCGCCCAGGCCGCCAACGTCGGCCGCGAAGCGCTTGCGGGCCTTCCCGTGGAATTCCGCACCTCGAGGGTGGAGTCGGTCGTCGGCAAGCTGGGCCACAAGGTGGACCTGGTCGTGCTCGACCCGCCGCGCACCGGCGCGGGCGCGCAGACCGTCCAGGCGATCGCGGCGGCGCATCCGGCGAAGGTCCTGCACATCGGCTGCGACCCCGCGACGTTCGCCCGCGACGCGCGCACGTGGGCGGACAACGGCTACCGCATCGACTCCATCGAGGTCGTCGACGCATTCCCCGGCACCCACCACCTGGAGACGCTCGCGGTGCTCGTCCCCGCCGCCTGACAGCGGGACCGTGGCGGCGCGACTCGCGAGGTGTGCCTTAGTCACCCGGCCCCGCCGCCGCCCGTAGTATTGAAAGACCATCCCGGTGATTTACGCCGGGTCGCCGAGACGTGAAAGGAACGGGTACCGGTTCATGGCTCTCCTCGAATCGATCAATTCACCCGCCGACGTGCGCGCGCTGCGCCCGGAGCAGCTCGATGATCTGGCCGCGGAAATCCGCGAGTTCCTGGTGGAGAAGGTGTCCGCGACCGGCGGGCACCTGGGCCCGAACCTCGGCGTCGTGGAATTGACCATGGCGCTGCACCGCGTCTTCGATTCGCCGTCGGACCCCATCGTCTTCGACACCGGCCACCAGGCCTACGTGCACAAGATGCTCACCGGCCGCACCGGCGACTTCGATTCGCTGCGCCAGAAGGACGGCTTGTCCGGCTACCCGGCGCGCGCCGAGAGCCCGCACGACTGGACGGAGTCCTCGCACGCCTCGGCGGCGCTGTCGACGGCCGACGGCCTGGCCAAGGGCTTCGCCATCCGCGGCGAGCACCACCGCCACGTCGTCGCGGTGGTCGGCGACGGGGCGCTGACCGGCGGCATGTGCTGGGAGGCGCTCAACAACATCGCCGCCGGCAAGGACCGTTCGGTGGTCATCGTGGTCAACGACAACGGCCGCAGCTACTCGCCGACCATCGGCGGCCTGGCCGAGAACCTCGCGGCGCTGGCGCTGCAGCCGGCGTACGACATGGTCATGCGGCAGGGCAAGTCGGGCCTGCAGCGCATGGGCCCGGTCGGCGACTTCCTCGCGCGCATCGTCTACGGCGCGAAGGAGGGCCTGAAGTCGACGGTCATGCCGCACGAGATGTTCTCCGACCTCGGCCTGAAGTACATGGGGCCGGTCGACGGCCACAACATCCGGACCATGGAAAACGCGCTGCGCCACGCCCGCGAATTCGGTGGCCCCGTCATCGTCCACGCCAAGACCCACAAGGGCCGTGGCTTCGCGCCGGCCGAGGCCAACGAGGCCGACCTGATGCACGCCACCGGCGTCATCGACCCCGTCACGGGCGAGTCCAAGTCGAGCCCCGTGCGCGACTGGACCTCGGTGTTCTCCGATGAGCTGGTGAAGATCGGCGACGAGCGCGAGGACATCGCCGCCATCACCGCCGCGATGGCGGGCCCGACCGGGCTGGTGAAATTCGGAGCGGCGCACCCGGACCGGTTCTTCGACGTCGGCATCGCCGAGCAGCACGCGGTGACGTCGGCCTCCGGTCTGGCGCTGGCCGGCATGCACCCCGTGGTGGCCATCTACTCGACGTTCCTCAACCGGGCCTTCGACCAGCTGCTCATGGACGTGGCGCTGCTCAAGCTGCCGGTCACGCTGGTCCTCGACCGCGCCGGCGTCACCGGCTCGGACGGCGCCAGCCACAACGGCGTGTGGGACATGGCGCTGACGTCGATCGTCCCGGGCATCCGCGTCGCCGCCCCGCGCGACGGCTCCCGCCTGGTCGAGGAGCTGCGCGAGGCCGTCGACGTCAAGGACGGCCCGACCGTCGTGCGATTCCCCAAGGGCAAGATCGCCGAGGACGTCGACGCGGTCGAGCGCACCGCCGACGGCGTCGACGTGCTGCACCGCACCAACGGCAACGGCGGCAGCGGCGCCGGCAACGCGAACGCCGGCAACGCGAACGCCGGCGACAGCGGCGGCGACGTGCTCGTCGTCGCCGTGGGTTCCTTCGCCGCCGCGGCCGTGGAGGCCGCGCGCACGCTGGAGGACGAGGGCATCGACGTCACCGTCGTCGACCCCCGCTGGGTCGTGCCGGTGCCCGGCGACATCGTCGCCATGGCCGAGTCCCATGGCATGGTGGTCGTCGTCGAGGATGGCGTGGTCCACGCCGGCGTCGGTTCGCTGCTCGGCGACGTGCTGCGCGCGTCGGCCATCGACGTGCCCATGCGCCAGTTCGCGGTGCCGCAGAAGTTCCTCGACCACGCCTCGCGCGGCCAGATCCTCGACGAGCTCGGCCTCACCGCCGACGCCATCGCCGACGACGTGTCGGCGTGGTGGGCGGACATCCAGCGCGGCTAGCCCAGCGGTTGCCTGCGCGGCAGCAGCACCGCCTCGGACACGAGGCCGGACATGACGTCGACCTGCCACGGCCGCGCGCCCATTCCGGCGAGCAGGCCGCGGACCTCGTCGTCGGTGCCCGGCACTTCGCCGACGCCGGCGCCCGACATCGTCCACGCGACCTCGCGCAAGTCGGACGGCCTGAAGAGGGTCTCCGGGGCGATGGCCAGATCTTCGGCCAGCAGCTCGTGGCCGGCCTTGAGCCGGTCGAGCACCGCCGCCGCCTCGGGCGCGCGCTCCTCCCAGTTGCGGTGGTGCGGCCGCGGCGTGCCGGTCGGGCGCTGCCGCGCCGGCCACGTATCCCGCGGGGTGCCCAGGGCCCGGCGCAATTCACCCAGCCACAGCTTCGCCGCGCCGCGCCGCCTGCGCGGGAAGCCCTTCAACGACGTCATCTCCGCCTCGGTGCGCGGCAGCTTCTCCGCGATCGACGCCAGCACGTCGTGCGGCAGGACCGTCACGGGGGAGACGTCGCGCTCGCGCGCCATCCGGTCCCGGGCCAGCCACAATTCCCGGCCGGCCACGAGTTGTTCGGGCCTCTTGAGCTTGCCGACGCCGCGCATCGACCTCCAGCGCTGCCCGTCCGGCACGGCCCTGGCACCTGGGGCGTGGGCGAGACGGATCGCCTCGGACTCCTGTCGCAGCCATTCGACGCGGTCGAGTTCGGCGAGGGCGGCGGTCAAGGCGTCGCAAAGCTCGACGAGCAGTTCCACGTCCAAAGCCGCATAGTCCAGCCACGCGCCCGGGAGGGGGCGCGTCGACCAATCCTCGCGGCCATGGCCCTTGGCCAGGGTCACGCCGAGGAGCTCCTCGGTCATCGCCGCGAGATTGACCTTCGGCAGCCCCAGCAGGCGCCCCGCGATCTCGGTGTCCGCGAGGGTGCGCGGGTGCAGGCCGAGGTCGGCCAGGCAGGGGAGGTCGGAGACGGCGGCGTGGATGATCCAGTCCAGGGGATTGAGGTGGCCGGCCAGACCGGACTCGGCGATGACGCCGGGGACCGTTTCGGGGTCGACGAGGACGGTGCCGGCGCCCTCGCGGCGAAGCTGGATCAGGAAGGCGCGGTCGTCGTAGCGGTACGCCGAAGCGCGCTCGGTGTCCACCGCCAACGGGCCCTCCCCGGACGCGAGAAGCCGTCCGGCATCCGCGATTTCGGCGGCGGTGACCAGGACCTCCGGCGTGCCGTCGCGGGGGGAGAGCAAAGCTGCGCACATGAGGACGAGCTTAACGCGGAGGTCGCCGGCGGGCCCGGGGGAGGGCGTCGGGGGGATCTGCACGCGGCGCGCAGATTTCGGGTTAGGTGGGGCATACCTGGCGTGTGTTAGCGTGTCCTAAGGCTTTAAGGGGAGCGCCGCTTACCTTGGGTCGATGATCCGCATTCACTGATGAGATGGGGCGCGTGCGGCTGATACCGCATCCGTCCGAGACAACGAGGAGACAACCTCTTGATCACCACGCTTCGCCGCCGCACGGTGGCCGCAGCCGCCGCCGCGGCACTGACCTTCGGCCTCGTCGCCTGTTCCGACGACTCCGGCTCCACCGACGCCGCCGCCGAGAACACGGGCGAGACCACCACCGTGCAGATCGAGGACAACTTCGGCACGCAGTCCGTCGAGGTCCCCGCCGAGAACATCGTCGCCACCGACAACCGCGTCTTCCGCACCCTGGAGGACTGGGGCATCGATCTGGCGGCCGCGCCCGTCAACCTCATGCCGGCGAACCTGGAGTACAAGAAGGACGACTCCATCGTGAACCTGGGCAGCCACCGCGAGCCGGACCTCGAGGCCGTCGTCGCCGTCGAGCCCGACCTCATCATCAACGGCCAGCGCTTCGCGCAGTACGGCGAGGACTTCAAGAAGCTCGCCCCCGAGGCCGCCATCGTCGACCTCACCCCGCGCGAGGACAAGCCCTACGACGAGGAGCTGCGCCGCCAGACCAAGGGCCTCGGCGATCTATTCGGCAAGCAGGACGAGGCCGACAAGCTCATCGAGGAGTTCGACAAGTCGATCGAGCGCGCCAAGGCCGCCTACGACGACCAGGACAAGGTCATGGGCGTGATCACTTCCGGCGGCAACATCAACTACGCCGCCCCCGGCTCCGGCCGCTCGCTGGGCCCGATCTTCCAGATCCTGGGCCTGACCCCGGCGCTGGAGGTCGACAACTCCTCCACCGACCACGAGGGCGACGACATCTCCGTCGAGGCCATCGCCGACTCCAACCCCGATCTGATGATCGTCATGGACCGCGACGCCGCCGTGGCGCCGAACAACGGCGAGGAGTACACCCCGGCCAACGAGCTGATCTCCGACTCCGCCGCCCTGCAGAACGTGACCGCCGTCAAGGACGGCCGCATCGTCTACATGCCGCAGTTCACCTACGTGGACGAGGGCATCCAGACCTACACCGAGTTCTTCAACACCCTGGCCGACGCCCTGGAGAAGAAGTAACCACCGCGGCGCGAACCACTTGGTTCGCGCCTCCGGTCGGATCTGGCCCGGTCACGCAATCGAGCGTGGCGGGGCCACCTCCGTCCGAAGGTGAAGCCCAGCGCGCCGCCCCCGCGATCCGAGAGACCCCGAGCGCATGACCGCACCCAGCACCAACTCCGAGCCCGGACGAGACCCGTCCGGGCCGGACCCGACCCACGGCGCCCCCACCGGCCGCGCCACCGCCACCGCCACTTCCACCGCCTCAGTTGCAGGAGCCACCGCCACAGCTGCAGGAGCCACCACCACTGCGGCCGAAGGCGGGCCCGCACGCAGCACCACCACCGACCCCGCAGCCGCGCCCGCGGCGGCGAAGGGTCGGCTTTTCACGTGGCCCCTGCTCATCGGCATCCTGGTCACCGCGGGCCTGGTGGCCACGTCGCTGTTCATCGGCGTCTACGACATTTTCGGCGCCGAGGACGGCGCGGAGATGTTCGGCATCACCCGCGTCCCGCGCACGATCGCGCTGGTCCTGGCCGGTGCCGCGATGGCCATGTGCGGCCTGGTCATGCAGCTGCTGACGCAGAACCGCTTCGTCGAGCCCACCACCACCGGCACCACCGAGTGGGCGGGCCTGGGCCTGCTGCTGGTGATGATCGTCGCCCCCGAAGCGTCGATCCTGGTGAAGATGACCGCCGCAGTCGTCGCTGCCTTCCTGGGCACGATGATCTTCTTCGCGTTCCTGCGCCGCGTCACGCTGCGCTCGTCGGTGATCGTCCCCATCGTCGGCATGATGCTCGGCGCCGTCGTGGGCGCGGTGTCCAGCTACATCGCGCTGTCGACGAACATGCTGCAGAGCCTGGGCATCTGGTTCGCGGGGTCGTTCACGTCGGTGCTCAAGGGCCAGTACGAGCCGCTGTGGTTCGTCGCGGTCGTCGTCGTGCTCGTGTTCATCGTCGCCGACCGTTTCACGGTCGCCGGCCTCGGCGAGGAGATCGCCACCAACGTCGGCCTCAATTACCGCCGCATCGTCTTCATCGGCACGGGCCTGATCGCCATCGCGACGGGCATCGTCACGGTCGTCGTCGGCAACCTGCCCTTCCTTGGCCTGATCGTGCCCAACATCGTCTCCATGTTCCGCGGCGACGATCTGCGATCGAACCTGCCGTGGGTGTGCCTCATGGGCATCTCCGTGGTCACGGTCTGCGACATCATCAGCCGCATCATCATCCGCCCGTTCGAGATCCCGGTCTCGACGATCCTCGCGATCGTCGGCGCCGTCGTCTTCATCACCCTGCTGCTGCGCCAGCGCCGCCGCGCATGAGCCCCCGGCACAGAGAGGAGCGAACCATGAGCACCGCCATCGACCGGTCCACGCCGGACCTGCCGGAGGAGGCGTTCGCCGAGTTTTCGGAGGTCGCCGGCATCGACGAGTTCGACACCGCCGACGCCGCGCCCGAGCGCTCCGCCGACGGGGCCGGCCCCGGCCGGCGCCCGGGCACGGGCCCGCTGCCGACGGCGCGCTCCCGCAAGCGCTACTGGATCATCTTCGCCGTCCTGGCCGCGATGGCCATCGGCTTTGCGACGGCCAACCTCGCCTGGGGCAACCCCATGCCCTTCGGCTCCCGGGGCTTCTGGCTCATCGCGGAAATGCGCGTGAGCAACCTCGCCGTCATGCTCGTGGTGGCGTTTTGCCAGGCGACGGCCACGGTGGCGTTCCAGACGGTCACCCACAACAGGATCCTCACCCCGTCGATCATGGGCTTCGAGTCGCTGTACGTGGTCATCCAGACCGCGGCGGTGTTCTTCATCGGCGCCGCCGGCGTCGCCGCGATCACGGGCACCCCGCAGTTCCTGGGCCAGGTCGCGGTCATGGTCGTGTTCTCCGCGATCCTCTACGGCTGGCTGTTCGGCGGGCGCTTCGGCAACTTGCAGATCATGCTGCTCGTCGGCATCATCCTCGGCGGCGGCATGGGCGCGCTGTCGACGTTCATGCAGCGCATGCTCACCCCAAGCGAGTTCGACGTGCTCACCGCCCGCCTCATCGGCTCGGTGGCCAACGCCGACACCAGCTACCTGCTGGTGAGCCTGCCCATCATCGCCTTCGCCGGCGGCGTGCTGTGGCTGCGCTCGACCAAGCTCAACGTCCTGGGCCTGGGCCGCGACACGGCCACGAACCTGGGCGTCAACCACAAGAAGGACACCATCATCGTGCTGATCATGGTGTCCATGCTCATGGCGGTGTCCACCGCCCTGGTGGGCCCGATGACCTTCCTGGGCTTCCTCGTCGCCATGATCGCCTACCAGCTCGCCGACACCTACGATCACCGCCACGTCTTCCCGATCGCGTGGCTGACCGGTTTCGTGGTGCTGTCGGGCTCGTACTTCGCGCTCAAGAACTTCTTCTACGCGGAAGGCTCCGTCGGCATCATCATCGAGGTCGTCGGCGGCTCGTTCTTCCTCATCTACATCCTGCGAAAGGGACGCCTGTGATCACGCTGACCAACGTCGCCAAGCACTACAACGACGAGGTGTCCATCGGCCCGGTGGACCTGGAGATCCCCGCCGGCGGCGTCACCGCCCTCGTCGGCCCCAACGGCGCGGGCAAGTCGACGCTGCTGACCATGATCGGCCGCCTGGTCGGCATGGACGAGGGCTCGATCGAGGTCGCCGGCTACGACGTGACCTCGACGAAGTCCGCGGACCTGGCGAAGATCGTGTCCATCCTGCGGCAGGAGAACCACTTCGTCACCCGCCTGACGGTGCGCCAGCTGGTCGGTTTCGGCCGCTTCCCGTACTCGAAGGGGCGGATCACGCCGGAGGACGAGAAGATCATCTCCCGGTCCATCGACTTCCTCGGCCTGTCGGAGCTCGAGGGCCGGTACCTCGACGAGTTGTCCGGCGGCCAGCGCCAGCGCGCCTACGTGGCCATGGTGCTCGCGCAGGACACCGACTACATCCTGCTCGACGAGCCGCTGAACAACCTGGACATGCGCCACTCGGTGCAGATGATGCAGCACCTGCACCGCGCCGCCACCGAGCTGGGCCGCACGGTGGTCATCGTGCTCCACGACATCAACTTCGCGGGCCACTACGCAGATCGCATCTGCGCGGCGAAGAACGGCCGCATCGTGCACTTCGGCACGCCGGAGGAGATCATGCGCGACGACATCCTCAGCGACGTCTTCGACACTCCCGTCGAGGTCGTCGACGGTCCCCGCGGCCGCCTGGCGGTCTACTACTAGGCGGGTGTTGAGTCTAGGGGCGGAATTATCCGGTGATTGCAACACCCTTGATTTCGTCGAGTTGGGCAGCTGGCGCCTTCAGATTCAAGGTTTCCTTCGGCCGTGCGACAAGCATCCGCTCGACCTCAGCAATGCGTTCATTGGTGACGTCGCGAAAGCCGGCGCTCTTGGGAAATGACCGGTGGATGAGCCCATCGTTGTTCTCTCTGCTGCCGCGCTGCGACGGCGAGTGCGGGAGATGACTTCGGCGACCAGCGTGACGCCGAAGGTGGCGATGGCAGCAGTAGGTCCGTCGTTGACGGTGAGGTCAATGATGCGTTGGCGGATGTGGGGTGGCTACATTGCCCTTGCTTCAGTTTCAGGTTGGCAATGCGTCGCACACATTTGGCCAAAAACCCTCCGGCATGGTGTCCAAGACGCAGTGACCGACGTTGTCGGCGATGATTCAGACGGCGTCCCAGCAGGCCGATTCCGCCACCGTGTGAGCCCAGGCACGTGAGGTATTCGACTTCTGCCGCCAGAAATTCCCCCATGCGGCTGACTACCTGGAAGACCACCTTGATGAACTGCTGGCGTTTACCGCAGCGCCCAAGCCGGTGTGGGCGAAGGTGTGGTCGGAGCGGCTCAACCGGGAGATGCGCCGGCGTACTGATGTGGTGGGAATCTTCCCCAACCGTGAATCGGTGATCCGGTTGGTCCGGGCCGTGTTGGCGTGATCGGCAGAGACTGCCCTGCTCTGGCGGGGCCTGATTGCTGTTAATTCGTCCAGCTTTCTCTACGGGTATGCACACCACTTCGCTGGACTTGACCGAAGGCACTGCCCAAATTCTCTGTCCCAGACCACAACGACCTACGCACCCCCGAACTAGGGTGAATCAGACAGTCGTCAAACTTGGGCAATAACACTGATGTCCTGCATTGAATAGATGAACATGGGATCATTGGCGCAAGCGCAGTCGTCTATCGAGTCAATGTGCCTTGGTTCGAGGGGGAGGTTAACAGTAGTCTCATGATTCGCGGGCAAGGAAAGACTGTTGGCGATCTGGATCGAAGCTGGAATGTGAGAATCTGGCTCTGCGTCTCTGTGAATCGTCATGCGAAAGTGGGTATCTCGATCTATGATCTGTGTGCCATTTATAGTAAGAAACCGCTGTGGTAACTATAATTGACTCCAGTGAATTAGTCTGAGCGCTCTTCGGACCGTATTGCAGTATCGGCAACCGTTAAGTTGGGAATGTCGCGATAGAAGCTGCTGGGTTATCGAGCATTAATCGGGCATTGATGCAAGCTGAAGTTTCTCTTTACTCGGACCCTGTTCTCGGGATGGTGGAAGCTGTTAATTGCGACAGTCGCTACCAAATGCTCGAATTGTTTCGTATGGTGGCAAGGGTCTACCTTGTCGACCTCTACGTTAATTCTTTGTATCAGATAAAGGCTAATCTCGGAACGTTTCTGTTGAGGGGTGAGGTCACGTGCGTTCGCGACTAAGAATTCCTGGGGCGTTTCTATTAGCTGGATCTGGATTGTTTAATTTCGCCTCGGGCGGTTATGCGATCGCTCTCGGTCAGGGTCTATTTGAGGCTACGGGTTCGATTTCGGCTTTTACGGCGGTTGTGATCGTTGAATACTTGGGGCCGATTGTTCTGGCTGTCGCGGCTGGCAGTCTGTCGGATCGAATTAATGCGGCGCTTCTCTGTATGTGGTCAGCCCTGCTGGCTGCAATTTCGGTGTCCGTCTATCTCATCGTTCCCGGCTCTGTCGCTGTAGGGGCGGTAGTGTTGGGGATCGTAATCAATATCCTCCGTCCCTTTTATCGGGCCGGCATATTCGCTGCAGGGGCTCGCAGTATCGATCCTGCCGACCTATCTCAATATAACTTGCGCTGGACGGTGTCCGTGCAAGCCGGGCAGATCCTGGGTGGAGCAGCTTCTGGTTTCGTTCTATCTTCAGGCGGCGTCAATGCCTCACTGGCTGTCGTCGCCGGAGCATTTGGTCTTTCATCGGTGGCGCTGGCATTTGCACGCTTCGGCATCGCTTCTCTGCCCGATAGTGGAAATGCAGAGAAATTTGGCTGGATTAGGCTTTTCCGTGCCATCGCGGGTGAACCCAGGCGATGTATTGCACTTTTGCTTATTGGGGCAGACTTTGTGACTATTTCAACGTTTACCGTTGCCCTGGCTCCACTTGTCGAGCGTGTCTTTGTTGACCTGCTGTGGTTGGGGATCCTAGATGCGCTTTTTGCGCTTGGCGCAGGCGGAGTGGCGTTGATTGGATTTGGCGATCGGTCCTCCGAGTATTCGCTGCGCAAGGGCATCTCCCACGGATATCTCGCCCAGATTGTGGCTTTGGTAATAGTTGTGTTGGGGATCGTAACGAGTGCGCAGGGGCGGTTGGTCATATGTATTGGAGCCGTAATTCTCGGAGCTGGAGTGGCGATTTCGTCTAGTCAGCAGATTACTATTCTCCAACGCGATGGCACTGGCGGAGACGTGGGCAAAATCGGTGCGTTGCGTCAAGCGATCATCGGCGTCGTTACTATATTGGCGTTGCCGGTTGTTGGAATAGCGCTAGGTGCCAGTCTTCCTGCAGGCTACCTGCTTGTTGGAGTTTTCTTGCTCGTGTGCCTGGGCGTCAACGTCTGGCTACTCCGCGGAAGTTCGTCGTGTTCCAACTCCTAGTCGTTATGTCCGGAGGTGACATGAACGACTTGCGCGGTCGTTGAGTCTGTGGTTCTCGCTGTAGCTGACTGTCATCGTGATGTGTGCGTCTTGAGCGGTATGCGGCTTCCAAAGGTGGGCCTACTGATTGGCGTTGAGTGCCATCGCTCAGCGGCCTTCGACGACGTCGAGCAGCCTCGCCGGTTCGGTGCCGTCGACGTCCGGGGTGTGGTCTCCGAGTACGGTGACGAACGAGCTGGCACCGTCGCCGCGCACGAATTTTTTCGCGTTCTTGTTCGCCCCGAGGACATGCACACCGTTTAGAGCCCCGGCTCGTCGAAGACCAGAGCGCGGACCTTACGACACCGCCAGGTCTATGGCTTTGTCTCATTCCGGGCTGAAGGCTCTAGTTTTCGTCGCGACGCGGTTCTGTCCGATCGCCTGACGCTGCAGAACTCAGGGGTATGGGGATGGGTCGTCTTGGCCTGTGGCTCGGACAGGTGACCGATCGGTTGGTGGAGGGGCAGCGCCACGTACGACGGGCAGTGCGGGTCCAGGGCCACCGGCGAGTATCAATGGTGCAGCAGTTTGTCTTAGACGGCGTTGTGCGGATTGACCTGGGGATTGGTTCACGCTGGCGGGCAGCTTGCTGATGCGGCAGGCAAGGGCAATCCTCGGAGGCAGTGGCTGGGCCATTTGTTGGCCTAGGCTACCGCGGGATGTGGTGATGCACTGGTAAGAAGCGTTCGCAACCTAGCGGGGAAAACTAGCGGCCCAGCTCGGAGATGCCCTCCGGCGGCAGGCCGGCGACGTTGGCCAGCACGCGGGAAAACGCCTCGACGTGCGGGGCGAGGTCGACGCCTTCCGCGGTCCAGGAGGCGCGCATCTCCAGCTGGAAGGCCTCCGGTGGGCCACCGATCTCGCCGTAGCGCACCGAGTTGGTGGTGGTCACCGTGCCACCGAGGTTGCTGAAGCCGGCGCCGCAGTCGTCGAACCCCTCCGTCAGCCACTGCCACGCCACCTGGGGCAGCAGGGGATCGGAGGCGACGTCGGCGTCCATGTCGGCCTGGATGTAGGCGACCAGGCGCATCGACCCCGACCACGATTCTTCCGCGCGGGGATCGTGGAGCAGGATCAGGCGGCCGAAGGCGTCGCCCTCGGACGTCTCCGGAACCAGCTCGGTTTCCGGGTGGAGCACCTCCAGGCCGACCGCGTGGCTGAACGGGGCCAGCTTCTGCGGGGGCCTGATGTCGCCCAGCGAAATCTCGGCGCGCACGTGCGCGGCGTGCATCGACTCGACGGCGTCGCGGAAGGGCTGCGGAGCGGATTCGGTGGCGGTCACGGTGGTTGAATGTAGCGGCGGGGGCGGCCCCGGCAGTGGAGGCGCGCCGCGACGGGGGCGGCGGAGTCGCCGATGCCGGATGGGGCATGATGGGGGCATGTCTAATCGCCGCAACTTGACCGACGCCCCGTTCCTTGAGGCCGCCGTCGGGCGCACCCCGTCCCGTCGCCCGGTGTGGTTCATGCGCCAGGCGGGCCGATCCCTGCCGGAGTACCGCGAGATCCGCAAGGACGTCGGCATGCTCGACTCCTGCTTCGACCCGGAGCTGCTGGCGGAGATCACCATGCAGCCCGTCCGCCGCCACGACGTCGACGCGGCGATCCTGTTCTCCGACATCGTCGTGCCGGTCAAGGCCGCCGGCGTGGACCTGGACATCGTCGCCGGCCGCGGCCCGGTCGTCGCCGAGCCGATCCGCACGGCGTCCGACATCGACCGCCTGCCGGAGCTCGATCCGGACACCCTGGCCCCGGTGGCCGAGGGCATCGCGCGCATCCTCGACGAGCTCACCGACCAGCAGGTGCTCATCGGCTTCGCCGGCGCCCCGTTCACGCTGGCGTCGTACCTGGTGGAGGGCGGCCCGTCGCGCAACCACGAGCGCACCAAGGCGCTCATGCATTCCGAGCCGGAGCTGTGGGACAAGCTGATGCGCCGCATCACGCCGATCGTCGTCGGCTTCCTGCGCGCGCAGATCGACGCGGGCATCGACGCCATGCAGCTGTTCGATTCGTGGGCCGGCTTCCTCACCGAGCGCGATTACCGCCGCCACGTGCTGCCGCATTCGCAGGCGATCTTCGAGGCGGTCGCCGACGCCGGCATCCCGCGCATCCACTTTGGCGTGGGCACCGGCGAGCTGCTCGGCGCCATGGCCGAGGCCGGCTCCGAGGTCGTCGGCGTCGATTGGCGCGTGCCGCTCGATGCCGCCGCCCAGCGCATCTCCAACACCCTGGCCGACGCCGATCCGGCAGGCGACCGCGCCTCCCACGCCCGCGTGCTGCAGGGCAACCTGGACCCGGCAATGTTCTTCGCCGGCGACGCCGCCATCGAGGCCGAGGTCCGCCGCATCTGCGGCGAAGCCGACCGCGCCATCGAGCGCGGCACCGCCCGCGGGCACATCTTCAACCTGGGCCATGGCGTGCCGCCGAACACCGACGCCGACGCCATCACCCGCACCGTGAAGATGGTGCACGAGCTGTGAGCGCCCGTCCGCTGACCGTCGTCATCGCCGGCGCCGGCCTCACCGGTCTCGTCGCCGCCTATCAGCTGCGCCGTGGCCTCGGCCCGGGCGCGCGCATCGTCGTCGCCGACCCGGAGGACCGCGTGGGCGGCAAGTTGCGCACGGTCGACACGGCCGAGGGCCCCATCGAGGTCGGCGCGGAGGCGTACCTGGGCTTCCGCAAGGACGCCACGGACTTCTTCGAAAACCTCGGCCTCGGCGACGAGCTGGTCACCCCGTCCGGTATGCCGTCGATGATCTTCGCCGCCGATGAGCTGCGCTCCATGCCGCGCACCACGGTCATGGGCGTCCCCGCGTCGTCGGAGGGCCTTCGGGGATTGCTTTCCGACGACACGTGCGCCCGCATCGACGCCGAGACCGACCCCGAGGCGACGCCGCCGCTGCACTGGGTCCATGGCGACGACGTGAACCTGGGCCAGCTCGTGGAGTCGCGGCTGGGCCGCGAGGTCGTCGATCATCTGGTCTCGCCGCTGCTCGGCGGCGTGTACTCGAGCCTGGCCGATGATCTGGGCCTGCGCGCCACCGTGCCGCAGCTGGCCGGGGCGCTCGACGCGATGACCGAGGTGGGCGAGCCGGTGAGCCTCACCGCCGCCGCGCAGCGCGTGCTCGACCAGCGGGCCGAGGCCAACGAGGCCCGCCTGGCATCGGGGGCCGTGGCCGCGCCGATCTTCCGCACCTTCCGCAACGGGTACCGCAAGGTCTACGACCGCCTCGTCGAGCAGGCCGCGCCCGAGCTGGAGCTCGGCGTCGGCGTGGAGAAGATCGCCGACGCAGCCGCTGGCGGCGGCAAGGACGTGACCTTGACCGATGGCCGCGTCATCGAGGCCGACGCCGTCGTGCTCGCCGCGCCCGCCCCGGCCACCGGCGCTCTGCTGGCCGGCGTCGCACCCGACGCCGCCGAGATCATCGGCGGCATCGACCTGGCCTCCTCGGCCGTGGTCGCCATGCGCTTCGATGACGCCGAGGGGCTGCCGGACTACTCCGGCATCCTCATCGCGGCCGACGCCGACGTCGACGCCAAGGCGTTCACCTTCTCGTCGAAAAAGTGGCCGCACCTCGGCGAGCGCGGAGGCGCCATCGTCCGCGGTTCCTTCGGCCGCTTCGGCGACGATTCGCTGGTCCACCTGTCGGACGAGGAGCTCACCGCCAAGGCGCTGGTCGATCTGGAGTCGCTGACCGGCTTCGGCGCCCGGCCCGCGGAGGTCGTGGTCCAGCGCTGGTGGGGCGGCATCCCGCGCTACGGCGTCGGCCACGGCGAGCTCATGCGCTTCGCCGACGCCGACCTCGATGGCGTCCCGCGCGTCGCCGCGGCCGGCGCGTGGCACCGCGGCCCCGGCATCCCCGCCTGCATCGCCGATGCGAAGGCCGCTGCGGCGAAGATCATCAACGACCTGTCGTAGCACTCGGGGCCATCCGGGCAGGGGACATCCGGGCAGGCGCGGGTAGCCTGTTCATCAGTGCCCGTCCCGGCCCGGACGATGTCCACCGAACGCTTATCACCACCGATCACCACCGATCACCACCGATCACCACCGATCACCACCACACCACCACCGACTTCAAGGAGACGGCCGTTCCATGGCGAAGCTCGACTACAAGAAGCTCAACGACACCATCCGCTACACCATGTGGTCCACGTTCAAGGTGACCCCGGGTGCGCTGGGCGATGACCGCGAAGAGGCGGTCGCGCAGACCCGCGAGTTCCTCAAGCGCTACGAGGCCGATGACGTCGACCTCATCGTCCGCGGCTTCTACGATGTCTCGGCGATGCGCGCCGAGGCCGACTTCATGTTCTGGGTCCATGCCGAGAAGATGGAGGACGTCCAGGCCTTCTACAACGCCTTCCTGCGCGAGACGCCGCTGGGCCGCGCGTCGACCCCGCACTGGTCCAACGCCGCGCTGCACCGTCCGGCGGAGTTCAACAAGTCGCACCTGCCGTCGTTCATCATGGGCGAGGAGCCGGGCCGCTGGATCGCCGTCTACCCGTTCGTGCGCTCGTACGACTGGTACCTGCTGGAGCCGGCCGACCGCCGCCGCATCCTGTCCGAGCACGGCCAGGCCGGCCGCGATTACCCGGACGTGCGCGCCAACACGGTGCCGTCCTTCGCGCTCGGCGATTACGAGTGGATCCTGGCCTTCGAGGGCCCGGAGCTCGACCGCATCGTCGACCTGATGTGGAAGATGCGCTACACCGAGGCCCGCCTCCACGTCCGCGAGGAGATCCCGTTCCACACGGGCCGCCGCGTCGATGACGTCGCGGAGATCATCAACGCCCTCCCGTAGCCTTCCGCCGGGCGCGTGCCATGGCCTTCGCCCAGGCTTGACGACGACCACCGCCCCCGCACTCCACCGATCGGAGTGCGGGGGCGGTGGCCGTCGTCAAGCGTGGTGCAGTCGGCGCGCGGGATGGCCGGCCCGATGGTAGGTTCGGGGCCACAACAATCCGGCGCCACCCGAGGGGGAAGCGATGCCCGAACGACAGACACGTCCCGCGGCGGGGAAATCGGCGTCGTGGATCATCGGAGTCGCCACGGCCGCGGCGATCGCGGCGGCGGTCGCGACGTGGCTCATCGTCGAATTCGCGTCCGGCCAACCGCGGTCGGAGGCCATCGGCGCGGCTGCGTCGGCGGCCGGCCTGGTCCTCGGCGTCGGCGTGATCATCGCCGTTTACCGGGGGCTCACTGGCCGATCGGCTTCTCCTCGAGAGTGAGGCAGATCGAGTTGATGCAGTACCGCTGGTCGGTCGGGGTGGGGTAGCCCTCGCCGGTGAAGACGTGGCCCAGGTGCGACTCGCAACGGGCGCACAGGACCTCGGTGCGGCGCATGCCCAGGCTGTCGTCGACGCGCTCGATGACCGCGCTGCCGGCCAGCGGCGAGAAGAACGACGGCCAGCCGCAATGCGAGTGGAACTTCTCCGTCGAGCGGAACAGCTCGGCACCGCACGCGCGGCAGGAGTAGACGCCCTCGGTCTCGGTGTCGGTGTATTCGCCGACGAAGGGGGCCTCGGTGCCGGCCTGGCGCAGCACGCGGAACTCTTCGGGGTTGAGGCGGGCGCGCCACTGCTCGTCGGTGAAGTTCCAGTCTGTGGTGTCGGGCTCGTCGGTGCCGGTGGTGTTCTGGTCGGTCATGCCCTGGTCCTTTCCATCGATTCCGGCTCTCGTCCGCCGGACCGTACACCCCGTGCAACGCCGGCGGGGGCGGCGGATGTTCCCTCGGCTGTGGCCGCGCGCGGGGAGAAGAAGGACGCGGCGTTTTTGCGGCCGAGCCAGTCGTAGCCGGCGGCGTGCTCCTCGATCGTCCACTTGATCAGCGCCCCGAACATGGTCAGGCACAGCAGCATCCAGCCGATCCAGGCCATGACCTGGATCCACAACTGCGAGCCGACCTCGTAGTCGTCCATGAACCAGTTGAGGCTGAAGTAGAACATGGTCACGGCCAGGCCCGCGGGCAGGTTCAGCACCACCGATCGCGGCGCATCGCCCTGGGCGTCGCGGGCGCCGAAGAGGCCGTGGAAGACGCCGACGACCGTCGGCAAGATCAGCAGCGCGTAGTACTGCTGGCCCAGTGAACCGAGCAGCAGCACGCCCGTCATGAGCACGCCCGAGGTGGACAGCGCCCAGAAAATCTCGTCGCGCCACTGCCAGCGCAGCAGCAGGATCAGCGCGAAGATGACGGGGGCGGCGAAGACGATGAGCCACAGCTTGACCAGCAGCTCCGGTGCGCCGAAGTAGAGGAGCTCGCCGGAGATGGAGGCGTTGGCGTGGAGGCGGACCTCGCCCAGGTACGGCATGGTCCGCTCGACGTAGGCCATCGGGTCGGCGGCCAGCGGCCACGCGGCGATGTTGAAGGCCACCGGGATGCCGAAGGCGACGAGGATCGTCGACCAGTCCTTGCGCACGAAGGCGAGGAACAGCAGCGGCGCCACGATCGGCTTGACGGTGATGGCGAGGCCCAGGATGACGCCCGCGAGGATGCGGCGGTCGCGCAGCAGCAGGATGATGAACAGCACCTGCGCCAGCAGCAGCGTGCCGTTGACGTTGGCGAAGCGCAGCGTACTGGTCACCGACTCGGTGAGGAACGCCAGCGACAGCGTCAACGGGACGATCCAGCTGGTCAGGGGCACGCGGCACAGACGCAGCAGCAGCACGATGGCCAGGATGATGCCCGCCGCCTGCGCGAAGATGAACCACATTCGCGCGGTGTCGTAATCGCCCAGCCACGTCACCGGCTGCAGGGCCAGCGTGCCGCCGGGGGAGTACAGGTAATGCGGATCGACGTGGGCGTAGTTCGCGGTGTAGACGAGGTTGCCGTCTCCGAAGCGAACCAGGGCACGCCAGACCGTGGTGAAGTCATCGGTGCCGCCGCTTTGGTGGGGCAGCGCCCAGGCGCGGTGGATGATCATGAAGATCGCGAATGGCCACAGCATCGGGGCCACCATCCGCCGGGCGCGGGCGCCGTCGAGCGTCGTCGGGGAGGTAGTCACGGGTACGAAGCTACCCGGCGCAACCCCTGGAATAGCGGACAAAAAGGTGCGAGTCGGAGAACGCCGCGGCCTCCACTCGGAATTCGAGGGGCAGCGCCGAAGCGAGCGCAGACTCGGCGACGCTGCTCTCCGCGACGCTGCTCTCGGATCCCAGCGTCGCGGGCCCCGCGCCGACGACCATGGGGGACAGGGTCAGGAAGGCCCGGTCGACGGCATCGGCGGCGAGGAACTGCCGATAGACGCCCGGGCCGCCTTCGAGCGCGATGCGGGAATGCCCGAGCTCCCGCAACGCCCCGATTACGTCGTCCGGGCCGGTGCCGGGCAGGCCGATCAGTTCGGCCCCGGCTGCGACGAGTGCTTCACGACGGTCCGGATCGGCGTCCCCGCCATGGAGAATGAGGGGCGGATTGGAGGGGTCGTCGAAAAGCCTCGAATCGGGGGCGATGTCCAGGGAGCGGCTCAGCACCGCGAGGCGCGTCGGGGCAGTGGCGGGGCCGTAGTTTTCGGCGCGGGCGGTGCCGGCCCCGACCACGACGACGTCGGAGACCGACCGGAGGGCCGCGAGGACCGCGGCATCGGCGGGATTGCCCAGGCCGCCGGAGACGCCGTCGATCGCGCCGCGACCGTCGAGGGAGGTGACGGCGATGAGAGTGACGCCGGGGAACGGGCCGACGAACCGGGCCACCGGCGACTCTTCGGCCAACTCCGGCGCGCCGGCGGGTGATCCGATGTCGCCGAACCACTCCAGCCCGCGACCGCGTGCACTGCCATTCATGATCGCCGAGCCTATGTTTGCCGGCTCCCGCCCGCCAACCGTGCGAGGCTAGGCCAGCCTTCTCAGCGAAGCCGAATAATCCTTGTCGTATTTATCGGCATACGCATATCCTTGCGGCATGCGACTCAACGACAAGCTCGAAAAGGCCTTCAACGACCAGGTGACCCTGGAGATGCAGGCGTCCAACGTCTACCGCCAGCTGGCCATCGAACTCGACCGCCTCGACCTCGGGGGCATGGCGCAGTGGATGCGCGCCCAGTCCGAGGAGGAGATCGTCCACGCCGAGAAGTTCATCGACCACCTCGCCGCCCGGGACAACCACGCCCGCCTGGGCGCCATCCCGGCGCCGGAGGTCAACGTGGCCAAGGCCATCGACGCCTTCCGCATCGCCCTCGAGCACGAGGAGAAGGTCTCCGCCTCCATCCGCGACCTGTGGAACCTCGCCGCCGACGAGCGCGACGTCGATTCCCGCCCGCTGCTGGACTTCTTCCTCAACGAGCAGATCGAGGAAGAGGACACCGTCCGCAACATCATCGGCCGCATCGAGCTGATCGGCGCCGACGGCCATGGCCTGCTGCGCATCGACGAGGAGCTCGGCGCCCGCCAGGAGGACCTTGGCGTCTAGTACGCCACGATTGCTTGACGACGAACCCGCCACCGCATGATCGACGCGGTGGCGGGTTTCGCCGTGGTGCCCGGGCAAGGAAAGTCCGGCAATGCAAAATCCCCGCCGGATCCGAAGATCCGGCGGGGAAGTGGAGCGGATGACGGGACTCGAACCCGCGACCCTCACCTTGGCAAGGTGATGCGCTACCAGCTGCGCTACATCCGCCTGAGGCACCAAGTGCCTTGGTGCGCGATACTGGGATCGAACCAGTGACCTCTTCCGTGTCAGGGAAGCGCTCTCCCGCTGAGCTAAACGCGCTTGTGCAGAAACTGCTTATGCAATTTGATGCGAGGTGGAAACGGGAATCGAACCCGTGTGCACGGCTTTGCAGGCCGTTGCCTCACCACTCGGCCATTCCACCGTGGCGTTGCCGCCTCTCGTGATTCACTCAGAAGTTATACCAGATGGTGTTGCTCCGGAGAAAATCCGAGCGGATGACGGGACTCGAACCCGCGACCCTCACCTTGGCAAGGTGATGCGCTACCAGCTGCGCTACATCCGCACTGCATTCCGTTGCGCTTGCCCGGTCTCCCGTGCCCCGCTTGCGGTGCGAGAAGAACATTAGCGGGATTCGCCGAAAATCCACAAATCCCCTGGATGTAAGCCGTTTCGCCTATCGGGCAGCGCGCAGCGCAGCGTGTGGAGCGCCGTGTGTGGGGCGCAGTCTGGGGCGGTGTCTGGGTGGGGGTCTGGGTTGGTGTCTGGTGTGTTGGGAGGAGCGGTGCCCGGTGCGGCGGGTTGAAGCTCATGCGCTCACCCGTTCGTGGAGGAGGTGGGCGCTCATCCTCTCGTGAAGGGTGGAGGGGTGCGCGCGAACCGTCGTCAAGCAATTGAGGTCGGGCAATGCCGGCCCCGCGCCGGCCCAAACACGCGGTGAACATGCGATTAGGCCGCCGATGGAAGGCGTGCTAACTTAATCACCCGTAAGCGGGAGCAACTCCCGACTACGTGCAGTCCCATAGCTCAGCGGAAGAGCGTTCCGTTCACACCGGAAAGGTCGCTGGTTCGAACCCAGTTGGGACTACCGCAACCGCCGGAGGTCAATCCTCCGGCGGTTTTTTCGTGCGCCCGCGGCCCGGGTCGCGGGTAGCGCGGATCACCCATGGGGTGATCGAAGTTAACGCATGTTCCGGTTACACTCGGGGGTATTCGCCGGGGAATCAACGATCATCACGGGAACCAATCGCGCTCATGCGCCGACTAGTTCACCGGATCGGGCGATGACGTCCGATTCACCCGAATCCCGTAATCGACGCGGCCGCCCGCGGCCATGGAGGACACTGCCGGTGCACATGCGCAACAAGTTCATCGGGCGTACGGCCATCGCCGCCACGCTCGCGACCGGGCTGGCGTTCGCGCCCGCACTCGGCGGGGCCGAGCAGGCGCCCGTCGCCCACGCACATGACTCCGTCATCGCCTCCGTGCCCGCCGATGGCCAGACGCTGGACGAATTCCCGCGGCGCATCGAGATGACCTTCTCCGGGGTCCCGCGCGACTCCTTCAACACGGTGGCGCTCAGCGACGCCGACTCGAAGGAGGTGCTGTTCACCGAACAGCCGACGCTGGACGGACAGGTCATCGCCGTCGACGTTCCCGAATCACTGGACCCGGGTCCCGGCGACTACGTCGTCGGATTCCAGATCACCTCGTCAGACGGGCACTCCACCCGCGGCAAACTGTCCTTCACCGTCGGCGACCAGAAGGTCGGCACGGCGGAGGAGAAGGCCCCCGACGCCGCGGCTGCCGGGGACACCCAGGAAGAGGAAGGCGGCGTGCCCACGTGGGCATGGATCGCCGGCGGCGGATTGATCGCCGTGATCCTCTCCGTCGTCGCCGGAGTGGCCGTCATCAACCGAAAGGCAGATTGATCCCCGTGAAGCTCCACCGCACCACCAAGGCCCTCGTCGCCGGCTCCGCCGCGATCGCCCTCGTCCTCGCCGGATGCTCGGCCGACGACTCCGCGGACACCACCGCCGCCAACGGCAGCGCCACCACGTCCGCCGATTCCACCGAGGCCGAGGCGTCGTCCGCCGTGACCTTCGAGGAGTCCTACATCAAGGAGAAGCCGGCCGACAAGGAGATGACCGGCATCTTCGGCGTGCTGAAGAACCACACCGACGAAGACCTCGACCTCGTTTCCTTCCGCATTGAGGGCCTGGCCGAGGGCACCTCCTTCGAACAGCACACCGTCACCGACGGCAAGATGGTCGAGGTCGAGGGCGGCCATTCGATCCCGGCCGGCGGCGAGCACGAAATGGCCCCGGGCGCCGACCACCTGATGATCATGGACAACGGCGAGGCCATGGAGCAGGGCGAGCAGTACACCCTGGTCCTGGAGTTCTCCGACGGCTCGACCCTGACCCAGGACATCGAGGTCCGCGTCCAGCCGGCCGGCGAGGAGGACTACGCGCCGGACGGGTCCCTGTCCAACCCGGGCATGGGCGAGGACGGCCAGATGACCAACATGAACACCGGCGACGACGAGCACGCCGGACACTAGGCCGCAAAAGCCGGGACCACCATCCCGGTTCGGCCGGGCCCGGACGGGTCCGGCCGGCACCACAGCACATCGAGAACCAGGAGCATCACCCCCATGAGCAGCAACCTGTCCCGCCGCCGTTTCCTCACCGGACTCGGGGCGGGCGCGGGGGCCGGCGCGCTCGGCGTCGCCGCCGCGGGAAATGCCGCCGCCATCGGGCTCGAACGCGAGCCCGACGAACCGGAGCTGCCCCCGCTGCAGACGCAGACCGTCGAGTTCGACGGCGAGCACCAGGCGGGCATCGCCACCCCGGCGCCGGCCAACCTCTGGTTGATCGCGTTCGACATCAAGGACGACGTCGACCGGACCCGGCTGCGCCGGCTCATGCGGGTGTGGACGCAGGATGCGCGGCGCATGGCCAAGGGCGAGGCCCCGCGCACCGACCTGGAACCCGAGATGTACGAGGCCCCGGCGAACCTGACCTTCACGCTGGGGCTCGGCCCGAACTTCTTCATTGCCGCCGACCGCGAGGACGTCAAGCCCGAGTGGCTCGACCCGCTGCCGGAGTACCCGACCGACCAGTTGCGCGAGGAATGGAACGACGGCGATCTGTGCCTGCAGATCTGCTGCGATGATCCGCTGATGCTGTCGCACGCGGCGCGGTTCATGATCAAAAACGGTGCACCGTACCTGGACGTGCGGTGGGTGCAGTCCGGCTTCCTCAACGCCAAGGGCGCCAAGGAACCGACGGCGACCCCGCGCAATCGTTTCGGTCAGCTCGACGGCACGGTCAATCCCCGCGAGGAGAACGACTTCGACCGCGTCGTGTGGATCGAATCCGGCCCCGATTGGCTGCGCGGCGGCTCTGCGATGGTGGTGCGCCGCATCGAAATGGACATCGACGGCTGGGACATCCTCGACCGGCCCAGCCGCGAAGAGGTCGCCGGCCGCACGCTGGACACCGGCGCACCCCTGGGCCAGGAAAACGAGTTCGACCCGGTCGATTTGGAGGCCACCGACGAGTACGGGCTGCCGGTCATCGACCGCAACAGCCACGTCGCCCGCGCCATGCCGCCGCGGCAGTACCCGAACCAGCAGATCCTGCGTCGCGTCTACAACTACGACCTGCCGCCGGAGCCGGACGGGCGCTTCACGTCCAACACCGGCCTGGTCTTCATCTGCTACCAGAAGGATCCCCTGGAGCAGTTCCACCCGATCCAGGAACGCCTGGCGGAGGCCGACCGCCTCAACGAGTGGACGTTCCACATCGGTTCGGCGGTGTTCGTCATGCCGCGCGGCACCACCGGCGACGAGTACTGGGCCCAGGACCTCCTGGAAGACTGACCGGCCCCGGGGCGCTAAGGTTGTGGGGTCCGCGGGGGTCGCCAGGTATGCGACACCCGCCCGATTCCGCCAGAAGGAGCCACGCCAGCCGTGTCCGAAGCAATCACCATCCCCGCCCCGTTCACCGTCCCCGCGGGCGTCGCCGCCGGTGCCGCCATGCGGGACCTGGGTTACCCGAACAAGGGTCCCGACGCCATCGTCTGCGTCCGCGACCCGCAGGGTGACCTGCGAGACCTGTCCTACGTTCCGGCCGCCGACGAGACCGTCGAGCCCGTCGCCGCGAACACGGAGGACGGCCGCGGGGTCATCCGCCACTCGACCACCCACGTGCTGGCGCAGGCCGTGCAGGCGGAATTCCCCGGCACGAAGCTGGGCATCGGCCCGGCGATCGACGGCGGCTTCTACTACGACTTCGACGTCGCCGAGCCGTTCACGCCGGAGGATCTCAAGCGCATCGAAAAGCGCATGAAGAAGATCATCAAGTCGGGCCAGAAGTTCGAGCGCTTCGTCTTCGAGTCCCCGGACGACGCGTCGGCGCAGCTGGCGGCCGAGCCGTACAAGCTCGAGCTCATCGCCGACAAGTCCTCCGGCGACATCGACGCCAACGAGGACGCGACGGTCGACGTCGGCGGCACCGAGCTGACCGGCTACCGCAACGTCAACCCCCGCACGGGCGACACCGAGTGGTTCGACCTGTGCCGCGGCCCGCACGTGCCCACCACCCGCTACATCCCGGCGTTCACGCTGACCCGTTCGTCGGCGGCCTACTGGCGCGGCGACCAGGCCAACGCCGGCCTGCAGCGCATTTACGGCACCGCGTGGGAGTCCAAGGAGTCCATGGACGCCCACCTGGACATGCTGCTGGAGGCCGAGAAGCGCGACCACCGCCGCCTCGGCTCGGAGCTGGACCTGTTCAGCTTCCCGGACGAGATCGGTTCGGGCCTGCCGGTGTTCCACGTCAAGGGCGCCATCATCCGCAACGAGATGGAGCAGCATTCCCGCCGCCGCCACCTCGAGGGCGGGTACGACTTCGTCACCACCCCGCACCTGACCAAGGGCGACCTGTTCGAGCAGTCGGGCCACCTGGGCTTCTACAAGGAGGGCATGTTCCCCCCGATGAAGCTCGACGGCGAGTACGACGCCGACGGCAACTGCACCAAGCAGCCGCAGGACTACTACGTCAAGCCGATGAACTGCCCGATGCACAATCTGGTGTTCGGGTCGCGCGGCCGTTCGTACCGTGAGCTGCCGCTGCGCATGTTCGAGTTCGGCACGGTGTACCGCTACGAGAAGTCGGGCGTCGTCCACGGCCTGACCCGCGCCCGCGGCTTCACTCAGGACGATGCCCACATTTACTGCGAGGAGTCCCAGCTCGAGTCGGAGCTGACCACGGTCCTGGAGTTCATCATCTCCCTGCTCAAGGACTACGGCCTGGACGACTTCTACCTGGAGCTGTCCACGAAGGATGAGAAGAAGTTCGTCGGCTCGGACGAGATCTGGGAGCGCTCCACGGCGATCCTGCAGCGGGTCGCGGATGCGTCGGGCCTCGACCTCGTGCCGGACCCGGGCGGGGCGGCGTTCTACGGCCCGAAGATCTCGGTCCAGGCCCGCGATGCCATCGGCCGCACGTGGCAGATGTCCACGGTGCAGCTGGACTTCAACATGCCCGAGCGCATGAACCTGGAGTACACGGCGTCGGACGGCACGAAGAAGCGTCCCATCATGATCCACCGCGCGCTGTTCGGCTCCATCGAGCGCTTCTTCGGCGTGCTGCTGGAGCACTACGCCGGCGCGTTCCCGGCGTGGCTGGCGCCGGAGCAGGTCGTGGGCATCCCGGTGGCCGACGATTGTGTCCCGCACCTGGAGGCCTTCGCCAAGGAGCTGAAGTCCCGCGGCCTGCGCGCGCACGTAGACGTCTCCGATGACCGCATGCAGAAGAAGATCCGCAACCACACGCAGGCGAAGGTGCCGTTCATGGTGCTGGCCGGCGCGCGCGACGTGGAGGCCGGCGCGGTGTCGTTCCGTTTCCTCGACGGCTCCCAGATCAACGGCGTGCCGGTGGCCGAGGCCGCCGATCTCATTGCCGGCTGGGTCGCGGAGCGGATCAACGATCAGCCCAATGGGGACAACATTGCTTCGCGACGCTGACGGGCACCCCTCCGACGCCATGGTCGACCGTGGCGCGGGCGAGCCCGACCGACTCGAACGCCTGTGGGCGCCGTACCGGATGCACTACATCGCGGACAACGGCGCCTCGAAGGCGCAAGCCGATTCCGAGCCCGATTCCAAGGCCGATTCCAATGCCGATTCCGCCGCCCCTTCGGGTGACGGGGCCGGCGAGGGTGCCGGCGGATCGTCGTCAAGCGAGACCCGATCGCGCAACCCGTTCGTCGACCTGCCGAAGCGCTCCGACGAGGACGCGCTGATCGTGGCGCGCGGCGAGTGGGTGTACTGCGTGCTCAACCTGTACCCGTACAATTCCGGGCATCTCATGGTCGTGCCGTACCGCCAGGTGGCCAACCTGGAGGACCTCACCGACGAGGAGATGGCGGAGCTGATGGCGTTCGGGCAGCGGGCGATCCGCACCTTGAAGAAGGTGTCGCGGCCGCACGCGCTCAACGTCGGGTTCAACCTGGGCCGCGCGTCCGGCGGATCCGTGGGGGAGCACCTGCACATGCACGTGGTCCCGCGCTGGTCCGGAGACTCCAACTTCATGACCGTCATCGACGGCGTCAAGGTGCTGCCGCAGATGCTGCGCGACACCCGCGCCATTCTGGTCGAAGCCTGGTAGCGCCAGCCCAGATTCAGCCACAGCCGAAGATCAACCGAGAGGACCGACAATGCTCAGCGCGCACGGCCGCAGGCCCATCGCCCCCGTCGTCGAGCCGATCGCCCGCCGGCTGAACTCTATGGGCGTGTCGCCCAACGCGATGACGGTCTTCGGCACGGTCGCGGCCATCGCGATCTCGGTGACGCTGATCCCCACCGGGCACCTGTTCGCGGCGGCTGTGCTGACCGGCCTGTTCGCGGCGTTCGACCTGCTCGACGGAACGATGGCGCGGTTGCGCGGCGGCGGCACCCGCTTCGGCGCGGTGCTCGACGCCAGCTGCGACCGCATCACCGACGGCGCCCTGTTCGGCGCGATCCTGTGGTGGGTGTTCCATTCGCACGGTGCGGCGGGGCACTTGATCGTCGCGGTGCTCATTTGCCTGGTCGCCGGCCAGGTGACGTCCTACGTCAAGGCCCGCGCCGAGGCGTCCGGGTTCACCGTCGACGGTGGCCTGGTCGAGCGCCCGGAGCGCCTGATCATCGCGTTGGTCGGCATCGGTTTCGAGGGCCTGGGCGTGCCGTGGGCGGTGGAGATTTCCATGTGGCTGCTCGCCGCCGGTTCCGTGATCACGGTGCTCCAGCGCCTGGTCATGGTCGGCCGCGGCGCCGGCGCCGGTGACCCGATCGCCCCGCCCAAGGGCGCGCGCGACGGTGCGGCGGAGGAGCGCGCATGAGGCTGCCCCGCACCCGGGAGGACCTGGCCGCGCTGGGCTACTTGGCCGGCTGGAAGCTCGTGGGCAAGCTGCCCGAGCGCCCGGTGATGTGGGCGGCGATGAAGGCCGCCGATCGGTTTTCCGGTGATGGCCGGGGTCCGGCGCAGCTGCGCCGCAACCTCGCGCGCGTGACGGGCCTGCCCGCCGACGACGTCCCCGACGCCCTGGTCCGGGCCTCCATGCGCAGCTACGTGCGCTATTGGGTCGAGGCGTTCCGGTTGCCCGCCATCGCGGGCCCGGAGCTGGCCGACCGCGTCGCCGGCATGATCCGCGGCCGCGACCTGCTCGACGAGTCGGAGGCCGCCGGACGCGGCATCATCCTGCTGGTCACCCATTCCGGCAATTGGGACATGGCGGGGATGTGGGCCGCGCGGCGGTTCGGGGGATTCACCACGGTCGCCGAGCGCCTGCGCCCCGAAGAGCTTTACGACGCCTTCGTGGATTTCCGGGAAGGCCTCGGATTCGAGATCCTGCCGCTGACCGGAGGGGAGCCCCCGATGGCGGGATTGCGCACGCGGCTGGATGCCGGTGGCGTGGTCGCGCTCGTCGGCGAACGCGACTTCGGCGGCCGTGGTGCGGAGGTCGACTTCTTCGGAGAGAAGACCGTCATGCCCATCGGTGCGGCGCAGCTGGCCCGGGATACGGGCGCCGCGCTCCACGTGGCCGGCCTGTGGTTCGACGGCGACGAATGGGGGCTCAAGGTCCACCCGGCCGTGCCCGCCGAGGGCCGCGAGTTGGCCGACGTCGTGCAGGATTGCGCGGCGCTCATGGAATCCGACATCGCCGCCCACCCCGCCGACTGGCACATGCTGCAGCCGCTGTGGACGGCGGACCGGGAGGCGCGGAGACGTCGCAAAGCAGAGGCGCAGGAGCGCGACTCCGACGGGGACCCGGCCCCGGATCGTCCGGCGGGGGAGGCCTGACATGCGCATCGGAATGGTCTGCCCGTATTCGTTCGACGTGCCCGGCGGCGTGCAGGCGCACGCGATCGACCTGTGCGAGGAGTTCCGCGCGCGCGGCCACGACGTCAGCCTGATCGGCCCCGCGGGCCCGACGGCGGAGGTGCCCGACTTCGTCGAGCGCGGCGGCCGCGCCATCCCCATCCCGTACAACGGCTCCGTGGCGCGGCTGGCGTTCGGGCCGGTGACCGCGCGGAAGGTGCGGCGCTGGATCGACGAGGGAAACTTCGATGTGCTGCACATCCACGAGCCCAATTCGCCGAGCTACTCCATGCTCGCCGTGCGCGCCGCCGTCGGGCCGATCGTGGCCACGTACCACTCGGCGGCGACGCAATCGCTGGCGCTCAAGCTGGCCACGCCGTTTTTGCGGCCGATGCTCGAGCGCATCCGCGGCGGCATCGCCGTGTCCGAGGTCGCTCGGCGCTGGCAGGTCGAGCAGCTCGGGGGAGACCCGGTGCTCGTGCCCAACGGCGTGCGCGTGGCGGACTACGCCGCGGCCCCCGATGCCGCCGGCGTGCCGGAGATCGGGGCGCCGGAGCCGGGCGTGCGGCGCCTGGTGTTCCTGGGGCGTTTCGACGAGCCCCGCAAGGGCCTGCCGGTGCTGCTCGACGCGGTGCCGGCGATTCGGCGGGTGTTCCCGCAGCTGGAGATCCTGGTCATCGGCGACGGCGACCGGGCACAGGCGGTGCGCCGCGCCGGCGAGCATGCCGACGTCCTGCGCTTCACCGGCCGCGTCTCCGAGGAGGCCAAGGCCGCCGCGCTGAAGTCCGCGGACGCCTACATCGCACCGCAGCGCGGCGGCGAGAGCTTCGGCATCGTGCTCGTCGAGGCCATGGCGGCGGGTGCCGCGGTGATCTCCTCGGACCTCGACGCCTTCCGCCTGGTCCTCGACGACGGCCGCTTCGGCGATCATTTCCGCAACGGCGATTCCGCCGACCTCGCGCGGACAACAATCGCCCTGCTTTCCGACGATGACCGCCGCGCCGAGCTCGTGGCCTCCGGGCACGAGAGGGCGTGGGAGTTCGATTGGTCGTCGATCGCCGATAAGGTGCTGCAGGTCTACGACACCGTCCGCATGGACGGGGAAAAGGTGGTCGTCTCGTGATTCTCGTGCCGTGGTGGGCAGTGGTGCTCGCGATCCTGGCCGCGGTCCTGCTCGTCGCCGCGCTGCTGGCGTCGGCCACCGCCACGCGCCTGAACAGGATGCACGTGCGCGCCGACCTCGCGCGGGCTTCGCTGGAGGCGGCGCTGGGCCGGCGCGGCGCGGTGGCCCGTGCGGCGTACCCGGAGCTCGGCGCCGACGTGGCGCGGGCGGAGTCGCGGCGGTTGACCGCCGCCGACCCGCACGCCCGGGCCGATGCGGAGAACACCCTCGGCGCGAAGCTCGCCGAGGCGCTGGATGCCCGCCCGCCGGAGCCGGCGCTGGCCATCGAGCTGCACGACGCGACCACCCGCGTGGAGCTGGCGCGGCGCTTCTACAACGAGGCCGTCACCGACACCCGGATGCTGCGGATGCGTCCGCTGGTCCGCGGCCTCCGCCTGGCCGGCACGGCGCCGATCCCCGAGTACTTCGACGTCTCCGTCGAGGCGCCCCAGGGGCGTTGAACGAAGTTCGGGGCCGATAGACGGCACTGTCTATTACCGGGTCTATAGTTGTCAGTCACCGGGCGCATCGCGCCGGGGACACGAACACCGGATTGAACCTCCCAGAAAGCAGGTTTCGTTGACCACCTCCGACAACAACACCAGCCACGGCACCGCCCGCGTCAAGCGCGGCTTGGCCGAGATGCTGAAGGGCGGCGTCATCATGGACGTCGTCACCCCGGAGCAGGCGAAGATCGCCGAGGACGCCGGCGCGACCGCCGTCATGGCGCTCGAGCGCGTGCCCGCCGACATCCGCGCCGAGGGCGGGGTGTCGCGCATGTCGGACCCGGACATGATCGAGGGCATCATCGAGGCCGTGTCCATCCCCGTGATGGCCAAGGCCCGCATCGGCCACTTCGTCGAGGCGCAGGTCCTGCAGTCCCTGGGCGTCGACTTCATCGACGAGTCCGAGGTGCTCACCCCGGCCGATTACGCCAACCACATCGACAAGTTCGAGTTCACCGTGCCCTTCGTCTGCGGCGCCACGAACCTGGGCGAGGCCCTGCGCCGCATCAACGAGGGCGCGGCGATGATCCGCTCGAAGGGCGAGGCCGGCACCGGCGACGTCTCCAACGCGGTGACCCACATGCGCACCATCCGCGGCGAGATCAACCGCCTGAAGTCGATGGCCCCCGATGAGCTGTACGTGGCGGCCAAGGAGCTGCAGGCCCCGTACGAGCTCGTCCGCGAGGTCGCCGAGAAGGGCAAGCTCCCCGTGGTGCTGTTCACCGCCGGCGGCATCGCCACCCCGGCCGACGCCGCGATGATGATGCAGCTCGGCGCCGAGGGCGTGTTCGTCGGCTCGGGCATCTTCAAGTCCGGCAACCCCTCGGAGCGCGCGAAGGCCATCGTCCAGGCCACGCAGCACTTCGACGACCCGAAGGTCGTCGCCGACGTGTCCCGCGGCCTCGGCGAGGCGATGGTCGGCATCAACGTCGACGAGATCCCGCAGCCGCACCGCCTGGCCGAGCGCGGCTGGTAGCCCCTCTCGGGGCGCGCCCGTCCGCGCCCCGTACATCAGCGCCCGCATCACGCGCCGCACGGCCGGGTTCGCCCCGGCTGCGCGGCGCGTGACGGCGTAAGTGATACTGGAACCATGCCCGACATCCGCGAAGTGCTCGATCTGGAGCGCATCGACCGCGACATCTACCGCGGCCCAGTCATCGAATCGGTCCTGCAGCGCACGTTCGGCGGCCAGGTCGCCGGCCAGGCGCTGGCGGCTGCGACGCGCACGGTGGACAACGAGTTCACGGTCCACTCGCTGCACGCCTATTTCGTCGGCCCCGGCCGGCCGCACATCCCGACCATCTACTCGGTGGATCGGATCCGCGACGGCCGGTCCTTCGTGCACCGGCACGTCCGCGCGGTGCAGGATGGCCGCACCATCTTCATGATGCAGGCCAGTTTCCACCGCCGCGGCGACACCGGCATCGAGCATTCGGACCGCATGCGCGACGTGCCGGCCCCCGAGGACGTCGTCGTCGACGTCGCCGCCATGCCCCGTGCCCGCCGCCTGCTGTTCCAGGAGTGGTCGGACTGGGACATCCGCGTCGTGCCCCCGGAGCAGTTCACGCACAACCCGTATACGCCGTCGCAGCAGGTGGTGTGGTTCCGCGCCAAGGACCGGCTTCCCGACGACGAGACCTTCCACGTCTCCACCCTGGCGTACATGTCCGACATGACGCTGCTGTCCTCGGCGAAGGTCCCGCACCCGGGAGCGAAGATCCAGGAGGCGAGCCTGGACCACGCGATGTGGTTCCTGCGCCCGTTCCGCGCCGACGAATGGTTGCTCTATGACCAGGTGTCGCCGTCGGCCCACGCCGGTCGCGCTCTGACCCATGGCCGGATCTTCAATCGCTCGGGGGAGCTCGTTGCCGTCGTCACGCAGGAAGGACTTACCAGGAACCTGCCGCCGGGCATGGAGGGCATGGACCCGGTGCCGTTCACGCCCGCGTCGAAGTCGAAGCTGGGGGAGAACATTGACTGAGTCTAGGTCCGAGTCTGAGTCTGGGCCCGAGCCCGACGCCCGCACCGGCACGAGCGCCGAATCAAGCCCCGTCGTCGGCGTCCTGGCCCTGCAGGGCGGCGTCATCGAGCACGAGCGCGTCCTCGACGAGCTCGGCGTCGCGCACCGCAAGGTCCGGCTCCCGGAGCACCTCGACGGCCTGTCCGCACTGATCCTGCCGGGCGGGGAGTCGACGACGATGTCCAAGCTCATGCGCTTCAACGGCTTGCTCGAGCCGCTTTGCGACGCCCTGCGGGACGGTCTCCCGGCGTTCGGCACGTGTGCGGGGATGATCCTGTTGGCCTCGTCGGTGCTGGACACCCGCGAGGATGCGGTGCAGCTGGGCGCGCTCGATGCGACGGTGCGGCGCAACGCCTTCGGCCGGCAGGTGGACTCGTTCGAGACGGACCTCGCCTTCGACGGCATCGACGGCCCCGTCCCGGCGACGTTCATCCGCGCGCCGTGGGTCGAGGCCCTCGGCGATGGCGTTCAGGTGCTGGCCACGGTGCCCGAAGGGCCCGCCGCCGGTGCGATCGTCGCCGTGCGCGACGGTGCGGTGATGGCCACGAGCTTCCACCCGGAGGTCGACGGCGACGTCCGCGTGCACCGGCTGTTCCTGCGCGAGTGCGCCGGGCTCGACGTCGGCTGATCTATTCCCGCGGGCGCTGCCTGTATAATTTGCACGGCCGCCGGAAATGGTCCGGCGGACCGGTCGGCCCCGGTCGAGGGGCCATCGGCATCCTCGAGACAAAAGGGAGTTTGGACCAGCAGATGGCGGGCCATTCCAAGTGGGCGACCACCAAGCACAAGAAGGCGGCCAACGATGCCAAGCGGGGCAAGGAATTTGCCAAGCTGATCAAGAACATCGAGGTCGCGGCGCGCACCGGCGGTGGCGACCCTACGGCCAACCCGACGCTGGACGACATGATCCGCAAGGCCAAGAAGGCCTCGGTCCCCAACGACAACATCGAGCGGGCCCGCAAGCGCGGTTCCGGCGAGGAAGCCGGCGGCTCGGACTGGGAGACCATCGTCTACGAGGGCTACGCCCCGGGCGGCGTCGCCGTCATCGTGGAGTGCCTGACGGACAACCGCAACCGTGCGGCGTCCGACGTGCGTTCGTCGTTCAACAAGCAGAACGGCAACATGGCCGATTCCGGTTCGGTGTCGTACATGTTCGAGCGCAAGGGCGTCGTCGTCGTGCCGAAGGGCGCCGAGTCGGAGCTCACCGAGGATGACCTGCTCATGGCCGTGCTGGACGCCGGTGCGGAGGAGGTCAACGATCTCGGGGAGAACTTCGAGGTGGTCAGCGCCTTCACCGACCTGATGTCCGTGCGCACCGCGCTCGTCGACGCCGGCATCGAGTACGACTCCGCCGAGCAGGACTACCGTGCCGGCACCGAGGTCGAGCTCGACGCCGATGGCGCGAAGAAGTTCCTGCGCCTGGTCGATGCGCTGGAGGATTCCGACGACGTGCAGAACGTCTACTCCAACGCCGACATCTCCGACGAGGTCCTCGCCGAGCTCGACGACTAGCCGTTTCGGCGGGTTCGCGGGGCTCGCCGGGTTCCCAGGGACCGCCGGGTTCCCGGCGTGCGCCGGAACTCCCGGCGGACCCGCTATCGCCCCATCGACTCCAGTGCGCGCCCGAACAGGGCGCGCGCAGTCGTTTCCGGGGTCCTTCCGGTGACCACGTGGTCGGCCAGGAGGAACACGGCGTCCCACCGCGAGTAGATCGCGGCGCGGCGCTCGAGATCGGCGTCGGCGGCGGCGAGGTCGGAGACCACCCGCGCGTGCAGATCGGGGGAGATGCCGGCCAGATGTGCGACGTCGATGGCGGGGTCGGCCAGCGTCATGTCGGAGAAGTCGATGACGCCGAGACTGCCCCGGCCGGCAGTGTCATCCCAGCGCAGGTGAGTCTCGTGCAGGTCGCCGTGGATGAGCCGAGGCGCCACCGGATCGGTGATGAAGGTGGCCTCGGCCTCGGCCATGATGGTCCCGGTCAGCTCCGCCTCCCGCGCATCGAGGATGGGCAGCACATGCTCGTCGACGGTCTTTGCCAATGTTGAGTGCTTGATCGGGAACCACGACGCGCCCACGCCGGCCAGCAGTGATTCGGCAGTTCCGATGCCGCCCAGGCCGTCATGGCCGTCAATGCCGGCGGCGTCGATGCCGTGGATGGCATCGAGGGTGGCCGCGAGGTGGGCGGCGATGGTGCGGCGGTGGGCGTCGTCAAGCAAGCCCCACACGCGATCCGACAGTGGCTCGCCGGGGATGTGGCGGGCCAGGGTGAGGCTGTCGCCATCGGTGGCCAGCGCCCGGGGCACTGCGGCGGGGGCGCGGTGGTCGACCGCGGCGAGCACCCCGGCCTCGACGTCGGCGCGGCCGACCACGCCCGGTGCGGTGGCCAGGCGGGCGACGACGGTGAGGGGTTCGGCCGTGGTGGCACCGGCAGAACCGGGAACGCCCGTAGCCCCCGACAGCACCGCGACGTGGTGGTCGAGGCCCTGATCGGGGATCTCGGCGTGTTGCCACGTCAGGCCGGGGAATGCCTCCCGGGCGGCGGCGAGGACGTCGGTGCGGTCGCCGCCCGTCAGTTGAACCACTCGGTCGGCTTGCCGGCGTTGAGCAGGATGGTGAACACGATGGCCACGCCGACGAGGATGACCACGGCGGCGGCGACGGGGTTGCGCACGATGGGGGCGAGGATCTTCTCCGGCAGGGTGCGCGGGGCCTCGTCGGTGTCGCGGAAGCGCCACGGGCCGTCGAGCTTGCCGGCGCGCTCGGTGGCGCGCTCGAACGGGACGGTCATGTAGGGGATCACGGCCGAGGCCAGGCCCAGGACGCCGCGGCCGAAGGACCAGCGCTGGTTGACCCACACGAGGACGGTGACCACCGCGTACGACAGGAACACGAAACCGTGGATCGAACCGCCGATGCGGGTGGCCAGCGGCATGTCGGCGGCGTACTTGAGGATCAGCCCGATGATCAGGATGGTCCAGGTGACCATCTCGGCCAGTGCGAGCTTGCTGTACAGGGATTTGGGCGTGTCCATGACCCCACAAATTACGTGGTCGCACCCTCCGCGACCAAGACGGGCCCGCCCTCCGACTTTCGGTTGCCCCTGGCGCGCCGGTCCGGGGAAGGGCTTGCTTTGCGACGATGGCGCACACCTGTTCGGATGATGTGGTAAGAATGGGGCGGACGCGGCGGCCGGAATCGGCGGGCCGTGATCGCAGTTGGAGGCGGCGGCCGGGAATGAAGGTCGGAGCACGATGCCGCAGTTGGCGGAGGACGACCGGGAAAGCGGGGAAGCGGTGACCATTCGGGTCATGGGTATCGATCCGGGATTGACCCGGTGCGGTTTGTCGGTCGCCGATGGCGGCCGCGGCCGGGCCGTGACGCCGGTGGCGGTCGGCGTGGCGCGCACCCCGTCGGATCTCGACCTGCAGGACCGTCTGCTGCGGTTGTCCAACGCCGCAGAGGAGTGGATGGACCGGTACGAACCCGACGTCGTGGCCATCGAGCGCATCTTCGAGCGCGGCAACGTATCCACCGTCATGCAGACCGCCCATGCCGTCGGCGTGCTCATGCTCGCCGCGGCCCGCCGCGGGCTGCCGGTGCACATGTACACGCCGTCGGAGGTCAAGAAGGCGCTGACCGGCAACGGCCGCGCCGACAAGGCGCAGATGACCACGATGGTCACGCGGATCCTGGGGTTGTCCGAACCCCCGAAACCGGCGGATGCCGCCGACGCGCTCGCGTTGGCCATCTGCCATTGTTGGCGGGCGCCGTTGCTGGCGCGCGCGAAGGAGGCATTGCGATGATCGCATCGGTGCGCGGCACCGTCATCGACCTGGGCGCGGCCCACGTCGTGATCGAATGCGGCGGCGTCGGCCGGTTGGTCACCGTCACCGCGCGGACCGCGGGGACGCTGGTCCGCGGCGAAGAGGCTTTCGTGCTGACCACTCTGGTGGTCCGCGAGGATGCGATGACGCTCTACGGATTCGCGTCGGCCTCCGAACGCGAGATGTTCGAACTGCTGCAGACCGTGTCGGGGTTGGGCCCGCGATTGGCGATGGCCGTGCTGCAGGTCCTCGATCCCGGCGACATCGCCGCCGCCGTGGCCGCCGGCGACGCCAAGCGCCTGCAGTCGGCCAGTGGCGTCGGCAAGCGCATGGCCGAGCGGATGCTCGTCGAGCTCAAGGACAAGGTCGCGGCCTTCGCGGTGCCGGCCGGCATGGGCGCCGACGGTGCCGGCGACGGTGAGGGTGGCGCAGCGTCGGCCAGGCTTGGCGCCAACGCCCAGGCCCCGGCCGCCGACGCGGACCAGGTCGTCGGCGCGCTGACGGGGCTCGGTTTCCGCGAGCAGGAGGCTTCCGCGGCGGTGTCCGATGTGCTCGCCGCCGATCCGTCGCTGGACACCTCGGCCGCCCTGCGTGCGGCGCTGAAGGCGTTGGGCGCGTGACCCGGGGAAGAGGCCGCACGACGAATAGGATGATCGATCATGTCTGATGTGGAGCGCACCGAGTTCAATCTCCCCGACCAGCGCGACGTCGACGCACGCGCGCAGTCGGCGGAGGTCGACGCCGAAGTCAGCCTCCGGCCGAAATCGCTCGACGAATTCATCGGCCAGCCCAAGGTCCGCAGCCAGCTCGAGCTCGTCCTCGGCGGCGCCCGGGGCAGGGGAGTCACGCCCGACCACATCCTGCTCTCGGGCCCGCCGGGCCTGGGCAAGACGACGATGGCCATGATCATCGCCCAGGAGCTGGGCACGTCGCTGCGCATGACGTCCGGCCCCGCCCTCGAGCGCGCCGGCGATCTGGCCGCGATGCTGTCGAACCTCATGGAGGGCGACGTCCTCTTCATCGACGAGATCCACCGCATCGCCCGGCCGGCCGAGGAAATGCTCTACATGGCCATGGAGGACTTCCGCATCGACGTCATCGTGGGCAAGGGCCCCGGTGCGACGTCGATCCCGTTGGAGATCCCGCCGTTCACGCTCGTCGCCGCGACGACGCGGTCGGGCATGCTCACCGGCCCGCTGCGCGACCGCTTCGGCTTCACCGCGCAGATGGAGTTCTACGACGTCCCCGATCTGACGAAGGTGGTCACCCGCGCCGCGGGCATCCTCGGCGTCGACGTCAGCGCCGATGCGGCGGTGGAAATCGCCTCGCGGTCGCGCGGCACGCCCCGCATCGCCAACCGTCTGCTGCGCCGCGTACGCGACTTCGCCGACGTCCACGCCGGCGGCGTCATCGACGTCGGCGCCGCCCGGGCCGCACTGCTGGTCTTCGACGTCGACGAACTCGGGCTCGACCGGCTCGACCGCGCCGTCCTCGACGCGCTGGTCAGGGGCCATGGCGGCGGCCCCGTCGGCGTCAACTCCCTGGCGCTGGCCGTCGGCGAGGAGCCCGGCACCGTCGAGGAAGTCTGCGAGCCGTACCTGGTGCGCGCCGGCATGATCGCGCGGACGTCGAGGGGGCGCATCGCCACGACCACCGCGTGGCGCCACCTCGGCCTGGAGCCGCCGGAGGGCACCATCGGGCTGGGATGAGCGCGACGTGCGGGGACGCCCGTCCGGGTGAGCCACGTCTCAACCGGCACGGGGTTCGCGGCGGCGCGGGGGCCAGACGTTAGACTCTCCGCTCATGGACCCGATTCTCCTTCTCATCCTCATGGTCGTTCTGTTGGCTCTGCCCATCTGGACGACCTTCCGCCAGAACAAGCAGCTGCGCCAGATCCGCGAGATGCAGTCCCGCCTCGCCCCGGGCGCCGAGGTGCTCACCGGCTCCGGCCAGCACGGCATCGTCGTCGCAGTGGACGAGAAGACGGTCGACCTCGAAATCGCCGAGGGCATCGTCACCCGCTGGGAGCGCGCCGCCATCGTCCGCAACGTCAACGAAGAAGAGGCCAAGGCCGCCGGCCAGCCCGCCCCCGAAACCGTGCAGAACGAGCAGGTCCTGCAGACTGAGCAGGCCGCCCCGGCCGATCACGCCGACCAGGTCGAGCAGGCCGATCCGATCTCGGAGACCGATGCCCGGGCCGCCAAGCGCGGCGATGCCGTCTAAGAAGGCACCGCCGGCCCGTCGTCAAGCACGGTCCGACGCAGGTCCACCGACCCCGTACACCCCCAGGAGTTCCCCTTGGCAAGCTCATCCCGCGGCGCCAACCGCGGTTTCCGCGCGAAATGGCCGCAGTGGTCGCTGCTGCTGTTCGTCGCCGTGCTCGTGCTGACCTACGTGCTGGTGTTCTTCACCGGCAATCGCGAGGCAACGCCGAAGCTCGGCATCGACCTGCAGGGCGGCACCCGCGTCACCCTCGTCCCGCAGGGCGAGCAGCCCACGCAGGACCAGCTCGACCAGGCGCGCCGCATCCTCGAAAACCGCGTCAACGGCATGGGCGTCACCGGCGCCCAGGTCGTCGCCGACGGCGACACGCTGGTGATCACGGTGCCCGGCGAGGACTCGCAGGAGGCCCGCGCCCTCGGCCAGACCTCCCAGCTGTTCTTCCGCCCCGTCGCGCAGATGGAGGCCCCGGACCCCTCGGCGCTGGCCGGCAAGACCCTCGAGATCGCCAATGACTGGGTGTCCGTCGGCCTGATCTCCCCGGAGGAGGCCAACGCGGGGCTCAAGGAGCTCAATGAGTCGCTCAGCGCCGATCTGGAGCGCACAAAGACGATGTTCGAGGAGCAGAACCCCGGCGAGCCCGTCCCCTCGGAGCTGCAGTTCGAGGTCGGCGAGCCCGGCACGGTCAGCGAAGAGGCGCCCGCGGAACCCGCCAACTCCGTCGAGGCGGCCGAGCGCCGCGAACGCGTCCGCGACGTCCTGCTGGCCACCCGCCAGTCCGACGATCCGACGACGATGTTCGCCGTCCAGGGCCTCATGCGCTGCGACGACCCGGAGGCGACCGACCCGCTGGCCGGCGCGGACGACCCGTCGAAGCCGCTGGTGACCTGCGACCCGAATACCCCGGGCGCCGCCATGCTGCTCGACCCGGCACCGCTGCTCGTCGGCGAAACCGACGAGGTCGGCGGCAAGCGCCTGTCGGGCGATGACATCGACACCGACGCGCCGATCAACGGCGGCTACGACCAGCAGTCGGGCGAGGTCCAGGTGTCCTTCAGCTTCAAGTCCGGCAACAACGACGCCGGCGGCCGTACCTGGACCCAGCTGACCACCGATTACCTGCAGCGCCAGGTGGCCATCGTGCTGGACTCCGAGGTCATTTCCGCCCCGGTGATCCAGGACGCGACCCCGGTCGGCCAGGCCACCCGCATCACCGGCGACTTCAGCATCGACGAGGCCCAGACGCTGGCCAACAACCTGCGCTACGGCGCACTGCCGCTGAGCTTCGCCGGCGAGGACGGCGAGCCCGGCGGCACCGCGACGACCATCCCGGCCACCATGGGTTCGGCGTCGCTGTCGGCGGGCGTGCTCGCCGGCCTGGTGGGCATCGGCCTCATCGTGCTCTACGCCCTGGCCCTGTACCGCGGCCTCGGCGCGATCTCGATCATCTCGCTGGCCGCCTCGGGCGCCATGATCTACGGCGTCCTGGTCCTGCTGGGCCGCTGGATCGGGTACTCGCTCGACCTGGCCGGCATCGCCGGCATCATCATCTCCATCGGCACCACCGCCGACTCCTTCATCGTCTTCTTCGAGCGCATCAAGGACGAGCTGCGCATCGGCCGGACCTTCCGCTCCGCGGTGCCGCACGCCTGGCGCAGCGCCAAGCGGACGATCCTCGCCGGCAACTTCGTGTCGGTCATCGCGGCCGTGGTGCTCTACGTGCTCGCCGTCGGCGACGTCCGCGGCTTCGCGTTCACGCTCGGCCTGTCCACGATCTTCGACATCCTCACCGCCTTCCTGGTGACCGCGCCGCTGGTGATCCTAGCCACGCGCAAGTTCCCGGGCCTGGCGAAGCCGTCGATGAACGGGTTCGGTTCGGTGATGAAGCTCGCCTCGGACCGGGGCGCCAACCGTCGTAAAGCGGGCCAGGCCCGCACCGAGCTCCAGGAGGCGAAGTGACCATGTCGGATAACCGGAACATTGCGGTGGCCGATTCGGCCACCGACATCGACGAGCGGGACCGGACCGTCGCCGACCGCGGCTTCTTCACCCGGCTGTACACGGGTTCGGGCGGCATCGACGTCGTGGGCAAGCGCCGCACCTGGTACTGGATCACCGCCGTGGTCCTGCTCGTGTGCATCGCCGCCATGGCCTTCCGCGGCTTCGCGCTGGGCATCGACTTCGAGGGCGGCACCCGAATGACCATGCCGCCGGCCGGCGTCAGCGAGGAGCAGGCGGAGGAGGTCTTCGAGGAGGCCACCGGCGTCGCCCCGGACCTGGTGCAGATCATCGGCGCCGGCGACGCCCGCGTGCTGGAGATCACCTCCGAGCGCCTCGGCGAGGACACCATCAACGAGGCCCGCATGGCCCTCTACGACGAGTTCCAGCCGGTCGACGCCCGCGGCGAGGCCACGCCGGACGCCATCGGCGACTCCACCGTCTCCGAATCGTGGGGCGGCGCGGTCACCGAGCGCATGATCCTGGCCATGGCCGTGTTCCTGGCGCTGGTCTTCGCCTACATCGCGTTCCGCTTCGAGCGCGACATGGCCATCGCGGCCATCGGCGCGCTGGCCATCGACGGCATCGTCATCGCCGGCATCTACTCGCTGGTCGGCTTCGAGGTCACGCCGGCGACGGTCATCGGCCTGCTGACCGTGCTGTCGTTCTCGCTGTACGACACCGTCGTCGTCTTCGACAAGGTCCGCGAGAACACCGCCGGCTTCCGCCAGTCGACCCGCCGCACGTACGCGGAGCAGGTCAATCTGGCGGTCAATCAGACGATCATGCGCTCGATCAACACGACGGTGTCGTCGCTGCTGCCGATCATCGCGCTGATGATCATCGCCGTCGGCCTGCTGGGCGTGGGCACGCTGCGCGACCTGGCGCTGGTGCAGGTCATCGGCATCGTGCAGGGCACGTTCTCGTCGATCTTCCTCGCGGCGTCGTTCCTGGTGTCGCTCAAGCGCCGCCAGAAGTCCTTCGCCGAGCACGACCGGAAGGTTGCCGCGGCCCGCGCCGATGGCACGGCCCCCGGTTTCGGCGACGGCGACGGCCAGGTCGTGGAGGCCTCCGCGTCCCCGGCCGCCGCGGCCGTCGAGTCGGCCACCTTGCGTGACGACGACGCACCCGCACCCGCTCCGGCCCGCCGCTCGATTGCGACGCCCACGCCGCCGACTCGCGGAGTCGCGGAGGGCGCCACGGCCCCGGAGGCTCCTGCGGCCCCGAAGAAGTCCGGCCCCAATAAGTCCGGCCCGAGTGCGGCCGACGACATCGCCGGCGGTGCCCCGGGCGCCGCCGGGGGAGACGGGCCGCGCCCGTCGACCTGGCGCCCCGGACGCTGACGGGACAGACCGGCCCGCCCGGAAAGCATTGTGCTTTCCGGGCGGGCCGCCGCCGTTTCCGGGGGAGCCCGGGGTCATGCCCGTGGCGTGCACGTCGCGTGGAAAGATGAGGGTAACGTTGTCGCGACAACGCCTCGAGGCCGAGTTTTGCTCCCGTTTCCCTGAAAGCGAGGATCTCCGTGGGATATGAAAACGCGCGGGCCGCACTTGACGATCTGATCCGATTGGTGCCCGATTTCCCGACCGACGGCGTCCTCTTCGAGGACCTCACCCCGGTGCTGGCGGACCCGGAGGGGTTCCGCCTCATCGTCGACGAGGTCGCGGAGGCGTGCGAGGGATTCGGCGCCGACGTCATCGGCGGCCTGGACGCGCGCGGATTCCTCATCGGCTCCGCGGTGGCCTACCGCATGGGGCTGGGCGTGCTGGCGGTGCGCAAGAAGGGCAAGCTGCCCCCGCCGGTGCACACGGAGTCCTACGACCTCGAATACGGGTCGGCGGCCCTGGAGGTCCCGGCCTCGGGCCTGGACCTGGAAGGCAAGCGCGTCGTCCTCGTCGACGACGTCCTGGCCACCGGCGGCACCATGGCCGCGGCGCGGGCCCTCCTGGAAAAGTGCGGCGCCGAAGTCACCGGCCTGTGCGCGGTGCTCGAGGTCCCGGGCCTTGGCGGCCGCGACAAGCTGTCCGAGCTGCCGCTGTACGTGGTCAACGGCACCGCCGAGTCTGCTTCTGGGGCGGAGAATGGCTGATCGTTCGCCGCGCCGCTACGGTGCACGACTCGCCCGCAGCCTGACGGGCGCCCGGACGAAGGTCAACCCGGTCCTCGATCCGCTGGTGGCCATCCACCGCGAGGTCCATCCCCGCGCGGATCTGTCGCAGCTCCAGCGCGCGTACGACGTCGCGGAGAAGCTCCACGAGGGCGTCAAGCGCAAGTCCGGCGAACCGTACATCACCCACCCGCTGGCCGTGGCGACGATCGCCGCGGAGATCGGCATGGACACCACGACGCTGGTCGCCGCGCTGCTCCACGACACGGTGGAGGACACCGACTATTCCCTCGATGACCTCACCGCCGATTTCGGCCCGGAGGTCGCGCGCCTGGTCGACGGCGTGACCAAGCTGGACAAGGTCGCGCTGGGCTCGGCCGCCGAGGGCGAGACGGTGCGGAAGATGGTCGTGGCCATGAGCCAGGATCCCCGCGTGCTGGTGATCAAGGTCTGCGACCGCCTGCACAACATGCGCACCATGCGCTTCCTGCCGCCGGAGAAGCAGGCGAAGAAGGCCCGCGAGACCCTCGAGGTCATCGCGCCGTTGGCCCACCGCCTGGGCATGGCCAGCGTGAAGTGGGAGCTGGAGGACCTTTCCTTCGCCATCCTGTACCCGAAGAAGTACGACGAGATCGTGCGGCTGGTCGCCGACCGCGCCCCGCAGCGCGACCGCTACCTCAAGCAGGTTTCCGACGAGGTCACCGCCGATCTGCGCGAGGCGCACATCGAGGCCGTCGTCATGGGCCGGCCGAAGCACTACTGGTCGATCTACCAGAAGATGATCGTCCGGGGCCACGACTTCGACGAGATCTTCGACCTCGTGGGCATCCGCGTCCTCGTGGACACCACCAAGGACTGCTACGCCGCCATGGGCGCGGTGCACTCGCTGTTCCAGCCGATGCCGGGACGCTTCAAGGACTACATCTCGGCCCCGCGCTTCGGGGTGTACCAGTCGCTGCACACGACGGTGATCGGTCCGGGCGGCAACGCCCTGGAGGTGCAGATCCGCACCCACGAGATGCACTACAACGCCGAATACGGCATTGCGGCGCATTGGCGGTACAAGGAGACGAAGGGCTCGCACAAGGGCGACTCCGCCGAGGTCGACCAGATGGCGTGGATGCGCCAGCTGCTCGACTGGCAGCGGGAGGCCGCCGACCCCAACGAGTTCCTCGACTCGCTGCGCTACGACCTCGCCTCCAACGAGATCTTCGTGTTCACGCCCAAGGGCGACGTCATGACGCTGCCCATGGACGCCACGCCGGTCGACTTCGCCTACGCGGTGCACACCGAAATCGGCCACCGCTGCATCGGCGCGAAGGTCAACGGCAAGCTCGTTGCCCTCGAATCGGCGTTGAAGACCGGCGACCGCGTCGAGGTGTTCACCTCCAAGGACCAGCATTCGGGCCCGTCGAAGGACTGGGCGTCGTTCGTCAAGTCCCCGCGCGCCAAGGCGAAGATCCGCCAGTGGTTCGCCAAGGAACGCCGCGAGGAGGCACTCGACGCCGGCCGCGACGCCCTGGCCGCCGAGGTCCAGCGCGGCGGCCTGCCCATGCACCGCCTGTTCACGCCGCAGACGATGAAGCAGATCGCCTCGGAGCTCAACTTCGCCGACGTCGATGCGCTGTACACGGCCATCGGCGAGGGCACGGTCGGCGCCAAGCACGTCACCAACCGCCTGATGGCGCAGTTCTCCAGCAAGGACGACGCCGAGGATCAGCTCGCCGCCCGTACGCCGCTGTCGAAGCTGCAGGCCCCGGAGAAGCGCCGCCGCGCCGACGGCGCCGGCGTCCTGGTCGCCGGGTCGGCGGACATGATGGCCAAGCTGGCCAAGTGCTGTACCCCGGTGCCGGGCGACGAAATCTTCGGGTTCGTCACCCGCGGCGGCGGCGTCAGCGTCCACCGCACGGACTGCACGAACGCCGCGAAGCTGAAGGAAGAGCCCGAGCGCCTCATCGACGTCGAGTGGGCCAGCGATTCCTCCGGCGCGGTCTTCACCGTCACGGTGCAGATCGAGGCGCTGGACCGCCATGGCCTGCTTTCCGAGATCACCCGCACGATCAGCGAGCAGAAGGTGTCCATCATCGCCACCTCCTCGCACACCGCGGAGGACCGGGTGGCGGTCATGCGCTTCACGTTCGAGGTCTCGGACATCAAGCAGCTCGGCTACATCATCTCCGTGCTGCGCGGCATCGAGGGCGTCTACGACGTCTTCCGCGTCACCAGCGGAGGGTAGGGCGCCTCACTCCCGCGCCTGCTTCGCAGGTCTTTGCTTGACGACGAAAACCGGCCCCGCACAGTGATGTGCGGGGCCGGTGGCCGTCGTAAAGCGTCGACCGTCTACGACACCGTCGCGGACTCGATGCGGACCTCCTCGGCGGGTGCGCCGTCGGGCTGGCCGCCCTCGATGCCCTTCTCGGAAATGCCCTTGACCACCTCAAGACCCTCGGGCGTCATCGAGCCCAGGGCCGAGTAGTTCGGCTGGAGCCTGCTATCCGCGAAGTTCAGGAAGAACTGCGAACCGTTGGTGTCCGGGCCGGAGTTCGCCATGGCGATGGAGCCTGCGGGGTAAACGACCTCGGCCGGAGCGTCCGGCTGATCCTTCGGGTACTCATCGGCGAAGGTGAAGCCCGGGCCGCCGGCGCCGGAGCCCGTCGGATCGCCGCACTGCAAGACGTTCAGAATGCCCTCGGTCATGCGGTGGCAGACCGTGTCGTCGTAGTAGCCCTCCTTGGCCATGTGCTCGATGGCATTGACCGCGCAGGGGGACAGGGAGCGGTCCAGCTCCATGGGCACGTCGCCGCGGTTCGTCTTCAGCGTGACGGTGACGGTGCCGGTGGTGGAGACGCCGTCGGTCTTCGGGGTGGAAATCTCCTTGGCCGCCTCGCCGCCGCCGGCCGGGTACTCGCAGGTGACGGTGTCGGGCAGAGCCTCGGAGCGGGCCATGGCAAGGGGCGTGGCCTCCGCCGGCGAGGTGGTCTCGGTTTCGCTGGCGGTGACGTCTTCTTCGTCATCGCCCATGGTGGTCAGGAACCAGATGCCGCCGACCAGGGCGACGAGGATGGCCAGGGTGGCGACCACGACGCCCAACGGTTTGGCCTTCTCCGCGCGGTCGCGGCGGCCGAGCTCGCGCTCGAGATTCTTCATCGCCTCGCGGCGTCGCTGTTCATTGCCCTGCACGGTTGCCTCTTTCGATCGTGTACCGGTCTCGCATGTCGCATGGCGCGACGTCTAGCCGAACATTATGCCCTGCAGCGGCGCCCGGGTGGGGGACGGGGCCCTGGGTGGTGCGGCAAGTAGTATGTTCGACGAAACACCGTGCCCGCGGGCGCTGCGCCCACCTGCTCTTCCAGATAGGAGCCCCATGGAGATCATCGGCTTCCCCTCCGGTCCGCTCGAGACCAACTGCTACGTCGCCACCGGACATTCGATGGAGGGCGACGCGGCCGACGGCCCGATCCCCGTGGTCGTCATCGACCCGGGCATGGACGCGCTGGGGCGGCTGAAGCAGGAGTTCGAGCAGCGCAACCTCAAGCCGGAGGCGGTGCTGCTCACGCACGGCCACATCGACCACACCCGCGACGTCGGCGACGTCTCGCGCGAGTGGGGCATCCCGGTCTACATCAGCCCGCATGACCGGTTCATGCTCGACAATCCGCTCATCGGCGCGGGCCTGAGCCTGGGCAAGATGTTCAACGTCGCCGAGATGGTGCCGCCGACGGACATCCACGACCTCGACGACGGCGACGAGGTCAAGTTCGCCGGCCTGGCCTTCGAGGTTATCCACGCGCCCGGCCACTCGCCGGGCTGCGTCATGCTGCGCGCGTTCGACGGCGGCGATGAGATCGTGTTCTCCGGCGACGTCCTCTTCGCCGGCTCCATCGGCCGCACGGACCTGCCGGGCGCCGACCCGCAGGACATGATGGATTCGCTGAAGAACCGCGTCCTGCCGCTCGACGACGACCTGACCATCCTGCCGGGGCATGGGCCGACGTCGACGATCGGCCGGGAGAAGGCCCATAATCCGTTCCTCGCGCAGGTGAAGTAAAGTTGCCCGGGTGACCGAGCAGCAGAAGCAGGACCAGAAGAAGCAGAAGATCCGCCCCTTCACCGCGCCGAAGGGCGTTCCGGACTACGTTCCGCCGAACTCCCGCGCCTTCGAGGCCGTGCGCGGTTACCTGCAGCATCGGGCCCGCCTGGCGGGCTACGAGCACATCGAGCTGCCGATCTTCGAGGACACGGGCCTGTTCGCCCGGGGCGTCGGCGAGTCGACCGACGTGGTGTCCAAGGAGATGTACACCTTCGCCGACCGCGGCGACCGGTCCGTGACGCTGCGCCCGGAGGGCACCGCCGGCGTCATGCGCGCCGTCATCGAGCACAACCTCGATCGCGGGCAGCTGCCGGTGAAGCTGTCCTACGCCGGCCCGTTCTTCCGCTACGAGCGCCCGCAGGCCGGCCGCTACCGCCAGCTGCAGCAGGTCGGCGTCGAGGCCATCGGCGTCGATGACCCGGCCCTGGACGCCGAGGTCGTGGCGCTGGCCGACGCCTCCTTCCGCGGCATCGGCCTGACCGGCCACCGCCTGGAGCTGACCTCGCTGGGCGACGACTCGTGCCGCCCGGAGTACCGCCGCAAGCTGCAGGACTTCCTCTTCGGCCTGCCGCTGGACGAGGAGACCCGCCGCCGCGCCGAGCTCAACCCGCTGCGCGTGCTCGACGACAAGCGCCCGGAGGTCAAGGAGATGACCGCCGACGCCCCGCTCATGCTCGACCACCTGTCCGACGAGTGCCGCACCCACTTCGAGACCGTCACCGGCCTCCTCGACGACATGGGCGTCGAGTACGTCATCAACCCGCGCATGGTCCGCGGCCTGGACTACTACACCAAGACCTGCTTCGAGTTCGTCCACGATGGACTGGGCGCGCAGTCCGGCATCGGCGGCGGCGGGCGCTACGACGGCCTCATGGCCCAGCTCGGCGGCCAGGAGCTGTCCGGCATCGGCTTCGGCCTAGGCGTCGACCGTGCGCTGCTGGCGCTGGAGACCGAGGGCAAGACCTTCGGCGACGAGCGCCGCGTCGACGTCTACGGCGTCGCACTCGGCGAGGACGCCTCTCGTGCGATGGCGGTGCTCGTCGGCAAGCTGCGCAACGCGGGGATCAGCTCCGACATGTCCTACGGCGGCCGCGGCCTCAAGGGCGCGATGAAGGGCGCCGACCGCGCCGGTGCGCGCTTTGCGCTGGTGCTCGGCGAGTCCGAGCTCGCCGCTGGCGAGGTCCAGCTCAAGGACTTGACCGCGCATGAGCAGCACGCGATTTCGCTTGACGACGCCGTCGCCCAGCTCAAGGCGCGCCTGGGTTAACAGGGGCGCGGGCCGGTCAGCACTCCGTTCTGTTGACCGGCATCTGCAGCGCCACGGCGAGGCCGCCCGTGGACGTCTCCTTGTACTTGGTCATCATGTCGCGTCCGGTCGCGGCCATCGTGGCGACCGCCTCGTCGAGGGTGACGGCATGGTCGCCGTCGCCGAGCCGCGCCAGCCGTGCCGCATTGATGGCCTGGACGGCGGCGACGGCGTTGCGCTCGATGCAGGGGATCTGCACCAGGCCGCCGACGGGATCGCAGGTCAGGCCCAGATTGTGCTCGAGTGCGATCTCTGCGGCGTTTTCCACCTGGCGGGGGTCGCCGCCCATCACCTCGCACAGGCCCGCCGCGGCCATCGCCGCCGCGGATCCGACTTCGCCCTGGCAGCCGACTTCGGCGCCGGAGATCGAGGCGTTTTCCTTCACCACGATCCCGATCGCCCCGGCGGCCAGCAGGAAGCGCCGCGCCGCCGCCGGCGTGAACCCGACGACGTGGTCGAGCCCGTAGCGCATCACCGCCGGGATGATCCCCGCCGCGCCATTGGTGGGCGCCGTGACCACGCGGCCTCCGGCTGCATTCTCCTCGTTGACGGCCAGCGCCCACAGATTGACCCACTCCATGGCCGACAGCGCATCGGCGTGGGTGCCCTCGCCGTCGTCGGCGCGGATCTCGGTGAGCTGGCGGTGCAGGTCGGGGGCCCGGCGGCGGACGCCGAGCCCGCCGGGCAGGATGCCCTCGGCGGCGATGCCCGCGTCCATGCATTCGCGCATCGTCGTCCACACGGCGTCGAGGTGCTCGACGACGATCCCGGCGCCACTGTCACCACCACCTTCGTGCCCCTCGCCACTGTCGCCACCGTCACCACCGTCGCCCCCGTGCAGCGCGGCCTCATTGGCCAGCATGACGTCGGAGACGTCGAGGCCGTGGTCGCGGCATTGGGCGAGCAGCTCATCGCCGGTGGTGAAGGGGTGGGGCACGTCGCCGCCGCGCCCCGTCGTGGTCACGCCCGCGCCGATGTCCCCGGTGCCGTCGCGCAGCACCGCCATGTCCTCGCCGGACAGGACGAACCCGCCGCCGACGGAAAACCACTGCTGCGAAATGGCCTCGTCGCCGGACCGGGCGGTGAAGATCATCCCGTTGGGGTGGCCGTCGATCTCCGACGCATCGAAGTCGATCCGGTAGCGCACCTCGCCCCAGGGGCCGCGGGCGACGCCGTCGGCCGGGACGTCGGCGCCGGGTTTCGGCTCGGCCATCGGCGACACGGTGTCCGGCTCGTGGCCCGCCATGCCCAACACCACGGCGCGATCTGTGCCGTGGCCCCTGCCCGTGGCGGCCAGCGAGCCCCGGAGTTCGACGTGGAGGGTGGGCGAGGGGCCGTCGTCACGCGAACCGTCGAACAGGCCCGCCCGCACGTGCGCGGGCAGGCCCGCAACGAACTTCGACGCCGCCCGCATCGGGCCGACGGTGTGCGACGACGACGGGCCGATGCCGATGCTGAACAAATCCACGACGCTGATGGTCATGTGGCCCACATTACAAATGAAGCGTTTCCGGGGTGTTCCGCCGGCGTTGCGGCGGCGGTGCCATGGCCGCCCGGAGGCTCAGAACCCGTCCGGGTCGATCTTCTTCATGCCCATCATGGTGGCGTAGGCGCCGGGCTTGGCCATCAACTCGTCCATGGTGTCCGGCACCACCTGCCACGACACGCCGTAGCGGTCCTTGCACCAGCCGCACACCTCGGCCGCGGGGTCGGCGGACAGGGCCTCCCACACGCGGTCGAGCTCGTCGCCCGGGCGGCATTCGACCATGAGCGAGATGCCCTCGGTGAAGGCCATGTCCTGCGGGACGGCCGAGTCCATCGCCGCGAACCAGTCGCCGGCCAGACGGAAGTCCGTGAACATCACCGCGCCGTGCTCGTACTCGACCAGCGCGCCGCGCGACGAGTCGTCGAGCACCCCGATCCAGAAGTCCGTCGCCTCGCGGGCATTGTCCTGGTTGGTGCCGCCGAACATGAACGACGGCGTGAGGAACGGGCGCGGGTCGCCGTCGGGGTCGGTGAGCATCAGCTGCCACGTCACGCCGTAGCGGTCGTGGATCCACGCGTACCGCGGGCTGTGCGGGTACTCGCCGAGCTCCATCATCGCGCCGCCGCCGTCGATGAGCGCATCGTGGACCTGGTCCAGGTACGCGCGGGCCAGGTCCGTTCGCTTTGCGACGTCGTCTCCGTCATCCCCGAACTCCGCGGGATCGAAGTTGAGCAAGAAGCTGATCGAATGGTTCGGCCGGAACTCGGGCCCGGCGTTGATCAGGGTCAGGGGCCTGCCGTGGATCTCGACGTCCACGGTCAGGGGCCGGCCCGCCATGTGGGCCTGGAAGTCGGGCAGGCCGTCTTCCGGGTAGGTGACGATCTTCGTGATCGCCGCGTCCCGGAAGACGCCCGCGTAGAACTCGGCCGCCTCGAGGGCGGTGCCGTCGCACCAGATGTTGGGGATGATCCGCATGCCCCGATGGTAGGCGAAACTACCCCAGGTGGCCCTTGAGCAAATCGCCGAAGGACGGGCCCGACGGCTCCTCGATGCCGGAGCCCGACCGGCGGGTCGTGCCGGCGGCCAATCCGCCCACGCCCTGCGCCAGAACGAGGTCGGCGAGTTCGCCCGCGGCGCGGGACACCCGCGAGGTCAGGGGAGCGGTGCCCCCGCCATTTCCGTCGGCTCCGTTTGCAGTGGCTCCGGTACCGCCTCCGCCGCCGCCACCGGTGAACGTGGCCGCGCCGAAGTCGTCCGTGGCGGCGAACACGCCGGTCGGCGCGACCATGGCGCCCATGTAGGAAAACAGCGGGCGCAGGGCGTGGTCGACCGCGAGCGAGTGCCGGGCGGTGCCGGCGGTCGCCCCGAGGACGGTGGGCACGGAGCGCAGGGCGTCGTCGTCAAGCGAATCGACGAACATCTTGAACAGGCCCGAGTACGACGCCTTGAACACGGGCGAGACCGCGATGACGCCGTCGGCGGCGGCGACGGTGCGGCGGGCCTCGTCGAGTCGTGCGGAGGACAGTCCGCCGACGGTGAAGGCATCGGCCAGATCGCGGGCGAGATCGCGGACCTCGATGACCTCGACCTCGGCGGACTCGCCGCGCGCGGTGATGGCGGCGACGGTGGCGTCGGCAAGCATGTCGGCGAGCTGGCGCGTCGACGACGGCGTGGACAACCCGGCCGTGATGACTGCGATGGTGCGCATGTCGGTGCTCCTTTCCAGCGGGATCAGCGGGGTGCTACTTGTCCTCGACGCGGCCCGGCTGCACCTTGTGGTGCGGGTGCTCGCGGTCGAGCTTGAGGGTGGCGTGGGTCGGCGGGTCCGAGGGGACGTGCTCCGGGCGGCGGGCCTCCATGCGGCGGCGGACCTCCGGGACGACCTCCTTGCCCAGGATCTCGATCTGCTCCAGGACGACCTCCAGCGGCAGGCCCGCGTGGTCCATGAGGAACAGCTGGCGCTGGTAGTCGCCCACCCAATCCGCGAACTGCATGGTGCGCTCGACGACCTGCTCGACCGTGCCGACGGTCAGCGGAGTCATCTCGGTGAACTCCTCCAGCGACGGGCCGTGGCCGTAGACCGGGGCATTGTCGAAGTAGGGGCGGAAGAACTTCTTCGCCTTCTCCTCCGTGTCGCCGATGAAGACCTGGCCGCCCAGGCCGACGATGGCCTGGTCCGCCTGGCCGTGCCCGAACTGCTCGAAGCGGCGGCGGTAGATGTTGACCATCTTCGCCGTGTGCTCCTTGTTCCAGAAGATGTTGTTGTGGAAGAAGCCGTCGCCGTAGAACGCGGCCTGCTCGGCGATCTGCACGGAGCGGATCGAGCCGTGCCACACGAACGGCGGGGTGTCGTCCAGCGGCCACGGCGTGGACACGTAGCCCTGCAGCGGCGTGCGGAACTCGCCCGACCAGTTGACGGGGCGCTCGCGCCACAGGCGGCGCAGCAGGTGGTAGTTCTCCACGGCCAGCGGGATGCCCTGGCGGATGTCCTTGCCGAACCACGGGTAGACCGGGCCGGTGTTGCCGCGGCCCATCATCAGGTCGACGCGGCCGCCGGAGAGGTGCTGCAGGAAGGCGAAGTCCTCGGCGATCTTGACGGGGTCGTTGGTGGTGATCAGCGTCGTGGCCGTCGACAGCTGCAGCTTCTCGGTCTTCGCCGCGATGTAGCCGAGGTGGGTCGTCGGGGAGGAGGGCACGAACGGCGGGTTGTGGTGCTCGCCGGTGGCGAAGACGTCGAGGCCGACCTCCTCGGCCTTCAGCGCCATCTGGGTCATGGCGTCGATGCGCTCGTGCTCGGTCGGGGTGGTGCCGGTGGTCGGGTCGGTGGTGACGTCGCCGATGGTGAAGATGCCGAACTGCATTGCGTGCTCCTGGTGTGGTGAAGGTCTATTGCGGGCGAAGCCGGTGACTCCGGCTTCCCTAATTGGTGATACGTCAACAATAACGCTTTGTTGACACGTGCGCAAGTAGGGCGGCACGGCGTGTTTCGACCGGGCGCGCTTCTCAGTGCGGCGTTTCGCGGCGCGGCTGAACCCCCACACCTAGACGCCGACACCACCACCGCAGCGCCCAAACCCCGACATCACCGCCGCTGTGCCCAATCTCCGACATCGCTGCCATTGCGTCTAAACCCCGGCATCGCTGCCGTTGGGTCTAAACCCCGACATCTAAACCCCGACAGGAGTCGAATTGGCGTGGCCAAACCCCGACAACAGTGGTGATGTCGGGGTATTGATGTCGGGGTTTGCGGGGGGCGGGTGGTGATGTCGGGGTATGCGGGGTCCGGGTGTCCACGCGTTCGCGAATGCTAATACGCCCCGAGCTGGACTTCGGCCCACAGTGCGGGGAGATCGGCGCCGCCGACGACGCGCAGCGGCTTCTGGTCGGCGCGGCCGTGTTCGGTGATGATCAGCGCGCGGGGCACCAGGCCGTCGTCGCCGGGGATGGTCAGCGCCGTGACGGCATCCTGCACGGTCGCCGTGCGCGGCATGAAGTACGGCATGTCGCGCGAACCGGCCCATTCCAGTACGTCGGCGACGGTCTTCGCCTCGAGCCGCCCGTCGTCGCCGTAGTCGTGGGCGACCCAGATGGCGATGGCGTCCGTCGTCAGCATCGCCGTGCATCGCCCGCGGTCCTCGCCGCCCTCGTATACCGGGAACTGCGAGTACGTCGATTCGGCGAGAACGGAAAAGACCTTGTCGACGGAGTCCTCCGGCGCCACCGTCACCGGCCGCCGTTCCGGCAGCACCGAAAGCACCAGCGGGGGATCGATGAGCGTACGCGCCAGGCGCTCGGCGTCGGCGACCGTCTCGGGCAGGGGATCGGCGATGGGCCGGCCGTCGCGGTACTCGCCATGGCTGATCGCATTGCGCAGGTCGGAAAACGCCATGAGGGCGGAACGCTGGGCGTCGGAAAGCCGATGCTTGCGGTGGCTGAGATTGACCATCCACTTGAACCCGTCCGACGGCTTGGCGCCCAGATCGCGGCGCAGATGGGCCTCGATGTCGTTGAATGCGGCGAGGAAGGCGGTGGCGTTGCCGCCGGGGGAGACGGCCGGGGCCATGGTGCCGGAATCGCCGGAAGAGCTGCTGCGGGGCGCATCGTTCATGTCGCCGAGGCTACCGGGGCCTACTGTTGGCGGCATGAACGCCGAACACCCCCAGCCGCAAGGCAATGCCCGGCCCCGTTCCCTCAACCGCACGTCGCGCGCGATCGCCCATTGGATGGACGACCTGTTCACTATCCCGGGCACGAACCGGCGGGTCGGGCTCGATCCGATCGTCGGACTGATCCCCGGCGTCGGCGACGCGGCCGGTGCGGTGGCCACGGCGGGCTTGGTCATCGACGGGATCCGGTACCGGGTGCCGTTCATCGTGCTGCTGCGCATGGCGTTCAACCTGCTGCTCGACATGACCATCGGCGCCATCCCCGTCCTCGGCGACGCCTTCGACTTCTTCTTCCGCGCCAACATCCGCAACGAGCGCCTGATGACGAAAGCACTCGACGACCCCGCCGGGGTGGCGACGTCGTCGAAGCGCTATCTCATCGGCGCGGTGATCCTGCTGGTGGTGCTGATGGTCCTCGTCATCGCGCTGGCCATCGCCGCGGTCTGGGGCCTGGTCGCGCTGATCCAGGCCGGGTACTGACCGCGGCCTACTTGTACACGCCCCGCTCCAGGGTGTCGCACTGGGACATCTTGCCGGTCTGGTAGCCGGTCAGGAACGCATCGGCGCGCTGCTCGGCGGAGCCGTGGGTCCACAGGTCGGGGCGGATGTCGCCGCCGGAGTGGCCCTGGATGGTGTCGTCGCCGATGGCGCGGGCGGTCTGCAGCGCGTCGGCGACCTGCTGCTGGGTCAGCGGCTCGAGGATCGCGTCGGGGCCCTTGTCCGCGAAGTGCGCCCAGATGCCGGCGTAGCAGTCGGCCTGCAGCTCGACCTTCACGGCATCGGAATCCGGGCCGGGATCGTTGTAGTTGGACCGGCCGAGCGTACCCTCGAGCTTCTGGATGTGATGCGCGAACTCGTGCGCCACCACGTACTGCTGCGCGAGCGGGCCATCGCCGCCGCCCATGCGCTCCAGCTGATCGAAGAAGGTGACGTCATAGTAGGAGTACTCGTCGGCGGGGCAGTAGAACGGGCCCGTCGACGACGACGCGTAGCCGCAGCCGGACTGGGTGGAACCGGTGAAGATCTCGATGCCCGGCGCCTGGTACTGGATGCCGGCCTGCGCGGGCAGCTGCTCGGCCCACAAGCGGTCGACGGAGATGCCGGTGAATTCGATGCGGCAGTCGACGTGCTCGTTGGCGTCGTCGCCGGTCTGGCAGTGCTCGAATCCCTGCTGCGCCTGTTGCGAGCCGCCGCCGCCCTGCTGGGGTTGCTGGAGCTGGGAGGGGTCGCCGCCGAGGAGCATGAACAGGCCGATGAGGAGCAGGCCGCCGATGCCGCCGCCGACGGCGATGCCGCCGCGGCCGCCGCCGCCACCGCGGCGAGCTCGGTCGCCGCTCTTCTGGAAATCGGAACGGAACGTCATGCACCGAGTATGCCAGCACGAAAGCAGTTGCGGGAGGTGGACACGGGAGGTTCGCCGCTTTACGACGGCCCGGCCCTCAGCCGATCCGCCGTGGCGGGTAGACTGCCTACGACGCGCGCCCGGACGGGTGCACGATCTCGCTTATTCCTCACAGGCAAAACATTGGAAGGACCCCAATAGTGCTGCGTACGCATCTCGCCGGCGAGCTCCGCGCCGACCAGGCCGGACAGACCGTCACCCTCACGGGTTGGGTGGCCCGCCGCCGCGACCACGGCGGCGTCATCTTCATCGACCTGCGCGACCGTTCGGGCCTGGCCCAGGTCGTCTTCCGTGAAAGCGAGGTCGCGGAGCGCGCCCATCACCTGCGCAGCGAATACTGCGTGCGGGTGACCGGCGTCGTCGAAAAGCGCCCGGAGGGTTCGCACAACCCGAACCTGGCCTCCGGCGAGATCGAGCTCAACGTCTCCGAGCTGGAGATCCTCAACGAGTCGGCGGCGCTGCCGTTCCAGCTCGACGATGCGTCGAGCGCGAACGAGGTCGGCGAGGAGACGCGCCTGAAGTACCGCTACCTGGACCTGCGCCGCGAGGGCCCGGCGAAGATCATGCGTCTGCGCGCCGCGATGAACCGCGCCGCCCGCACCGTGCTCGATTCCAACGACTTCACCGAGATCGAGACCCCGACGCTGACGCGCTCGACCCCGGAGGGCGCCCGCGACTTCCTGGTGCCGGCCCGCCTGAAGCCCGGTTCCTTCTACGCTCTGCCGCAGTCGCCGCAGCTGTTCAAGCAGCTGCTCATGGTCGGCGGCATGGAGCGTTACTACCAGATCGCCCGCTGCTACCGCGACGAGGACTTTCGCGCCGACCGCCAGCCGGAGTTCACCCAGCTCGACGTCGAGATGAGCTTCGTCGAGCAGGACGACGTCATCGCGCTGGCCGAGCAGATCCTGGTGGCCATCTGGCGCGAGGGCGGCTACGAGATCACCACCCCGATCCCGCGCATGACCTACCGCGAGGCGATGGAGAAGTACGGCTCCGACAAGCCGGACCTGCGCTTCGACATCCAGCTGACCGAGTGCACCGACTTCTTCAAGGACACCACCTTCCGCGTGTTCAAGAACGAGTACGTCGGCGCCGTCGTCATGGAGGGCGGGGCGTCGCAGCCGCGCCGCCAGCTCGACGCCTGGCAGGAATGGGCCAAGCAGCGCGGCGCCAAGGGCCTGGCGTACATCCTCGTCGGCGAGGACGGCGAGCTGGCCGGCCCGGTGGCCAAGAACATCACCGACGCCGAGCGCGAGGGCATCGCCGCCCACGTCGGCGCCAAGCCGGGCGACTGCATCTTCTTCGCCGCCGGCGAGACCAAATCCGCGCGCGCCCTCCTCGGCGCCGCCCGCGGCGCGATCGCCGAGAAGCTCGGCCTGATCAAGGACGGCGACTGGGCGTTCACCTGGGTCGTCGACGCCCCGATGTTCGAGCCCGCCGCCGACGCCACCGCCTCCGGCGACGTCGCCCTGGGCCACTCGGCCTGGACCGCCGTGCACCACGCGTTCACGTCGCCGAAGCCGGAGCACCTGGACACCTTCGACAAGGAGCCGGGCGAGGCCCTGGCCTACGCCTACGACATCGTCTGCAACGGCAACGAGATCGGCGGCGGCTCCATCCGCATCCACCGCCAGGACGTGCAGAAGCGCGTGTTCGAGGTCATGGGCATCACCGACGAGGAGGCCCACGAGAAGTTCGGCTTTCTGCTCGACGCCTTCGCCTTCGGCGCCCCGCCGCACGGCGGCATCGCCTTCGGCTGGGACCGCATCGTCTCCCTGCTGGCCGGCGTGGAGTCGATCCGCGAGACCATCGCCTTCCCCAAGTCCGGCGGCGGCGTCGACCCGCTGACCGACGCCCCGGCGCCGGTGACCGCGCAGCAGCGCAAGGAGTCCGGCATCGACTTCAAGCCGAAGCCGAAGACGGACAAGAAGCAGGCCGCGCAGGCCGCGCAGGCAAAGGACAAGCAGGCCCCGCAGGGCCAGGACCAGCAGGAGAAGAACTAGGGCGCGAGCCCGAGGAGATCATGGATTCCCACGACCACCACGGCACCGAGCACGACGTCGCCGACCTCATCGCGACGGCCGGGGAGCTGCTGGCCAACCGCTTCGGCGGGCGGCCCGAACTCACCGACCCCGAGGACCTCGGCGGCTCGAGCCGGGCGATGGTCGTGCGCCTGCGGGTGTCGCCGAATCCGTTCCTGCCGGTGCGCTCGCTCGTCGTGAAGCGTCTCCCGGAGTCGTCCGCCGCCGGCGCCGACCCGGCCCTGCTGCGCGAAATCGTGGCGTACCAGTTCGCCACCTCGCTGCCGGAGGACGTGCGCCCCGGCCCCGAGCTGCTGGCGCATGACGTCGCCGAGCGGATCATCGTCATCTCCGACGCCGGCGATGCGCCGACTCTGGCGGATGTGCTGGAAACCGGCGACGACGCCGAGCGGCTGCGCGCGCTGCGGTCGATGGGCGCGGCCCTGGGCCGGATGCACGCGGGCACGGCGGAGCGCGAGGACGGCTTCAACACGCTGCTGTCGCGCATGTGGGCGCGCCACCGCGGGGACGAGGACGTCTCCGGCGAGCGCGACCGCGGCATCGTCCGCGCCATCGAGTCCGGCATGGGCCGGCTGGAGGACCTCGGCGCGTCCGTGTCCGACGGCGTCCGCCGCCTGGCCGGGGAGGCCGCGCGCCGCATTTCCTCGGGCCACCACCGCGCGTTCACGCCCTTCGACCTGGCGCCCGACAACATCCTCATGGCCGGCCGCGTCGGCTTCCTCGACTACGAGTGGGCCGGCTTCCGCGATGCGACGTTCGACGTCGCCAGCGTCATCGCCGGGTTCCCGCTGCACGTGTTCACGGGCCCGCCGACGCCGGAGGAGTCCGAGTCCTTCGTGCGGTCATGGGTCGAGGAGGTCCGCGCCCTGTGGCCGGAGGCCGTGGGCGACCAGCATCTGCGCACCCGCCTGATGACGGCGCTGCTCGGCTGGACCCTGATCACGGTGACGGTGCTGCACTACGGCTCGCCGCAGGCCGCGCTGACCGCCGGCGCGGAGATCCCGGAGGACGCGAAGACGGGCCCGACGGGCTCGCTCGGCGGCGGCGCCCTGGAGCGCCGCGATCTCCTGGGCACCGCCCGCGCGCTCGAGGAGTTCTCCGCGGGCTGCGAGGATCCGCGGTCGGCCGAGGTCGGCGACTTCGCCCGCGCCGTCATCGCACTGGCCGCCGGGTAGGGGCTGCGTCCATGGCCGGGGAGCAGGGGCTTTTCGACGGCCCGGGCGCAGGCGACTTCTCCGCACCGGGATCCGCCGGATCCGCCGGCGGCGGGGACGCCGGCGCCTATTTCCACCCGGGGTCGCATGCGCCGCTGGCGGTGAAGATGCGCCCGCGCACCCTCGACGAGGTCGTGGGGCAGAAGCACCTGCTCGGCGATGGCGCGCCGCTGCGCCGCCTGGTCGAGGGCGGGGGAGACACCTCCGTCATACTCTTCGGGCCCCCGGGCACGGGCAAGACGACCCTGGCCAGTCTGATTTCCACGTCGACGGGCCGGAGTTTCGAGGCCCTGTCGGCGCTCAACGCGGGCGTCAAGGAGGTTCGCGCCGTCATCGAGCGGGCGCGCAAGAACCTGGTCCGCGAGGGCGTGCAGACGGTTCTGTTCATCGACGAGGTCCACCGCTTCTCCAAGACGCAGCAGGATGCGCTGCTGGGCGCGGTGGAAAACCGCACGGTGCTGCTGGTCGCCGCGACGACGGAGAACCCGAGCTTCTCCGTCGTGTCGCCGCTGCTGAGCCGGTCGCTGCTGCTCCAGCTCGAACCGCTTTCCGACGACGACGTCGCGGAGGTCATCCGCCGCACCGTCGCCGACGAGCGCGGATTGAACGGGCGGATCTCGGTCGACGACGAAGCGCTGGCGCAGCTCGTCGCGCTCGCCGGCGGCGATGCCCGCCGGTCGCTGACGTACCTGGAGGCCTCCGCCGAGGCGGTGCCCGACGGCGGCACGCTCGACGTGGAGACCGTCCAGGCGTCGGTCAACCGCGCGGTGGTGCGTTACGACCGCGACGGAGACCAGCACTACGACGTCACCAGCGCCTTCATCAAGTCCGTCCGCGGCTCCGACGTCGACGCCGCACTGCACTACCTGGCGCGGATGATCGAGGGCGGGGAGGACCCGCGGTTCATCGCCCGGCGCATCATCATCCTGGCCAGCGAGGACATCGGCATGGCCGACCCGTCCTCGCTGCAGGTCGCCGTCGCGGCCGCCGATGCCGTCCAGATGATCGGCCTGCCGGAGGGGCGCCTGCCGCTGGCGCAGGCCGTCATCCACCTGGCCACCGCGCCGAAGTCGAACTCGGTGATCGCCGCGATCGACGCCGCGCTCAAGGACGTCCGCGCCGGCAACTACGGCGCCGTGCCCCCGCACCTGAGGGACGGGCACTACAGCGGGGCGAAGGCCCTGGGCAACGCCGTGGACTACCAGTACCCCCATGACGATCCGAGGGGCGTCGTCACGCAGCAGTACCCGCCCGACCCGATCGCCGACGCGGAGTATTACCGCCCCGGCACGCACGGCCGGGAACGCGCGATGCGCGAGCACATGGGCACCCTGCGGGGCATCGTCCGCGGCAAGCCGCGGGGGCGGGCGGAGTAGACCCGGCCCAGGGGGTATGCTGGCACGGCTATCGCCGCCACCGCGCGGCGCACACATCATTGCCGCGAAAGAGGGACCCGACCGTCGTGCAGACCCATGAGATCCGGAAGCGTTTCATCGATCACTTCGTGAATGCGGGGCACACCGAGGTCCCCAGCGCCTCGCTGGTGCTGGACGACCCCAACCTGCTGTTCGTCAACGCGGGCATGGTCCCCTTCAAGCCGTACTTCCTGGGCCACCAGACCCCGGAGTTCGACACGGCGACGTCGATCCAGAAGTGCGTGCGCACCCTCGACATCGAGGAGGTGGGCATCACCACCCGCCACAACACCTTCTTCCAGATGGCCGGCAACTTCTCCTTCGGCGACTACTTCAAGGAAGGCGCCATCAAGCACGCGTGGGCGCTGCTGACCAACCCGGCCGACCAGGGCGGCTACGGCATCGACCCCGAGCTGCTGTGGGTCACCGTCTACCTCGACGACGATGAGGCCCACGACATCTGGCGCGACGTCGTCGGCATCCCCGAGGAGCGCATCCAGCGCCGCGGCATGGCCGACAACTACTGGTCCATGGGCGTGCCCGGGCCCTGTGGCCCGTGCTCGGAGATCTTCTACGACCGCGGCCCGGACTACGGCGTCGAGGGCGGCCCCGAGGCCGACGAGGACCGGTACATCGAGATCTGGAACCTCGTCTTCATGCAGAACGAGCGCGGCGAGGGCACCGGCAAGGATTCCTTCGAGATCCTCGGCCCCCTGCCGAAGAAGAACATCGACACCGGCATGGGCATCGAGCGCGTCGCGTTCCTGCTGCAGGGCGTCGAGAACGTCTACGAGACCGATCTGCTGCGCCCCGTCATCGACGTCGCCGAGAAGCTCACCGGCTCGACGTACGGCGCCGGCGGCGAGGACGGCTACCGCGACGACGTGCGCTTCCGCGTCATCGCCGACCACTGCCGCACCGGCCTGATGCTCATGCTCGACGGCGTGACCCCGTCCAACTCGGACCGCGGCTACATCCTGCGCCGCCTGCTGCGCCGCATCATCCGCTCCGCCCGCCTGCTCGGCGCCACCGGCGAGACCCTGCAGCCGCTGATGGAGTCCGTCCGCGACACCATGACGCCGTCCTACCCGGAGATCACGGCCAACTGGGACCGCATCCTGCGCGTGACGCTGACGGAGGAGAAGGCCTTCCTGAAGACCCTCGAGGCCGGCACGCACCTGTTCGAGAACGTCGCCGCGAAGGCGAAGTCCGAGGGCTCGACGGCGCTGTCGGGCGCCGACGCGTTCGCGCTGCACGACACCCACGGATTTCCCATCGACCTGACCATGGAGATGGCCGCCGAGGCCGGCCTGGCCGTCGACCGCGACGAGTTCGACCGCGAGATGGCCGAGCAGCGCGCCCGCGCCAAGGCCGACAACGCCGCCAAGAAGCGCACCCACGGCGATCTCGGCGTCTACCGCGAGTTCATCGACGAGCACCCGACCGAGTTCACCGGCTACGACAATCTGGTCGACGAGGCCACGGTCATCGGCCTGGTCAGCTCCGGCGAGCGCATCGAGCGCGCGGAGGAGGGCGGCGAGGTCGAGCTGATCCTCGACCGTTCCCCGCTCTACGCCGAGGGCGGCGGCCAGATGGCGGACCACGGGCGCATCACCACCGCTTCGGGCGCCGTGCTGGAGGTCGACGACGTCCAGCGCGTGGGCAAGAAGCTGTGGCTGCACAAGGGCCGCGTCGTCGGCGGCGAGCTGGCCGTCGGCGAGCTGGCGGAGGTCGCGGTCGACGCGGCGTGGCGCCACAAGGCGGAGCAGGCCCACTCGGCCACGCACCTCATCCACGGTGCGCTGCGCGAGGTCCTCGGTTCCACCGCGACGCAGGCCGGTTCGATGAACAAGCCGGGCTACCTGCGCTTCGACTTCAAGTACGGCGAGCAGCTGACCCCGGAGCAGGTCTCGCGCATCGAGGCCATCGCCAACGAGGCCGCCGACGCCGACTACCGCGTCAACACCATCGAGACCTCCCTGGAGGAGGCCCGCGCGATGGGCGCGATGGCCCTGTTCAGCGAGAACTACGGCGACCGCGTCCGCGTCGTCGAGATGGGCGGCCCGTTCTCCATGGAGCTGTGCGGCGGCACGCACGTCGGCCACACCTCGCAGATCGGCCCGGTCGCCGTGCTCGGCGAGTCGTCGATCGGTTCGGGCGTGCGCCGCATCGAGGCGTACTCGGGCCTGGATTCCTTCCGGTACCTGTCCACCGAGCGCATGCTCGCCGAGCGCTTGGCCGCGGAGTTCAAGTCCCCGTCGGCGCAGCTGCCGGACCGCATCGCCGCGCTCTCGGAGCGCCTGAAGGCCGCGGAGAAGCAGGTGGCCGACCTCAAGGCGGCCCGTTTGCTTGCCGACGCCCAGTCGCACCTCGACCAGGCCCGCGTCATCGGCGACGTGACCTACCTCGGCCTGCAGCTGCCGGCGGGCACCCAGGCCAAGGACATCCGCTCCCTGGCCAACGATCTGCGCGGCCGCCTCGGCGACCGTGCGGCGATCATCGCCCTGGCCGCGGAGGCCGACGGCAAGGCGCCGTTCGCCGTCGCCGTCACCGACGCCGGCGTCGATGCCGGCCATAAGGCCGGTGACCTGGTCAAACTGCTGGGCGAGCGCATCGGCGGCCGCGGCGGCGGCAAGCCCCAGCTGGCTCAGGGCTCGGGTTCCGAGCCCGCCGGCATCGAGGCGGGCCTGGCGGCCATCGCCGATTCGCTGGGCTAGGCAATGGCCAAGCTCGAGCTCGACCGTCCCGGCGCCGACGACCCGGGCCGCGGCAGGCGGCTGGGCATCGACGTCGGCGACGTCCGCGTCGGCGTCGCCATGTCCGATCCCGATGGCCTGCTGGCCACCCCGGTGGAGACCGTCGCCCGCGAGACCGGGCGGCGCGGGCCGGACGGGGCGGACATCGACCGCCTCGTCGAGCTCGCCGTCGACCTCGAGGTCGTCGAGATCGTCATCGGCCTGCCGCTCATGCTCGACGGCACCCCGGGCACGTCCGCGCGCAAAGCGGGGGACGTCGCCTTCCGTCTCGGGCGGCGATTGGGGGAGGGCGTGGCCATCCGGATGGCGGACGAGAGGATGACCACCGTCATGGCGCAGTCCCGGCTCCACCAGGCCGGACGCGACGTCAAGAGCGGTCGCGGGGTCATCGACCAGGCCGCGGCGGTGGAAATCCTGCAGTCGTGGTTGGATCAGCGCCGGCAATTTTTGCACGACACTCCGTAATTGAAATGTGACAATCGGGCATTGCATGGGGGAGAATCAACAAGATTGTCCCGACCACCCGCCCGCGGTCGGGTGCCCGTCCCCGAGGAGACCGAGATGAGCACTGGCCCGAAGTCGGCCGCTAGGACCAAGAAGACCGCGAAGCCCGGGAAGGGCCGGCGCGGACGAGTCCGTCGCCGCCAGACGTCGATGGCCATCAACGTCACCTCGATCCTGCTCAGCGTGATCATCCTCGCGGGCGTCGGTTTCCTGTGGCTGCGCGGCGGGGTCTCCGGCGACTACTCGGGCGAGGGCAACGGCGAAACCGTCGTCGTCGAGGTCGCCCAGGGCTCGTCGCTGTCGGACCTGTCCACCGAGCTGGAGGAGCAGGGCGTCGTCGCAACGCAGGACGCGTTCATGTCGGCGGCCAACTCCCATGCCCGGTCGGGCGAGCTGCAGCCCGGTTTCTACCGGCTGGAGAAGAAGATGTCGGCGTCGTCGGCGGTCGAGGCGCTCCTCGATCCGGCGAACCAGGCGGGCACCGTCGACATCCCCACCGGCACGCGGCTGATGGACACCCACATCGTTGCGTCGGATGACGTGCGCAAGGGCATCTTCACGCTCATCTCCGAGGCGTCGTGCATGGGCGAGGGCGATTGCGTCTCCGTCGACGAGCTGAAGCAGGCCGCCGGTTCCATGGATCCGGGTGCGCTGGGCGTGCCGGCGTGGGCGGCCAACGAGGTCGGCGCCCGCGGCGACGATGCGCGCCGCCTCGAGGGCCTGATCACCCCGGGCGTGCACCAGTTCAACCCGCAGTCCTCCGCCGGCGAGATCATCGCGGCCCTGGTCTCGGAGTCTGCGACCCGTTACGAGCAGACCGGCCTGGAGGCCTCCGCCCAGCGCGTCGGCCTGTCGCCGTACGAGCTGATCACCGCCGCGTCGCTGATCCAGATGGAGGCGCCGGACGGCGACTTCGACAAGGTCGGCCGGGTCATCCTCAACCGCCTCGAAGAGCCGATGCGCATGCAGTTCGACTCGACGGTCAACTACGACCTGCCGGACCAGGAGATCGCCACCACCGACGAGGACCGCGCTCGCGTCACCGCGTGGAACACCTACGCCAAGGACGGCCTGCCGGAGACCCCGATCTCGTCGCCGTCGCTGGAGGCGATCACGGCCATGGAAAACCCGGCCGAGGGCCCGTGGCTCTACTTCGTCACCGTGGACAAGGACGGCCGCACGGTCTTCACCACGACCTTCGAGGAGCACCAGGCCGCGATCCAGGAGTCCATCGCCAACGGCGTGCTGGATTCCAACCGATGAGCCGCACCCCGGTCGCCCATCGCGCCGCGGTCCTCGGTGACCCGGTCGAGCATTCCCGTTCGCCGCTGATCCACAACGCCGGGTATGCGGCGCTGGGCCTCGACGACTGGGAGTACGGGCGGTTCCGCTGCTCGGCGGAGGATCTGCCGCGCATCGTCGGGGGAGCCGACGACTCCTACGCCGGCTTTTCGGTGACCATGCCCGGCAAGTTCGCGGCGCTGGATTTCGTGGACACCGCCACCGACCGGGCCCGCGCCATCGGCTCGGCCAACACGCTGGTGCGCACGGCCGATGGCTGGCGCGCCGACAACACCGACTGCGATGGCGTCACCGGCGCGCTGAAGGAGCTCGGCGCCCATCGCCTGCCCGACGGCCGCGCGGTGCTGGTCGGCGCAGGCGGCACGGCACGCCCCGCGCTGTGGGCCCTGGCCCAGGCCGGGATCAAGCGCGTCTCCGCGGTGGCCCGTTCCGAGCGCGTCTATGCGCTGGAGCCCCTGGCGGCGCAGCTGGGCGTGAGCTTCACGTGGGTGCCGTTCACGGCCCCGAATCTCGCCGACGTCGCAGGCTCCGCCGATGTCCTGGTCTCCACGGTGCCGTCGGAGGCCTTGGAGAGCTACGCCGGCCCGCTGGCCCGAGCGCCGCGCATCCTCGACGTCATCTACGACCCGTGGCCGACGCCGCTGGTCGCCGCAGCCGAGCGCAACGGCCACGCGGCCCTGGGCGGCCTGACCATGCTGCTGCACCAGGCGCTGGGCCAGTTCGAGCAGTTCACCGGCGAGCGGGCCCCCGAGGCCGCCATGCGCGAGGCAGCGTTTTCCGGTTAGATCCCCGGCATGGGGATGGGGGCGCTGTTCTGGTGCATGTACGCGGGATGGGCGCTGTGGTTGTCGTGGCACGACGTCGCGTCGCGCCGGCTTCCGGATCGCCTGACTCTCCCGGCTTTTCCCGTCGCCGCGGCATTCTCGCTTGACGACGCCGCATTCGCCGCATTCCTGTGCGGCGCCGCCATCTGGGCGGTGGGGTACGGGGCGGTGGGTGTCGTCAAGCCGGGTGCGATGGGAGGAGGCGACGTCAAGCTGGCGCTGACGCTCGGCGGCGTGGCCGGCTGGCACGCCGGGGTGCCCGGCACCCTGACCGCGATGATCGCCGCCGGGATGCTCACGGCGCTGGCCGGGCTCGCGTGGCGGAAGAGGGCCATGCCGCATGGGCCGTCGATGCTGCTGGCGTGCGCGGGGGTCGCGCTCGGGGGACCGGTGGAGTGACGGGCGTTACGAACATGAGATGATGTGCGCATGCTTCGTTGGACCACAGCAGGAGAATCGCACGGGCAGGCGCTCGTCGCCATGATCGAGGGCGTTCCCGCCGACTTCCCCGTCACCCGGGAGGACGTCTCCCGTCAGCTCGCACGCCGCCGCCTGGGCTACGGCCGCGGCGCCCGCATGAAGTTCGAAGCCGATGAGGTCACGCTGCTCGGCGGCGTCCGCCACGGGCGCACGCTCGGCTCGCCGGTGGCCATCATGATCGGCAACACCGAGTGGCCCAAGTGGACCACCGTCATGAGTTCCGACCCGGTCGACCCGGCCGAGCTCGACGGCGCCCGCGGCGCGACGCTGACCCGCCCGCGCCCGGGGCACGCCGACTTCAACGGCATGCTCAAGTACGGGCACACCGACGCCCGCAACATCCTCGAGCGCTCCTCGGCCCGCGAGACCGCCGCACGCGTCGCCGCCGGCACCGTCGCCCGGTCGATCCTGCGCGAGGCGCTGGGCGTGGAGATCGTCAGCCACGTCATCTCCATCGGCGCCTCCGAGCCCTACGAGGGCCCGCTGCCGACCTTCGCCGACCAGGACGCCATCGACGACTCGCCGGTGCGCGCCTTCTCCAAGGAGGCCGAGGAGTCGATGGTCTCCGAGATCGAGGCCGCGAAGAAGCAGGGCGACACCCTCGGCGGCATCGTCGAGGTCGTCGTCCACGGCCTTCCCGTCGGCCTGGGCTCCCACATCTCCGGCGAAGCGCGCCTGGACGCGCAGCTGGCGTCGGCGGTAATGGGCATCCAGTCCGTCAAGGGCGTCGAGATCGGCGACGGTTTCGAGGAGGCCCGCCGCCGCGGCACCGAGGCCCACGACGAGATGGTCCGCGCCGAGGACGGCTCCGGCGTCGACCGCCTGACCAACCGCGCCGGGGGACTGGAGGGCGGCATGACCAACGGCCAGCCGCTGGTCGTCCGCGCCGCCATGAAGCCGATCTCCACCGTGCCGCGCGCGCTGAAGACCGTGGACATGGAGTCCGGCAAGGCCGCCACCGCCATCCACCAGCGCTCCGACGTGTGCGCCGTGCCGGCCGGCGGCGTCGTCGCCGAGACGATGGTCGCCCTGACGCTGGCGCGCGCCGTCACCGAGAAGTTCGGCGGCGACTCGCTCACCGAGCTGCGGCGCAATGTCGAGGGCTACCTGGCACAGGTCGCGGACCGCCTGGACTGGGAGTAGGTTTCGGCAGCGATGGCAACTCCCCGCGTAGTCCTCGTCGGCCCGCCCGGCGCAGGCAAATCCACCATCGGCCGACGGCTGTCCCGCGCGCTGCACGCGCCGCTGACGGACACCGACCACCTCATCGAGGAACGCGAAGGCGACACCTGCGGCAACGTGTTCACGTCGCTGGGCGAGCCCCGCTTCCGCGAGATCGAGGAAGAGGTCATCGCCGAGGCCCTCCAGCGCCCCGGCATCATCTCTCTCGGCGGTGGCGCGGTCCTGTCCGAGGCCACCCGCAACCGCCTCGCCGACCACGACGTCATCTACCTCGAGGTGAGCATCGAGGAGGGCGTGCGCCGCACCGCCGGCGAATCGGGCCGCCCCGTTCTCTCCGCCGATGATCCGGCCGAGCACTACCGCAGGCTCTACGAGTTCCGGCGCCCGCTGTACGAGGAGGTCGCCAGCTTCAAGGCGCGCTCCGATTCCCGCTCGCCGCAGCGCGTGGTCGCCGAGATCCTGGGCTACCTCGACGCCGGCGACTGCGGCGACGACCGAGACTGATCCCCATCCGCGAAAGGACACCGCGCACCGTGACCACCATCCCCGTCAACGGACCCGCCCCCTATGAGGTGCGGATCGGTTCCGGCCTCACCGCCGAGATCGCCGAGGCCGCCGGGTCGGCGGCCAACGTCTGCGTGATCCACCAGGGCAGCGTCGCCCCCGCGGCCAACCGGATCGTCGAGGCGCTGTCCGCCAACGGCGTGGCCGCCTTCGCCCTCGAGATCGAGGACGCGGAGGAAGGCAAGACGCTGGAGTCGGCCGGCCGGTGCTGGGACGTGCTCGGCGAGCGCGGCCTGGGCCGCACCGATGCCATCGTCGCCGTCGGCGGTGGTGCGGCGACCGACCTCGGCGGCTACGTCGCCGCGGCGTGGATGCGCGGCATCAAGGTCTATCAGGTGCCCACCACGTTGCTGGCCATGGTCGATGCGGCCGTGGGCGGCAAGACGGGCATCAACACCGCCGCCGGCAAGAACCTCGTCGGCGCTTTCCACGAGCCCTCCGGCGTCTTCGTGGACCTGGATTTCCTGCGCACCCTGCCGAAGGCCGAGCTGGTGGCGGGTTCGGCGGAGATCATCAAGGCCGGCTTCATCTCCGACACGGCCATCCTGGACCTGTACGAGGCCGACCCGGCCGCCTGCCTCGACGTCGACGGCGCGCTGCCGGAGCTCATCGAGCGCGCGATCAGGGTCAAGGCGCACGTGGTGTCGGAGGACCTGAAGGAGGCCGGGCTGCGCGAGACGCTCAATTACGGCCACACCTTCGGCCACGCCGTCGAGCGCTACGAGGACTACCGCTGGCGCCACGGCCACGCCGTCGCCGTGGGCATGGTCTTCGTCGCGGAGCTGGCGCGCATTGCCGGCCTCATCGACGCCGACCTGGTCGAGCGCCACCGCGCGATCCTCGAGTCCATCGGCCTGCCCACCACCTACGAGAGCGGCCGTTACGACGAGCTCTTCGCCGGCATGACCCGGGACAAGAAGAACCGCCGCGGCACGATCCGTTTTGTGGTGCTCGAGGCGCCGGGGGAGACCTCGCGCCTGGAGGGCCCGACGGAGGACCAGCTGCGCGAGGCGTACGCCGCACTCGCCGCCGCCGGCAAGCCCGCGGATGAGGAGTCGGCCCGATGAGCATCACCGCGAACGACCCCAGTACTCCCACCACCGCCGTCCCCGGTACCGCCGTCCCCGAGACGGTGCTCGTGCTCAACGGCCCGAACCTGAACCGCCTGGGCAAGCGCCAGCCGGAGGTCTACGGGTCGACCACGCTCGACGACGTCGTCGCGGGCCTGGAGTCCCTGGCCGCCGAGCTGGGCGTGTCCGTCGACTGCCGCCAGTCCAACCACGAGGGCGAGCTCATTGACTGGGTGCACGAGGCCGCCGACCACGGTTGGCCGGTGATCATCAACCCCGGTGGCTTGACCCACACGTCGGTGGCCCTGCGCGACGCGCTGGCCGAGATCGCCGACGGCGCGGGCTTCCACGAGGTCCACATCTCCAACGTCCACGCCCGCGAGGAGTTTCGCCACACCTCGCTGCTGTCGGCCCTGGCCGCGGGGATCATCGTCGGCTGCGGCACCGACGGTTACGGTCTTGCTTTGCGACGGATCGCCGCCCAGCTGACCACCGAGACCCCGGAGGACAACCGATGAACGCCACGACCGACGCCACCATCGACGACGCGCCCACCATCGACTACGCGGACCGCCGCGCCCGTCTGGCCGATCAGCTCTCCGGGCTGGGCTGCGGCGCCATCGTCGTCGACCACCCGGCGCACGTGCGCTGGCTGACCGGTTTCACCGGGTCCAATGGCGCGGTCCTGGTCAATGCCGATGGCTCGGCGATCGTGTCCACCGACGGCCGCTACACCACCCAGATCGGGGTGGAGGCGCCGGACCTGGAGCTGCACCTGGCGCGCAACTGCGCGATCGAACTCGCCGGCCGCGCCAGCGCCGCCGGCATCAAGCGCCTGGGGTTCGAGGCCGCCCACGTCACCGTCGCCGGGATGCACCGCATCGGTGCGGCCCTCGATCCCGCGAAGGGGACGGAGCTGGTGGAGACGGCCGATCTCGTCGAAAAGCTCCGTGCAGTCAAAGACGACGCCGAGCTCGCGGCCCTGCGCGAGGTCGCGGACATCGCCGTGGCGGCCTTCGAGGGGTTGCTGGAATCCGGCGTGATCGCCGCGGGGGCCACCGAGCGCACGATCGCCGCCGACCTGGAGCACCGGATGCGCGTGGGCGGCGCCGACGGCATTGCGTTCGACACGATCGTGGCGTCGGGGCCCAACTCCGCGAAGCCGCACGCCGGTGCCGAGGACCGGGTGCTGTGCGACGGTGACCTGGTCACCATCGATTTCGGCGCATCGAAAAACGGCTACCACTCGGACATGACGCGCACGCTCGTCGTGGGCGGGTCGGAGGCTGCGGGAGAGTTCGCCATGGAGATCTACTCCACCGTGCTGCGCGCCCAGCTCGCCGGGGTGGCCGCGGCGCGGCCCGGCACCCCGCTGGCCGACGTCGACCGGGCCTGCCGCGAGGTCATCGTCTCGGCAGGGCACGGCGAGTACTTCGTGCACTCGACCGGCCACGGCATCGGCCTCGACGTCCACGAGGCCCCGTACGCCTCCAGTCGTTCGCAGGAGACCCTGGCCACCGGCATGACGCTGACCATCGAGCCGGGCATCTACGTGCCCGGGTTCGGCGGGGTGCGCATCGAGGACACGGTCATCGTCACCGACGGCGAGCCGGAGATCATCACCCCGCTGCCCAAGACGGTCTGATCCGCGGCCCGGCGGGGGAGCCGGGCAATGGCGGCTCGTCCGGCGTGTCCGGCTCGTCCGGCGTGACCGGCGCGCCGCTTTAGCGCTGGGGCGGTGGTGGGGGTATCGTGTACCGGTCAGACCCGTCGTCTACCCCAACAGGAGCTATTCGTGGCATCCACCTCCGACTTCAAGAACGGCCTCGTGCTGAAGATCGACAACAAGCTGCAGCAGATCGTCGAGTTCCAGCACGTCAAGCCGGGCAAGGGCCCCGCATTCGTGCGCACGAAGCTCAAGGACGTCGTTTCGGGCAAGGTCACCGACAAGACCTTCAACGCCGGCGTCAAGGTCGAGACCGCCACCGTCGACCGCCGCGACATGACCTTCCTGTACCGCGACGGCGACGACTACGTCCTGATGGACGAGAAGGACTACGACCAGATCAACGTCCCGCCGCACCTGATGGGCGAGGCCGCGCGCTTCCTGCTGGAGAACACCTCCGTGCAGGTGTCCTTCCACGAGGGCGAGGCCCTGTTCGCCGAGATGCCCGTCTCCGTCGACCTGACCGTCGCGCAGACCGACCCGGGCCTGCAGGGCGACCGTTCCACCGGCGGCACCAAGCCCGCCACCCTGGAGACCGGCGCCGAGGTGCAGGTCCCGCTGTTCATCGAGACCGGTGACGTGCTCAAGATCGACACCCGCGACGGTTCCTACCTGTCGCGCGTGAACAACTAGTCGCGGGATCCATGAGCGACAAAAGCAACGACAAGCACTCCGGCGGCCAGTCCGGCAAGAACTCCGGCAAGGACGTCAACTACAAGCGCCGCGGTGCCCGCTACCGTGCGCGCCGCCGTGCGGTGGACCTGCTGTTCGAGGCCGAGCAGCGCGGCGTCGACCCGGTGCGCCTGATCGACGAGCGGCTGGAGCTGGCCCGCGATGACCAGTCGGGCGTCGCCCCGATCGCGGATTACGCCGAGCAGATCGTCCGCGGCGTGGCCCTGGAGATCGACGGCATCGATTCGACCATCGCCTCCTACCTCGCGCCGGAGTGGCCGATGCGCCGCCTGCCGGCCGTCGACCGAGCGATCCTGCGCGTGGGCACGTGGGAGCTGTTCCACAACCCCGACGTGCCGCCGCGCGTGGCCGTCGTCGAGGGCGTGGAGCTGGCCAGCGAGTACTCCACCGACGTCGCGCCGCCGTACATCAACGCCGTGCTCGACGCCGAGGCCGACATCGCCGGCCAGGCCCGCATGGCCGCCGCGGCGGTGCGCGTCACCGCCGCCCCCGCCGGCGCCGCCCCGATCGTGCCGGGCACGCCGGCGATGCCGGAGCCTGGCGTGGAGGTCGTGGAGGCCCCCGCTTCCGACGGGTCCGCCGCTGCCACGGGCGAGGGCGAGGACGGGGACGCCGGGACGTCGTAAGGCCCGCCGCACCGCGATCCGCGATCGCGTTAGGCTTGGCCCATGGGCAACAAACGAAAGCACCGCCACTTCACCCTGGACGACGCGCACGCGCTGAAAGTCGGGGAGGGGTGGCGGCTTTCGCATGTCGACGCCGACTCCACCCCGGGCCTGCCGAACAACGGCAAGGGCAAGGCCATCGCCGCCGAGCAGTTCGACGACCACGACGAGGAAATCGCCGACCTGCAGGAGCGGATGTTCGCCGCGGCGCGCAGCGGGGACGAGAATGCGCCGACGATCATCATCGTGCTGCAGGGCATGGACACCTCCGGCAAGGGCGGCGTGGTGCGCCACGTGCTCAAGGGCATCGACCCGCAGGGCGTCGAAGTGTTTTCGTTCGGGCGGCCGACGGACGAGGAAAACGAGCACGACTTCCTGTACCGCTCGCGCATCCGCATGCCCAAGCCGGGGCGGATCGGCGTGTGGGACCGGTCGCACTACGAGGCCGTGCTGGTGGAGAAGGTCAAGGAGCTGACCCCGCTCGACGAGATCGAGGGCCGCTACGACCAGATCGTCGCCTTCGAGGACGAGCTGGCCGCGCAGAACGTCCACCTGATCAAGGTGATGCTGCACATCGACCCCGACGAGCAGTACGAGCGCCTGATGGAACGCCTCGACCGCAACGACAAGCACTGGAAGTTCGACGTCGGCGACATCGCGGACCGCGCCCTGTGGGACGCCTACCAGGAGGCTTACGACGTCGCGTTGCGCCGCACCTCCACCGAGGCGAACCCCTGGTACTGCGTGCCCGCCAACCGCAAGTGGTACTCGCGCCTGGTGGTCAAGGGCCTGCTGCTGGACACCCTGCGCGGGCTGGAGCTCGAGTGGCCGACCGCCGATTTCGACGTCGAGGACGCGAAGAAGAAGCTCGAGGCGTCGAAGTAGCGATGGACGACTTCACGGAGCCGGACTCGTCCCGCTTCGGTTCCTTACGCTTGGCTTCATCCCGCTGGGCTCAATCTCGCTTTGCGACGATCGCCGTCGCGGCGTTGCTCGTCGCGTCCATCGTGGTGCAGACGGCCGGGAACATGGCCGACATGTTCGCCAACCCGTGGTCGTGGGCGCTCAACATCGCCGGCCTGGTCGGCGCGCTGTGGCTGCGGAAGACGTGGCTCATCGTGCTCGCCGCCGTGGCCATCCTGTGGCCCATCGTGGTCATGGTCCCGCTCATGGCGTTTACCTTCGGCGCACCCTGAGTCGCGGGTCGGGGTCCGACGAAACCACGCCGGGGGTTGGCGGGTCGGGTCCGGGGCGGCTGGTAGGATCGCATCCGTAACCGTGGGCAATCACGGGACATCCTTTAACGGACCGCACGGAGAGGCGGGGAAGGAGGTCACGATGAGCGACAACGCAATCCCGAACTCGGGCGAGGGCACTTCCGCGGACATCACGGAGCTGCTCGACGCGGACGAGGTCGGCCGTACCGTCGCGCGCATCGCGCACCAGATCATCGAAAAGACCGCGTTGGACGGGTCGGACGCGCCGAGGGTGGTGCTGCTGGGCATTCCGTCGGGCGGCGTGCCCCTGGCCGAGCGGCTCGCCGAGCGCATCGAGGAGTACTCCGGGGTGAAACCGGAGACCGGCTCCCTGGACATCACGCTGTTCCGCGACGATCTGCGGAACCGCCCGCACCGGGCGCTGCAGCCGACGCGGATCCCGGACGCCGGCATCGACAACACCATCGTGGTGCTCGTCGACGACGTGCTGTTTTCGGGCCGCACCATCCGGGCCGCGCTCGACGCCCTCAACGACATCGGGCGCCCGGACGTCATCCAGCTGGCGGTCCTGGTCGACCGGGGCCACCGCCAGCTGCCCATCCGCGCCGATTACGTGGGCAAGAACCTGCCGACTGCCCGCCACGAGGACGTCCGCGTCCTGGTGGAGGACATCGATGGCCGCGATGCGGTCATTTTGAGCAGGGCGCAGGCGTCGTGAAGCACCTCCTGAGCATCGCCGATCTGTCCAAGGACGAGATCGTGGGCCTCATGGATGAGGCGGATCGTTTCAGGGAGGCCCTCGCGGGCCGCGAGATCAAGAAGCTGCCGACGCTGCGCGGGCGGACCATCTTCACCTGCTTCTACGAGAATTCCACGCGCACCCGCGCGTCGTTCGAGACGGCGGGCAAGTGGATGAGCGCCGACGTGATCAACATTTCGGCGTCCTCGTCGTCGGTGAAGAAGGGCGAGTCCCTCAAGGACACCGCGCTGACGCTCGACGCCATCGGCGCCGACGCCATCGTGGTGCGCCACCCGGCGTCGGGTGCGGCGAAGCTCATCGCCGAGTGGACGGGCCAGCACGGCAATGCGCCGGCGATCATCAACGCCGGCGACGGCAAGCACCAGCACCCGACGCAGGCGCTGCTCGACGCGGTGACCCTGCGCCAGCGGCTGGGCGGCATCGAGGGCCGGAAGGTCGTCATCGTCGGCGACATCCTGCACTCGCGCGTCGCCCGCTCGAACGCGGATCTGCTCGCGGCGCTGGGCGCCGAGGTCGTGTTCGTCGCGCCGCCGACGCTCCTGCCGTACGGCGTGGAGAACTGGCCGGTGCGCGTCGCCCACCGCATGGAGCCGGAGCTGCCGGACGCCGATGCGGTGATGATGCTCCGCGTCCAGGCCGAGCGCATGGACGGTGGGTTCTTCCCGTCGCACCGGGAGTACGCCACGCGCTACGGCCTGTCCCGGGACCGGGAAAAGCTGCTTCGCGACGACTGCGTGGTCATGCACCCCGGCCCCATGCTGCGAGGCATGGAAATCAACGACCATGTCGCCGACCTGCCGCGCACCGCGGTGCTGCAGCAGGTTTCCAACGGCGTGCACGTCCGCATGGCGGTGCTGTTCACGCTGCTGACGGCGGAATCCACGTTCGTCCCGGAAGGAGCGGCACTGTGACCGGAAACCATCACGACGACTCCGCGTTCCCGCCCGTCGGCCCGTTGGCCGCATCGGCCACCGGCGAGCTGCTGCTCACCGGCGTGCGCCCGTACGGCGAGGGCGAGGACGTCAACGTGCTCATCCGCGACGGCGTGATCGCCGAGATCGGCGCCGGCGTCGAGGCCGGCGAGGGCGCCGAGGTCCTCGACTTCGATTCGCTCGTGCTGCTGCCGGGCCTGGTGGACATCCACGTCCACATGCGCGAGCCCGGCCGCGAGGACACGGAGACCCTGGCGACCGGTTCGGCCGCCGCCGCGCGCGGTGGCTTCACCGCCGTGTTCACCATGGCCAACACCGCACCGGTCACCGACGACCCGGCCATCGCCGAGTCCGTGTGGCTCAAGGCGCAGGCCATCGGGCTGTGCGACGTGCACCCGGTCGGATCGATCACCAAGGGACTCAAGGGCCAGGGCCTGACCGAGTTCGGCATGATGGCCGACTCGCAGGCGAAGGTGCGCATGTTCTCCGACGACGGCAAGTGCGTCGACGACCCGCAGATCATGCGCCGCGCGATCGAGTACGCCCGCGGCGAGGACGTGCTGCTGGCGCAGCATTGCGAGGACCCGCGACTGACCAAGGGCGCCGTCGCCCACGAGGGCCCGACCGCCGCCCGCCTGGGCCTCGGCGGCTGGCCCCGCGTGGCGGAGGAGTCCATCGTCGCCCGCGACGCCATCATGGCCCGCGACTACGGCGGGCGCATGCACATCTGCCATGCGTCCACCGAGGGCACCGTCGAGCTGATCAAGTGGGCCAAGGGCCAGGACATCCCGCTGACCGCGGAAGTCACCCCGCACCACCTGGTGCTCACCGACGCGCGCCTGGAGACCTTCGACGGCGTCAACCGCGTCAACCCGCCGCTGCGCGAGGACCGCGACGCCGCGGCCCTGCGCGAGGCGCTCATCGACGGCGTCATCGACTGCGTGGCCACCGACCATGCGCCGCACGGCTCGGAAGAGAAGTGCTGCGAGTTCGAGCACGCCAAGCCCGGCATGCTGGGCCTGGAGACGTCGCTGCCGATCATCGCCGAGCAGTTCGTCCTCGACGGCCCGTGCGACTGGCGCTGGCTGGCGAAGGTCATGAGCGAGAAGCCGGCGGAGATCGTCCGCCTGCCCGGCCATGGCCGCCCCATCGCCGTCGGCGAGCCCGCGAACCTCACCGTCGTCGATCCCGGCCGCCCCTGGACGGTCCACGGCGACGACCTCGCGTCGAAGTCGCGCAACACCCCCTACGAAGACATGGAGATGGCCGTCTCCGTCGCCGCCACCGTGCTGCGCGGCCGCGTCACGGCCCACGACGGAAAGGCCACTGCCTGATGGGCAAGCACCACAAAGACACCCTCCATGCGGAAGAAAACGAGAAAGGCAGCCACGTGAGCAACGCCCCCGCGGACACCAACACCCCCGCGGTCCTGGTCCTCGCCGACGGCAAGGTCTTCCGGGGCCGAGGCTTCGGCGCCACCGGCACGACCCTCGGCGAGGCGGTCTTCACCACCGCCATGACCGGTTACCAGGAAACCCTGACCGACCCGTCCTACCACCGGCAGATCATCGTGGCCACGCCGCCGCAGATCGGCAACACCGGCTGGAACGACGAGGACTCCGAGTCCCGCGGCGGCCGCATCTGGGCCGCCGGCTACGTCATCCGCGACCTGTCGCGCGCGCCGTCGAACTGGCGCAGCGAGCGCAGCCTCGTCGATGAGATGGTCGAGCAGGGCCTGATCGGCATCCGCCAGATCGACACCCGCGCGCTGGTCCGCCACATCCGCGACCACGGTTCCGTCGCCGCCGGCATCTTCTCCGGCGACGACGCCGCCAAGCCGGTCGAGGAGCTCGTCGAGATCGTCCGCGCCCAGCCGTCGATGGCCGGCGCCGACCTGTCGGCCGAGGTGTCGACGGGGGAGACCTACGTCATCGAGCCGGAGGGCGAGGCCACGGCCACCGTCGTCGCCTACGACCTCGGAATCAAGTCGAACACCCCGCGCGAGCTGGCCAGGCGCGGCGCGAAGGTCGTCGTCGTCCCGGCGAACACGCCGTACCCGGAGATCAAGAAGACGCACGCCCCGGATGGCGTGTTCATCTCCAACGGCCCCGGCGACCCGGCGACCGCCGACGCCATGGTCCAGGTGGCCAAGAACGCGATGGACGACGGCATGCCGCTGTTCGGCATCTGCTTCGGCAACCAGATCCTCGGGCGCGCCCTGGGCCTGTCCACCTACAAGATGCGCTTCGGCCACCGCGGCATCAACGTGCCGGTCAAGGACCACTCCACGGGCACCATCTACATCACCGCGCAGAACCACGGCTTCGCCCTCGAAGGCCAGCCCGGCAAGAGCTGGGACACTCCGTGGGGCGAGGCGAAGGTGACGCACACCTGCCTCAACGACGAAACCGTCGAAGGCGTGGCGCTGGAGTCGGGCATGGCCTTCTCCGTGCAGTACCACCCGGAGTCGGCGGCCGGCCCGCACGACGCCCACAACCTCTTCGACGACTTCATGGCGCTGATGGACCGCGCCGGCTCGAACAACCAGGAAGGCCAGAACTAGAATATGCCTCGCCGCAACGACATCAATCACGTCCTGGTCATCGGTTCCGGCCCGATCGTCATCGGACAGGCCTGCGAGTTCGACTACTCGGGCACCCAGGCGTGCCGCGTCCTCCGCGAGGAGGGCCTGCGCGTCACCCTGATCAACTCCAACCCGGCGACGATCATGACGGACCCCGAGTTCGCCGACGCCACCTACATCGAGCCGATCCAGACCTCCTACATCGAGAAGATCTTCGCCAAGGAGGCCGCCGAAGGCCACCCGATCGACGCCGTCTTGGCGACGCTCGGCGGCCAGACCGCGCTCAACGCCGCCATCGCGCTGGACCGCGAGGGTGTCCTGGACAAGTACGGCGCCGAGCTCATCGGCGCCGACATCCCCGCCATCCAGCGGGGCGAGGACCGCCAGAAGTTCAAGGACATCGTCGCCAAGATCGGCGGCGAGTCGGCGCGCTCGCGCGTGTGCCACAACATGGACGAGGTCCACGCGACCGTCGAGGAACTCGGCCTGCCCGTCGTCGTCCGCCCGTCCTTCACCATGGGCGGCCTGGGCTCGGGCCTGGCCTACAACCAGGAGGACCTGGACCGCATCGCCGGCGGCGGCCTCGCCGCATCGCCGGAGGCCAACGTCCTCATCGAGGAGTCGATCCTCGGCTGGAAGGAGTTCGAGCTCGAGCTCATGCGCGACGGCGACGACAACGTCGTGGTCATCTGCTCCATCGAGAACGTCGACGCCCTGGGCGTCCACACCGGCGACTCGGTCACCGTGGCCCCGAGCCTGACGCTGACCGACCGCGAGTACCAGATCATGCGCGACCAGGGCATCGCCATCCTGCGCGAGGTCGGCGTCGCCACCGGCGGCTGCAACATCCAGTTCGCCATCAACCCGCGCGACGGACGCCTGATCACCATCGAGATGAACCCGCGTGTGTCGCGCTCGTCGGCACTGGCGTCGAAGGCGACGGGCTTCCCGATCGCGAAGATCGCCGCGAAGCTGGCCATCGGCTACACCCTCGACGAGATCACCAACGACATCACCGGCGAGACCCCGGCGGCGTTCGAGCCGGTCCAGGACTACGTCATCGTCAAGGCCCCGCGCTTCGCCTTCGAGAAGTTCCCGGGCGCCGACGACACCCTGACCACCACCATGAAGTCCGTGGGCGAGGCCATGGCCATCGGCCGCAACTACATCGGCGCGCTGGGCAAGGTCATGCGCTCGCTGGAGTCGAAGCCCGCCGGCTTCTGGACCAAGTCGGACGAGTACATCGCCGGCGACCGCGCCACGGACCTCGAGGCCGTCCTCGAGGATCTCAAGCGCCCGACCGAGGGCCGCATCTACGACGTGGAGCTGGCCCAGCGCCTCGGCGCCACCGTCGAGCAGATCCACGAGGCCTCCGGCCTGGACCCCTGGTTCATCACCGAGATGGAGAACCTGCAGGACATCCGGAAGGCGCTTCTCGACGCCCCCGTCGTCGACGAGGACCTGCTGCGCGAGGCGAAGTACTGGGGCCTGTCCGACGCCCAGATCGCCGCGCTGCGCCCGGAGCTGGCCGGCGAGGAGGGCGTCCGCGTGCTGCGCTGGCGCCTCGGCGTCCACCCGGTGTTCAAGACCGTCGACACCTGCGCCGCCGAGTTCGAGGCCAAGACCCCGTACCACTACTCGGCCTACGAGCTCGACCCGGCCGCCGAGTCCGAGGTCGCGCCGCAGACCGAAAAGGACAAGGTCATCATCCTGGGCTCCGGCCCCAACCGCATCGGCCAGGGCATCGAGTTCGACTACTCCTGCGTCCACGCCGCGCTCGAGCTCTCGCGCGTCGGCTACGAGACCGTCATGGTCAACTGCAACCCGGAGACAGTCTCCACCGACTACGACACGGCCGACCGCCTCTACTTCGAGCCGCTGACGTTCGAGGACGTCATGGAGGTCTACCACGCGGAGGCCCAGTCGGGCACCGTCGCCGGCGTCATCGTCCAGCTCGGCGGCCAGACGCCGCTGGGCCTGGCCGAGCGCCTCGAGGCCGCGGGCGTGCCCATCGTCGGCACCACCCCGGACGCCATCGACCTGGCGGAGGATCGCGGCGAGTTCGGCAAGGTGCTCGCCGACGCCGGCCTGCCCGCGCCGAAGTTCGGCACGGCGACGTCCTTCGAGGAGGCTCGCACGGTCGCCGACTCCATCGGCTACCCCGTCCTGGTCCGCCCGTCCTACGTGCTGGGCGGCCGCGGCATGGAGATCGTCTACGACGAGACCACGCTGGAGGACTACATCAACCGCGCCACGGAGCTGTCCGATGAGCACCCGGTGCTGGTCGACCGCTTCCTGGACAACGCCATCGAGATCGACGTCGACGCCCTGTGCGACGGCGAGGAGGTCTACCTCGGCGGCGTCATGGAGCACATCGAGGAGGCCGGCATCCACTCGGGCGACTCGGCCTGCGCGCTGCCCCCGATGTCGCTGGGCCAGGGCATCATCGACCTGGTCCGCGAGTCGACCCGCAAGCTGGCCCACGGCATCGGCGTCAAGGGCCTGATGAACGTCCAGTACGCCCTGCGCGACGACACCCTCTACGTCATCGAGGCCAACCCGCGCGCCTCGCGCACCGTGCCGTTCGTCTCCAAGGCGACGTCGGTGCCGCTGGCCAAGGCCGCCTCGCGCGTCATGATGGGCGCCACCATCGCCGAGCTGCGCGCCGAGGGCATGCTGCCCACCGACGTCGACGGCGGTTCGCTGCCGCCCGAGGCGCCGATCGCGGTGAAGGAGGCCGTGCTGCCGTTCAACCGCTTCCGCAGCCCGGACGGCCGTGAGCTGGACAGCCTGCTCAGCCCCGAGATGAAGTCCACGGGCGAGGTCATGGGCCTGGCCACCGATTTCGGTGCGGCCTACGCGAAGTCGCAGGCCGGCGCCTACGGCGAGCTGCCCACGCAGGGCACCGTGTTCGTGTCGCTGGCCAACCGCGACAAGCGGACGCTGGTGTTCCCGATCCAGCGCCTGGCCGGCCTCGGTTTCCGCATCCTGGCCACGCACGGCACGGCGGGCATGCTGCGCCGCAACGCCATCGACTGCGAGGTCGTCAACAAGCTCACCGATGCCGGCCCCGAGGTTGACGGCGAGAAGACCATCGTCGACGTCATCCGCGGCGGCGAGGTCGACCTGATCATCAACACCCCGGTCGGCTCGGCCGAGGTCCGCTCGGACGGCTACGAGATCCGTGCCGCGGCGGTGGCCATGAACGTCCCGTGCGTCACCACGGTCCAGGGCGCGGTCGCCGCGGTCCAGGGCATCTCGGCGGTGCGCAACAACGAGATGGAGGTGCGGGCCCTGCAGGACCTGCACGTCCTCGGTCAGTAGGCGAGCGTGTCCGGACATCCCGAGCAGGCCGCCGCCGGTGGCCGGGAGAGCTTCGGTAGCAGGCTCATGGCCGCCACGCGGGAGCGCGGGCGCTTGTGCGCCGGCATCGACCCGCACCCGTCGCTGTTGCGCGACTGGGGCCTGGGCGTCGACGCCGATGGCGTGGAGACCTTCACCCGCATCTGCGTGGAGGCCTTCGCCGGCACGGTCGCGCTGGTCAAGCCCCAGGTCGCCTTCTACGAGGCGCATGGGTCAAAGGGTTTCGCGATCCTCGAGCGCACGCTGAAGGAGCTTTCCGACGGTGGGGCGCTCACCCTGGCCGACGCCAAGCGGGGAGACATCGGGTCCACCATGGCGGCCTACGCCGACGCATGGTTGTCCGACGGCTCGCCGCTGGCGGTCGACGCGGTGACGGTGTCGCCGTACCTCGGATTCGGTTCGCTGGAGCCGGCGCTGTCGCTGGCGCAGGAGACCGGCCGGGGCGTGTTCGTCCTGGCGGCGACCTCCAATCCGGAGGGCCGCTCCGTGCAGGGCGCCGTGCTGGACCGCGACGGCCGCGATGGCGGGGTCGAGCTCGCCCAGGACATCGTCGACCGCGCCGCGCAGCGCAATGCGCCGCACGTCGCGGCGGGCGAGCCGTCGGGGCCCGTGGGCGTCGTCGTCGGCGCCACGCTCGAACGGGCGCCGCACCTCGGTGACCTGGCGGGACCGATACTCATGCCGGGCGTGGGCGCCCAGGGGGCCGGCCCCGCCGACGTCGACCGCCTGGCCGCCGGCAACGCCCGTCTGACGCTGCCGAACATCTCGCGCGGCATCCTTCGCCACGGCCCCGATCCGGCGGCCCTGGCGCGGGCCGTCGAGCGTGCCGCGGGGGAGTACCCCGCCTGATCGAGGCCACGCGCTGAACCAACGATCACGGGGCCACACGGCCGCCGCCCGTTGTCAAGAACCGCCGTTCCAGCCCGTCACCTGCTGTTAGTGGGTGGCGTGGATTGGGGCGGCGGTTCCTGCATGAGGCGTTCCGGTGCTATGCTTGCCGGAGTTGATCGACCCATCGCCCAGGTAGGCGGGCTGCACGATCGCGCCGAGTTCCCCCGGTTGACGCCGGAGCGGTTCCCACGCGGTCGTCGTCAAGCACCGGCCCGCCGCAGGCGACGGACCGAGCGTCGTGGCCCGTCAGGGCGACACGCGCGGCGCATTGACACGAAATCGTGTCGGTGAGGTACGGTCACCTCCGGTCCGAATGACCGGACCATCCCAAAATGTCTAGTTTTTAACGGAGGAACCGTGGCCCTTCCGCAGTTGACCCCTGAGCAGCGTGCAGCAGCCCTTGAGAAGGCCGCCCAGGCCCGCAAGGTCCGCGCCGAGCTGAAGGACAAGCTCAAGCGTGGCGCGACCGACCTGCCCGAGGTCCTGAAGCAGGCCGACGAGGACGAGATCATCGGCAAGATGAAGGTCTCCGCTCTTCTCGAGGCCCTGCCGAAGGTCGGCAAGGTCAAGGCCCAGGAGATCATGACCGACCTGGAGATCGCCCAGACCCGCCGCCTGCGCGGCCTCGGCGACCGCCAGCGCCGCGCCCTGCTGGAGCGCTTCGGCTTCTCCGCCGAGTAATCGCCATGGCCGGGGACTCCGCATCTCGATTGGTGGTCCTTTCCGGCCCCGCCGGCGTGGGCAAGTCGACCGTGGTCGGCAGGCTCCGCGCCGAGGTGCCGGACCTCTACTTCAGCGTCTCCATGACCACCCGCGCCCCGCGCCCGGGTGAGGTCGACGGGAAGGATTACTTCTTCGTCGACCGCGAGGAGTTCGACCGGCGCATCGGCGCCGGCGAGATGCTCGAGTGGGCCGACATCCATGGCGGCCTGCAGCGTTCGGGCACCCCGCGCCAGCCGGTCGAAGAGGCCCTGGCGGCCGGACGCCCGGTGTTGGTCGAGGTCGACCTCGCCGGCGCCCGTTCGATCAGGGAAGCTTCCCCGGAGGCGCACCTGCTTTTCCTCGCACCGCCCAGCTGGGAGGTGCTCGTGGAGCGGCTGACCGGCCGCGGCACGGAGTCGGAAGAGCACATCAAGCGCAGGCTGGAAACGGCCCGCACCGAGATGGACGCGATCGACGAGTTCGACCAGAAGGTCGTCAACTCCGACGTCGACGAGGCCGTCGCGGCGATCACCGCGGCACTGCTCGGTAATTGATCCTCCGGCGGTCGGAGCCGGGATGGTTGCCCATCCCGACGCCACCGCCGGTTTTTTAGGCGCACGGGCCCCGTCAGCGGGGCGCCGGGGCGCACATACTTTTCATTTTCAGGCTTTCACTACCAGGACAGGGAGATCGTCACAGTGTCCCAGGACATCACCGCCGCACCCGAAGCCGTCTTCGACCCGCCGGTCGGCATCACCAACCCGCCGATCGACGAGCTGCTGAAGACCGCCTCGTCGAAGTACGCGCTGGTCATCTTCGCCGCCAAGCGCGCGCGACAGATCAACGACTACTACCAGCAGATCGACGAGGGCATGCTCGAGTACGTCGGCCCCCTGGTGACGCCGGGCGTCGCCGAGAAGCCGCTGTCCATCGCCCTGCGCGAGATCAACGCCGGCCTGCTCGAGCACACCGAGGGCTAGGCGGGGGATCGGCATGGCGGTGGAGGGCCGGCTCAACGTCGTCGTCGGGGTGTCCGGGGGGATCGCCGCCTACAAGGCGTGCCACCTGGTGCGCGCCTTCACCGAGCGGGGCCATTCCGTTCGGGTGGTGCCGACGCCGTCGGCGCTGAATTTCGTCGGCGCCGCGACGTTCGAGGCCCTGTCGGGCAATCCGGTGTCCACGACGGTGTTCGACGCCGTCGACGAGGTGCGCCACGTCAGGGTGGGCCAGGAGGCCGACCTCGTGGTCGTCGCCCCCGCCACCGCCGACGTCCTGTCGCGGGCGGCGCACGGCCGCGCCGATGATCTGCTCACCGCGACCCTGTTGGTGGCCACGTGCCCGGTGGTCTTCGCCCCGGCGATGCACACGGAGATGTGGAACCACCCCGCCACCCGCGACAATGTCGCCACCCTGCGCCGGCATGGCGGCATCGTCCTCGATCCCGCCCATGGGCGCCTGACCGGCGTCGACACGGGCCCGGGGCGGCTTCCGGAGCCGGAGCAGATCGCCAAGTTCGCCCTGCTCGCCGTCGAGGAGCCCGGTGCGTTCACCCGCGATCTCGAGGGCACCCGCGTGGTCATCTCGGCCGGCGGCACCCGCGAGGCGATCGATCCCGTCCGTTTCATCGGGAACCATTCCTCGGGGCGGCAGGGCTTCGCGCTCGCCGACGTCGCCGCCCAGCGCGGCGCTGACGTCACCCTCGTCGCCGGATCCGTCGATGCGCTGCCCACGCCGCCGGGCGTGACGCTGCGCTCCATCACCTCGGCCCGCGATCTCGCCGAGGCGATGGCGGAGGAGTCGGTCGGTGCCGACGTGGTCATCATGTCCGCTGCCGTCGCCGATTTCCGGCCCGCCGCCGAATCCGATTCGAAGCTGAAGAAGGGCGCCTCCGACGACGCCCTGTCGCGCATCGACCTGGTGGAAAACCCGGACATCCTCGCCGACACCGTCCGCCGCCGCAGCAATGGCGAGCTGGACGCCGGCCTGGTCATCGTCGGGTTCGCCGCCGAGACCGGCGATGCGTCGGCGACGCCGCTGGAGCATGCGACGGCGAAGCTGGCCCGCAAGGGCTGCGACCTGCTCATGTGCAACGACGTCTCCGGCGGCGCCACCTTCGGCGCCGAGGACAACGTCGGGTGGATCCTTGACGCCGACGGCACGGTCGACGAGGTCCCGCACGGCTCCAAGCACGCGGTGGCGGCGCGCATCCTCGACGCCGTCTCCCGCACGGTGGCCGCCCGGGGTTGACGGGTGGCCGTCGCCAAGCAACTTCGGTGCCCGGCCCCGGGGCCCGGTTCTCCACGAACTGAACCGCTTGGTCTATGATTCCCGGGGTACCCAGACAACGAACCTTGGCGCGGCGCACGAGCCCGCGCGGTTAGGAAGGCTTTCCGTGGCTCACGACCTGCGCCTTTTCTCCAGCGAGTCCGTCACCGAAGGACACCCGGACAAGATCTGCGACTCGATCTCCGACGCGATCCTCGACGCCATGCTCGACGTCGACCCCGATAGCCGCGTCGCCGTGGAGACCGTGGTCACCACCGGCCTGGTCCACGTCGTCGGCGAGGTGTCCACCCGCGGCTACGTGGAGATCCCGCGCATCGTGCGCCGCCGCCTGATGGAGATCGGGTTCGACTCGTCGGAGAAGGGTTTCGACGGCACCACCTGCGGCGTGTCGGTGTCCATCGGAGAGCAGTCCCCGGAGATCGGCGACGGCGTCACCGAGTCGCTGGAATCGCGCAGCTCCGGCGGCGACGTGGAGGCCGACGACCGCGCCGGCGCCGGCGACCAGGGCCTGATGTTCGGCTACGCCGTACGCGAGACCCCCGAGCTCATGCCGCTGCCGATCGCCCTGGCCCACCGCCTGGCCCGCCGCCTCACCGAGGTGCGCAAGGACGGCACGCTGGACTACCTGCGCCCGGACGGCAAGACGCAGGTCACCGTCGGTTACGACGAGAACGACGTGCCCGTCGCGCTGGACACCGTGGTCATCTCCACCCAGCACAACCCCGGCGTCACCCACGAGCAGCTGGAGCAGGACCTGCGCCGCGAGGTCATCGAGCCCGTGCTGGCCGCTGAGGGCCTGCCGGACCTGGACGTCTCCGACCTGACGCTGCTGATCAATCCCTCGGGGTCCTTCATCGTCGGCGGCCCGATGGGCGACGCCGGCCTGACCGGCCGCAAGATCATCGTGGACACCTACGGCGGCATGGCCCGCCACGGCGGCGGCGCGTTCTCCGGCAAGGACCCGTCGAAGGTCGACCGCTCGGCGGCGTACGCCATGCGCTGGGTGGCCAAGAACGTCGTCGCCGCGGGCCTGGCCGAGCGCGTGGAGGTGCAGGTGGCCTACGCCATCGGCCGCGCCAACCCCGTGGGCCTGTACGTGGAGACCTTCGGCACCGGCGTCGTCGACCGCAAGGTCATCGAGGATGCGATCCGCAAGGTCTTCGACCTGCGCCCGGCCGCGATCATCCGCGAGCTGGACCTCAAGCGCCCGATCTACGCGCAGACCGCCGCGTACGGCCACTTCGGCCGCACCGACGTCGATCTGCCGTGGGAGCGCGTCAACCGCGTCGCGGATCTGCGTGCGGCGGCGGGCCTGTAGCGCGCCCGCGGCGGCCCGTCTCTAAGATGGGTTGCCATGACGACGACCCGGGACACCATGGCCGACAGGCCGGTGGCCCGGGTTTTGCCGTTGCTGGGGTTGCCGCAGCTGGACCGCCTTTTCGACTATTCCGTCCCGGAATCGATGTCGGCCACGGCCCTGCCCGGGACGCGGGTGCGGGTGCGGTTTTCCGGCAAGCTGGTCAACGGCATTGTCCTCGAGCGCGCGGAGTCCGCGGAGCACGATGGCGCCCTGACCCCGCTCAAGGACGTCGTGTCCCCGGAGATCGTTTACCCGCCGCAGCTGGCCCGCCTGGTCGATTCCCTGGCCGAGCTCTACGCGGGCGTGCGCTCGGACATCATCCGGTCGGCGGTGCCGTCGCGGCACGCGCGGGCGGAGAAGTCCCGGGGCGAGGGCCCGGGCCCGTCCTGGGAGGAGCTGGGCCGGCTGGAGCTTGACGACGTCGACCTCGCCGCATGGGACGCCTATGCCTTTGCGGCGTCGTTCATTTCCGCCGTGCGCGCCGGCGCACCCGCACGGGCGGCGTGGCATCCGGCGCCGGGGGAGAAGGTGGCCGCACGGCTGGCGGAGCTGGCCACGGTCGTCGCCCGCGATGGCGGCGGCGTGCTCATCGTCGTGCCCGACCAGCGCGACGTCGATGCGCTGGAGGCGGCGCTGCGGGAGCTGGTCAGCCCGCGGCAGATCACGACTCTGGCCGCGGGCCTGGGACCGGAGTCGCGGTACCGCCGTTACCTGGACATCCTCCATGGTTCGGGGCGGCTGGTAGTGGGCACCCGCTCGGCGGCGTATGCGCCGGTGCGCGATCTGCGGCTGGCGGTGATCCTCGACGATGGCGACGACAACCTCGTCGACCCCCGCGCCCCCTACATCCACGCCCGCGACGTGCTGGTCACCCGTTCGGCGCAGGAGGGGTGCGCGCTGGTTTTCGCGTCGGCCACGCGCACGGCGGAGGTCGAGTCGCTGGTGGAGACCGGGTGGGCGCACGGTCTGGTGCCCACCACGGAGACCCTGGCGGCGCGGATGCCGGCCATCATCCCCTCCACCGACACCGACGCGGACCCCGACGACGTCTCCCGCGGCCGGTTGCCCGCCGCCGCCTACCGGGTGGCCGCCACGGCGCTGCGCGACGGAGCCCCGGTCCTGGTCCAGGTGCCACGTAAGGGGTACGTGCCCACGCTGGCCTGCGCCCGCTGCTCCACTCCGGCACGTTGCCGGCATTGCAATGGGCCGCTGGAGATCCCGCACGGGCCGTCGCAAAGCACTGGCGGCCCGGGCCCGGAAGGGGCCGGCGAGGCCGCCCCGCCGACCTGCCGCTGGTGCGGGCGCGTGGACGTGCGGCACCGTTGCCACAACTGCGGCGGGACGAGGATCCGGCCGGTGGTCGTGGGCTCGGAACGCACCGCCGAGGAGCTCGGGCGGACGTTCCGGCCGCATCCGGTGATCTCGTCGTCGGGCGAGCGGATCCTCGACGAGGTCAAGGACGGCGCGCGCATCGTCGTGGCCACACCCGGTGCGGAACCGACCGTGCCGGGCGGGTACGGCGCGGCGCTGATCCTGGACACGTGGGCGACCATGAACCGCCAGGACCTGCGCGCCCAGGAAGACGCCCTGGCGACGTGGGCCCGCGCCGTGCACCTGGTGCGGCCCGGCGCCGACGGCGGGTCGGTGGTCATCGACGCCGACGCGGCGGTGCCGGTGGTGGCGGACCTGGTCAATTGGGACATCACGGGGGCGGCGGCGCGCGAGCTGGCCGACCGCGGTGCGGCGGGGCTGCCGCCGGCGTCGCGCATGGCGGCCATCGACGGCACGGCCGAGGGCGTGGAGAGGTTCCTCGCGGACTTCGAGCCGCCCGCCGGCGCCGAGATTCTCGGCCCCGTCGACCTGCCGCCCGGCGAGCGCCCGCCCGCCGGCATCGAGCCCGGCACGCCCATCCGCCGGCTGCTGGTGCGGGTGGCCATGTCGCAGGCCCGCGAGCTGGGCCGCGCCCTGCGCGCGGCCCGCGGGGTGCGGGCCACCAGGCGCGATCCGGCGCCGGTGCGCGTCATCGTGGATCCGGCGCGCTTCGGCTGATGCGCGCGGCGACGTGGCCCGTGCGCGGTGCGGCCAGGTCCTGGGAGTCTGCGCCGGTGGGGTAGCATCGGGCTTCGATTCGGGGCGCGGTCCCGGTTTCACCGTGGTCGGCCTCGACCCTCTATCCCTTTTCTATCCCTTTCTTCCCCCTCATCCCAGCAGGAGCTGATGCGAAGCATGTCCGTCCGAGAGATCCGCTTGTTCGGCGACCCCGTCCTGGTGTCCCGCGCCGACGAGGTCACGGCCTTCGACGCGAAGCTGTCCCACCTCGTCGACGACATGCTCGAGACCATGGACGAGGCGTCGGGCGTGGGCCTGGCGGCCAACCAGGTCGGTGTGCTGCAGCGCGTGTTCGTCTATGACTGCGACGACCGCCGCGGCGAGCTGATCAACCCGGTGTGGGAGCCGGTGGGCGAGGAGACCGAGCTCGACGAGGAAGGCTGCCTGTCCATCCCGGGCATCGGCGCCGAAGCCGAGCGGTTCACGCGGGTCCGCGCCACCGGCCAGGATCGCACGGGCACCCCGGTGACCATCGAGGCCGAGGGCCTGCTGGCCCGCTGCATCCAGCATGAGACGGACCACTTGGACGGCGTGCTGTTTCTCAAGCGCCTGACCCCCGACGCTCGCAAGGCGGCCATGCGCGAGTTGCGCGCCACCGACTGGTTCCTGGCCGGGAAGTAGGGGAGCACCGATGCGACTGATTTTCGCCGGCACCCCGGAACCCGCCGTACCCGCCCTGCGCGCGCTTCTCGAGCATCCCGGCCATGAGGTCGTCGCGGTGCTCACGCGCCCCGATGCCCGCGTGGGCCGCGGGCGCTCGCTCAAGCCGTCGCCGGTCAAGCAGGTGGCGGTCGAGCACGGCATCGAGGTCATCGAGCCGGTTTCGCTTGCCGACGACGCCGCGCGGGCACGCCTGGCCGAATTGTCGCCCGACTGCATTCCCGTGGTGGCGTACGGCAACCTCGTGCCGAAGGATCTGCTGGACCTGCCCGCTCACGGCTGGGTGAACCTGCACTTCTCGGTGCTGCCCGCGTGGCGCGGGGCGGCGCCCGTGCAGGCCGCGATCGCAGCCGGCGACGAGATCACCGGTGCGTCGACGTTCCTCATCGAGGAGGGCCTGGACACCGGCCCGGTATTCGGCACCGTCATGGAGACGATCAAGCCCACCGACACCGCCGATGACCTGCTCACGCGGTTGGCGGAGTCCGGCGCCGGTCTGCTGTCCGCGACGATGGACGGCCTCGAGGCCGGCCGCCTGCGCCCCGTCGCGCAGCCGGAGGACGGCGTGAGCCACGCGTCGAAGATCACGTCGGACGATGCCCGCATCGACTGGACGATGCCGGGCCATCTCATCGACCGCCGCATCCGCGCCCATACGCCGGCGCCCGGTGCGTGGACGATGCTCGGCGACGACCGCATCAAGGTCGGGCCGGTGACGCCCGTGGCGCCCTTGACAGACGTGGACGCCGGCGACGGATCACTTGCCGACGGTGACCTGGGCGTGGGCCGCATCCGCGTGGAGAAGAAGCGGGTGCTCGTCGGCGCCGGCGGCGGCACCGCGGTGGTCCTGGGCGACGTGCAGCCCCCGGGCAAGCGCATGATGAACGCAGTGGACTGGGCGCGCGGCGCCCGGCCGGACGAGGGGACGATGGTCTAGATGGGCGAGCAGCGCGACAACAGGGGCGGCGGCCCGAACCGCGGCGGCAATCAGCCCGCCCGCTCCAAGAACACCCGCCGCCGCAACGCCTCCGGCCAGCGCCGGGGCCAGGGTGGTCGGGGCGGTCAGGGCGGCTACGGCAATCAGAACGGCCGGGGAGGACGGGATGGCCAGGGCGGGCACGGCGGCCGCAAGGCCAGCGCCATCGACGCGCCGCGCCAGGTCGCGCTCGACGTGCTCGGCGCCGTGCGCGCCGACGGCGCCTACGCCAACCTGATCCTGCCCCAGCAGCTTCGCGCCCGGAACCTCACCGGGCGCGACGCCGCCTTCGCCACCGAGCTGACCTACGGCACGCTGCGCGCCGAAGGGCTGCTCGACGCCGTGCTCGCCGACGCATCGACCCGCCCGCTCGACCAGGTCGACCCCGAGGTCCTCGACGTCCTGCGCCTGGGCGCGTACCAGCTGCTGCGCACCCGCGTCGGCGCCCACGCCGCGGTGGACACGTCGGTGCGCGCGGTCATCGGCGCGGGCAAGGTGGGGGCGAAGGGCTTCGTCAACGCCATCCTGCGCAGCGTCGCCGACCATGACGAGGCCGCCTGGGTCGCCCGCGTGGCGCCCGACGCCACGCGCGATCCCGTGGGCCACCTCGCGCTCAAGCACGGTCACCCGCGCTGGATCGCCGACGCGTTCGCCCAGGCACTCGGCGCCCGTGCGGGCGAACTCGCCGAGGCCCTGGCGGCGGACGATGCCCGGCCGATCGTGCATCTCGTCGCAAAGCCGGGCGAGATGTCGGCCGAGGAGCTGGCCCTGATCACCGGCGGCGAGGAAGGGCCCTGGTCCCCGTACTGCGTGCGGCTCGACTCCGGCGACCCCGGCGACCTGGGACCCGTCAAGGAGCGGCTGGCCGCAGTGCAGGACGAGGGCTCGCAGCTCATCGCCCGCGCCGTGACCATGGCCCCGCTCGAGGGCGACGACGGCGGGCGTTGGCTCGACCTGTGCGCCGGCCCCGGCGGCAAGGCGGCGTTCCTGGGCGGCATCGCGAAGATCGACGGTGCGACCGTCGACGCCGTCGAACCCGTGCAGAAGCGCGCCGGCCTGGTGGAAAACTCCGTCCAGGGCCTGCCGGTGAAAGTCCATGTCGCCGACGGCCGTGACCCGGGCCTGGAGCCCGGCTACGACCGCATCCTCGTCGATGCGCCGTGCTCCGGCCTCGGCTCGTTGCGCCGGCGCCCCGAAGCGCGCTGGCGCAAGTCCACCGACGACCTGCCCGCCCTGAACAAGCTGCAGGGGGAGCTGCTGGAATCGGCCGCGAAGCTCGTGCGCCCCGGCGGCGTCATCGTCTACTCGACGTGCTCGCCGCACCTGCGCGAGACCCGCGGCGCCGTCGACCGCGCCGTGCGGCAGCTGGGGCTGGAAGAACTCGACGCCCGCGAACTCGTCGCGCCGATGGGCGACGTCGGGGAGGGCCCGTCGGTGCAGATGTGGCCGCACCGCCACGGCACCGACGCGATGTTCTTCGCCGTGCTGCGAAAGCCGGCGTAGCCCGCACCGGGGGCGCGGTAGGCTCTCGGGCATGAGCACCCCGATCATCGCGCCCTCGATCCTGTCCGCAGATTTCGCCCGACTCGACCGCGAAATCGAGGCCGTCCCCGACGCCGACTGGATCCACATCGACGTCATGGACGGCCATTTCGTGCCCAACCTCTCCTTCGGCGTGCCCGTCATGGCCGCGGTGGCCGCGGTCACCGACAAGCCCCTCGACGTGCACCTGATGATCGAGGAGCCGGAGAAGTGGGTCGACGGCTACGTCGAGGCCGGGGCCGCCGGCGTCACCTTCCATGTGGAGGCCTCGGCCGACCCGATCGCCCTTGCCCGCAAGCTGCGCGACGCCGGGGTCCACGCCGGCATCTCGGTGCGGCCCGGCACCCCGATCGAGCCGTGGCTGGAGCACCTCCACGAGTTCGACCTGGTTCTGGTCATGAGCGTCGAGCCGGGCTTCGGCGGCCAGTCCTTCATGCCGGAGCAGCTGGAGAAGGTCCGCATCCTGCGCAACCAGATCGACCTGCGCGGGCTGGGCACCGTCATCGAGATCGACGGCGGCATCTCCGGCTCCACCATCGCCGACGCCGCCGAAGCCGGCTGCGACGCCTTCGTCGCCGGATCGGCCGTCTACGGCGCGGACGTGCCCAACGACGCCGTCAACGAACTCCGCGCCCTGGCCGTGGAGGGCCAGTTGCGCAACGAAGACAGCTGACCGGCGGGCCCGGCCGCCCACGGTGGCCGGGCAGCCAGCCGGTACGCCCCGCCGGATCGCCCGGCCGGGGTACGCCAACCACGAAAGCCGAGGCCGCCATGCCGCTCTACACCGATCTCGTCGCCGCCACGGCGCTGTCGCCGGACCAGGCGATGCGCACCGCCATCGCCGCTTCGGAAAGGGTGCGCGGCACGACCTCGCCGAACCCGCCCGTCGGCTGCGTCATCCTCGACTCCGCCGGCGTGCCCGTCGCGGTGGCCGCCACCGACCCGGTGGGCGGGCCCCACGCCGAAGCCCAGGCACTGGAGGCCGCAGGCGGACGGGCACGGGGAGGCACGGCCGTCGTCACGCTCGAGCCCTGCCACCATCACGGCCGCACGGGACCGTGCACCGGGGCCCTGCTCGACGCCGGGGTGGCCACGGTCGTCTACGCCGTGGACGACCCCAACCCCGTCGCCGCAGGTGGCGCGGACTGGCTCGACGCGAGGGGAGTGGAGGTCGTGCGCGGCACCCTGCGCGCCGACGCCGCCGACGGCGTCCTGCGCCCGTGGCTGCACTGGCAGGCCACGCGCCGGCCCCACATCACCCTGAAGACCGCCGGCACGATCGACGGCCTGGCCGCGGCGACCGACGGCTCGTCGCAGTGGATCACCGGCGAGGCCGCGCGCGCCCGGGTCCACGTCGACCGGTCGCGCCGCGATGCCGTCATCGTCGGCACCGGCACCGTGCTCGCCGACGATCCGCGGCTGACCGCGCGGGCCCCGGACGGAGCCCCGTACCCGAATCAGCCGATGCGGGTGGCCGTCGGGCGCAAGGAGGTGCCGGAGGACGCGGCGATCCGCGGCGGTTTCCTGCCGGGCGAGCGGGTCGATCCCGCGATCGCGTCGTCGGAGATGTTCCGGCACATACAGACCCGGGACATGGCGACGGTCGTCGACGTCCTCGCCGACCTGGGGCTCATCGACGTCCTCGTCGAGGGCGGCCCGCGGCTGGCCGGGGCGTTCCTCGAGGCCGGCCTGGTCGACGCCGTCGAGTCCTACGTCGCGCCGGGGCTGCTCGGCGCGGGCACCGCGGTCGTGGACACGGGCGCGGCCACCACGGTCGACGACGTCGTCCGCTTCCGCACGATCGGCGTCGAGATGCTCGGCGGCGACGTGCTGATCAAATCCGTCCGCAAGTCCTAGGCCCCGCAGCGGGCGCACGAACGAAAGGAACCAGCAGAAGTGTTCACCGGAATCGTCGAGGAAGTAGGCACGGTCGCCGCGATCGTGGATCAGGGCGACGCCATCCGCCTCACCATCGGCTGCGGCACCGCCGTCGAAGATGCGAAGCTGGGCGATTCGATCGCCGTCAATGGCGTGTGCTTGACGGTCGCGGAGTTCGACGAGAAGGGCTTCACCGCCGACGTCATGCAGGAGTCGCTGGACCGCACGAGTCTCGGTGGTCTCGACGAGGGATCTCCCGTCAACCTCGAGCGCGCTCTCGCCGCAGGAGCCCGCCTGGGCGGACACATCATGCAGGGCCACGTCGACGGCACGGGCGCGATCGTTTCGCGCACGCCCGGCGAGCATTGGGAGGTCGTGCGCATTTCGCTTCCCGACGAATTGGACCGCTACGTGGTGGAGAAGGGTTCCATCGCCGTGGACGGCACGTCCCTGACGGTGTCCGCCGTGGGCGGGGAGCCCGGGGCGCATTGGTTCGAGGTCAGCCTCATCCCGACCACCCTGGCGGAGACCATCATGGGCTCCCTCGCGGAAGGGTCGGCGGTGAATCTCGAAGCGGACGTGGTGGCCAAGTACATCGAGAAATTGCTGCCCCGATAAGCTCATGGGCGTGATTGAACTCGACAGCGTGGAACGGGCCATCGCCGACATCGCCGCCGGCAAGGCCGTGGTGGTCGTCGACGATGAAGACCGCGAGAATGAGGGCGACATCATCTTCGCCGCCGAACTGGCGACGCCGGAGCTGGTGGCCTTCACCGTGCGGTACTCCTCGGGGTACATCTGCGCGCCGCTGACCGGCGCCGACTGCGATCGCCTGGGTCTTCCGCCAATGGTCGCGCGCAACGAAGACGTCCGCGGCACCGCGTACACGGTCACCGTCGACGCGGCGACCGGCTCGACGGGCATTTCCGCGTCCGACCGCGCCTACACCATTCAGCGCTTGGCGGCGGCGAATTCGACGTCCGCCGAGTTCACGCGCCCCGGCCACGTCGTGCCGCTGCGCGCGATGCAGGGCGGCGTGCTCACCCGCGCCGGCCACACCGAGGCCGCCGTCGACCTGGCCCGACTGGCCGGGCTGCGGCCCGCCGGCGTGCTGTGCGAGGTCGTCTCGGAAGAGGACCCGACGGGCATGGCCCGCACCCCGGAGCTGCGGCGCTTCTGCGACGAGCATGACCTGGCGCTCATTTCTATCGAGCAGCTCATCGAGTACCGGCGCCGCCACGAGCACTTGGTCGAGCGCGTGGTGGAGACCCGCATGCCCACCGACTTCGGCGAGTTCCGCGCCGTGGGCTACCGCAGCCTCGTCGACGGCGTCGAGCACGTCGCCCTCGTCGTCGGCGACCCGGCCGCCGACGATGGGTCGGACGTCCTGGTCCGCGTCCATTCCGAGTGCCTGACCGGCGACGTCTTCGGTTCCCGGCGCTGCGATTGCGGCCAGCAGCTGCACAAGTCCATGGAGATCGTGCAGGCCGCCGGCCGCGGCGTGGTGCTGTACATGCGCGGCCACGAGGGCCGGGGCATCGGCCTCATGCACAAGCTGGAGGCCTACCACCTCCAGGACGAGGGCGTGGACACCGTCGACGCCAACCTCCAGCTGGGGCTGCCCGCCGACGCCCGCGAGTACGGCACTGGCGCGCAGATCCTGCGCGACCTCGGCGTGCGCTCGATGGCGCTGCTGACCAACAACCCGACCAAGCGCGCGGGCCTGGGCGGCTATGGCCTGGAGATGAGCCGCCGCGTCCCGGTGCCCGTGGAGGTCAACGCCGACAACGTGCGCTACCTGACCACCAAGCAGCAGCGGATGGGGCATGACCTCCCGTGGCTGTCCGACTACATTGGTGGCGACGCCGATCCGAAGGAGAAGAAGTGAGCGGAGCCGGACTGCCCGACATCGAGATGCCCGACGCGGAGGGGATGAGCGTCGCCATCGTCACCGCGCACTGGAACGCCGACATCACCGGCGTGCTCCGCGCCAACGCCATCGCGGCGGCGGAGGAGGCCGGCGCCATGGTCCGCGACTACACGGTGGTCGGGGCCCTCGAGCTTCCGGTGGTCGTCCAGGCGCTTGCCGACGACCACGACGCCGTCGTCGCCCTGGGCTGCGTCATCCGCGGCGGGACCCCCCACTTCGACTACGTCTGCGACTCGGTGACCGACGGCCTGACGCGCATCGCGCTGGACCAGCGCACGCCGATCGGCAATGGCGTGCTCACCTGCGACACCCACGAGCAGGCCGTCGCCCGCTCGGGCGCGGAGGGCTCGGTCGAGGACAAGGGCCGCGAGGCCACCATCGCCGCGCTGCACACCGCGGCGCTGCTGCGCGCCCTGGGCGAGGAGTGATCCGCGTGAGCGACAACAAGACGGCCGACCGCACCGATTCCCGCTGGGAGCTGGTGGTGACGTCGAAGACCATGAAGCTCTGGGCCTGGGGCGCGGTGGCGGTGGTCATGGCGGTCCACCTGTTCATGGGCTTCGTCGTCGACGTCGGCGACACCGGCGCGCAGGTCACGTCCATCGACGTGCTGGCGTTCCCCATTCTCGGCGTCGTCATTTCGGCGGCGTGCCTGCTGATGCTGCGCCCGCGCGTCCGCGCCGGCGCCCGCGGCGTGGAGGTGCGCAACTTCCTCGGCGCCCGGTTCTACCCGTGGGACGTCGTCCACGGCCTGAGCTTTCCGGCCGATGCCCGCTGGGCCCGCCTGGAGCTGCCCGAATTCGAGTTCGTGCCCATGTGGGCGCTGCAGTCCCGCGACGGCGCCGCCGTCGTCGAGGCCGTGCGCCGCTTCCGCGAACTCGAGGACCGCTACATGCCGGAAGACTGATGGCGGATCCCTCCACGTACCGCCCGGCACCCGGCACCATCCCGGTCGAGCCGGGCGTTTACCGTTTCCTCGACGATGGCGGTCGCGTCCTCTACGTCGGCAAGGCCAAGAACCTCCGGGCGCGGCTGTCCAACTATTTCCAGGACGTCGCCAACCTGCACCCGCGCACGCGCCAGATGGTGCAGTCCGCCTCGAAGGTCATCTGGACGGTGGTGCGCACCGAGGTCGAGGCGCTGCAGCTCGAGTACACGTGGATCAAGCGCTACGATCCGCGGTTCAACGTCATGTACCGCGACGACAAGAGCTATCCCATGCTCGCGGTCAGCGTCGGCGAGATGTACCCGCGCCTGTTCCTCTACCGGGGGCCGCGCCGCAAAGGCGTGCGCTACTTCGGGCCCTATTCCCATGCCTGGGCGATCCGGGAGACCCTGGACCTGCTCATCCGCGTGTTCCCGGCGCGCACGTGCTCGAAGGGCGTGTTCAACCGCCATCAGCAGCTGGGGCGGCCGTGCCTGCTTGGGTACATCGACAAATGCTCGGCCCCCTGCGTCGGCCGCGTGTCCGCCGCCGAGCACCGGGAAATCGTCGACGGCTTCGTCTCCTTCATGGCCGGCCACACCGGCCCGCTGACCGCGCAGTTGCGCCGGGACATGGGCGCGGCGGCCGAGGACCTCGACTTCGAAAAGGCCGCGAAGATCCGCGACGACCTCGCCGCGGTGGAGAAGGTCATGGAGAAGCAGGCGGTGGTGCTCGGCGACGCCACCGACGCCGACTTCATCGCCTTCGCCTCCGACGAGCTCGAGGCCGCCGTGCAGATCTTCCACGTCCGCCGCGGCCGCATCCACGGCCAGCGCGGCTGGGTCGTGGAGAAGTCCGGCGACTCCGAGACAGGCCCGCTGCCCGACGGCGAGCCGGACCCGGCGCTGCCGAAGCTGCTGTCGACGTTCTTGACGCAGTTCTACGGCGACGCCGCCGAACACGCGAAAGTCGACGGCGACGATTCCAGCGGCGCCGCCGAGGCCGTGCCGCGCGAAATCCTCGTGCAGACCGACCCGGACGACGCCGGCGAGGTCGCCGGATTCCTCCAGGGCATCCGCGGCACCGCCGTCGACGTCCGCGTGCCCCAGCGCGGCGACAAGAAGGCCCTGCTGGAAACCGTCCACCGCAATGCCGTCGAGGCGCTGGCGCAGCACAAGCTCAAGCGCAGCGGAGACCTCACCGCCCGTTCGCAGGCGCTGGAGGGCATCCGCGACGCGCTGTTCATGGACGAGGCGCCGCTGCGCATCGAGTGCACCGACATCTCCCACATCCAGGGCACCGACGTCGTGGCGTCGCTGGTGGTCTTCGAGGACGGCCTGCCCCGCAAGGTCGACTACCGCCGCTACCGGATCAAGGACGCCGCCGGCGACGGGCATTCCGACGACGTCGCCTCCATCGCCGAGGTCGTCCGCCGACGGTTCCGCCGCCACGCCGAAGACAAGCTCGCCGTGCCCGAGGACGACTCCGTCATGTTCGAGGAGGAGGCCGCGGGGGAGGGCGCCGGGACGTCGGAAAGCGTGGTGGAGGAGTCGGTGAGCGGCCGCAAGTTCGCCTACCCGCCGCAGCTGTTCATCGTCGACGGCGGCGCCCCGCAGGTCGCGGCGGCCCAGGAGGTCCTCGACGAGCTCGGCGTCACCGACGTCACGCTCGTCGGGCTGGCCAAGCGCCTGGAGGAGATCTGGGTGCCCGGCGACGACGAACCCGTCATCCTGCCGCGCAACTCCGAGTCCATGTACCTGATGCAGCGCATCCGCGACGAGGCCCACCGCTTCGCCATCGGCTACCACCGGCAGCAGCGGTCCAAGCGCATGCGGTCGTCGGCGCTCGACGGGATCAAGGGGCTCGGGCCGCAGCGGCGCTCGGAGCTGGTCAAGCACTTCGGGTCGGTGGCCAAACTCAAACGGGCCACCGTCGACGAGATCCGCGAAGTGCCCGGATTCGGGCCCTCTTTGGCCGAATCCGTGCACGCGGCGCTGCACGCCGATCGCACGTAGGCTGGGACGCATGACCAACGCCAACGCCGGTGCGGCGGAACCCGACACGTCACTGGTCCTGATCACGGGAATGTCCGGGTCGGGCCGCAACACCGCCGCCGCCGTGCTCGAGGAAATGGGCTGGTACGTCGCGGACAATCTGCCGCCCGAGTTGATCATGCGCATGGTCGAGCTGTCCTTCGAGGCGGACTCGCCGGTGGAGCGCCTGGCCATCGTCACCGACGTGCGGTCGCGGGCCTTCGCCGGCTCGCTGGGCGACGTCCTCGATCGCCTGCACGAGACCGGCCGCCGGCCGATGGTCATCTTCCTCGACGCCGACGACGACACGCTCATCGCCCGCTACGATTCCGTCCGCCGCACGCACCCCCTGCAGGAGTCGGGGACGCTGACGCACGGCATCCAGCGCGAGCGGCAGATGCTGTCCGGGATCAAGGCGATGTCGGATCTGGTGCTGGACACGTCGAAGATGTCCGTCCACGACCTGCGCCGCGCACTGGAGGTCCATTTCTCGGACCCCTCGTCGCGCGGGCAGCGGGTGACCATCCAGTCCTTCGGTTTCAAGCACGGCGCGCCGCGCGATGCGGATCTGCTCCTCGACGTGCGGTTCCTGCCCAACCCGTATTGGGTGCCGGGCCTGCGCGCGGGCCGCGGCACCGACCGCGACGTCTCCGAGTACGTGCTGGGGCAGGACGATGCCCCGCGCTGGCTGGACACCGTCGAACAGCTCGTCTCCGTCATCCTCCCGGGCTACCGCCGCGAGGGGAAGAACCACATGACCATCGCCATCGGCTGCACCGGCGGCCACCACCGCAGCGTGGCCATGTCGGAGGCCCTGGGGCGCCGGCTCGGCGAGTTCAACGGCATCGACGTCAGCGTCGTCCACCGCGACATCGAGCGGGACTGACCGGGGCGCGCGGCCCTCTCGACGCCCCCGGCACCCGAATCGACACAAGGAGTCTTTCCCATGACCGCCATCACGAGCCTCGGCGGAGGCCATGGCCTGTTCGCGACGCTGCGCGCGGTGCGGCGCATCGCCGATGACGTCACCGCCGTGGTCACCGTCGCCGACGACGGCGGCTCGTCCGGCCGCCTGCGCCGCGAGCTGGGCCAGATCCCGCCCGGCGATCTGCGCATGGCGCTGGCGGCGCTGTCGGCCGAGGACGAGCGCGGCACGCTGTGGGAGGAGGTCCTGCAGCACCGGTTCGGGGGCACCGGCGCGCTGGCCGGACATGCCGTGGGCAATTTGATCATCGCGGGCCTGACCAGCGTGCTGGGCAGCGAGGTCGAGGCTCTCGACGAGGTCGGTTCGCTGCTGGGCATCTGCGGCCGGGTGCTGCCGATGTCGCCGCGCCCGCTGGACATCGAGGCGGAGGTCGTCGGGCTGGAGGACGATGCCCGCGTGGTGCGCCCGGTGCGCGGCCAAGTCGCGGTGGCCACCACGCCGGGGCAGGTGCGGCGCATCCGCCTCATCCCGGAGCAGCCGCCGGCGACGCCGGATGCGGTGGAGGCGATCATGTCCGCGGACATGGTCACCCTCGGCCCGGGCTCGTGGTTCACGTCGGTGCTGCCGCATCTGCAGGTCCCGCAGCTGGTGCAGGCGCTGCGCGAGACTAAGGCGCACCGCGTCGTCGTGCTCAACCTTTCCTCCGAGCCGGGGGAGACCGCGGGGTTCTCCTCGGAGCGCCACGTGCACATGCTGGCCCAGCACGCGCCGGACCTGAAGCTGGACACCATCCTCGTCGACGAGTCGACGATGGGCGGTTCTTCCGAGCGCGGGTACCTGGAGCGGGCGGCGGCGACCCTGTCGGCCGACGTGGTCTACGCCGACGTGCGCGAGCTTGACGACGATGGCGGATGGACCGAGCGGCACGATCCCCGGAAGGTGGCGGCCGCGCTGGGGGAGTTGCTGGCCCGCTGAGCCGGGCGGCTACACTGCCCTGCACGGCGAACGGGTCGCCGCGGAGTGAGGAGATCGACCACATGGCGTTGACGCCCAAGGTGAAGGATGAGCTGGCGCGCGTGCCGGTCGGCCAGGAGAGCGCGCAGTCGGCGGAGGTCGCCGCGATGCTGCGGTTCGCCGGTGGCCTGCATCTGGTGGCGGGGCGCATCGTCATCGAAGCGGAGCTGGATTCCGGTGCCGTGGCCCGGCGCCTGCGGGGGATGATCGATTCGGTGTTCGGCCATGAGCCGGAGCTGCAGGTGCTCAGCCCGGGTGGGCTGCGCAAGTCGGCCCGCTACATCGTCCGCGTTGCCGAGGGCGGCGAAGATCTGGCCCGGCGCACGGGCCTGGTCGACCGTTCCGGGCGTCCCGTCCGGGGCCTGCCGCCGAAGGTCATCGGCGGCACGGTCCTCGACGCCGAAGCGGCATGGCGCGGTGCGTTCCTCGCGCACGGTTCCCTCACCGAGCCCGGCCGATCGTCGGCGCTGGAGGTCACGTGCCCGTGCCCGGAGGCCGCCCTGGCGCTGGTCGGCTGTGCCCGGAGGCTGGGCATCGCCGCCAAGAGCAAGGAGACCCGCGGGGGAGACCGCGTGGTCATCCGCGATGGCGAGGCCATCGGCGCGCTGCTGACCCGCATGGGCGCCCAGACCACCCGCCTGGAGTGGGAGGAGCAGCGCATGCGCCGCGAGGTCCGCGCCACGGCCAACCGCCTGGCCAACTTCGACGACGCCAATCTGCGCCGTTCCGCCCGCGCCGCCGTCGTGGCCGCCGCCCGGGTCGAGCGCGCGCTGGCGATCCTCGGCGACGAGGTCCCCGAGCACCTGATCACCGCCGGCGAGCTGCGCGTCGCGCACCGCCAGGCGTCGCTGGAGGAGCTCGGCCAGCTGGCCAATCCGCCGATGACCAAGGACGCAGTCGCCGGGCGCATCCGGCGCCTGCTGTCGATGGCGGACCGCCGCGCCGCGGAGACCGGCATGCCGGATACGTCGTCGGTGGTCACCGACGAGCTTTTCGACGACGAGTAGCGGCCGGCACGACCGTCCGGATGAACCGGATCACGCCCAAACGGGCATATTTTCGGCACGACATGCCCGTTGGTGAGGTGTCTCACTAGAATTCGGGCATTCCTCCACTGCGCAACGCCGCAACCCCACGTACAATTCGGAGATGAACCAGTTGGCCCGGTCCACGGGCCGAATGGCACTTTTTAGCCGATTCCTTTGGAGGAGATCATCGTGACGGTTCGTGTAGGCATCAACGGCTTCGGTCGCATCGGACGCAACTTCTTCCGCGCCGCGGTCGCGCAGGGCGCCGATCTGGAGATCGTGGCGGTCAATGACCTGACCGACAACAAGACGCTGGCCCACCTGCTGAAGTACGACTCGATCATGGGCAAGCTCGACGCCGAGGTGACCTACGACGACGAGTCCATCACCGTCGACGGCAAGCGCATCATCGCGTGGGCCGAGCGCGACCCGAAGAACCTGCCGTGGGGCGAGAACGACGTCGACATCGTCGTCGAGTCCACCGGCTTCTTCACCGATGCCGAGGCCGCCAAGGCCCACATCGAGGGTGGCGCGAAGAAGGTCATCATCTCCGCTCCGGCGAAGAACGAGGACGCGACGTTCGTCGTCGGCGTCAACCACACGGACTACGACCCGGAGAAGCACAACATCATCTCCAACGCGTCGTGCACCACCAACTGCCTGGCCCCGATGGCCAAGGTCCTGGACGACGAGTTCGGCATCGAGCGTGGCCTCATGACCACCATCCACGCCTACACCGGCGACCAGCGCCTGCACGACGCCCCGCACAAGGACCTGCGCCGCGCCCGCGCCGCCGCCCTGAACATCGTCCCGACCTCCACCGGCGCCGCCAAGGCCGTCGCCCTGGTCCTGCCGCAGCTCAAGGGCCTGCTGGACGGCTACGCCCTGCGCGTGCCCACCCCGACCGGCTCCGTCACCGACCTGACCTTCACCGCGAAGAAGCCGGTCACGGTCGAGTCCGTCAACGCCGCCATCAAGAAGGCCTCCGAGTCGGAGGCGCTGGCCGGCGTCCTCGGCTACAACGAGGACCCGATCGTGTCCAAGGACATCGAGGGTGACCCGCGTTCCTCCATCTTCGACGCGCCGCTGACCAAGGTCATCGGCGACCAGGTCAAGGTCGTCTCCTGGTACGACAACGAGTGGGGCTACTCCTGCCGCCTCGTCGACCTCTCCGTCTACGTCGGCGGTCAGCTCTAAGCACGTAGGGCAAGGCACCACAATGTGAGCAACAGGGTCCGGGCTGCGCGACGAAGCGCCGCACGGGCCCTGTTGTCTGCCTCGTCCCTCTCGCCCCCCCCCGCAGGGGCCGCAAGCCCATGGGAAAAGGAGTAGAAACACATATGAAGACGATCGACGAACTTCTCGCCGAAGGTGTCTCCGGCAAGCGGGTCTTCGTCCGCGCCGACCTCAACGTGCCGCTCGCGGGCGGCGCCATCACCGACGACGGCCGCATCCGCGCTGTCCAGCCCACCATCGCGAAGCTCGCCGAGGCCGGCGCCCGCGTGGTCGTGGCCTCCCACCTGGGCCGTCCCAAGGGCGCCCCGGACCCGGCCTTCTCGCTCGCCCCGGCCGCGACCCGGCTCGGTGAGCTGCTCGGTGCGGACGTCGCCTTCGCCACCGACACCGTCGGCTC